>CAZEMR010000045.1:0-24561 GCA_964513465.1 uncultured Hyphomicrobiales bacterium
TTGATATCGGGGACTGACCACGAAAAAAGGGGCGCTTTCAGGGTGCGCCCCTCTTTTTTGAATTAACTGCCCGAAACCGAAGCCCCGGGCGGTGCGGCTCGCGAGTTTATCAGCGTTCAATAATTACGGGAGCCACAAATGAATTAGTGCCGCTGCGCACTTCGATATAGTAACTGCCTGCGGGGACTGAAGATACATTAATTGTCAATGTATTCATTCCGCTGACTGTGGTTTCTGCGGATGTATATACCGACTGGCCGAGAGCATTCTTGATTGTGATATAGCTCCTGCCGGTTGCAGCATTGAATCGAAGATTCAGGCGATCCTTCACAGGATTCGGGTATGCGATCATACCATTGCCGCCCAGCGGATCGTCTTCGACTCCGGTGACCATCTGCGAGAGCCGGATGTCTGTGTTGGCTACATCATCGTCGCTTTCGAGCTCTACTATATTTACATATGGCTCATATCCAATCTTGTCCGCTTCGAGAGTATAAGTACCCTTGGCGAGGTTTTTGATTTCGAATTCGCCATTGGTCGAAGTGGTCTGTTCGCCTACTACATTGCCATCCTCGTCGATTACGTAAACCAGAGCGCCTGCGATTGCTTCGTAGCTCTGCGGGCGGTCGTCCATCTTGATACTGCCGCCTCTGCGCGAGATAAATCCACGAATAATTCCGACGAGTCCGTCGCGTCCAAATCCGCTGAAGTTGCGCAATTTGAAGTAAACATTATTAGTAATGCTGTTTTCGCTTACTATTACTTCGGATGCGTCAACCCAGCTGCGCGCGGCCAGATCGTTCTCGACATAATAGCCGGGCATTACGTTGCGGGACTGAGGAATGCCCACCAGCACATAGTCTCCCGGAATGAGATTTGTCATGGTGAATTCGCCATTGTCGTCGGTTTCGGCGGTTCTGCCCATGAAGAGGTATTCCTCGCCCCAGGGGCCGGTCTCGACGAGCACTGCGATAACGTATGCATTTTCGAGCGCCATATCGTCTTCGTTGACCAGTGTGCCGGAGATTTCGTTGGTATAATCCGGACGGGGGCTGAGCGCAAAGTCGATACCGGTAACATCGCCAGTGACGTCAATTACGTCGGCGGCCGAAGCGTCGGTGGTCTGATCGTAATAAAGCGGGATATAGTCGCCATTGGTGCCATTCAGAGAATCAAATACGAATGCGCGTGCAACGTAATCGAAATTCTCGGGAACGGTGATCGAATAGCTTCCGTCCTGGCCGGTCATACCCATAAACATCGCTCGGCGGCCGTTGTCGTTATTTGCTATAAGCTGAACAAATGCGCCGGCTATCGGCGAATTGTCCGTAGCGTCGGTGACGCGTCCGCTGATGTCATAATATGTATATGCCGCCTGCGATTCGACCGTGGCATCCACATGGATGCTGTCGCCGCATGTCAGCGAGATAAGTGTTGCGTTATCCATATCTTCGGCGTCTTCCCAGAATTCGGGATAGAAATCCTTGCCAACGAACATCAGGTAGAAATCGCCTTCGTCGGCTTCGATCGTAAATTCGCCGTCAATAATATCGACCATTGCGTATGCATCGCGATGGCCCATGTTCAGAGTGTCGTCGTCGTTGAGCAGTATCGCCTGGGCGAATTCGACCGGATTGCCGTTCTGGTCGCTGACCGTACCAGTGATTACTGTGCGGGTCGAGCAGGTTCTTACATTAATTCCGTACATCTGATAATCCATAGCCTGGCTGTTTTCGATATAGGCGCGCACCGATACGCGATAGTATCCGCTTTCGGTCGGAGTCCACGAAATCTCGCCGGTATTCTGATCGATTGTCATGCCACTGGGAGCATCGTTAAGTTCGAATAAAATAGTGGCGTTGCTGTCGCTGGCGGTGGCTTCGACATCATATGTATATTCCTGATTGACATATGCAATGTCGTTAGGTTCGGAAAGAATCCGTACCACCTCGTAGTTGTTCTGACGAGCTTCGAGTTCGGCATTGATTGTCATTGCGTCGCCGCAGTCGACCGTAATCGGGGTAGCATTGCTGATATCGTCAGCATCGTCGTACCATTCGCCGTACATGCGATCGCCGGAAATATGCAGATAATAAGTGCCTGCGTCGAGTTTTAATTCGACTTCATCTCCGCGGGCTCCTTCCATAGTATAAAGCATCAGCGAATCGGGATTTGTGCCCTGCTGATAGACCTCGACCATTGCAAACATCGGCTCTTCGCCATTGCTCAGACTGATGTTGACCGTAATCTCTGCCGGGTTGGTGCAGGAAAGCGCACGCAGATTGAAATACTGCCGCGCCTGAGCATTGGTGCCCTCCACATAAGCAATCAGAGATACCTCTGCCATACCCGATTGCGCTGGAGTCCAGCTTACTTCGCCGGTATTTTCGTCGATAGTCATGCCCTGGGGTCCCATCTCGATACTGAATTTCACATCGCCGCTTTCGGAATATTCCGCATCGGCGTCATAAGTCCACGTATCGCCGATGGTTGCGGTCATATCTTCCGGGTAGGAAGTGAACTGAATGAATCCCGGGCGGCTATAGGGCCGGACGTCGAAATATTCCACATTCGACATCGGGCTGTCGCCATTGCTATTGTATGCGGTTACATAAAGCGAATAACGGCCGCTGTCGAGACCGTCGATGAATGCCATCTGCACTCTCGGGTCCATGCCGCGTATTTCGTAGAGCGAGTCTGCGAGTTCTGCGAAGTCGTTGGGGTCATTTGTCTCGCCCTCGGCTATCCAAAGGCGATAACCGTCGGCGTCTTCGCCGGCGCTGTCGGGCATCCACTGGGCCATTACCACGCCCTGCTGTGCGATTACGCGTAGTTCATTCGGAGCGTTGGGCTGGGCCTGCACCGATGCTGCGGCGGCAAACATTGCCATCAATAGCAATGCAGCCCATCCGATTTTCTTTCGAATAATTTGATACATAAATTACCTCCCTAGAGTTATAGAATAATATTTGGAACGCTGATAAATATCTTTTGGAATTGCCTTTATATCGAATTACACATGATTATCAGATTCGTTGCAAAATTTTTTCAATAATTTTTGGAAAATGGAAATAATTCCTCAAATTCTAATCATATAAAAAGGTTATATATATATTTGCGAAATAAATTTGAATAAATTCTGCAACTTTTTCCCCGGAGCGGTGTAAATATTTATGGAACCGAAAATAAAGGGAAAAAACAGCGTTCAATGAGTAATTTATCTTCATATTCAGACATCGAGCTCGTCGGGCAGATTCGCGGAGACAGCCGGCAGAGCCAGGAAGCGGCCTTCACCGAGCTTTATAACCGGTATGCTTCGCAGGTGCACGCATACTGCTACCGGGTGCTCGGCAGCGAAGAACAGGCCGAGGATGTTTTCCAGGAGACATTTATCAAGTTCTTTAAAAATGTGCGGACTGATCTCAAAAATTCCAATATTCCCGGATTTCTGATTACAATCGCGCGCAATCTGTGCCTTAACGTCAAGCGCGACCGCCGGCCGACCGTGCCGATCGAGAATCTGGAATTTATACTCCGCGATTATCAGAATTACGAACAAAAGGAATTGCTCGACATGATTACACGCTCGCTCGAACTGGTCGAAGAGGACTACCGCGAGGCATTCGTGCTGAGGGAATACTCCGGGCTTAGCTATCAGGAGATATCCGACGTATGCGGCATAACGGTGGCCAACGCAAAATCACGAGTATTCCGCGCCAAAGAGAAGATAAAGAATATACTCAAGCCAGTGCTGAAAGATTTAAGCAACTGAAAAGAAATTAATTATGAAAAGAATAACAAAAATATAAACGGTCAGAACCATGGATTATACAAAATTAATACACGAATTTGTTGACGGCACTCTCAGCCCGGAGCACGAGGAAGAGCTGTTCGCATCGCTTCGCAGCAATGACGAACTTCGCAGCGAGCTGAAGCAGCAAATGGCTATCAAATCTGCCGTCCGAAGCGATACAAAGGCATTTACACCATCGGCCGCTTCGACAATGGCAATATTCGGCGAGCTCGGATTCACGCCGCCGCAATCCCCTCCGCCCGCCGGCGGATCGTCAGCGACATCGGCTGGCGCAGGTGCTGCATCGGGTGCGGGAATTATGGCATGGCTCGGCCAGTTTTCCCAGGGACTGATTGGCGGTGCGATCGCTGCGGCAGCCACCGCGGCGGCGCTGCTCCTGCTCGGCCCCCATCTGTTCCGCGGCGGAGATGACTACGAAGCCAGATACCTGGCCGCACGCGAGGAAATCAGCCAGATGAAGGACGCTATCGCCGCAATGAAGGCGCCCGAAGTAACCATCGTCCGGCCCGAATCGTCAGCCCCGGCAGAAAAGCAAATAATTTATCGCACTATATATATTGAGCGCACGGCCCCGGAAGCTGCCGCCACAGCCGCGAGCGATCAACAGCCTGTCCGTCCGGAATTTATCCGAACGGGCAGCAGCTCGCCGGCGATGTTTGCCGCACGGTTGCACGATCCCTCTCAGACCCGCGCGGCGCTGGCCACCGGAGGCTCATCTATCCCCGTCGGCCTTACTTCGGATAACCGCTTGTGGGATATGCGCACCGGCGCCGAGCTTGGCATAACGCTCGAGGCCGGCGGCAATTCGCCTATGCTGTTCGACCAGGAACGCGCAGTGCCGGATTATTTCCGCAAGCTCAACAACACAGGCCTCAGCCTGATGTATTGCTTCAGCGACCAGTTCAAGGCCGGTGCAGAATACCGCCGCGAGAATTTTTATCAGAAATACGACGGCCGCGATTCACTCGGCATCGGATACAGCGTTGAGCAGCAGCCCAATTTTGACAGTTTCGGATTCATGGCTCGCTACAGCCCGCAATTCGTAAACTTCGGCGTATTCTATCCATTCGCCCAGGCATCTGTCGGAATTAACCAGGCAGGCCCGATCGGCCGCATCATGCTGGGCACAGAGATCGCCTTCAATCCGGCATACTCTTTCGTGATCGGCGGAGAGCTCAGCGGACTTGTATATACGCACCAGAACGAGATATTTACCGCTGGCAAGGGCGGACTCTATATCGGAGCATCATTCAATTTTTAAGAATATTTTGAATTTATGAATCAAAAAAATGAAATATGTAATCGGAATAATTACAGCAATACTGCTGATCGGAGCTTTCTCCGGGTGTGAGGATTCGCTCGGGCTGGACGATAACGCCATCATCAATCCATGGGATACTACCCAGGTGCCGCGCGATACGATCAATCCCTGGATGAAGTCCGATAGCGTACTTATATATTCATTCTATGATGATATGTCCTATATACAGCAGGGCATTCCCAAATATTATATGAGTGAATGGATTTTATCCGCAAACGATCTGGTGTGCGATTTCTGGTTTGATACTACAAACGCCAATCCGCATATCCGAATGACGATTGATTTTACCAATCATAATGAATTCGACGCGCTCGATCCCGCCTGGCGATTTGACCGTACCCAGCGCCTCGAGGTGGTGCTCGATTCGGTTATGGCCGGACAGAGCTATCTGCCGGTATTTCCTGCCGCATCCGGCCGCTGGTCGAATTACACAGTGGAAAGCAAGGGAGCGAACGGGCTAACGCAATACACCCTGCAGAACTCCCCTGTGGTGGTGCAGTTTACCGAATTACGAGAATCACCGGATATGCGTGGCAAAGTAATGGGAGTATTGATTTATGGCCGGGATATTCCGACATCGAGCAAGGTTCGGCCGCCATACGAAACATTTGCGTTCGAAATATCAATGCTTGTAATATTTAACTTTTAGATCCGAATCCCCAATTAAAAATGCCTGCTCCCGATCGCCGGGGGCAGGCATTAGCATTTTTGACAAATATATAATTTAAAATGATTATATATAATTACATATGGCCGTTGCGCTTGATGATGTCGCGGGCGATGACTATCTTCTGCACTTCCGAGGTGCCCTCGAATATGCGGTTGATACGCGAATCGCGATAGAAGCGTTCGATCGGCATTTCCTTGGAGTATCCCATACCGCCGTGCACCTGCATCGCCAGATCGGCGCATTTGTCGAGAGCTTCCGAAGCCACCAGCTTGACGATAGCGGATTCGCGCGATAGCATTGTCTTTTGGTCATACTTCGCGGCGGTGCGATACACCAGCGATTCGGTGATATATATCTGAGTGGCCATTTCGGCCAGCATGAACTGCACTCCCTGGAAATTCGAAATCGGCTCGTCGAACTGCTTGCGCTCTTTGGCGTACTTTACCGAAAGCTCGAGCAATTCCTTACAGGCGCCCAGGCATGCGGCGCCGAGTCCGAGGCGTCCGGCGTCGAGCGTTTTCATTGCGATAAGGAATCCGCGGCCTTCCTGGCCGATCATATTTTCGTGCGGAACGCGGACGTTATCGAAAGTAAGAGTCGAAGTCTGGCTGCCCTTGATTCCCATTTTCTTTTCGGGTGCGCCGGCGCTGAATCCGGTGGCGCCTTTTTCGACCACAAATCCGGTGATTCCGCGGGTGGTACGGGCAAATACCGAGAACACATCGGCGAACGGGCCGTTAGTGATCCACATTTTCTCGCCGTTGATTACCCATTCGTCGCCGTCGCGGACGGCTTTGGTGCGCAGATTGAACGCATCCGAACCGGCGCCCTGCTCTGTCAGCGCAAAGGCTGCGATTTTCTCGCCCTGGGCGCAGGGTGTGACGTATTTCTGCTTGAGCTCTTCGTTTCCGCCGAGGTAAATTGAATTAGTACCTATAGAAACATGTGCGCCTATGAAGGTCGCAGTCGAGAGGCATGCACGGCCCATTTCTTCCTGGGCGATGCAATAGCCGACCTCGCCGAAGCCGCTGCCGCCGTACTCAGTGGGGAATGCTGCGCCAAGCAGGCCGTTCTCGCCAATTTTTTTTATGATTTCTTCTGGAATTTTTTCATCTTCGTCGATCTTTGCGGCGATAGGCTTGATCTCGTTCTGAGCAAAATCGCGCACCATATCGCGAAGCATGTTCTGTTCTTCCGAAAAGCTGAATTCGATCATGATTTCCCTGTAAAAGTTAGTTTGCAAAAAATTGAGTAAAATCAATTCCGCAAAATAATTAATTTTTTCGGAAACTTATAATAATCCTGAATATAATTCAGCTTCTTTAATGCTCACTGTCGTCTTCGATGAAGTTCAGGATGCTTTCGCCGCCGTCCACCTTGATCGTATCGCCGGTGATCCAGTACAATTTTTCGTCCACCAACAGCGAGATTGCCTTGGCCACATCGCCCGGTACGGTATTCCGGCGGAAGGGGTTATGCTCTTTGGCATGTTCGAGCGATTTGTGGAAGCCGGGGATTTTCCGCGCGGCAGGAGTATCGGTAAGTCCGGCCTGGATCGAATTCGCAGTAATTTTGTACGGCGCCAGCTCGATTGCAATCTGGCGGATATATGCCTCGATTGCGGCCTTGGCAGCCGAGATCGAGCCATAGTTGGCCATTGCGCGGGTCGAGCCGATGCTGGTCAGCGCGAATATTCGGGAATTTTCCGCCAGCAATTTTTCCTTGAATAAATCCTGAGTCCAGTAGATCAGGCTGTTGGCCATCACGTCCATGGTCATTTCGACCTGTTTTTTGGTGACCATATTCTCGAAATCCTCGTCGAAAAACGGCTTGATCGCGCCGAAAGCCAGCGAATGCAGAAGTACTCGCAGCACTGGGTTTTCCTCATTTGCGAAGTGCTCTTTGATACCGGCGATCACCTCTGCGCGCTTTTTGTCGTCTGCGGCATTTACGTTGAAAAATTTTACTTTAACCCCGAGCTCTTCGAGAAAATTTTTCTGTGCTTCGACCCTTGCGCGGGCGCTGCCCAGATCGAAATGCACGCCGAAAATATTGTATCCCTGCTTGGCCAGCTCGATACAAGTTTCCTTACCGAATCCGCTCGAAGAGCCAAGCACCAGCGCGTAAAGATTTCTGTATGCCATAAATAAATATCCCTGATAGTATTACATTTTTCAGAATTTTATTAAAAATAAACTTAATTTCTTATTTTGACATTTTTTGGAATGCAAATAATACATATGTTGAATATTTATAGTTTTTTGCGGGAAAATTAACCCGGGAACGAAATATATACATATGAAAAATTTGGTTAACCTAAAATTTGTGTTTTTACTTAATGTGAAAACGGTTATAAACGATATTTATTAATTAAATAAAACGGACGATATGGAAGAGAAAAAGCAATTCAACAAACCGCCGCTGCCCAAAGACCCCAAAAATCCGGCAGACCAGTTCGAGGCATTTCTCGAGCTGGTGCGAGTGCTGCGGCGCGACTGCCCATGGGACCGTAAGCAGACCAACGAATCGATCGCCCCGCTGATGATAGAAGAAACCTACGAAGCGCTCGAAGCAATCGAGAACAAAGACGACGACGAATTCTCGAAAGAGCTCGGCGATTTGCTGCTGCATGTGGTGATGCACGCAGTGATGGCCGAGGAGCGCGGCGCATTTAATATAAACGATGTGATGACGCGCAGCCGGCTGAAGCTGGTCAACCGCCACCCGCATGTGTTCGGCGATGTCGAGGTAACCGGCTCCGAAAACGTCGTCCGCAACTGGGAGGCCATCAAAATGACCGAAGGCCGCAAATCGATACTCGAAGGCGTACCCAAAGCGATGCCCGCGCTGCTACGAGCCGAACGCATCCAGCATAAGGTATCGAAGGTAGGATTCGACTGGACAGAGAAATCGGACGTATGGGACAAGGTCGGCGAAGAGCTTGGCGAATTCCGTCAGGAATCGCTTGCGGGCAATCGCAACGGCGCCGCCGACGAGCTGGGCGACCTCTTATTCTCGATCGTAAACGCCGCGCGGTTCGACGGCCTCGTGCCCGAGGAATCGCTCCAGCGAACGAATAATAAATTCTCACGGCGGTTCGAATATATCGAGCGTAAAGCTATCGAATCCGGCAAAAAGCTTTCCGAGATGACGCTTGGCGAGATGGATGAATTATGGAACGAAGCCAAAGAGCTTGAATAAACAAAAAAAAACGGGCCGGGAGCTTATGCCCGGTCCGGATATATATAATCCACCTGTTTATCATGCAATAATCTTATTCCATTCCGGTCGAGAAATAGCCCACATAGCGGCCGCCTTCGAGCAACTTCGAATTGCCCTGGCCGTCATAAACGCGGCACTGGAATTCGATATATGTCTTGATTTTGAGCACTTTGTCGTTGTTCAATTCGTCGCGGACGCTGACGATCCGGAAATAGCTGCCGGTCTGGTCGCCGCCCTCGAAAGAGGTAGTCCATTTAACTTCGTCGTCGTCCCAGTAATCGATTTTGATACCGCCGTCGGAATCGAGAGCATATTCATAATCGCCGGTTTCGAAAAATTCGCGGAATACGGCCTTCCATGATTCGAGGTCTATTTGCTGATCTGTCAGCCTGCCCTTTTCGATGTTGATAACATCGCGGAAGTCGAAAATACCGCCGAGATTTTCGTTCAGGAAGCTTATGTAGGTAATCTGGTTGGCGGATTCGATCATACCATAGCCGGGATAATATTTATCAGTAATCTCGACTTTGTGGAATTCCACACCGTCGATTTTCATGTAAATCTGGCCTTTGGAGTTGATGTTGATTGTGGTATTATCGTCCGGATTTGTATTATTATCCTCGCTGCATGAAACAAAAAGCAGGGGTAACGTTACTAATAATAGCAAGAAGGCTTTTTTCATAAAGATGTCCCGATATAAAGTTGATGAAAAAATGAGGTGCGTTAAAAATAATATAATTTTGTTTAACTTTATTGGAATTTTTCAGCCATGGAAAAAAAATGGTACGAAGTAGTATTCGAAAATTTTGCAGATGAATACGAAAACGAAGTCTTTACACAAGGAACAATCAATGAATGCGATTTCCTCGAGAAGGAACTCGGCGGCGATAAGGCATTGAAAATACTCGACCTGGCCTGCGGCACAGGCCGCCACTCGGTCGAAATGACCCGACGCGGATATGATATTACCGGATTCGACCTGTCGGCCGGCCTGCTCCGGCGCGCCCGCGAAAACGCAGCCAGAGCCGGAGTCGAAATCAATTTCATCGAAGGCGACGCGAGGCTGATGGAATTCGATTCGGAGTTCGACGTAGTGCTGAATATCTGCGAAGGCGGATTTGGGCTAATGGAAAACGATGCGGAGAATTACAAAATCCTGACAAATATCAAACGCGCGCTGAAGCCCGGCGGAAAGCTGATAATGACCGCATTGAACGCGCTTTTCCCGCTTACTCAGAACGCTAAGGAATTCTTCCATGCACCGGATTATGAATTCGATCTGCGGACTTTTTATGCGGATTTCATGATGGAGTCGAAAGACGAAAACGGCAACCCGATAAAGATGAAAATCACCGACCGCCACTTCGCTCCGCCCGAACTGTCGCGCTGGCTGCACGACGCAGGCTTACGCAGCGTGGAATTATTCGGCTGTATGCCCGGCGAATTCTCGCGCGAGCGTCCGGTCAGCAAGACCGACGTAGAGCTTATGGCCATTGCGGTAAAGTAATCAGAACGGGCTGATATATTCGAAGGTCATAAATCGTGTGAAGCCGGTGGAGTATTTCTGCCGGCCGAGCATATCCCGCACCTGTAGTCCGAGCGTCAGGCCCGGCGCCACCGACCATCGAAGCGCGGCGCTCAGAAGGCCTTTGCCGGAGTTAAGCCGTGTGTCGCCATCGTCAATATTGGCGTTATACTCGACTACGAGCGCTCCGGCCGGCCCGACCGAATGCTCCAGGCCTAAATAAAAATTCGGCGATCGCGAGTCCGATGGCGGATCGAATGAATAGTTGATTCCGCCGTGAAGGGCGACCGTTCCGCCGGCCCAGCGGAAATTCTTGCTCGCTGCAAGATAAACCCCAGGCGAATGCACCCGGAAGCGGTCGGCATCGCGCAGGTAGGCCCCCGCGCCCTGGGTCGATACTCCGATAGTGAAAGCGGGAATATAAAGCGTCTCATCGAACGGGCGGTATCGCAGGTGAATTCCGGGTATCTCCTGCCACAGGATATCGCCCGCTCCGATGAAATTCACTCCGCTGAAGCTTATACCCATATTAAAATTATGAAATGGCGCGGCGAAGATTCCAGCCGCCAGCCCGCCGCCGTCGAATGCTGTGGCTTCGACCGCGTAAGAACTTTTGGGCACAACACCAGCGGTGGGCATATCGACAATACTGCGTGATTCGTAAGCCGCGGCCGAGCCTGCACTGCCGCCGGAAGCCGCACACTCCGCAGTAAGTATCAATAATATAACGGCAATAACGCCCGCCGAAACGGATAGGTTTATTCGGCGCATCCCCCCGCACCTCTTTGTTGTGATTGAAATTTTGCTGCAATTCAATATATATAATGTCCGGCTAATATAAAAGCAGAAGTCCGCATTGATTATATAAATTTCATAAAAAAGGATTTTAAATAATATATTTGAATATTCTCTCCGAAAAAATCAGATTGAATTTTTAAAGGTGAAGAAATTTTAATATCTTTTTATTAGCGATATTTCCATAAAAATTCTAAATTATAATTCTTGTATTGCAAAAAAATTCGGGTCAGATATGCGTTTATTTATTTTTATGATAACAATTATAATCATCTGCGCCGGATGCGTCAGCATCAGCGTTAAGGTCAACATGGGCCCGCCGGTCGAGCCAAAGCTCACAGTCTATCGGCAGGGCGATTCGGCGATGTACCTCATAGAGCTTGCCATCGCAGAGATGCCCGGCTCCGACGAAGCTGAATTTTTGAAAAATCTCGCCGGTATAAAAGTCGAGCTGATCGGTCCGAATGACGAGTTGCTTGATTTTTATGATGCGAAAATAACCGATCTGACCGATTTTGCATATTCATCGGAACAGAACAAATATTTCCGGACGGGATATATTTTTGCTCCGGCCAGCGATAAAGCCGAGCGCGTGGCGCTCGAATTCGCCGCCGCCGGTGAGAAATACCGCTTCGATACGAAATACGATGAAACAACGCCGGCTATGGAGCATTCGCTGTTTTTGCAGCCGTACGTTCGCAATATTTCCGATACTTCGCTGGCAATCGGTGCCATTGCATTGCGGATTGCCCCGAATGAGCGGGAATACCTGCCCAGCAGCGAGGATTTCCGCGCGGATATTATATCATTAAAGGGTAAACGCGTCTGGAGCTCGCAGCACGGCAAAAATTTCCTGACGGTGATAGGAGAGGTCGAGCCAAAGCAGGTTGGCGGAACTCATGAATATGCAGCTATATGGGATACGGAAACAAACCAGGGCGTGGACGTCGCCACCGGCGAATACGTTTGCCGGATGGTAGTCCCCGCGCAGCCAAAGCAATATATTAGAGAAATCAAATTCTACCGGAAAGCAAATGACTGAAGAACAGGCCATGCGCTATGCGCTGAAGCTCGCGCTGCGCGGAAGCGGCTACGTAAGCCCAAATCCGCGGGTGGGAGCTGTGATTCTTAAGGACGGAGACCTGATTGGAGTGGGCTGGCACCGCGCCTATGGCGAGCCTCACGCCGAAGCCGAGGCAATCGCCGACGCAGGACTCGACGACTTCGCCGGGTGCACCATGGTGGTTACCCTCGAACCATGCAACCATACTGGCAATACCCCTCCATGCGCGCAATTGATTAAAGAGAAAAATTTCAGCCGGGTCGTCGTCGGAATGACCGACCCCAATCCCAATGTCGAAGGCGGCGGCATCGAAGTGTTGATGGAGGCAGGCATTGACGTTGCTGTGGGCGTGCTCGAAGATGAATGCCGCTGGATTAATCGATTTTTTATAAAGCATATCACCACAGGACTGCCATATGTGGTGGCCAAGGTGGCCCAGTCGCTCGATGGATGCATCGCCACCAAAAAGGGCGACAGCAAATGGATAAGCGGCAAGGAAAGCCGCAAGCGCTCACACGCGCTCAGAGCAGAAGTCGATGCTGTGCTCGTGGGCAAAAATACCGCTTTGGTGGACAATCCGCATCTCACAACCCGAGACGTCGAGGGGCGCAGCCCCAAACGCATCGTATTCGATACGCATTTAGGGCTGCCGCTGACTATCAACGCATTCAATGACACAGGCCGGTATAATACTATCGTATGCTGCAACCCGCAGTCAGCCAATCAGCACAAGGCCGAAACTCTCGCTGTGGCCGGGGTATCCGTGCTGCCTGTGCAGCAAAACGACATTGGCGACATCGACATCACATCAGCGCTTTACGAACTCGGCGAAAAGCACAATGTCACATCGATAATGGTCGAAGGCGGCGCGAAAATATTCTCTTCATTCCTCGTAAGCGGGATGATAGACGAGCTGCATTTGTTCATTGCGCCGATAATTGTCGGCAACGGGCTGGACGTCTTTTCGGATTTCAATATCGGCAGGCTGAAAGAAGCTAAGAAGTTCGATATCCGCGCGGTCGCCAAAAGTGACATGGACATCCACGTGATCGCCACAAGAAGAAAATCCGAAGAATAATATGTGAAATAAATTATATTAAAAAAGCTGCCCCGGAGATTCGGCCCGGGGCAGCTTAATTATTTATACGTCAATTATTTACTTAATGATTTCGTATTTATATGTCGTGCGGCGTGTCAGCTTCGTATCATTGAAATCCGGATCGAATGCTCCGTTTTTTGTACCTTCGTATTCCTCAACTACCAGAGTACCGTCCGAGTATTTACGGATTTTCTCCTGCTCCAGCGTCAATAGCTGGCGGTGAAAACAATAGCTGCGGCTTTCGACTTCAGCGCGGGCAAGTCCGCAATCGCGTGTTGCCGGGAATTTCCAGTCGAATATCATGCCCGCGTGCTGGCGGTCGTATTCGCCGGTGTCGGGGGTATATTTTGCCTCGAGATAGGATTCAATCATACCGCCGTCGCCGTATGTAAATATGCGCGCGGTAGAGCTGGTGCTGAATTTATTCATCTCCTTATTGTCGAATCCCTTAATCGCCGAAACCGTGCCGTCGTCGTTTCGCTCGATTTTGTACCACGCCTCGACTGCGTGATGCTCGTCCTTCGGCTCGGTCGATTTGAAATAAACCGGCATACCGTCCGAATCAAATTCGGTGAACTGGATATATGCAAGATCACCCTTTTTTATATCGCCACGGTCTTCGTTGGCGTAGCTGCGGAGCTCCTCGACGAAGAGGTTGTGCTCGTCGCTTTGCGGGCAATTCCGCGTAAGCTGCACATATCTATAGACATAGCTATATCGGATGCGGTTGCCGTCCTCGTTGACGAAATCCGGATCGGCAAAATAAACCTCGGCCTTTTCGCGGACCAGCCGCTCGCCGGCGTATTCATATTCACGGACTGTTGTGGGTTTGTTGTCTTCGGGAGTACCGTCAAATACCTTTTCATAAAGCAGCTTACCGTTTTCGGCAGAATACTTCACGATCTTGGTTTTTGTAATAATATCGCCGAATTCATAAGTGAGCTCCTTCACCGGCGTGCGGTCGTCGCCGAGCTCGCGCACGACAGTTTTGCTGATTTCGCCGTCGTCGTTTTTGTGGATAGACTTTGTCCAGAATCTGTCCGCAGGCGTTTCGTACTCGTAAGTAATTGATTCCGAAGTATTTTTCGAGCCGATGGTCTCGACATTTTTGGTGATGATTTTCATATCCGATCCGGCAAAAACATCAGCCGCGCCAAAGATCAGAAAGCACAGAATTAATGATGAAATAATCCGCATTGATTTCTCCGATTAACATTTAAAATTTTTCCAAAAATAATTAAAAGCCGCCACCCCGCAAAACTTTATCAGCATTTGAATTTTAAAGCGGCTTCACCAGGAGTAACGATTACGCCGTCGATCAATTTTTTATATATTAACTCGATACGATTTGAATAATCGGAGAAATAATGGCTCATGCTGCAATTGGCGCGCCACTTGCCGATTATCGACGGATCGGCCTGCAATTCGGTCAGTATTCTGCTCAGCGAATTTGGATCGTAGGGATCGAACAACCGGCCGTTGACGCCATCGCAGACGAAATCGCGCATCCCGCCCATTTTCGAAGCAATTACCGGAATACCCATCGCCAGGGCCTCGACTACGACCAGCCCGGCACCTTCCTCCCAGAGACTGGGAACGACGACCAGATCGAGCTCGCGGCCGATTGCGGGCAGATCGGATAAATCGTAGCTGCCTTCGAGCTTACATATATCCCGGCGGTCGAGTTTCACGATTTCGCGGCGGTATATCTCATTGATTTCTCCATAGATACGGCATTCCGCGCGGGAGGGATCGAGCGACTGCATCGCCTGGATAAGCACATGCGCGCCCTTGTGGGCAATCACAGCGCCGAGGTAGCCGACCCGCAGCTTCTGAGATGAGGATTTTTCGCGTGATTTATTTTGAATATCTTTAATATATTCAGGGATTTGGTGGATTGTGGAGATTTTATTTTCATTAATTCCGAATTCAATAAATATATCGCGGACGCGGTCGGAGATCGCACATGTAAGATCGATTTTGCTATTGAGCATATCCTGCGCCGCTTTGATTCTTTGGCGGTATTCGGATAGCTTTTCGGGATTTTGCGCGGCAAATTCGGAATTCGCAAAAAAGTCCGTGCCGCTCCAGCTCCGCATTTTATCGTATCGGAACATATAAAGCGCCGGATCGATCAGATGATAATTATGCGGCGTAAAGACCGAGGGAATATTGGCCGATCTGACCTCATCGGCAATCGCAAACGAAAAGCCCAGAAAATTATGGAAATGCACTACATCCGGCCGGAAAGTCTTCAGCACATGCGCAAATCGCCGTACAGCAGGGGCGTCCTCGACCTCGCGCAGAGGATTGGCCGTGTCGCTGAAAAATGCCGATCGATTGCCAAGCCCGAATAAATATATGTCACCATCGCGCCTGATTTCCAGAAAAAACGGTGGCCGTGATTTGTCCTCTTTTTTGATTGCATAAAACACGCCGACCCGCCACCCGCGTCGCGCCAGTTCCTGCGCCAGTGACGCCGGAAACAGCGATCCGCCGCCGGATTCGCCCCAGCCATACATCGTCATCAGAATCGCCGGACGGTCGTCTTTTTCGATCGCGAGATCGGGGAGCGGTTCGGGTTTGAACTCCTCGACTGCGCCGGATTCGGCTTCGTATTGGTGGACAATTCCTTTATAAAAATTAGAATAATGGATATTCCATGCGGCCTGGTTCAGCGCGGATTCTATCTGTCTCCAGGGAATTTTCTCGCCCGATGCCGAGACAACATAATCCCCGTCGATAACGTCGAATCGGTCGATTTCGCGCACTCCCTCCATTATCTGCGGGATTGCGGGCCTCATGCGCTCGATCTCGCGTTTGAAAGCGCGAATCTGGTCTGGGCCGAGATTATCGAATCCGAATAGCTTTTTCTCTTTTTCTAATAAATCGGGATGTTTGCGGAATAATTTCACGGAATTTTTGCCACTCATCCATTGCCGACGGGCAAACTGAACTGCGTCGATCGAATGGTGGTGCATCGATCGCGCCTCGGGCAGGTAGAGCACGCGCCAGCCGAGCTTTTCGAGCCTCCAGCCAAGCTCGGTGTCCTCGATCATCGGATCGGAGAAATCCTCATCGAATTTGCCGGCCTCGATCAGCGCGCTGCGCTCGATGCTGATGTTGCAAGTCCAGAAAAATCGGTAGGGATAGACCTCGCCGCCTTTCATCACAGGGTAGGCGAAGACCATCGAAGAGCGCTGCATGAAATTGACGAATGGTCGGCGGCGCGCCTCGGCGATATAATCGAATGTGCCGAGCACGGCAAGCCTGCGGCCACGATTGGCGCGCTGCGCCTCGAGATGCCGTTCAAGCAGGTCTGCGGCGGCGATGGTGTCGTCGTTTATTATCAGGACGAATTCCCCGCGGGCGGCGTCGATCCCGCGGTTGCGGGCGGCGCCCGGACCTGCGTTTTCCTGGTGAATATATTTAAGGTCGAACGGTGCGCTGAAGGATTCAATCTGCGCGCGGGTGTCGTCGGTCGAGCCGTCGTCGATAACGATCGCTTCTAATTCATCGGACGCAAGAGTTTGGCGGGCAAGGGCTTCGAGGCATTTGATCAGAATATCCGAGCGGTTGAATGTCGGAATTATTACGGATATTTTTATCTCATTTTGCAAAGTAATCGAGCTGAGGCGGACAACGCGATCGGGGCGGAATATTTCCGAAGGCGCAGAATTTGGGATAGCCGCCAGCCGCTGTTCGGCGATTTGATTTTTATCGGGATTATCCAGTAAGTGATTGATTGATAAATAGAACCAGTTCTCCGGCGGACGGAATTCGTTGGATAATACGTATGCGAACATGCCCTCGGAATTTTCGATCACAGCGCGATCGAACCCTGCGGCATTCCAATTATTGAGATTAATAATTTCTACAGGGAAATTATATTCGGAACTGATTGATAAGTCGGGGGATTGCGTTATGATCAGCGCTTCGATGTCTTTAAGTCTGAATTTTGCAATATTTTGAATAATTTTTTCAGAAAATTGACCCTCCCGATCCGGAATTACAAATGTCATGATCGCCCCGGCGGGTAATTCGGAAAATTGCTTATATCTAAGGTAAACCTGATGCCATTCCGGGTAGAAGTGCGACCAGTCCTCGCCGCGGCCGCTTTTGGACTGGCCATGGAAGCGGTACTTGGCCAGAGTTTCCGGGATATAATGGAATTTATTCTCCTTCGCGGCACGAAGCCAGAAGTCGTAATCCATTGCCAGCGAAAGAGATTCATCAAATTCACCTGCACGTTCGAATACTGATTTGCGGAAAAATACGACGGGCTGAGCAGGGGGCAGCGAGGGATCCCAATACCGAATCATTTGCCCGAAATCGAGTTCCCGTCCGCGGATAAGCAAATCCGGGCGGCCATCTTCGTAAAAGAACAGACAATCGCCGACGAGCACATTTGCATCGGGATTATCCTCAAAGAAATCAAGGACTTTAGCGAGCGCACCATCCGTATATATATCATCCGCATTGAGCCAGCCGATGATATCGCCCTTTGCCAGGGCCATTGCCTTGTTGAGCGCATGAGACTGCCCGCGGTCTGGCTCGGTCCGCCACACCAGATCGGGATATTCTTCGAGAATGGCTATTGTGCCGTCATCCGAGCCTCCGTCCATAACGATATGCTCGGCTTGGGCGGTTTGATTCGCAATGCTTTCGATATTCTCGCGGATAAAATCAGCCTGATTGAGCGAAGGTGTAATTACGCTGATTTTGTATTTGCGCTTCGCTTTTTTTCGGGGAAAAACCCCGCCCCCATCGATCTTTTGATTGCCTCTGCTGCAGCCTCGTTGTCGCCTTTTTTGTATGCGGCCACACCCAGCAGATTCCATGCCTTCTGCCAGTATTCCGGGTGGCCTGTAAGGGAATTCAGAATCTTCCGCGCGCCGTTAATGTCGTCGAGATTAATTCGCACTGCTGCGCTGAGATACAAATGCGCCGCAGATCCGGGATCGTTCGTGAGCGCCTTGTCGAGCAGTCGGGCGGCTTCGGCAGTCTCATGTTTCCCGATTAAGTCACGAATATAATCAGGAGAAATATCGTCATTATTTACTTCCTGCGAAATCGCGGTGGGGAACACAAGCTCGCGGAGGCGCTCGATTATACGGCGCTCTTCCTCGTTTTTCGGGAGTGGGAGATTTGGAGCAATCTTGCTTCGGATGAATTCCTCGAAGTCCTCGGTCAGTCCGAATCGGCCGATTGCGAGAGTGGCCGAATGCGCTGCGTCGAGATATTTGCCGCGCTTTATCAGAGTATCAGTAATTATTTCGATATATTTTTTAAAATGTACTGGAATCTTTTCATTATATATATCGCGTGCGGCGTCGAATCCATGCTGATCGATTATTTCCACGCAGTCCACCAGCCTGTCGATCGATACGTCGGTCATTTCGAGAATATCGTCGGTCGGCATATCCCAATAATCAAATTCCGTGGCAAATGATCCGAATACCGAGGCATCGCGCGAAAGCAATTGAACCATCGGCAGATGCTGGGCCGCTTCGGAAATTGCAGCGCAGGATATTCCGCTTGCGCAGCCGATCAGAAGCGTAGAGAAATGCGTCAAAAGTGCGGTTTCGCGAATCGACAGCACGCTGCCGTCGAGTATGCGAACGTCGCGCGACCGGATCGGGACATCCGAGGATAGGATGACCGTAGTCGATGGCATCCGCTCGATAATCTTATATGCCGCCTCGAGCGCGTATTCCGGAGTGACGTAGCTTTGGCCGCTTTTCGAAGAGCATTCAAAAATTATTCGGTTTTTTGTAATCAGTATCTGGTTTTCCATTACGAAATCCTGCACCCGGTTTAGCTCGCTTGGCTTAGTGCGCAGCGCCGGTACCACCGGCACGGTGATCGGGCCGCCATAAGCGCGGAGGATCGAAGGGCGCACTGTTCCGTCGAAATTGCGCGTATTATTCGGATAAATCTGCGATAAAATAATCTCGTCGAATTCGCCGCGGTCTCGGGCGGCTTTGGCCTCGGCTTCGAATCGATGCCATGCCTCGCGCTGGTGGTGGCCCCATTCCGCAGGGATTTCCCAGATAGCGTCCACCTCCGGATTGCCTTCGACCATAGCGGCGCAGCTTTCGTGCACAGCCCAGGTGAGGTGGCAGCCGGGATTGTCGTTTTTAATCTGGCGGGCAAGGGTGGTGGCCAGCAGGCAGTCGCCGTTTGCGCCGAGCTGACCAAGCAGAATTCTTCTTCCTGAATTGCTTTGAATATCGTCCATGATTCATCCTTAATATATTATTTAAATGCTTGATGCTGCGTATCTTACTCCGATTGCGACGCCGGGGAACGTGTCCGTATGCTCATGTACCAGAAGTCCCGCATCGCGCCGGACGGCCTCGGTCCAGACCTCTCGCAGATAGCGATGATACGGATGCATAATATCGTCGAATACGATAATCCCGCCGATGCTGAGATGCGGCAGTACATCCATTAGGTCGCGAAGGGCGCCGTCGCGTTCGTGGTCGCCGTCCACGCAGACAAGATCAAACATCATGCCGGGATTTTCTGAGAAAAATTTCGGGAGAGTTTCGTGCGAATTCCCATTAATATATCTTGGCTCGCGGGCGTATCCGGTTTTGCGTAATTCGTTGGTAACAAAGCGCGGTCCCGGGTTTTCCTCGCCTGCGTAATTGCTTACCCATATATCGAATGAATACAAATCAGCGCCGGGGGCTGCCGCCGCAACCTGCGCGAGACTCCTCCCGCGGCGTGTGCCGATCTCGAGATAATTCGCCGGCTGGAGAATATTCGCCGCCGCAAAGAGGGCAGTCATAATATCAGCATGAACCCAGTTCGTGCCGAATCGCTCCAGCGCCGTTTCGTAGAATTGAATATTCCAACGCAGATATTTATCCGGCTCGAGCATCTTCATCACGCGGAGTGCTTCCCGCTGAATCCGCTCGCTGCGGGCGTATTTCATAATCGTTCGCGCCCCGGCGAGAACCGGCGGAACCTCTTCGAAAGGGGAATGTATCAATGTTCTCATAAGTCAATAGCTTCCAGTAGTTTATCGCAAATTAACCGAATCTGACCGCGCTCGAGTCCGGGATAGCTCGGCAAATTAATACCGCGCCAGCCGATGTCCTCGGCCACACGGTGTTTCTCGTATTTGGCGGAATACATCGGCATTGTGTGCACCGGGTAGAATGTCGGGCGCGTCTCGATTCCGGCGCTTTCGAGATGCGTGCGGATGCGGTCTCGCTGCGATACCTTCGGAGCGAGCACCGAGTACATCCAGTATGTATGCCGCACATCGCCAACAGGACGATGCAGCCGGTATGGAGTATTTTTCAGAAATTCATTATATATATTGGCAATTTCGATTTTGCGATTTATCAATTCGTCCGCCCGCTCGAGCTGGGCCAGGCCGATCGCCGCGCAGATATTCGTCATCCGATAATTATAACCCACGACGTCGTGCCAGTACTGACGGTACTTAGCCAGGCCCTGCCCGCGGAAATGCAGCACCCGTTCGTAAAGCGTGGGGTCGGGCGTCATCACCATGCCGCCTTCGCCGGTGGTGATGGTTTTATTGCCATAAAAACTGAATACGGAAATATCTCCGAATGTGCCAATGAATTTGCCGCCATATTGCGAACCGAATGCCTCGGCTGCGTCCTCGACCAGGAAGATGCGCCGATCGCGGGCGATTTCGATCAGCGACGACATATCGCAGGGATGGCCGTATAGGTGGACGGCGATTATCGCGCGGGTTTTGTCGGTGATTTTGCGCCGGGCCTCCACCGGGTCGATCTGCCAGCTCTCCGGATGCGAATCCGCGAAAACAGGCGTCGCGCCGGTATAAACCACCGCATTGACGGGCGCAATATATGTAAATGTGGGCACGATCACCTCGTCGCCAGGGCCGATGCCCAGCGCCACCAGCGCAAGATGCAGCGCGGTTGTGCCGTTCGAGGTCGTGGCGGCATTCTCCGCTCCGAGATAGTCCGCAAAGCTTTCTTCGAATCTGTGCACATATTCGCCCTTGCCGCTTATCCAGCCGCTGTCGAGGCAGTCCGCTACGTATTTCTTCTCATTGCCGCCGAGCAGCGGCTCGTATATCGGAATTTTATAATTCATATCTGCTCCCGGATTGGGGGTTCGTCTGATTTTTCGCTGGGAATATCAATCCTTTTGATTCCCGGATTATTCTCTTCGATCGCTCCGGCAAGCTGCGAATCGAGGCCCTCCATCATCCGGTTGCGCTCCAGATTCAGCCAGGTGGCCTGTTTCAGAAAATCGAACATATCCGCACGCGAGAGCCGCTCGAGCGATTCGGTTTCGTAAACCAGTTCCTGGGCGTGCCACATCCGGATATTCGTAATTATAAGCGAATCAATGAATTCGCCGAATGTCTCCGGCCGCAGCTCATCTTTGATGATATTCATATCGATGCTTTTATTATTCATGATTATTCTTTTCTGAATCGCCCATACATTTTATTCTGGGGGTTCGTCAGCGCGAGGCTCTCCGGATCGGTCACCGCGCGGGCGAACCATTCGTCGATCTCTGCAATCAGCCGCCTGCGCTGGCCCAGTAGCGATTCGTTTTTCTCGCGCAATTTGTCAAGCTCGTCCTCGGTGTGGCCTTCGGGATTATCATACAAAATTTCCTGACAATGCCAAAGCTTGAGATCGACAATCGCGAGTTTATCAGTCAATGATCCGAGTGTTTCTGCCATAATTTTCCCAATTATTTGATTTTGCGCGCCGGTACTCCGGCATATACGCCCGGCTCGCTGAAATTTTTGGTAACGACCGATCCCGCGCCGATAATTATATCCGATCCGATTTCGATTTTTTCGAGAATTTTCGTGCCCGTGCCGATCATTGTGCGTCCGCCTATGCGCACCCAACCTGAGATATTCGACCCCGGATTGATCACATTGCAGTCGCCGATCGCCGAGTCGTGGCCGATGGTACACGAAAGATTGATGATATTGAACGAGCCGATCCGGATGTCCGTAGTCAGAATGTTCCCCCCGCAGACGATATTGCCTTCGCCCAGCGTAATCCGCTCCCAGTCGGCAATTACCGAGGGGTGGATAATATTCGGGAATTTAATATTCGGATTAATTTTCAATTTCTGCGAAATTTTCGATATCGCCGCCGGATTGCCGATACCGATTACAATACTGACCTTGTGGTCAATATTCATCAGCTCGTCGTCGGTCATAACAATATTATATCGGCCATGCGATCGGCCTGTGTCCGCAGCGCTCTCGCCGACGAATCCCGCCGCGCGCCAGCCGTCGGTGGAATCGATGAGCCACGCGGCCTCTTTGGCGAATCCACCTGCGCCGACCACCAGAACTTCGTTCATAGTCGCTCCATATATTTAAATAATTATCCGGAATAAATCAAATACTATGCCACGCGGGGATTAATGCTTAACATCCCCCCTCTACTTCTCACGCGATTTGCGGATCAGATCGGCGAGAATTGTAAGCGCGTCCATCGGTGTGATGGCATTGATGTCCAGCTTTTTGAGTTCCTCGCGGATGGCGTCGTCGCGGTATTCGAATATGGCGAGCTGTTCGCCGTGGCTGGGCGTGCGCTGATTTTTCAGGCCCGACAGGTCGGCCTTTTTGGAAGCGCTTTCGTCGCCCGGATGCTCGAGCTGACTGAGTATTTCGGCGGCGCGATCAATTACCGAGCGCGGCATTCCGGCCATCTGCGCAACGTGGATGCCGAATGAGTGGTCGCTGGCGCCGGGCCGGACGTTGTGGCTGAATATGATTTTGTCGCCCGCCTCGATTACCTCCACCTTATAATTTGCGATGTTTTCATATCGGTCGGCGAGCTCGTTCAGCTCGTGGTAATGCGTTGCGAACAGCGTCTTTGCGCGCAGTTCGTTGTGGATAAATTCGGCGATAGACCAAGCGATCGAGATGCCGTCGTAGGTGGCGGTGCCGCGCCCGACTTCGTCGAGCAGTATCAGGCTGCGCGAAGTGGCGTTGTTGACGATATTGGCGGCCTCCTGCATTTCGACGAGGAAGGTGCTCTCGCCAGCGGAGATGTTGTCCTGGGCGCCCACACGGGTATAGATGCGGTCGATCACTCCGAAGCGCGCCGATTCCGCAGGCACGAAGCAGCCCACCTGGCCCATCAGCACTATCAGCGCCACCTGTCGCAGATAGCATGACTTGCCCGACATATTCGGCCCGGTGATGATATGCAGCATTTCGCCGTCGGGATCGAGCAGCGTAGAATTCGGCTCGTAGCTGGTGCCAACGGGGAGGTGCCGCTCGACCACCGGGTGGCGGCCGTCGCGGATGTCGATTATTTCCGAATCGTCGATCAAGGGTTTTATATATTTATTATCGATCGAAATACGCGCCATGGACTGCAGGCAGTCGATATTGGCCAAAAGGAATGCGTCCTCCTGGATGGCCTCGGTCTCGACGGCAATTTTTGCGCGAAGCGCGGCGAACAATCCATTTTCGATTTCGTGAATTTTTTCCTCGGCCGAGAGAATTTTCGTCTCGAATTCCTTCAGCTCGGGGGTGATGTATCGCTCGGAATTGCGAAGCGTCTGCTTGCGGTCGTAATAATCGGGCACCTTGTCCGAATGCGTCCGGGTCACCTCGATATAATATCCGAATACGGAATTGAAGCCGACCTTGAGCGAGGAAATCCCGCTTCGAACGCGCTCGGATTCCTGAAATTCGGCCAGCCACTGCTTTGCGTTGCGGCGGATGTCGGAGTATTCGTCGAGCTCTTCGGAATATCCCCGGCGGAAAACTCCGCCCGATCCTACCTGTGATGCCGGATCGTCGGTAATTGCCGAACCGATCAGATCGACAAGGCGGTCCATCGGAATAATAGAACTATTTAATTTATTTAAAAAATCGCAATCGAGAGTCGAAATAATCTCGCGGATTTCGGGGATAATCGCAAGGCTGCTGCGAAGCGAAGCGACATCGCGCGGATTGGCGCGGCCGGTGCCGATTTTGGATATAAGCCGCTCCAGATCGCCGACGGCGTCCATTTTGCTGCGCAATTTGTCCAGTTTATCCGAATTATTGAA
>CAZEMR010000046.1:0-24495 GCA_964513465.1 uncultured Hyphomicrobiales bacterium
AAGAGGGGCGCACCCTGAAAGCGCCCCTTTTTTCGTGGTCAGTCCCCGATATCAATCTCGCCGAGATCGATAACATCTTTCACCTCGTCGAGCATTCGCGTCACCTCGCGAACCTGCTCGCCATCCTTGCCCCAATTCGTATATAGGCGGGTTTGCAGGAATACTCCGCCTGAAACGACCCGCCGTCGCGAACCGTAATAATTAGCCTGAATTTCATATTCACCGGGGTAAGCCTTTTTAATAACATATACTTCCGGGCCATAACCGCCGGTAAAATCGCGCGACATAAGTCCGCCGCTCAGCACTTCGCGATTGCCGTAAAAGCATTTTTCATCGAACGGGTCGGTTACCCACAGATCGAGGTCGCAATTGTCCTGATCCCAGTCGATTACGATACGAAGATCGACCGGATAATGCGCGATAAGCCGTTTATCATATTCCGTTATATCAATCTTATCTTTATATTTATCAATCAGATAATTCATTTCGGTCAATGCTATCAATTCAATCTCCCTGAATCTGCCATCCCATTCATTTGTAATCACTTTATATAAATAATCAGTCGCACGCTGGTATTCGCCGGTTTCCGCGCAGGCCAGGCCCAGATCGCGCCAGCTCTGTGGCTCCTCCGGGCGCAATCGGGTAACCTCTTCGAATACCAAAACGGCCTCCTCGCTGAATCCGTATTGCATCAGCTTCCGGCCCAAAAGCCGCATCAGCTCGTGATTCTCAATTTCCAGCTCGGCAATATTCGACATCGCGCGATAGGCCAGATCGCGGCGCCCCATCTCCATAAATATATCCGCGCAATCGATATAAAACCCGGGATTCGCGCCATATTCCCGCTTTTGTTCGAAATAAATCTTTTCAAGCTCACCCGGATCTGCGTCCTCCAGCTCATCCGCATACGGTTTATCGCTGTCGTACTCGGCAATTTTTATGGTTTTGGCAGGCTCCGGCTCTGGTGTAGCCGCAACTACAAAATCAATATTTGCCGACATTGTGCCCAAATCCTGGCCCTCGCCGCTGGAAGCGCTTACCGCGTGGACAGTTACTTCGCTCTGCAGATTCTCTTCCTCATCACTGCTACCGCTCCTTTGCGCAGGTACGAGAGGATCGGCCATTCCATTTCCGCTATAAGATCGCGCGCGCCTTTTGCGATCGTCGCGCTCGGCGTGTTTTTTCGCAGCGTCCGAAAAATCCTTCTCCCACCAAAGCCTATAATCGTCATACATTTTGGCAACTAAATCCATATGACGCAGATGTGTATTCCTTTGATTCTCATCAATTTCCTTCACATTTACGAAATATTCCGCTTGCAATTCCGGCGGCGGCACAATCCGGTGGCGCACATAATCCTCAATGCGATCCAGCACAATCAGCGATGTGTTTTTCGTCACAATCGAGAATTCGCGCCCGATACGCAGGATTTCGTCCCGATTATTTTCGGAGAATATTTCCAGCTTCGCAATCTTTTTCTGCGCCCACAGCCGCGGCACCAGCCCTCCGACCACTTCATATTTCGACTTGTCCAAGATAATCGCCTCCGTGCGCTCGCTGCCATTCTCAAGGAATCGCACACGCAGCTCGGCATAATCGCCGTCCATAATCCCGGCAATCGAAAAATCCGCATCCTTCCGGCAGGTGGTCGATGGCAGCACTTCGCGGCTTCCGCCGCCTTCAGAGCTTATATATGTATCCGATTCCTCGGATAGCAGACCGACAGCGCGATCCGGCGTAATCCGCATGAGATCGATATAACGCCCGCCCGAGCGATTCGCCAGATAACGCAGATAATCATGATCGGCCGATGCACATGAATTTATCACGCTCAGATTTTGTATATTCAATTCCGTCGAAGTCTTTGATATAGTTGCAATTCCGTCGCTGAACATAAGAGCCGCATCCGTTCGAATATAAAGCGATTCGAGCCGGACGAATTCCGTACTTCCATCGCAGCGCAGCCCCGATAGATAATTTTTTAAATCAACCCAATCCCCCCCTTGAACAACAAATTTTCTCGAATCATAATTCTTTTCAGCAAAGGGAATTACGGTGATTTCCATATTCGAATATTTTTTAAAATAATTAACCAGAAATGCAAATTCCGCCTCGCGATTCCGCTTTGCCATAGAATTTGAAATATCATACAAAATCGTTAGCGTTTGCGGAGCAGGACGTTGGTGTGTGTTCGCTTCCGACTTGAAATTCACATAAAAATAATTCTTCCCATCCGATTCCTCTATATATATATTATGCGAATTAAGTGGTGCGGGTACCCTGAATCCGAAATCTCCGCTGGCGAGGTAATTTCTATATGCAAAAGTAGTTACATACCCCCTGCCTTCAGGTTCGAACTCCAGCGGAGTCGCACTTTTTACTGGTTTGGGTACCCCAGTAGCATTATAAACCTTTGCGGTCAGCACAAAATCATCCAGCCGATATTTATAATCCAGCGCCAGCGCATATTCCATTGCCCCGCGATCCGGCACGAGCGCCTCTTCATACGCAATCACTACATGCTTGGTGCCTTTCGCCGGAATCGGAAAAATCCGCGCCTTGAAATTATTCCCCTTCGTTTTCTCGAGCAGACCGGGATCGATATTCTGACGAATAATGCTTTCGAACGCCACGCGGCCCTTATCCCGTTCAACCACAACGCCTTCCCGCAATTTACCGGCTACATCCATCGCAAACCTCGAGATAGTCTGGCCGTCCGCCAGTGGGAAATTGAGCTGGCCCTCGAGTTGGCGATCGTTTTCGTTCATGAATTTCATATCCCAGGTAGTGCGGGCCAGAGCCCCCACCACCACTACCTCGATGCGTAATTCCGACAGTCGGATCGGCTTCAGATCATTTCCTTCGAGCGTGATTTCGGGCATATTCTGAGCTGATATTCCACCATTGTTTACCCACAACGCAACAGCCATTATTATCAGATACTTAGCAAATTTTTTCATCACACACCTCTCTGCTTTTTTATATTTTTAACGATTGATAATCAGTCGCCGCATCGCCCGGCGGCCATCATCCAGAGTCGCGCCCACGAGATACATCCCGCCCGGCAAATCCGAAAGCTCTATCTCAGTTTCAAATCCCGCACTTAATCCGTTGAATTCTAAATACTTACAGCTTCGTCCGGATATATCATATATATCTATCCTGCAATTCGCGCTCAAATCTCCCCTCACTGCTAATTTCACGAAATTCACGGCCGGATTTGGATATAGATCAAAGGAGAATTCTGTAGTAATTTGTTGAATATCAACTGGTTCGCCATGCATTATTTCCGTTATTTCTTCGATCGGGTCATACCATAAATACGCAAAATACCGATCGCCGAGCGGAAGCCGCACGCACATCAGGCTGTCGATCCCGCTGTGCGCCTCCAGCGGATGCCGGTGGCCATCGACCACATCCTCGTTCAAATCGTCGGGTATAGCAGATTCGCGGTAATCCTTTGAATCAGAATAATATGTGGCGACTCCGTCGGGGCCGGTTGCGACAATAAAACGGGGGCCGACGTCCGCCTGATTTTCCCGTGGAACCCCTGCCATATCGATCATCGCAGAAGAAATACTGATTTGTTTTTGATAGTCCAGGTTTTCCGGAAAATCCTCGTAAACAATGTATCCGTCAGTGGTTATAAATATGCCGAGGACTTCGTATTGCGACTTGTCGGGTTCGATGAAATCCACCCACACGAGCGGATCGGAAGACGATGCCAAAAATGGCATCAATAGCAGAAACATCGCTGCAGTTCTCATATCATCACCTTTTTTTGGGAGGGTAGGGGCTTTTAATTAAAATGACAGATGGGGTATGCGAAAAGTTACATCACGGTGGAAAATATATTTTTATAAACATTAATATTAGTCTATAAGATTGCTCAGAAGCAGAAGTATTCAAAAGGAAAGGTAAATGTTGCATTTTTAAAAAAGGGCGGAGTTTGACCCCGCCCCGATTGCTAACTCGTTTATACCTGTCGCTTTACGACGATTTCTTTCTGCTGTGCATCCACTACTGCGATGGCTACCATGTCGATGATTTCGCCGACTTCGCTGCCGCGCTGGAGGATATGCACGGATTTGGAAAGCCCCTGCAACACCGGGCCGATCAGGTGCGCTCCGCCGACCTTTGCCAGCAGTTTGTATGCGATATTACCCGAATTGAGGTAGGGGAATATCAGCACATTTGCGCTGCCTTTTAGCCGGCTGAACGGGTAGACCTTCTCGAGCAATTCCTCGCTGACGGCAGTGTCGGCCTGCATTTCGCCGTCCACCATCAGTTCGGGATTGCGCTTGAGAATGATTTCGAGAGCCTTGTTGATTTTGTCGCTCGTTTCGCTGGGCGCCGAACCGAAATTGCTGTATGCAAGCAGCGCGCAGCGGGGTTCGATGTCGAAATTCGTAACGAATTCCGCCGATTGCAGCGTGATATCTGCCAGCGTTTCCGCGTCCGGATCGGGGTTCACTGTGGTATCCGCCAAAAACAGCGTATCTTTTTTGGTTGAAACAACATACAGCCCCGATACTTTTTTATAGCGCGGATCTTTGCCGATGATCTGCAACGCCGGACGTATCGTTTCGGGATAATACGAATTGATACCGGATGTCATACCGTCGGCGTCGCCCATGTGAACCATCATTGCGCCGAAATAATTATAGAAATATGTCATCTTATCGCGAGCTTCGCGCTGGGTAACTCCTTTGCGCTGACGCAGACGATAGTATTCCTCTACGTATTCGTCGAGTTTGTCAAACGTGCGCGGATTGACAATTTCAATGCCTTCGAGGTCGTAGCTATGCTCTTTGGCGATCTGCCGGATTTCTTCTTCCTTACCCAATAGTATAGGTTCTGCAATGGCTTCGTCCACGCTGAGGCTGGCGGCTTTGATGATTTTTGGCTCGTTTCCTTCGGGGAATACGATTCGTTTCGGCCGGACGCGCGCTTTCTGGTAAATACGGGTCATGATGCGCTCGGTGCGGCCCATCCGGATATTCAACTGCAGCTTGTATTCATCAAAATCCGTGATTGGCTTGCGAGCAACTCCGGTATCCATAGCGGCTTTGGCTACTGCAGGCGCCACCCACGTAAGTACTCTTGGATCAAAGGGTTTAGGTATAATATATTCGCGTCCGAAGCTCATTTCATCGACTCCGTATGCGCGTTTGACGCTTTCGGGTACGTCTTCCTTGGCAAGCCGCGCCAATGCAAGCGCTGCGGCCTTTTTCATCTCCTCGTTAATAGCGCTGGAAGCAACGTCCAGAGCGCCGCGGAATATGAAAGGAAATCCGAGCACATTATTGACCTGGTTCGGATAATCCGAGCGGCCGGTCGCCATGATCACATCCTGTCGGGCCTCGGTGGCGTCTTCGTAAGTTATTTCAGGATCGGGATTTGCCATTGCGAAAATAATCGGATCGGAGGCCATGGACTTGACCATATCCTGATCGACCACATTGCCCTGCGATAATCCGACAAATACGTCGGCGCCGTTCAATGCGTCTGCAAGTGTGCGCGCATCTGTCTCGACTGCAAAATCTTCTTTAAATTCATTCATGCCCTTTTCGCGCCCTTTATATATAACGCCGCGCGAATCGCACATCAGCACGTTCGCGGGGTTAACCCCAAGGCTTATATGAAACTTAGCGCAGGCAATACCCGAGGCTCCGGCGCCATTATAGACTACCTTCACCTTGCCGATATCCTTGCCGGCCAGCTCGCATGCATTGACCAGAGCGGCGCCGCTGATAATCGCCGTGCCATGCTGATCGTCGTGGAACACCGGGATATTCAGCTTTTTCTTGAGCGCCTGCTCGATATAAAAGCATTCCGGTCCCTTGATATCCTCAAGATTGATACCGCCAAAGGTCGGCTCGAGCACTTCGCAGGTGCGGATAATCTCGTCGGTATCCTTGCTTGCAAGCTCGATATCGAACACATCAATATCCGCAAACACTTTAAATAATACGCCCTTACCCTCCATAACCGGTTTGCCTCCGAGCGGGCCCAGATCGCCAAGCCCAAGCACTGCGGTACCATTACTGATAACGGCCACCAGATTGCCTTTAGCTGTGTATTCATAAGCTTTGTCGGGGTCCTGATGAATTTCGCGGCAGGGCTCTGCCACTCCCGGCGTATACGCCAGCGAAAGGTCCCGCTGGGTAACACACGGCTTCGTTGTGACTACCTCGATCTTCCCTTTGCGGCCTCTGGAGTGGTATTCCAGGGCATCTTCTTTTCTGATTTTCATGTTAGCTCCTCGTTTAATCCTCTTATTGTGTTGAAACAAAGCGTATAGCGAAACTATAAAATACTAAAAAATTATCTCTTTCTCAGCCGCTTTTTGTAAAATATTTTCAGCACAATTTCGTGACGGGCCGCATTTATCCTCGCGTCAGCCTCAGCACTATCTCTCGCGATTCCGGGAAATCCCGCACGAGCTCTGCTCTATCGCCGAATTCGAGATCTTCGAATTCGAAGCCCGGAGCAACCGTACACCCCACTAGCGAGTATGAATCTGCCCCCGCGGGCCATGCACCGAACCACGACCCGCGCGGCATCACCGCCTGTAGCAGCTCGCCTCGCCGCGGATCCCGTCCCAGCCTGATTTCCCGGGGATTGCCATTCTCGATTACAACAAGATTCAGAGGCGCGCCATCATAGAAATGCCACACCTCATCGGCGCGAAGCCTGTGCAGCCGCGATATTTCGCCGCTTCGCAATAAATAATAAATCGAGGTGCTAAAAGAGTGATCGCCGCCAAACCGCTCTGGAAGCGCGCTCTCGGGGATTGTCTCCTCGCTGCGATATACCTCCGCAAAAAATCCGCCTTCGGGATGCGGCTGCAAATTTAATTCCTCTATCCAGAAGTCCGCATTGCGTGCATTTTCCTGCATTTATCTGCCCTTTCGTGCAATTATGAGCAAAATTCAACTGCAAATGATCTTTAAAAAATATATTTAAAATGCAAACATGCGCATTCGTCCGCAGCAATGCGCAATTTATTGCATATCATATATTTATATAATTATTCCGAACAATTCATAGTTAATTTATACGAATTTTTCCGATTCGATAATTTTTGACAAACGACCTGATTTAATAATATATTTATTTGAATATATCATCTGAATATATTTTTGTGATTATTCCGCATGGAACTTCTTCGAATCCTTCGGCCAATTCTCCTAAACCAGAATATTTATATGATTCCGCTATCACATAAAACGGCGTATCCGGATATGCCTGCCGCGCCAGAAAAAGCGACGGCAACCCATTCACAGCACTGCCATCCGGCAGCACACGATCCGCACCCGTCACCACGCAATCCGCCCGCTTCAGCGCCATGTCCGTATCGCCTTCCGCGATATATTCAGCATTTATGCCAGACTCTTTGCATTTTTGAATCATTTTCTCTGCAAAATCGTGACCTTTATATTTTGACTCAAGCGCCAATACCGTCAATTTTTTATCCGAAGATTCACCGAATAAACGCGCCACAGCCGAACTATACGAACAGGTCATAACCACCGGATTATCAAAGAGTTCGAATATCCCAATCCGGCATTTCTCAATCGATATCCGGGTTGCTTCGCGTTTGTTTTTCAGGATTTTTCCCATAACCGGGAAATAATCGAACGGCTCGTCGAGTTTGCCAAGCTCCTCCAACGCAACATCGATCAGCGTCCGGACCGCTGCCATTGCGGGCTTGGCGGCTTTCAGCTTTTCGGCGATTTTTTCAATATCGGCGATATCTTTTTTGCGCGGGAGCAACGTGGCCGCCTGATTGAACACCCTGACTGCATTTTCCGCAATTTCCGAGCTTCCGCTTTCGTTATCTTCGCGAATTTCTTTTATCTTTGTATTTAACAGATTTAACGTGATATCTTTCATTTTTTCGATCGGAAAATTTTTAAACAAATAGATTTTTACTGCGTACTATTTAAATAGGATTATCAAGTTAGCAAAAAGTTTCACTTATCAAAAATTTTAATATGAAAATTAATTGTTTATTGGTCACTGTTTTACTGCTGATTGGCTCAATCAGCGTAAACGCCCAGATCGCAGAGCGGCCGTGGTATGAAGAGGATCCCGACTTCGATAATCTACCCCCCGGGCGTTATTTTATGGGCGAAATCGGCTTCCAGCTCAATTTTCCCAGAGGCGATTACAAGCGGCAGAATAACCATGTGGCCTTTGGGATCGGCGGTTGCCTCGCATTCCCGATCAAAGGCATTCCGCTATACGCAGGCCTCGACATGAATTACAATATCTTTGAATTTACAAGGACTTACGAGCCCTGGAATACCGACGGATTTTACGGGTATTACGATACGGAGACCTTCTACCAGATCGCTTCCATCCATATGCTGGCGCGGCTCCAGCCGGAATACGGCCCGATTCTGCCCTATCTCGATTTTCTCGTCGGGGGCAATTTTCTCTGGACACGCTCTTCTATCGATCTGGAGGATTATTATGACGACGACAGCGACCTGAGCAGTAATTACGTAACCTTCGACGCCTCATGGAGTTTCGGCATCGGAATTGGCGCAATGATCAAGATTTCGAACTATGGCGATGACGAGAATTCCGACAATGGTTTATATTTAAATGGCGGCGTGCGCGCAATGTTCGGTACCTCGGCCGAATACGCCACCACCGAAAATAAGCAAATACTTGACGATGAAGTGGTTTACGAGCTTCAGCGCTCGCGCACCGATATGTACACATTTCGCATGGGCATATTGTTCAAATTTTAGCGCCCGGCGAATGCGAAGTTCAGCATCTTATAAGCCAGACGTGCCGCGGTCATATCGGCATGGTGAAACCCCTTGATGGGAGCGAGTTCCACGACATCGAAGCCGATAATTCTCTTGTCCAGCTCGTTCATCTGGCGGAAGATTTCGAGCGTCTCGCTGTATAGAAATCCACCTGGTTCGGGAGTGCCGGTCGCGGGCATAATCGATGGATCGAAATAATCCACATCGAATGTTATAAACACCTGATCGGTAAGGGATTCGGCAACTTTGCGCTGCCAGTTATTGCCATGCAGTCCGCGCCTTATGGCCGATGCATAAAATGTGGTAATTCCTTTTCTGCGAATAAATTGCGCTTCCTCTGCGCATTGAGCACGTATGCCAACCTGGGTAATGCGTTCGGTCGGGAAAAACTCCGCCACTCGCGCCATCACGCACGCATGAGAGTATTCCGAGCCCTCGTAGCTTTCGCGCAAATCCGAATGCGCATCGAAATGAAGGATGCACATATCCCGAAATTTTTCGTGGTGGGCCTGTATAACTGCCTGAGATATAGTGTGTTCGCCACCCAGAGTAACCACAAATTTATCCATATCAAGAAGCCGGCGGATATTTGCCCGGATTTCGTCGAGCGCCTCGGAATTATATTTAAGGTTAAGATCGAGCGGTTCGAGCGTTGCAATCCCTTTATCGAAGCATAGTTCGCGATCGAATTCCTCATCATAAAATTCAACCTGCTGGCTGGCTTCGATAATCGACTCGGGCCCCTGCGAAGTGCCATGCCCATAGCTGGTAGTGTGCTCGTAAGGCACTGATACCACAGCTATTTCAGAGCGTTCAAAATCCGAATGTTCGCCCTCAAGTGCGAGAAAATTATTGTTAGTGCCAAGGGTTTTCATGTTTGCTCCGCCAGATTTCACCAAAATAATATATTTGCAAAATTAAAAAAAGATTGCCGGAATCTAAATATAAATTTCTGCAAAAAAATAAATGAGGCTTCGTATTCGTATTTAAAATAAAGTATTTACGAAATCAAACGGCGCCCGCCAATGAATTCCAACGATAAACCCGCATATTCCAATCGCTTAGCCAGCGAAAGCAGTCCTTACCTCTTGCAGCACGCAAATAATCCCGTCGACTGGTATCCCTGGGGCGACGAAGCCTTCGAGGCCGCACGGGTTCAGGACAAGCCAATATTTCTTTCGATCGGATATTCCACCTGCCACTGGTGCCATGTGATGGAGCGCGAATCTTTCGAAAACAAAGAAATCGCCCGCATGATGAACGAAACATTTATAAATATAAAGGTCGACCGCGAAGAACGCCCCGACATAGATTCGATCTATATGTCCGTATGCCAGATGCTTACGGGCGGTGGCGGCTGGCCGCTGACCATCCTGATGACTCCCGACCGACGGCCATTTTTCGCTGGCACATATTTTCCGCCGGACAGCCTGCCCGGCCGCATCGGAGTCCTCGAACTTTGCCGCCGCGTAAAAAATTTATGGCAATTCCAGCGCGACGATCTGATGAACTCGGCGGAACAGATCACCGCCAGGCTCCGCGAGGAACCCGCTGGCGCCTCGCAATCCCTTGGCATTGAAACAATTCAGGACGCATTTCTCGAACTTAAAAAAAGCTACGACGAAAAACGAGGTGGGTTCGGCACCGAGCCTAAGTTCCCTTCGCCACAGAACTTCCGTCTGCTGGCGCGATACACAGACCGCACGGACGATCCGCAGGCCACAGAAATGGCCGCAAATACTATACTCAAAATGCGCGACGGCGGCATCTGGGACCAGATTGGCGGCGGCTTCCACAGGTATTCGACCGACCCGAAATGGCTGGTGCCCCACTTCGAGAAGATGCTCTACGACCAGTCCTGGATGATGATCGCCAGCGCCGAGCTATACCAGGCGACCGGTGACGACAGCTTTGCTGAAATAATCGCCGGAATCGACCGCTATGTCAGCCGCGACCTGCAATCTGGCGAGGGCATTTATTATTCCGCCGAGGACGCAGACAGCGAGGGCATCGAGGGCAAATTCTACGTATGGAACGCTTCGGAAATCATTGCCGCACTTGGAGATGACGCCGATCTGGCTATGGATTATTATAATATTAAGCCCGACGGCAATTTCTTCCCTGAGCATGGCCAGGAGCTTCGCGGCGGGAATATCCTGCACCGCTCCGGCAATGCGGAAGAATTGCGCGAAAAATTTAATTTAAACAAAAATGAATTTAGCAAGAAAATCGATTCGATTAATCATAAATTATTCGAAATACGCGAAAAACGGGTGCGGCCGGGTCTCGACGACAAAGCGCTAACCGACTGGAACGCAATGATGATAGCAGCGTATGCAATAGCCGGCCGCGCCACCGAAAAGGGCGATTATATATATAAAGCGCGCAAAGCTTATGAGTTTATAAAATCAACTATGCGGACGCCCGACGGGCTGCTCCACCGCTGGCGACGCGGCGAAGCGGGCATCGATGCCATGCTCGACGATTACGCATTCCTCATATTCGCGCTTACCGAGCTATACGAAGCCACCTACGAACCCAGCTATCTATCTGACGCGCTTGAGCTTATGAGCGAGATGAACGACCGCTTTCTCGATCGCGGCAACGGCGGATATTACAACAGCGCCGCTGGCGCGCGCGACCTCATCGCCCGCCGCAAGGACATCTACGACGGCGCGATCCCATCCGGCAACTCTATAAATATAACAAACTTAGTACGGCTGGCGCGGCTGACCGGACGCCGCGAACTCGAGGCCATCGCCCAACGCAATCTCGACGCATTCCCGGCGCAGATAGCCAACTACCCCGCCGGATTCGCCGAAATGCTCTGCGGCCTTGACTTCGTGCTGGGGCCTTCGCACGAGGTGGTCATCGCCGGTGCGCCCGACGAATCGCGCGAGATGCTCGGCGAGCTTAGGCGCCGCTTCCTGCCGCGCAGCGTAGTGCTATACCGCGACCCCGCCCGGCCCGAAATCGACCGGATCGCCAAGTTCACAGCAGAGCACGGGCCGATCGACGGACGCCCCACGGCCTACGTCTGCTCGGGCTTCGCCTGCCAACAGCCAACAACAGACACCAAAGAAATGCTGAGGAGTTTGGGGAAATAATAGAGTGGAATTGATATATAAAATGATTATATTAAATATCGGAAATTTCGAAGGATCCATCAAGCATTTCGGTGTTTAAATAATTAAAATAGTTAAGAATAATCTTCGTTATTTCTAATTCATTAGAGGCCCAATGCCAGTTATTTCAATGTTTTACGGAATAATAGTATATTTATATTATTTCGACGATCGACAGCATAAGCTGCCGCATATTCACGCTGAATACCAGAACTACAAAATTGTTGTTGAAATAGAAAATTCTGAAATTTTGGCGGGTGAATTTCCTACAAACAAGTTACGCCTATTGCAAGCATGGATTGAAATTCATCGTGAAGAACTTCTGGCGGATTGGAAACTAGCCACTAACGGTCTGGAAATTTTCAAAATCGATCCACTTAAATAATGGAGGCTCTGATGTTCCCATCATTAATAAGCGTTAAACCATTGAAACCATTGACACTTGAACTGGAATACGACAATGGCGAAAAGCGAATTATAGACTTATCGGGATTTTGTATCTCGCCTTTTTTCAAGCAACTCGAAGACTGGGAGTACTTCAAAAAGGTAAGAGTTTCAGGCGATGTTGTTGTTTGGCCAAATCAACAGGATATTGCCCCGGAAACGCTTTATCTCGACAGCAAAAGAATCAACTAACCCCCTCTACGTCTTGCGTTTGGTGATTTTGGGGATGGCGGAGCTGTTGTGCGGCTCCAGGCGATCCTCGCCAACGAGGTATTCGTAGTAGTCGCCGAGCGTGCGCTCGATCTCGGCTAAGTCCTCCATTTCCACCAGCTTGCGGCGAATTGCCGAGGCATCGTAAAGCCCGCGCAGATAGCCGCTGTAATGCTTGCGGAATTCATACATTCCACGCGGAAATCCTTTATATTCAATGGTTAAGCGCAGGTGCTCCAGGCATACCTCTATGCGCTCGCGCACGGTGACGGGCGGCGGCACTTCGCCGGTTTCGAGGTAGCGACGCGCTTTTTTGAACAAAAACGGGTTGCCGACCGCCGCGCGCCCGATCATTACCGCGTCGCAGCCGGTTTCGGCGAATGCGCGTCCGGCGTCTTCGGGGGTGCGGACGTCGCCGTTGAGAATCACGGGAATCGAGACCGCGCCCTTGATGCGGGGTATCCAAGACCAGTCGGCCTCGCCGCGCATGGCCATATCGCGGGTGCGGCAGTGCACAGCCAGCGCGCGCGCCCCGGCTGATTCAATGCGCCGGGCGGCGTCTTCTATCACGATTGACTGCTTATCCCATCCGAGCCGTGTTTTGACGGTGACCGGGATCGAGACCGCATTGGCACAGGCCTCGGTGATGCGCGCCATGGCGTCGAGGTCTTTCAATAGAGCGGCGCCCGCAAGATTGTTGACCACTTTTTTTACCCAACAGCCGAAATTGATGTCGAGTATATCCGCGCCTGCGGCCTCGACCATCTGCGCCGAGCGCGCCATTACCTCCGGGTCGGAGCCGAATATCTGGACTGCGACCGGGCGCTCGCTATCGACGACCTCCATCTTGCGTTTGGATTTTTCGGCGTCGCGGATAAGCGCTTCCGAGGCAATGAATTCCGAATAAACGATGTCTGCGCCCAGACGCCGGCAGATTATGCGGAACGGCAGGTCGGTAATGCCCTCCATGGGCGCGAGCAAAAGCCCGCGTTCGATATTTATTTTGTCACCGATTTTCATATATTACAAGTATTTGTGAATAAGTATTCTGCAAAACGAAAATTCACCGATTTTATTAAATTATTTCTAAAAATATTGAAAAAAATGAAGTGTGAAATAATCATTTATAACAAATCAAAGATATTGCCGCAGGAGTTCTATCTTCGGCCAACGCCGGAAGTTGCGCGGAATTTGATTGGAAAATTAATTTTTCGAAAATTTAAAAATGATTTATTAATCGGGAAAATTATCGAGACAGAGGCATACCTTGCCAAGGGCGATCCGGCCAGCCACTCGGCGCCCGGCCCGACGAAGCGCAACGAGGCGATGTTCGGACCCGGCGGAACACTTTATATATATAAGATTTATGGAATTCACCTCTGCGCGAATATTGTCTGCGGAGCCGAGGGTGTTGGAACAGCAGTCCTGATTCGCGCGGTCGAACCGCTTGCTGGGATTGAACTTATGCAGCGCAACCGCGGAGTCGAAGATGTGCGGAAGCTATGCACCGGGCCAGGAAATTTCGCAAAGGCTTTCGCTTTGGGGCTGGATATGAATGGCCTGCGGCTCGATTCGGAGGATGTATACATACTTGATAATGAAGAAGTTGCCGACGGCGATATCAGGACCGGCCTGCGCATCGGCATCACCAAAGCTGCCGATCTTCCGCTGCGGTACTGGCTCGCTGGCAATGTATTTGTCTCGGGGAAAAGATAGGGAAGCAAAATTTATAAAATTCACATTCTGCAGAATTCGAAATATCTGAATGAATAATTCGTAAAAAAAATAAGCAATCTGTTAATTATCCGACAAATCGACGTCTTTTTGGTTTAATTTAATAATATAATATGATAAATTTGTATAATCTCATGAATTAATAACTTGAAATAATTGCCTATGAAAAAATTTTTACAACTTAGTTTAATAATGCTGTTTTCACTAACTCCGCTGTTCGGCCAGAAATACGCCGAAGAGCCGTGGCAGTCTCGACTCAGCTTCGGAGCAAACGCGGGCGTATCGTTCAATCGCCACAGCGCAGGTTTCCGCAATCTGCCGGGAATCCCATCGTGCTGCCCGCGCTACGAAAACGGCAGCGGTATCGGCCCGATGGCAGGATTATTCTTGGCATTCCCATTAACAGAAACGATCGAACTCCATATCGGCGGCGATTATGCCGATCGCAGCGGCGTGCTTAGCGCCATAGAGCCGGTCTATGTTTCCGGCCCCGACGGCAACGGCTTTCCAGGCGAATTCGAGCATACAGTGGACGCATCGCTGTCCACAATCGGCGGCCTGGCAATGGCCAATTTCCGAGTTGGCAATTCCGTTCGCATCGGCGGAGGACTGCGCGTTGCGACAATTATGACCAAATCATTCGAGCAGCGCGAAGAAATCATCAGCCCTTCTTTCGGAGTATTCGAGGATACGGGCACCCGCATTCGCAATCAGTATTCGGGCGATATTCCCGACGCCTCGGCGCTGGATATTTCGCTGGTGGCAATGGTCAGCTTCGATCTTCCGCTCGATGCGGCTTATGAATGGTTCCTCGTGCCCCAGGCGGGAATTCAGTATTCGCTGACTCCCGTATCGTCGGCTCTGGACTGGAATACCATTTCGCTGACCGCCGGAGCCGGCATTCGCTATGCTCCGCGAGAAATTATACCTCCGGCGGCTCCGCCAATGGCGCCGCCTCGGCCAGGTCTGCCGTCAACTCCGCCTCCACCCGCACTTGCTGTGGATGTGGATGTTTATCATTTAACAAATGACAACCAGCGCGGCGAGGTATCGGAATTGCGTGTGGAAGAATTCCTGACTCGCAAGACCACCCCGATCCTGAATTATGTATTTTTCGAAGAAAACACCGCTGAAATCCCTCCGAGATATGAATTATTCGAAAATCCGGAAAAGACGCGCGATTTTTCGACTGATAAATTATATAATCAGAATTCGATCCAGATTTATCATAATGTTTTGAATATAATCGGCCGGCGACTCAAGGATAATCCCACAGCCACCATAAATATAACCGGCTGCAACGCGGGCGAGGCCGAGCAGAATAATACAGAGCTCTCGCGCAGCCGCGCCGAAAACGTAGCCGATTATCTTGCCGGAGTCTGGGGAATCGACCGCTCGCGGATGCAGATCGCCGCGCGGAACCTGCCGCAGGCGCCATCCAATCCGAATTCCCCCGAAGGCCGCGAGGAAAACCGCCGCGTCGAGATAAGCTCCGGCGCACCGGCTATATTCGATCCGCTCGAGATCACCGATACCACCCGCGTATTCAATCCGCCTCAATTCGGATTCGCGCCCGAAGTCGAAAGCGAAATCGGCGTAAACAATTGGGAATTACATGCGATATATGACAATGATACATTGCGGACTTTCTCCGGCAGCGGCACGCCGCCCGAGAACATACTCTGGAAGCTGGATGAGGAATTTGCCCGCCAGTTGCGCGGAGGCCTCACCCAGCCCATCAGCTACCGTCTGGCGGTAGAAGACCACGCAGCCCAGGCAATGCAATCGCCCGAGAAATCCGTCAGCGTACGCAATCTGACTATATCCAACAAAGTCCGCGAACGCATCGGCTCCAAAGAGATCGACAAATTCAGCCTGATACTCTTCGGGTTCGACCAGGCAAGCCTCGGGCCGGAAAACAGAAGGATTGTCGAAAAAGCACGCAAGAGAATCGAAACTAATTCGACTGTAAAGATATACGGTTATTCCGACAGCATCGGCGACGAGGAATATAACGAAAGGCTGTCGCGCAGCCGCGCGCTATCGACCGCCCGCCAGCTCGGGCTGGACGCATCCGCGGCCGAAGCAATCGGCGAATCGAAACTATTGTTCGACAACGAGTTGCCCGAGGGCCGCATGTATTGCCGGACCGTCGTAATTGAAATCATTACCCCTGTAGAATAGATAAATTGGTGCTACCATGAAAAAGATTTTATACATAATTCCATTATTAATTGCGCTGAGTTTCAATTTTGCGCTTGCGCAATCGATCGAAATAATCGGCGTATATCCCTATACTTATCCCGAAATTACAGCCGAATTCGACGCCTTCGACTCCGAGGGCAAGAAGCTCACGGATTTGAACATCGGCGATGTTACGGTATTTGAAGGCGGACAGGAACGCCAGGTGATCGAAATCGACTGTCCGAAGAATGTCACAAAATTCTCACTAATTCTGACGCTCGACCGATCCTTCTCGATGGAGGAATTCGCCACACCCGGCGTCACACGGCTCGCCGCTGCCAAGCAGGCAGCCGTCAATCTGATCGAGGAGCTGCCAGCCGGCCGCTTCGAATGCGCCGTGACTACTTTCTCGAGCGGCATTCAGGGGTCGCTGATACTTCAGAAATTCACCACCGATAAGGACTCGCTTAAGCGCGCAGTCGGCGATATCGAATTGCTCGGCGGCACCGACTACAACGCCGCATTTTTCGGTACCGTATATGGCGACCTGGGCATATTCGACCTGGTCGACGAAGCCAAGTATAAGCCTATCAATATGTTCCTGACCGATGGCGTCCACGACAGCGAAAGCTGGGGGCAATTCCGGGTCAACGACGTAATCGACACATCAAATAAATATAACCTGACAATTTATTCGATGACGCTCGGAATGCCGATGCCGCCTAATCTGAAGAGCGCGGTCAACAATACCCAGGGGTCCTGGTACGAAAATCTGACTTCGGCGCAGGAAATCGAACAGATTTATTACGATATTCTCGAAAGAGCCCAGGAGGTCAGCAATCCCGCGCCATGCAATATCACATGGATCGGCGGTTGCAACAGCGGCGATCTGCGGCTGCAACTCAACGTGGCCGGCGGAGCTGTGGACAACCTGAAATATGTAATGCCTCAACAAGTGCTTCCGGTGCTCGAAGGGGTGGTTACCAATCCGGGGATTATCAATACCCCGGTAGGCAGCAACGATACGCGCCAGCTCCGGCTGACCGCCCGCAACAACCGCGTGCAGATCGATGGCTACAGCTCGGGCAGCCCGGCATTTGTTATATATAACTGGGGAGGCGATCCGCCGCCGTTTGTAATCGAAAAAGGCGAATTTCGCGACGTATTCATCCGCTATTCCCCGACCGATACGGCGTATTACCAGTCGAATTTCACATTCGAGACCAATGCCTGCACCACCCCGGTAGTCGCTCCCTGGGGCGGATATATATATGCGGATAATATGTACGCAGGAGAATCGCTCGTCGGACAGTCCGTCGAAAAGCTGATAAAAGGCGGCATCTGCAACCTGACCGGCGAAGTAATCACGATCGACGCCATGAATGTGGCCACTGCGGACGCCGCGCGGTTCAAAATTCTGTCGCCTGCGCCGCCTATTACCATCCCCGCGGGCCAGTGCGCAGATGTTCGTGTGCGGTTCACTCCCGACCGGCTGGGCGAGCATATCACCAAATTCGAGATGTTCACCGGCGGAAGCAAGTATTCATCGACTATTACCGGCATCGGAATCGGCAATGCGGGCATCTCATCGGTCAAATCCGTCGATATGGGCACCGTGCGATGCGACGGCGATTCGCGCGACACCGTTATTTCATTAAATAATACGGGACTTGTCGAATTATCAATTTCCGATATCGAAATCACCGGCGACGACGCAGCGGATTTTGTGCTCGATCCCGCGCCCAATCCCCCGGTTATTATTGCCGCGGGCAATTCGAATCCACTCGGAATCAGATTTGCTCCGCAATCGCCGGGCACCAAGACCGCTACTCTGATCATTCACTCAAATGCCGAAAACGATCCGGATTATGAAATCAATCTGAGCGGAATCAAGGAAAAAATCGAAATCACATCGCTGGTCGATACGCTCGACTTTGGCTACATCTGCCCCGGAGTGCGCGCCGAAATCGATACTAATATCGTAGTGAACAGCGGTACGGCAGTGATCGCAATATACAACGACAGCGACATCCCCGAGATCGGCGGCGGCCCCTCAGGAATACTGGGTCCGCAGGATGAAAAAAGAGGCGTGGTTTATTTTTATTCCGAAACCGAAGGCCAGTATTCGGGCAATCTGATTGTCACGATTGATGACTGCGGCAATACTTTATCAATTCCCGTCAAAGCCATTGTCGCCGAATCCGATTTTACCGCCGACGACATCGAAATCGAAAGCAATATCGGCGTTACTTCGAACGGCTCGTTCATGCTGCGCAATGAAAATGATTTTGATATAGAAATCACTTCGCAGAATAATACACTGCCGCAGTTTACATATATATCCCCGGCGCTGCCGATTGTGGTGCCCGCGAGGGATTCCATACTGGTCAGCTACAGCTTCCGGCCGGATGAAGACAAAATTTATCACAATTACCTCCTGCTATCCGGCCCGCGATGCAATTATACCGATTCCGTCGCGATAACCGGCTATCCCCTTTCCGCGCGTGCGGATATAGTGATCGGCGACCACGATGGCCTCGTCGGCGAAGAAATAGACGTCCCCATTATTCTCGAAAATAAAAACCTCTTTGCCGAATCCGGAGCGGCGCATATTTCGACGAATATCTCCTTCGATGCCACCATGCTCGAAGCGGTGCCCCCGACTCCTGCCGGTACGGTTGCCGGAGGCATCAGCACAATCTCGCTCATAGATATTCCAGTCGCCACAACTAATGATGACGAAACCATTTATACATTGCGGCTGCGGGTACTCGATTCGCCGAATGCATCAACCCCGCTCTCAATCTCGAACACCACATCGGACGCAACCGTACTCTTCGACGAAATCGACGGCAGCTTCTCGATTCTTTCGGCTTCGGCCGATATTACCGTCTCGGCGGCTTCGGCAGTCCCGGGCGAGAAATTCCGGCTGACATTCCCGATTACCGATCACGTCCGGATATCCGAATCAATTCACGAAGGTATTGAATTCGATATTCGCTATAATGCGACTCTGTTCGAACCCATCGGCGATACCCCCGAGGGCACTGTCACAAGCGGCGAGCGGACGATTACTCTCAGCTACGACGGGCCGTTTCCCGCCGCAAGCGAGGAAATCCAGCCTTCCTACGAATTCCGCGCAATGCTGGGCAACGCCGAAACAACATCCGTAAATATAGAGAATGCGCGCTCGAAATCCGGCCGTATCGACTTCACGGCTACTCCGGGCGAGTTCCTGCTCGAGGGCATCTGCGACCAGGGCGGGCTGCGCCTTTTCGATCCCTTCACGGCCGCAGCGCTTGCAGCGCCCGGCCCCAATCCGGCAAGCGAGGGGATTAGTATTAATTTCAAAACATCCGAGCGCGGATATACCCGGATAATCCTGGTCGACAGCTATGGCCGAACCGCCGCGGAGATATTCGACGGCATCCCCGAACCCGGCAGCCACAGCGAATATTTCCCGACCGGCAATCTCTCATCGGGCGTATATTTTATAATAATGCAGACCCCGACGCAGAATTTCCGGCAAAGCATCATTATCCAAAAATAAATGATTAATTCCCCGAAATTCATTATTTTTGAAATATATCAAGAGCGAAGCAAGCAAAACATAACCATATAAATATATAAAGCCGGAGCCATCTGGCCTTCCGGCTTTTTTCATTTATTGTGCGGACAACGAAGCGCGCTTTCGTTCGTCTGAAAATTCATTTATTAAGCATTAATTCTGTTGGAAAATGGTAGCAAAGTGGGAAACCGTCGCCCTCGAAAAGCTCGGCAATCATAAAATATTCGACCTCTACCACGTTACCCGGCGCCACCCGGAATGGGACAAAACCGGCGAGTTCGTATTTCTCGATTCGCCGCAATGGGTTAATATTATACCCATCACGCCGGATAATGACGTCGTTATGATCGAACAATATCGCCAGGGAGTGGACGACATCACGCTCGAAATCCCCGGCGGACTGGTCGAGGAAGGCGAAAACCCCAGGCTGGCCGGCCAGCGCGAATGCACCGAGGAGACAGGCTATTACGCCCCCCGGGACGCAATCCTGATTGGCGAGAACCTGCCCAATCCCGCGTTTTTAAATAATGTATGCTATCATTACGCATGGCAGGGCTGCACCCTCGAATCCGCGCAAGCGCTCGATTCGCACGAGGATATCAACGTCCGGCTGATCCCGCTGGCGGATATCCCGCAGATGATCGCCGAAGGCCGCATACGGCATTCGCTGGTGCTGACGGCATTTTTCTTCTATTCTCTGAAAATCGGATTTTAAACAAAATATTTCGAAGTGATAACGGATAAGCAATGAGTAAGGTAATTTCGGTAGCGAATCAAAAAGGCGGAGTAGGCAAAACCACGACATCGATCAATCTCTCGGCGTCGCTCGCCGCGGCCGAATACAAGGTGCTGCTGCTGGATATCGACCCCCAGGCCAACGCCTCGAACGGAGTCGGAGTGGACACCCGCCAGCTCAGTAACACCATTTATGAAGTGCTGGTCAATCATCTCGACCCGGCCAAAGCCATCGTCGAGACCGAGATGCCCTACCTCAGCCTGCTGCCCTCGCATATCAACCTCGTCGGCGCGGAAATCGAAATGGTCAGCGTCCAGCAGCGCGAACTCGTTCTGAAGCACATACTCAAATCCGTCCGCCATAATTTTGATTTTATAATAATCGACTGCCCGCCATCGCTGGGGCTGCTCACGCTCAATGCGCTCAGCGCGGCGGATTCGGTGCTTATTCCCGTCCAGTGCGAATACTACGCACTCGAGGGGCTCGGCCAATTGCTGAACACAATCTCGATTGTGCGATACCACCTGAACCCCGACCTTGCGATCGAGGGCGTGCTATTGACCATGTTCGATCAGCGACTCAGGCTATCCAACCAGGTGGTCGAAGAAGTCCAGAGCCATTTCGGCGACAAGGTATTCAAAACGGTAATCTCGCGGAACGTGAGGCTATCCGAAGCGCCCAGCCACGGCAAACCAGTATTATTATATGATGCGCTCAGCACCGGCGCGCGGAATTATCTCGAGCTCGCCAATGAAGTTATTAATAATAATAAAGAATTTTTGAATAGATAAATGTCTAAAAAAAGTAAAAAAATACAGCCCGGACTCGGCAAAGGACTCGGAGCGCTCCTCCCCTCGATCGATTATAACAAAGAAAAGGGCTTCTCAGTCAAGCAATCCGGCGAGGACAGATTCGAAAGCGGCTCGATTGCGCTGATCGACATCGACAAAGTCGAATTCAACCCCTACCAGCCACGCAAGGACTTCGACAAGCAAGCGCTCGAAGACCTCAAAAATTCCATATTGCAGCACGGCGTCATCCAGCCCATTACCGTGCGGCGGGCTATCCGCGGCTACGAGCTGGTCGCCGGCGAACGCCGCCTCCGAGCCAGCCGCAAAGCCGGACTCGAGAAAATCCCCGCATTCATAATGGAAATAAGCGACGACGTCGAGATGCTCGAAATCGCGCTAATCGAGAATGTCCAGCGCGAGAATCTCAACCCGATCGAAATTGCCAACGGCTACCACCGGCTAATCGAGGAATGCCGCCTGACCCAGGAAGAAGTCGCCGCCAAAGTCGGCAAAGACCGCAGCTCTGTGACCAATTTCCTGCGCCTTCTCAGGCTGCCCGAGCGGATTCAGGAAGGCCTGCGCAATCGCGAGATTTCGATGGGCCACGCCCGAGCATTGCTTGCGCTCAAAAACCAGCGCGATATGCTACATGCGTTCAATGATATCATCGAAAAAAAATTATCCGTTCGCGCCACCGAAGCGCTCACCAAAGACATCGAGTCAGGCAAGGTCAAATATACAGACCGCGGCCAGCGCGAGAAAACCGCCCTCCGCGCCAAGCCGATTATCGACGAGCAAACCGCACTCGTACTCGAAGACAGCGCCGACCGCCTGCGACACAGCTTCGGCACAAAAGTCAAAATTAACCCGAAATCGAAGGAAAGCGGCACCATCGAATTCGAATTCTACTCGAAGGACGATCTGGAGCGGCTGCTGGAAATATTCGCCAAGCTGGACAAAATAAACTCATAATTTTTTAAACTTGAATTCTCTAATTATTTGAATTAATTAAGCTTATATATATTATGGATTTCGAACCGTTCGAACTGCAACACACCGCAAAAATCAGAGTAAAATACGCCGACACCGACCAGATGGGCCACGTCTATAACGGCCGCTATTTCGAATATTTCGAGGTAGGCCGCACCGAGCTTATGCGCCACAACGGACTGCCCTACACCGTCTTCGAATCGCGGGATTACCTGCTGCCGCTGGTCGAGACCGGCGCCCGCTTTATCTCGCCCGCCTTTTATGACGACATGCTCGAAGTCGAGGCCCGCGTAATGGTCGAGCGGCGGCCTCTGGTGCGATTTGAATATAATATTTTCCGCGGTGATTCGACCATTGCTAAAGGATATACCGTCCATTCATTTATGAAACGCGACAGCCGAAAGCCCGTCAAGCCGCCACAGTTCTACTTCGACGCGGTTTCGGAATTTAATAAATCGAAACAAGGAGAAAAGCCGTAGATTGCTACCTTTTTCTGTTTCTCATCAATTGCAAGGTATTGAAAAAATGAAGACCGGAAAGCTTTTCATAATCGTATTGATCTCGATTTTTTCAACGCTGCCCACATTTGCGGCGGAAACTTCTCCTTATCAATTTCTCAGATATGTATCCGGAGCGCGCGCGGCATCGCTTGCGGGCAGCTTCGTTTCGATCGAAAATGACGCATCGGCCGTCGTTTATAACCCCGGCGCAATCTATACCGTCAGCGACAAACCGCTCCACGCCACATTTCTGAAGCATGTGCTCGACATCAATTCAGGCCTTGCCGTATATGTACACCCGCTCGAAGACGGCGCAAAGCTTGCCGGAGCAATCGGCTTCAACAGCTACGGCGCGTTCACCGGCGCGGACAAATTCGGCAATCTGACCTCCGAATTCGGCGGCAGCGACATCTCCGCGGCCTTGTATTATTCCGACTGGATCGACTCCAGCCTGTATTACGGCGCGGGCGCTAAATTCATATTCGTCAATCTCGAAGAGCAGAGCTTCACCGCAATGGCAATCGACGCAGGCCTGTTCTACCAGATGAACGACCGCACGAATATCGGGCTATCGGTGCTCCACGCTGGCATGCAGCTTTCCGGCATCGAAGGCGTCGATAATTCGCTCCCGCTGGACATCCGCGCGGGCATCAACCACCGACTCCGCGGCCTCCCGCTATTGATCAATTTCTCGTTCCATCACCTTGCCGACAACGAGGGCGACTTTTTCGCAAAATTCCGCAACTTTGCGATCGGCGGCGAAATCTACCTCGGCGAGGCGCTCCGCGTAAGGCTCGGCTACGACAACCAGGTGCGCAACTTCGTATCGCTCGAATCCGACAAAGGCCTTTCGGGATTCACCGGCGGCGTGGGAATCATACTCGAGAACTTCAACATCGACTACGGAGCCGCGCAGTACGGCACCGCCGGCACACTCCACCGCTTCTCGGTCGGGATGAATATCCCCGATTGAGAGCATAAATATTTACAATTCAAAAACTTACTTAGTCACTGCGAGCGCAGCGAAGCAGTCTATCTTTTTGGATGTTTGCTTTTGGACAGAGTTTTCATGATTTTTCTTGCTAAAATCCATTAGCCAAAAACCTGTGGAGAGATTGCTTCACTTCGTTCGCAATGACCGGGCAAGCGTATGCCTCCACAACGGGCTAAAGCCCGTTGTTGCGAATAAGTTAGCCGAACGCACACCGCAACAGAGGGCTTCAGCCCTCTGCGCTTATATTTGTCAATCACGTACGAACGTCTCTGCGAGGAACGCCAGTGACGAAGCAGCCTATATTACATCCAAAACTCAATATCCAAAATTAAAAAAAGGGTCGCGGAAAACCCACAACCCTTAATATAATAAGTAATTTATATATACCCCATCACAAATTCATATTATCCTCGTTCATCGCCTCGAGGTGCTT
>CAZEMR010000047.1:0-23935 GCA_964513465.1 uncultured Hyphomicrobiales bacterium
GCAGTATGTTTCTCCTACTTGCTTCGGCGGCGTCGCATTTAGCAACTGCACAGCCTTCCCCAGCACGCCTGATGCACACCAGCCGGATTATCGGGTGTGTTCTGACGGATTTCTGGTAAAAAGTAGTTTATGTCGTGCGGCGCCCCCCACGATTACTGCCACCGCTACTTCGGTCTGCGAGGGAGAGCCCGCAACTCTGCCGGCTGGCGAGGGATATGCCGAATACCGTTGGTCGACCGGCGAAGCGGGCCGCTCGATTGAGGTCAGCGAATCGGGCGAATACTGGGTCGAAGTAATAGATGAGCTTGGCTGCACCTCGCGATCGGAGATTATTCGCATCGAGGTAATCCAGGGCAGCCCGGTGGGGATCATGGCCATGCCCGCAGATTCGGCATTCCGGAGCGTGCCGCCGAATCTGATCTGCCGCGATATCCGTCTGCGAAATCTGACGGATTCTCCGCAGACTCTTGGCTTCGCGGATGTATATTTATCTAATAATATTAATTTCACTATCCCCGCGGGCCAGCTTCCGATGACGCTCGCCCCCGGCGCACAGGCCGATCTGACAATTTGCTTCTCGGCCGATAAGCAGGGCGAATTGCGCGATACGCTGAATTTATTTATTGCCACCGGCTGCGGCCAACAGGTGCCGCTTTTGGGCTACGGTATTGCCGAGGGGGGCACCGCAGGCAGCAAATGCGGCATGACAATCAGAACCGGATTCCGCGAACTGGAAGTTTTTCCGCGCGTGGAGATTAGCCCCAATCCGGCTTCCGGGAGCGCAGAAATCCGCCTGGCATTGGCCGAAGAAGATGATTTTTGTAATATTAAAATAATGAACATATTTGGCAAGGTTCTTGATAGAATTGCTTGCAAATCGGGAAACCATATTCTGGATACCCGGCAATACGACGATGGTGTTTATTTTTTGCATTTTTCGGGCAAAAATTATGCATTTACCCGAAAAATCATTATCATCAAATAGTCCATTCAATATGGCGTCTTCATATTGTCGTGGTTTTCCATATAGTTATGGAAATTTTTTAATTAAAATGAATTAATATTCTGCTATGAATAAACTGAAGCCCGAAGACAAAGCAATAATTCTGTCAATCTTATTCGGGGTTGGATTCTGGATTATCGATATCCTCCTGGACAATCAATTATTCTATAGTTCGGAAAGTATTCCCTCCGAAGTATTGAACCAGATCTATGCCCACGAAATATATATTAGGTCTTTCGTACTTTCGCTTTTCCTGATTTTCGGCCTCATACTTGCTCGCGTGCTCAAGTCGAGGCGCTCGCTGCTCGAAAACGCAGAGCGCAGCAAAGAAGAGCTCCACACGATGCTTTACTCAATCGGCGACGCGGTAATCGCTACCGACAACCGCGCCGCAATCACCCACATGAATCCCCAGGCCGAGAAAATCACCGGCTGGGATCTCTACGATGCGCGGGGATTGCCTCTCAAGAAAATATTTAATATTATTAACGAGAAAACACGCCAGCCGATTGAAAGCCCCGCGGACATCGTGCTGCGCGAGGGCCGACGAGTCAACCTTGCCAATCACACTGTGCTGATTGCCAAAAACGGCCGCGAAGTCTCGATCGCCGACAGCGGATCGCCAATTTTCGACAACGAGAAAAAAATAATCGGCGTGGTGCTTGTGTTCCGCGACGTCACCGAGGAGCGCCGCCGCCGCAATCTGATATTCGACCGCGAGGCACGCTATCGCGGCATTATCTCGCACACCACCGACGGCATTTTCCTGAGCGATCAGGAGGGCAAAATCCTGGAATGGAACCGCGGCAACGAAGAGATTACCGGCCTGAGCCGAAATGATGTAATCGGAAAGCATTTCTGCGAAATTTTCATAAAATTCGTTCCTCCGGAAAAACGAACACCCGAATACCAGCGGGAAATTCAAGAAAGGTTCTCCAAAATTCGCAAAGACGTGCAAAACGGCCTGAGGGAATACACTACCGAAGTCGAGCTGCACATGCCCGACGGCAGCATTAAATATATAGAACAGTCAATATTTCTGATACCGCGCAAGGGCGGCAACTGGTTTGGCAATATCTCAACCGATATTACCCGCGCAAAGCTCCGCGAAAAGGAAATCCGCCAGAGCGAGGAAAAATTCTCAAAGACTTTTGCCCTCAGCCCCGACGCGATTGTTATATCCCGCCTTAGCGACGGAATGATTATCGAATGCAACCAGGGATTTATTGCCGAATACGGCGCGCCGCGAGAGGTAATTATTGGCAGAACCTCGAAGGAAATACGTTTGTGGAAAAATCCCGCGGATCGCGAGAAATATATACATAAGCTGATGGACAAAGGCTTTGTACACGATTTTGTCACCGAAATACTATCTCATAAAAATGAGCTTATTTACGCTTCGCTATCGGGTACGATTGTCGATTTCAATAACGAAAAATGCGTCGTAACATATTCGCGCAACGTGACCGATCGAATCAACTACGAGCAGGAGCTCGCCGCCGCCAAGGAAGACCTTGAATTCAAAGTAGAGGAACGCACAGCTGAAATATCGTGGATGAACGAAGAGCTTCGCCGAGAAATAGTCGAGCGCGCAAAATATCAGCAGGCATTGCAGCGCAGCGAGGAAAACTACCGCTCGCTGATCGAGCAGATACCGATTGGGGTATACCGCACAACGCTCGACGGCAGGTTTATACACGCCAATCCTGCACTGGCCGATATTCTCGGCTGCGGAAGCGTCGAAGACCTCTACGATATGTCGGTCTATGATTTTTATTTCAGCGGTACTGCGCGCGAGGAACAGATCCGCCGCCAGCGCGAAAGCTCCGGAGTGGTCACTACCGAGCTTAAGCTGCGCCGCCGCGACAATCGCATAATTTGGGTGATGGACATCGGCCAGATCAATTTCTCTCCCGAGGGCGACCAGATTATGGACGGAACCATACAGGATATCACCAAGCAGAAAACCATGCACTTTGCGCTCGAGGAGAGCGAACGCCGATATCGCTCTTTGTTCGAAAATCTGATGGATATATATTTCCAGATCGATCCGGACGGGGTGCTGATTAATATTTCACCATCGGCAGAAATAATCACGGGATACCCCACTTCGGAAATGGTCGGCCACAACCTGCTGGATTTCATCGCCGACCCACAATCGCGCGATGAATTTCTCGGGCTTATCCACGAAAAATCAACGATTACCGGATATGTATTCCCTGTGATTTCGGCCTTTGGCAATCGTATTTATTTATCGACGAATGCACATTTTTCGACCGATGAAAAGGGCAATCCTACAGCAATCGAAGGCATTGCGCGCGATATTACAACCGAGATTCAGTCGCGCAATCATATCTTCGTTTTGTATGAAATTTCCCGCGCAATTAATTCTACCGAAAGCCTCGACGAGCTATACAGCTCGATTCATAAATCACTCAGCAAAATAATTGATACGGATAATTTCTTTATCGCATTGTACGACAAACACGAGCGGCTGATTTCATTCCCCTACTTTGTCGATCTTTATGATACTGATGTCGAACCAATCAACGTCAACCTGGAAGAATCGCTCACTGCGCGCGTAATCCGCACCGGCGAGCCAATACTCGCATACCCCGAAGATCTGAGGGATTACCACGACGAAAAAATTCAGAGCATCGGCAAGCCCGCGCTTATCTGGCTCGGAGTGCCGCTGAAAATTATGGACGAAGTAATCGGCGCAATCGCAGTGCAAAGCTATTCCGATATCGATCTTTACGACCACGAGGATATAGGGTTGCTGCAGTCTGTATCCGACCAGATTGCCGTGGCGATCGACCGCAAGCAGTCGGAGCTGGCGCTCAATTTCCAGCTCGAATTTATGCAGAATCTGATCGATACCATCCCAAATCCGGTATTTTTCAAAGGCTACGACCGCCGCTATCAGGGCTGCAACAAGGCATTCGAAGATTTTACCGGCTACGATCGCTCGGAGATTATCGGCCGCACTGTGTACGACATTTTCCCCGAATCGCTGGCAAAGGACTACGACCGCTCCGACCGCGAGCTGCTCGACCACAGCCACACCACTCAGTTCGAAAGTAAAATTATAAACAGCGACAAACAAAGCCGCGACGCAATTTTCTACAAATCATGCTATTTCGACAGCCATGACAATATCGCCGGCGTGGTGGGTATGTTTATCGACATCACCGACCGTAAGATTGCCGAGCGCCAGCTCAAAGAGGCTCGCGAACAGGCAGAGCTTATCTACCGTGTTACTCCGAGCTGTATATACACTGTAAACAACGAAAATGTAATCACAAGCTGGAACAAACGCATAGCCGAGCTGACGGGCTATTCCGCCGGCGAGGTAACCGGCCGCGAAGCCGGATTCCTGATACCCGTATCGAGCAGCCAGTGCCCGTTCACCGACCGCCGTATCGAGAAGCCGCTCTACGCATACGAGCAGAACATCGTCACCCGCGACGGCTCGCTGCGTGTGGTTTCCAAAAATGTGGACTATCTGCGCAATGCCCAGGGCGAAATAGTCGGCGGAATCATAAGCTTCGAGGATATAAGCGAGCGCAAGCGTATCCAGAACGAGCTCTCATGGCAGGCCAATCTCAATCTGGCTATAGCCGACCTGTCGAAAGCGATAATCTCGCTCGAATCAATCGGACGAATCTCCGAAATGATTCTTGATCATCTCGCCAGCGCCACCGATTCCACATTCGGATTCGTCGGCCAGATCGACAACGAGACCGGCCATGTCATTGCCACCGCATATTCCGAGAACGCATTCCCCGACGAATTGCTCGGCGAGGACGGCGCCCGGCTGACGCATAAGAATCCGCTCTATGCGCTTGTGATCGATCGACGCCGACCGGTGCTTTCGAACAGCGTCGAAGACGAATTATGCGATGTGGAGCATATCCAGTGCCGCACCAATCTTGAAAAAGTCGTGCTGGCCCCGGCTATCACCGGCAACCGCCTTCTCGGAATGATTGCAATCGCCAATCCGCCAAGGGATTACGACAACAAGGATCTCGAGCTAACCGAGCGTATGGCCTCCCTCTATGCAGTTGCCATTCAGCGCGATCTGGCCGAGCGAGAACTTAAAAACGCACTCGAAAAAGAACAGGAACTCAACGAGCTCAAATCCAGATTTATCTCGATGGTTTCGCACGAATACCGCACCCCGCTCTCGGCGATTGTGCTATCGACCGATCTGCTGACCGGCTATGGCGCCAAGATGCCGCCCGAAGAGCAATTGAAGCATTTCCGCAGGATACTCGAATCGGTCAAAACGATGAACGGCCTGCTCGACGATATAATTACATTCAACAAAATGGACATCGGCAAGATCGAAGTTCGCCCCGAACTGCTCGATTTTGCTCGATTTTGTTCCAGTATTTCAAATTCAGTCCAGTTTTTATTTAAAAATAAATGCAGGATCGACTTCCGGATCAATGAAGAAAATATGCTGCTCAAAGTCGATGAAAAATTATTCCGCCAGATTATTACAAATTTATTGACCAATGCATGCAAATATTCCGAGCGCGACCAGATTATCGATTTCCACGTCGAAATAGGCGAAAACCGGTTGCAGCTTGTGGTCGCCGACCGCGGCATAGGAATCCCCGAAGATGATAAAGATAAGATGTTCGAACCATTCCATCGCGCGCGCAATGTAGGCACAATCTCTGGCACCGGACTCGGGCTCTCGATCGTTAAAAATTCCGTCGAGGCACACGGCGGAGTAGTAGAATTCGAAAGCCGGCAGGGCGAGGGCACACGCTTTACCATCACAGTGCCATTCGAAGAAAAACAGCGGCGTAATCCCAAAGAATTGCCCCCGGCGGAGCAAAACCACTCGTAAATACTTGGGCGGCCCTGCTGCGGGTCGCCTTATTTATATAATACCCATGCTATTAGCTTAAAACGCGGCACTACTGCAATCTCACGGCTTTTTCTGCGTTAATTAATTATTTGCTGATATATATTATCGCGATAACTTTAATCTTATAAATATATTTATATTTGGCTTCGGCCCGGTTGAGCAAATAAGAATTTAATTAAAATAAATTTTCAGAAAAATCAGAGAGTATATCCTATGGCAAAATCCGAAAAAAAACAGGAATCCGCCGCCACTAACGACGGAAGAACCAAGATCAATCCCGAAAAAATGAAAGCCGCCGAAATGGCCATCGAGCAAATCGAACGCCAGTACGGCAAGGGCTCTATTATGAAGCTCTCCGACCGCGCTATCGAAAACGTTCCGGCAATCCCCACGGGCTGCCTTTCGCTCGACGCGGCCATCGGAGTGGGCGGCATACCCCGCGGCAGAATTATCGAGGTATACGGCCCCGAATCCAGCGGCAAAACGACAATCTGCCTGCATGTTATCGCCGAGGCACAGCGCCGCGGCGGGCTGGCGGCATTCGTCGACACCGAACACGCGCTCGACGTCAACTATGCCCAGCGCCTCGGGATCGATCTGAACAATCTTTTGCTCTCGCAGCCGGAATTCGGCGAGCAGGCGCTCGAAATCGTAGAGAAGCTGGTACGCAGCGGCGCCATCGACGTAATCGTCATCGACTCGGTGGCAGCGCTGACCCCCCGCGTCGAGATCGAGGGCGATATGGGCGATGCCCAGATGGGCACCCAGGCCCGCCTGATGTCGCAGGCCATGCGCAAGTTGAACGCATCGATCGGCAAAACCCGCACTTCGGTGATTTTCACCAACCAGCTTCGCAGCAAGATCGGCGTGATCTATGGCAATCCGGAGACCACCACCGGCGGCAACGCGCTCAAGTTCTACGCATCGGTGCGAATCGACGTCCGCCGCAAGGAAATAATCAAGGACGGACAAGAGATAATAGGCAACCGAGTCCGCGCAAAAATCGTCAAAAACAAGGTCGCACCGCCATTCAAAGAGGTCGAATTCGACGTAATGTATAACGAGGGTATCTCGAAAATCGGCGACATGATAGACGTCGGCGCCGAGCACGGAATCATCCAGAAAAGCGGCTCGTGGTATACATTCCAGGGCGAGCGCGTACAGGGCCGCGAGGGACTTCGCAAGCTGATGGTCGACGACGAATCGCTGCGCAATGCGCTCGAGAAAGAAATCCGCAATACATTAAAAATGAATGCTCCCGAAGGCGAGGAAGAATCGCCCGAAGCAGCAGCAAAAGAATAAAACTTCAAGGAATTTAATAAATATTTAATGCTCGGATGGAGGATGCCAGAACAATTGCAGGCGTTGAATATCGCCGACGCAGCCGTCGCTGCATAGTCGAATTCGACGACGGAGAACGCATCAAATTCGATATGGATGTGGTGGTCGAATACGCTCTGGCAAAGGGCAGGCGGATAGCGCCGGATGAATTCGCGGAAATATACGGTCGCCAGCGGACAATCGAGCTTCGCCAGGCGGCATTTAATTACGCAAGCTATAAGCCGCGTACGGAATTCGAAGTGATAAACAAGCTTCGCGAAAAGGGCTTCGAATCCGACGAGATCGACCGCGCGCTGGGATTTCTTGCGGAATTCAATCTGCTGGACGACGAGGCATACGCTCGAAATTTTGTGAAAAATTATTTACAAAAAAAACCATCTGCGCCGCCGAGAATAATTATGGAGCTGCGCCGCCGGGGCATCCCCCGCGATATTGCCGAACTCGCTATCGAAGCGGCCTATCCGGACGGAATCAAAAGCAATCTCGCGCGCGAAGCCGCCCAAAAGAAAATGCGATCGATCGAGGGCAAACCGCCCGAAAAGCAACGTCGCTCGCTTGCCGGATATTTGCAGCGGCTGGGATTTGACTGGGGCACTATTAAGGAAATTGAACAGGAGTATTTCGAACGGACATGACAATGAATTTTGCATGGAAAATATTCCGCAGCGCATATATATTTATTGCTATATATATATTAATCGCAACGGCTTACACCGCTTCCGCCCAATCCGGCGAAGGCTGCAAGCATCGGCTCGCAGACGCTATAAATTCATACCAGCCGGCTATTGTGCCCGTTTGCGATCTGTTTGGCCGCGTGCTCTATTTCGACCGCAAGCTCCACCCCGAAAACACCGACGGCACCCGCGACACCGACGAAATCTGGGTATCCAAAAAGCTCGCAGGCCAGGGCTGGAGCGTGCCGCGCCGCATCGACGGGCCGCTCAATACCCCCGGCGCCGATGTCCTTTTCTCGCTATCGCCCGACGCCGGCTCAGCGCTGGTATATGGCAAATATACCGGCCTGGCGGGCAGCAAAGACCGCGGATTCTCGATCGCCCGCAATATCGACGGCCAGTGGGACGATCCCCGGCCGCTGGAAATCGAGGATTTCTACAACCTCTCGAGCCAGTTCTATGGCTGCCTCTCTTACGACGGCCGCACGCTCGTGATGGCGCTCGAACGCCGCGACGGATACGGCCGCATGGATATCTACGTCTCATTTTTTAATAAATATAAAAATAACTGGACCGAACCGCTGAATCTCGGCGACGCGATCAACACCGACGGAATCGAAGCAACCGCATGTCTGGCATGGGACAACCGCACGCTATATTTCGCAAGCGGCGGACGCGATGATTCATTCGGCAAAATGGATTTATATATGTCGCGCAGGCTCGACGACACCTGGCGCAACTGGAGCAAACCCGTTAACCTCGGCCCGGCGATTAATTCCGAAGGCGACGACTCCGGGCTTTGGCCGATGGCGCTGGCCGACACCGTGTTTTTCGTATCGCAGGATTCGCTGACCGCCCGCGACGGCATATATATGGGCTGCCTCGCGGATTCGCTGAGGCCGCTGCCCTATCGCGTAATTTACGGCGATCTGCTGCGCGGCGCCGACAGCATGAAATTTATTGGCGATGTAAAAATCCTCCTCAGCTCCGGCGGCGAGGAGCTGCAATCGCTTGTGCTCAGCTCAGGCGAATACGCAATAGTCGCACCGGCTGACCGCACTGCTGACCTGCGATTCACAGCCATCGGATATAGGCCGGTGGAAATTGCCCTCGGCGAAATCGACGCTAAATTACCAGTGATGGAGCGCCGCGATGCGGTGTTCAATCCCGAAAAGCTCGAAAAGGAATTAATAGATAAATTATATTTTGATACTGATTCTGTGGAAATTTCGCAGATTTCCAAAAAAAAATTAATTAATAAACTCAAATCTCTGGATAATTATCCGAAAAAGGATTATGTGATTGTCGGTCACGCAGACCAGCGCGGAGAGGATAAATACAATCTGATACTCTCGATGAAGCGCGCGCAGTCGGTTGGCCGTTACCTGTTGAGCCAGGGCATCCCGCTGTCGAATATAAAAATGCAATGGCAGGGCGAGCGCGAACCGGCATCGGACCAGAACAGCCTCAACCGTAGAGTTGAAATATATATATTGAACCAAAAATGAAAAACTACGAAAAATCCGAAGCATACTTCCGGCAGATGATCGATTCCCTGCCGATGGGCTACTGCCTTGTGGCAATCAATCACGACTCGCCCGGCGATTCCGAATTGATCGAATATAATCCCCGTATGGAAATATTTCTGAATAATCACAAAGATTCCCGGCGATTCTCTGAAGCCTTCCCCGGCGGCGATCGTTTGATCGAAATGATCCTCGACGAAAAAATGACCGATCGCCCCGTCCGCGAAATTGATGATTTCGAATCCGGCGAAGATAATTTTTTTAATATTAAAATCCGGCAAAACCCGGATAATACTGCCCTGATTTTCGTTTCGCCAGTCGAAGGGACGCTTGCCGGCGGCGACGGCAATACCGAATATTGTAAGAAATACTGCGAGAAAATCTACGCCGAACGCGCTTTGCGGCGAAAGACCGGCGAGCTCGAGCTGCTGCTCAATAATATCAAAACCCAGATATGGTTCATGCGATCGACCGATACCTGCGGCCAGGCGAATATGGCCTATGCGCGGTTTTTCAATCTCGATCCGGAATCGCTGGAAAACATAAAGCTGGCCGAATATATGGAGGAGAGCGAGGCTGCCCGTTGCATTCGCGCCAATGAATATATCTGGAAAAACAAAGTGGCGTATTCAAAAGAGGAAATCGTCACCAACGGTCGCGGCGAACGCCGCCAACTTGTACTTAATAAAATCCCCAAGCTCGACTCCAAAGGCCAGGTGGAATATATCATCTGCTCGGCCGAGGACATTACCGAGCTGAAGCAGAAGCAGGAGGAGATGAAGCAGATCATCGTTGCGCTGAAGCTTAGCAATGACATCACCGAGCAGCGTTCGCGCGAGATACTTCAGCTCAACCGCAAACTGGAGCAATCCGAGGCGCAGCTTCGCGAGCTGAATGCTAACAAGGACAAATTCTTCTCGATTATTGCCCACGATTTAAAAAATCCGTTCCAGGGATTTCTCGGGCTTTCGAAAATGATGCTCCGCGATATTGCCAACGACGCCCCGCGCGAGGAACTCGTCGAGCTGACGAATGCGATGCACACCTCGGCGCAGCATTTGTTCAAATTGCTCGAAAACCTGCTGCAGTGGTCGCGATTGCAACGCGGAGTGGTCGAATTCAATCCCGAGGATTATCCGCTGAAGGATGTGATTTTCTCGAATATAGATATATATACTAATAATCTGAACGAGAAGGGCGTAGCGCTCGAAACCGCCGTAGCCGACGGAGTTTACGTCAATGTGGATATTAATATGGTCAATACGGTAATTCGCAACCTGCTGTCGAATGCGATAAAATTTACTCCATCGGGCGGACGAGTTAAAATATTTACAGAGGAATATAATACGGATTATATTCTGGTCGGCGTGCAGGACAGCGGAGTCGGCATTGATAAGGAAAACCTATCGAAATTATTTATGATATCCGAGGGCTATACCACCGAAGGCACTCGCGGCGAGCAGGGCACCGGCCTGGGGCTGATACTCTGCCGCGAACTCATCGAGCGCCACCACGCGAGCATTTGGGCTGAAAGCGCTCGGGGCGAAGGCTCGACGTTTTATTTTACTTTGCCGCTGGCGCCGCTGGGCAACTATTCGCTCGGCAAAGAGATAGCCTGATCAGAACTCCAGATCGAGCGTACCCTGGCGCGGATAGAAAATCTCGGCGCGGGGCGATTGTGTGCGAATCGTAAGCTGCAGCAAGGGATGCCCCTCGCCTGCTTCGCTCTTCCATACCTCGCGGGGTATTGCCACCTGACAGCTTTCGCCGCTGGATGCCTGAATCCCCGAGAAATTCAGCCGCTCGGATCCCTTCATTTCATATTTATTTTTACCGAATTTAATAATAAATTCAATCGGCGATTTGATGCGTATTTCGGCAGTTTCGCCGGATTCCATGCCGCGCTCGAAGTCCAGCCGGAAATATAAATATCTATCATCTCCGCCGAATAATAATTTCGAAAGGAATCCACCTGCCTGGTGCATTTCAGACATCGCGGCCCGCGCATCGTAGACCCCGGCTCCGTCCCAGCCTTCGTCAGTTCCGATTTCAGGAGAAATCGCCGCAAAAGGCATTTTCAGATCAGTTTCCGGCGCTTTTTTGCCGAGCGGCGTGGCCAGTTCGTCAGGCGAGTCCTCGTTCATCGCCTTGAATATATTCCCAAGATGCCAGCGGAAAAGCACATCGAAATCCGGCTTGTTCTCGGCCTGATGGCGGTCGCAATACCACCAGAACCAGTCGGAGCCCTCGGCGACCATCAGCTCGTCGAGCGCATCGGCGTATTTATCCGGGCCGATTTCGTCCTTTTTATCCTCGAGCATTCGCCGGGTGCGAGCCAGCAACGACCATGCCATGCGGTTGGCCTCGTTGCCGATCCATACGTCGAAGTTGGCGTCGATCCATGAACCCGCGCGGATATGACCGATCGGCGGGAACTGGCGGCAATGCTGCGGGGCGGCAGCCTCCGAGCAGGTCACGGTCAGGAATTCTTTTTTATTGGACAATCTTTTGTATAATTCGGTCAGGAACGGGATGCCGTTTTCCGGGTAGAATTCCCAGCAATTTTCGCCATCGAGAATAATCGGAACAACGGCGTGTTCGAGTGCGTTTTCGCCGTGTGCTTCGGTAATTTTTTTTCTTATATTATTTAAATGATGGCAAAAATCACCTGCTGCGTCTGCGGCACCCCAGTTGGAATACACAAATCCGATGCGGTCGGAAAGGAATCGATCGCGGAATAGCAGCGCAATTTTTTTATTATTTTTTTCGAATAAATGCGGAAAATATTTAGCCGTTTCCGTGTATTTATCACCGAGGCTTTTCTCGAGCACCTCCTCGTCGGAAGCTGCCCAGCGAATGTCTTTGTCGGCCATAATAGCGAGCACTTCGTCGGAGATCGACCCCTCCGAGGGCCACATCCCATCGGGGGTTGAGTGGAATTTCCTCTCGTAATAATCCATGGCTTCGCCTATCTGGCGGCGTGCGTCTTCGGGGAATCGGAAGGCCGGATCGGGCATACCGGCATCGGGCATTGCCTCTTGCGCTGAATCGGTATCGCAGAGCAAAGGCAGAATCGGATGATACATCGGCGAACAGCTTATATCTATTTGCCCCAGCCGCTTAAGGTCGAGCATCTGCTGAATTATGCTGCCCAGAATATCGAGGTGGTAGTTCAGCACGATATGCTTTTCCGATTCCGTAAAATTGCGCTCCTTGCGGAAAAATCTTTGAATCAGATGGCGCTGGCGTGAATACTGCCCTATCCACGTAAGGTTATACCACACCTGAAGATCGAGCCAGTCGTTTTTAGAAAAATTCTGAATTGCCCAATCCCGGTCGCGCGAGCGCTCGAAAAGCTCGCGATAGCGTGGGTATGGTATAATCATATTTTCAGTATTGCACAGAAAAAAAAGCCTTAGAATTTCTGATTTCTGATCGTCGGTCAGGTGATTCGCTGGAATACGCGACAGCCGCTGGATATTGTCGATCGCCATATTCGAAGAATATTCGTCGAGCTGGCGGGCGAGCGAAGGCACAAGATTGAAAGTCTGCTTGATTTCTGGAAATGTATGCAGGATTTCCGGCAGATCGAAATAGTCCTTTGCTCCATGGAGCCGCACCCAGGGCAGGATAAACTCATCGCGCTTTTTATAATAGGGCTGATGCTGATGCCACAAAATAGCAATTCTCAGAGGCTGCATAGCGCTTCCGATTTATTAATTTATTTTAATTCTAATTTCATGAGTGTAAAAGTACGAAAAAATTGCGCAAGCTCAAAAAGTATAATTGAAGGTCATCCCGAAAATGATATATGCAGCTCCGTAGAAGCTGACGCGGGCGGTGGGCTCAAGCGAAACCTCGCGGTATTCGATCTCGGCCGAGGCGCCTATCTCGAGCGCATAGTTATGTATTGGCGAATCGGGCGGCTCGATTGCCATGGGTCGGTCGCGCTTCGATGAGCGGGTCCGGTGGAACGATGATGAGTATTTATCGCCTATGTATCCCGGCGCAAGCCATAGTTTGATGCCGCTGCGGAAACGGACGATCGCCTGCGCGAATACCTGCCACGAAACGCGCTCCCCGACGAGCAGATTTGTCTCGGCGCCCAGTCCCAGACTGTGATCCGCAGGGGTCAGAAAGTACTGATAGCGCAGTCCCGAAGCAAAAAGCGAGCCGTCATAGCGTCCCACCCCAACGAAAAGCCCAGCGCGGTTGTGGTCGGGCACAGGTTCGGAACGGGCAGCAGATACTATTATCACAAAAAATAATATGAATGCAAATTTCATATATATATAATCACAAAGCCACGCCAAAAGTTACACCCCATACGATCGCCACCTGGCTTTTAAATATATCAGCCGATACGGTCGGGGCAATCGAATACTCGTCCACGTGAAAATCGTACCCCACGCCGACCCGCAGCAGGAAATTCGTCCATGCCTCGCTTGTGCCTTCGTCGCCGACCTGCGGGCGGTCCCGCCGGAAAAACTTATGGCCGGTGTCGTCGGTATGCACCTCATGCGGATGGGCATATATCGCCCCGGGTGCGACCCAGAACTTCAGGCCCGCCCAGGGATGCACAAAAACCGGCACCGCTGCGATATACTCCATATGGTCGGCCAGTACTACCTCTGCCATCAGCCCTATGCCGAGGCTGGGCGAGGTGCCATGCAGAAAGAATTCCCAGTCGACGCCGACAGCAAGATCGGTATATTCATACTCGAGATTGGACGCGGCGCCCACGAAAACTCCAAGATGGTGGTTATACGAATGCGTGTTATGTCCGTCGGGTTCGCCTGAGCCGTGCTGCGCAATCGCAGGTACCAGAGCAAGCAAAAGAGATGCAAAAACTGCAACGAATAGCTTCATAAATCATTCCGGGATTGATCCATAAACTGATTTACATTAATATATGAATAAATCGGGAATTTTGACATTAGATTATAGCTATTTGAATAGATTGCTTCGTTGCTATGCTCCTCGCAATAACGTGGCAAATGCTGTATTTGCAACCACATACGACGTCACTGCGAGCTTTGCGAAGCAGTCCCGCTTTTGGGATGTTTGCTATTGAATATTAGCTATTGGACAGAGTTTTCATGATTTTTCTTGATAAAATCCAATAGCCAAAAACCTGTGGAGAGATTGCTTCACTTCGTGGCAATGACCGGGCAAATCTCCGGCTTTGGACAACGGGCTAAAGCCCGTTGTTGCAATAAGTTAACCGATCACAAGCCGCAACAGAGGGCTTCAGCCCTCTGCCGATCATATCTTCACAAACTTCAGCGCCCTGCCGCCCATGCGGACGAAGTAGAAGCCCGGCGCCAGATGCGACACATCCACCCGCGGCCCCTCGGCGCTCATAATATTCACCCCCGCAAGCGTATATATATCAATGCTCTGCGACGGATCGGCAAGCCCCGATATTTCGATATAGTTCTCTGCGGGATTGGGATATATATATAATTCCTGATTTTTATTATTCGCATAAAAATCTTCTCTGATTCCGGTAAAATTATCCGTAGTGAATGATTTCACCGCCGACCAGTCGCTGCGCATATCCTTGCCATAAACCCTTACGCGCCAGTAATATGTCGTCGCGGGCGATAGTGCGTGCGCCCACATCCCGGCGCCCTTTATACCCTGCTCGTCGATAATCATTTCGGCGTCGGCCATGGGCAGATCCCGTTTCGACGCTGCGCCGAAGAGGTCTTCGTCTGCGGCCACCTGCAGCCAGTATTCGGCGCCGGAATCGGAATCCTCCCATTCGAAAAATACCGAGCGGTCGAATCCTGTGCCGCCACTATTCGGATTTTTATGAACAGGCACGGCCACCGTGTGGCATTTCTGATAGCCGACGTTCATGTCATCGGCGCAGACAATCAGGTCGCAATCGCCGTAGAATTCAGGGTCTTTATTCGTAGAGCGATTGTATTGATTTTGTTTAAAATATTCCCGCCATTTGTGCAGATCGTTGAATTCGGCCTGACCCTCAATCATCGCGAATGCGCCGCCCGAAGAATAATAATTGCAGCGCACAGTGAACAGGCTGTCTGGCTTAGCGCCCATATAAACCGCGTAGCCGCCGCCCGAGGAATTGAACGCCGACCGGGCGAGCACCAGCGAATCCGTATTCCCCGTGATATAGAGCGCGGCCGTATTCTCCGATTTACCAGTCGTCATATCGATCGACATATCGTTGAATGTAATATTCCCGCAATCGTCGAGCCAGACCCCGCGTGTGGGCGACTGCACCGACGAATTATTCAGCACGGATGAAAGTATTGTATTATTATGGCAATTTTTCCAGTGGGTGCCATAATCCACTCCGGCCTTGATGCAGATATTATTTTCAACAAAGGAGATAGTGCCCAGGCAGTCGTGTATTGCCACCCCCGAAAAGGGCGGGCCGTCCGGATAGGCATAGCCGGTAAGTTCGGGGCGCTCCTCGGTGTTATAAATGCGATTGCCCAGCACGGCGGGCGAATGCGAATCCTGAATCTCTATTCGATTATCATAAATCGTGTTGTGCGTAACAAATGCCATTAAATTATGGCTCACTGTGATCGCAGCGTTCTGCTGGCCATAGAATGTGCAGTGCGAGACCCCGGCGATGCTGTCCGGATTGTGCGGATTGCCCCGAAAATGCACGCCATAAGAACCATAGCGGATAGTGGATTGGGAGATATTGCACGAATCGACTTTGCCCTCGACGTAAATGACGGATTGTTCGTAGCCCTTGCCTGCATTGAAGGCGCCGTTCATAATTGATTTGCTTAAAATAAAATGATGGCAATGCCCGCCGAAAAGCACGACATGCTCTGCGGTCAGCGGCACATAATTAAAGCCGGAAATCGAAAAATGATGCATATTATTCAACCAGAGCGCGTATCCCTTCGCCGAATCGCCGATTATCACGGTCTCGGTGCTGTCCGACGAATATGCTGCAATCGACAGCGGATTGGCATTAGAGCTATTAGGGATTTCGTGTGAGAATTCGAGCGAACCCTCGTATTCGCCGGGCTTTACGAAGAAGGACATCCCGCCCGGAAACCCCAGCACCGTATCGCCGCCGGGATTATATGAATGAAATCCGATGCTGTATATATACGAAATCGCTTCTTTGACGGATTTGAATTGCGCAGCCAAATCCTTATTGTTCGAAACGCTGTAATGCCCAAGCAATTTATCACCGAAGTATCCGCGGACGGTGTCGTTGGCGGCATTGTCGGCCTGGCCGTTGGCAAGGTGGTTCGCCACCAGCAGCACGCGGCCGGTGTGCTTATCCTTAGTTACCTTCACCTGGCGAAACTCCCCCGAACGTATGGGCTTATCGAAATAGAAAAAAGCCTGATTCCATTCCGCATATTTATCATAAATCTGCTTATTCGTGGTGTCGAACGAGCGCAGCACAGCCGGCTGAATTTCGTTCTGGGCTATCCACCGCAAATATGCCGTCCGGCAGGGATGCAGCCCCACATTTTTAACAGTCACATACATTCCGTCCGCGGTGTTCGAATCAATCGGGCTGGGCGAATCAACCGTCAGCACCGACATATCGCAGGATTTGCCGTTGACATGCTGAACAAATATTCCGCCCGCAGTATGTTTGTGGCCGCCGCCGGTTACTGTATCCAGCCGCACGCGGATAGCATATTCATGATTGCGTTCCATGTAATGCTCGGCAATCTGAATTGCGCCTGTTTTATAGGATTTAATATATTTCTCGGAGTTACCGATCGATATCCATTTCGAATCGGTGAACTTAGCATCGTAATTGTCAATATCGGTAATCACATAGCTCACATGCGCCGCGGTGATCGTCCAGTCCAGCCGATTGCGCAGCACAATGTTAATCTTCTGGCTGGCGTCGTTTTCGACCTTGATGGGAGTGACCTCCATGATTTCGACTTCGTTTTTTGCGTGGGATTCGATTGCGCAGACGCACAAAAAAATAATCAGAAAGGGGAGAAATTTTTTCATGGTGATTTCCGAAAGAAGTGGATAATTTAGGGACGGCTAAATCTAAGATATTTATCTGAATAATCAAAATTTAAAATCGGACGCGGAGGGACTTTTTCCATAATTCCGTCAGATTGCGGATGTGTGGCATTGCCTCGTCGCTGATTTTATAAATGCGGTCGATCATAGGCTCTGCGCGGCGGACGGCGGCGTCGGCCTCGGCAGTCGAACCGGTTTCGGAGTAGCGGATCAGGTATCGCGCGACCTCGGCTTTGAATAATCGCGTGAAGTATGGCCCTATCCAATATATATATGGCCCGATATTGCAGTCGAGGAGCTGCACGCGGCCCCGGCGGTCGATTATCACATCCCATGCGCTGAAGCGGATGCCGATCGCCCGGTTGGCCTCGATGATTGCACGCTCCTGAGCGTCGGTCAGGCGGATTACTTCGAATCCCGCGGTGTCGGAGCGGCTGTCCACATCGGTTGCAAATATCCGCAGCGAGAGCACGGCCTTATCGCCGACTGTGTGCACGCGGACGGTGTCGCCTTCGACCCTGCGCTGGAATAATGCGGGGGACATTCGCAGCTCGCGGGATTTCCCGAGGTGGCGCTCGTCGGTGATGCGGGTGGCGCCTACGCCCGCGGCGGATTTCATTACATATTTTTTCTGCGAATTAATTGCCCGGTCGAGCCGCGCGGAATCATTCGTCGCGAACGTCGGCGGCAGGGGCAGGCTGCGGCGCCGGAATAATTCTGCGAGCTGGGCCTTTGTGTTGTGATGCAGATAAGTACTTATCGGATTGACGATAAGCGCGCCGCGGCTTTCGAGCATCGCAAGCAATTGATTTATTATATATATACGCTGATTCTCGCGAATGTATCGCGCGCGCCAGGCGGCATATTCGGCCTCGCTGATATACGGCGGCGCGAAAAGCGGCACATCGACCGACAGCCCCCGCACAAACACCGCGCGGACGGACGAGAGATCATCGCCGAATGCGATATGATCCTTCGATGCGGAGATTGCCGCCGGCCCGGCGCCGTCCTTCATCAGAAATGGCAGCATCCTTGGGCGGCCGCCCCGGCTCAGGATTTCCTCATATAAAATTACCGACTGCGGGTCGTTTTCGATCGGATGAATCACGAGTATTTCGGGTCGCGCGCTCATTTCTCCCCCGCTGCCTGTTCGGTTGCGATAAGCGTTTCGATCATTCGCGTCAGAAATAGCGTGGTGCGCTCGTCGGCTTCGGGGATTTCGATATCGATCCGCGCGTCGATTCCGGCAAATCCGGCGAGCGATTCGATCAGCTTCGAGGCCAGATATTCTGCGCCGCCATCGCCCAGGAAGGTAAAGCAGGGGTCCGGATCGAAGCGGATTACCCACAAACGGCCGTCCTCATCGATCACCCCGTCGATTTCGTAAAATCCATCAATATAATTATTTAAAAATTTTCCGACATTAATGGAATTCTCATTCGGAGCGTAATATTCAAATTTCTCGAGTCCCTCGCGCCGCCCGGAATACTCCGGCGGCGATTGCCGGGCGATCAGCAGCGGGCGATCGTCGATATACCACAGCCGGATAAATTCTCCCTCGACCGGCCGCATGATCTGCACGGGGAATTCCCGCACCGATTCGAGCAATTTTTTGATTTTATCTTTTTTAATAATCTTGATCGGCGCATTTGCAAATGGGTGGCTCCACCAGAGCGGACCATCGACCTCCGCAAGATTGCTCCGCAAAAATGAGTCATAATCGTTCGTGAGCAGCAATTCCGGGACGTCCGCGCCGCCTGCGGCCATCCGAAGCAGCAGCGCGGTCTGACCGTTAAGGTCGTATCGCGACATTGGCTCGTTGACCATGCGGAAGCCGTCGGTGCGGGCGAGCATAGCCATCATGCTCATTGCGTGGCTGAGCTGCTGCTCGCGCATGGGCTGGCCGTCCAGGAATGCGCTGAAATTGGCCATACCATCGGGGATATCCGGCGCAGCAAAATAATCCGGTCGGATGCCCGACTGATAGCCTGAGCCCGGCCCCCGGACTTTGCGCCCGCCGATAACCACGCCGCCGTCGCCGAGCGTTACCCGCGGCATTTCGTCCATATATATAATGCGCGATGGAATATTATGTCGGCAGCAAATCGAGTGCAGAAGCGCGATCTGGCGGTTCGCTCGATTGGATATGAGCAAAATGCGGCTCATCAATTATCGCCCAGAATTTCTTCGACGGGGATATTCATATCGGATGTGAACATCAGAAAGCTCGAGAGGAATTGCTTCTGAGCTTCGAGCTGACCGAGCATTTCGGACTGCAGCTCGGTCAGATAGCTCGAGTAATTATATCGGCTTATGCGCTTATTTTCAAATAATGGGTCGGCGTGGCGTTTTGTCATATCGCGCACCTCGTCGAGGCTTTGTTCGGAATTTTTCATATTCTCGATTGCGCTGCTAATCCGAAACTGGTATTGCGCCAGCGCTTCGCCTATCTGCTTGCGGGTGCTGAGGATAGACATCTCGTGCGATTCCAGCTCGCATAGCGATGCCATATATATATCCTCGTCCGGAGCGCCAAGCGGCAGGGTATATTGCACCCCGAGACTGGCCTGAAATCCGTCAGGTTTGACAAAATTTTCGCCGGCGGCCTCCCACACCTCGCCATAGCCCAGGCGATTGGCCTCGAACACGCCGACCGAGCCGGTAATGTCGATGTCCGGTTTCTGCTGGTTATAATAATAATCGCGGTCGATGCGGCTCTGCTCGAGCTGGTAATTGTCGACCCGCAATCCCGGATGATTCTCAATCAGGCGGGTGGTCGCCTCGGCCGTAATGTTTTCTTCGAATATATCCCGAGCCCGATCAACGATTCGCTCCATGTCCTTCACATCGGGAACATAGATTGTGATCTCCTTCGAATTGCCCACATCGAAATTCAGCAAAGCGCTGTAATAAATAAAATTATTGAGTGCATAACGGATCTCGTAGTCGATATTACGCTGCCGCGATTTGAGCTGGATGCTCTCGGATATCGTAACGCGGCTGTCCTCGACCAATAGATCGACGTCTTCGACCTGGCGGTCGAGCAGCCGGGCAATGCTGTCGAGTATAACCACCTGGTTATAATAGAAATGCGCTTCGGCGAAGTAGCCCAGCACGCCGGTTACAATCCGGCTGCGAACGCGGCGGAGATTCTCGTCGTCGATCTTGCGATTGAGCTTCATTTTCTGAATTCCCGTCCATTCGTTCTGCCCCTCTTTGCCAAAGCCTTTGAACAGCGGCAGCAGGAATGATGTGCCCAATTGCGAAGCCCAGGGGAATCCGTATACCTTCGGATTCAGGCGGTAATCCATCGTCCAGTTAAGCGCGCTGACCTGCAGCCCGAAATCAAATTTTTTGCTGATCGAGGCGTTACCCTTGAACATCTCGTCGCGGTAGGAATCGCTGGCGTTGAGCGGAATATCGCGCCATGCCCAGCCGATCGGCCGGGGCAGCCAGATGATGCCCTCGCCACCGTTGGGGAGATTTATATTTGTGATAATCGGATTGTCGTTGTCCCACTTGACCGGCACCCGGGCGTTGACGACGACCTCGCGGTGCCATGTGCTGTAATTCTGGTAATTCATCCCGAAATTCAGGGTGGGGGTAAATGCTTCTTCGGCGGCATCGAGCGAAAATTCATCCCGGCGGCCGCCCGCATCGATCCCGGCGATATCATATGAATTTTTTAAATGATTATTGATAATCCGGCGCAGAGCGGACTCGTCGAGCGGCTCGATCCGGAGCTCTTTGCCGGGGAAAATGCCATTGAACCCATCGGCTATCCGCGCGCTGTCTATCGCCTGCGACCGCGCAGCCAGCATCGGAAGAAGCAGCATTATATATATAAGAATCTTCATATCAGAAATAATTATTTTGTCTCATTTGCCGGCATCAGGCCGATGTCTCCGCGGCGGATGCGTTTGATGATTTCACGCGGGGCGCTCACGATAATTCCCGATGGCCCGACCGCAGTAACGCGGCCCGATCCGTAGGGCCGCACGGATTCGTCGTTTATGAATTCCTTTGGATATAACTCAATCACGCGGCCGGTGAGCAGATGGCTGTTCACGGTCGAGCTGAGTACAATCCGCGAGCTGTCCGTTTTGCGCACGGTTCCGACTATCTTCAGGTGGCCGGGCAGATCGAAAAGTTGATGGCGGAAGTCGGGTTCTTTGTCGTTTTCGAGCCGGAACTGGTCGTGATAAACCAGCTTTTTGCCGCCGTCGTCTTTGCGGTGCACCCTGACGGTGTATTTATCGTATCCTGGCTCTTCGGAGTTGACTTCAAGCGAGATTAGCTGGTCGATATCCTCGATCTTATCCATCTTCGAACGGCTTTCTTCTTTGACCACCGCAAAGCCCTCTTTTTCGAGGTAGCGGGTCAGCGCATTGGTAATCTTCCGCGAAGTCGTATCGCTTTGGGCAGCAACCGGAATCAGATGCAGCCGGTTATAAAGCATATTATATTTAAGGGAAATGCGTCTTATATCGTTGAAATATTTAAGCATTACGTTTTCGTCGTATTTGTCCCAATCGGCGTATGGCCGGTTCAGCGAAGCCTGTGCATCGGCATAGACCGTTTGGGGTGCGACCGATATCATTATACTCTGAATTTTCTGCACGAATCCCGCGGGCAATCCGTCGCGCGCCCATATTATATCCATTGGAGCAGGGTCAATCTCGGCCAGATTTTGCAATTCCTTCTTAAGCCGGCCGGAATGCCGCAGGTAGTATAATTCCTCCTCGGTCAGTGTAACCGCATCGAACTCGCCGCGGTTGATTCCGTCGATCAGCTCGTCGAGCGAGGTTGCCCCCACCGATTCCATATTCAGCGAATCGATATTAACGCGATGATTCTCGTAGAATTCATAAAGATTGAATAAATCCGAATCGAAATAAGCCAGCGTTCCGCCCTTCATCGCCCTCCAGTGGTCGATCTTCGGATCGACCGCCATCAATAAATTTTTCAGATAGGTCTTGCCGTTCCATGCGCGGGTGGCTAGCGGAGTGCCCGTGCGCGAGAAATATGCAAACGCCGAGGTCGGAATGTCGAGCAGCGCAAGATCGACACTGCCCGAAACCACCGCCGTCAGCAGTTCGTTATAAGTATTAAATGTCTTCACCGTTACGTCGAATCCGTATTCATTCTTCAGATGCCGGATGATAGGATGCCATTCCTGCTCGACAGTGCTGCCGGGCGGCACGATTGCCTCTTCGGCGATGCCGATGGAGAAATGAGTCACCGAATATAACCCCATCGACGACCCAGTGCGGAGTATTTCGAGCTGGGGGAATGTGCTTCGCAATTCGTCGAAAATGCCGTCGCCGCCGGCGAATGAATCGTGATTTTTGATTGCGGATTTGTAATCATCCCAGAAATCATCCCAGATATTTAAATCCGGTACGATATAATTATTCAGATAATTGATCCAGTTATACAAAACCGGAAAATGGACTTCGAAAAGTATCGAATTATTCATGATCGATTTGTCCATCTTTTCCGCATTATTCAGCAATCGGGTAATCTGCCACTGCGGCGGAGCAATCGAGGCCAGATGCGGTGGCTGGGGGTATTTCTTTTTATAATGAAAAAATTCCGGAATCAGCGTAATTGTCTCGTAAACATGCAAAAACTGCGGCCGATACTCGCGGATGCGCCTGATATCGGAGCTATCCAGCCGGGCGATATCCTCGAACAGATGGCTCTTGATCGAATAATGCACGTATTTTTCGTATTTATGCAGCACTACCGTTGTCCAGAGGTATTTCAGGGTGTCTTCATCGGGGTAGCGATTCATCATCAGCGAAATATCCGTTATCAGCGAATCGGCCGTGTTCATAGCGGATTCGAAAGTGGAAATCGATTCGATATGATTGCGCATCGAACTCTCGAAATCCGATGCCCTGTCGATCAGCCGGTGCAGCGCAAGCTCTTTATTGCGATGGCTTTGCACCATGTTGTACATAAAATACGACAGGCCTGCCACCAATGCGATAAAAACCACTCCGGCGATCACAATATTGCGGATAATGCGTTTTTTGCGGGCGCGTCGGAGCTCATCCTCTTTGCTGATCCGGACTCTTTTTTCCACACGGATAGAATCGAGGAAAATCTTCGCGCCCTCTTTGTCGGTTACTTTATATTTTTTGGGTTGGTCCGCCATATGTCAATATATATAAATAATCAATCCGATCCGATTTGTTCGGTCGCCATTGAATAATAAAGCCCTCGTTTTTTCATCAGTTCGTCGTGGGTGCCGCGCTCGACGATGTGGCCTTTGTCGAGGTAGCAGATTTCGTCGGCATTGCGGACGGTGCTAAGGCGGTGGGCGATAATTATCGCAGTCCGGCCCACAAGTATTTTATTCAGATTTTCCTGAATCATCTTCTCCGAACGCGCGTCGAGCGATGAAGTCGCCTCGTCCATCAAAAGGATATTCGGATCGCGATATAAAGCGCGGGCAATGCATATCCTCTGGCGCTGCCCGCCGGAGACGGCCATACCCTTC
>CAZEMR010000048.1:0-20936 GCA_964513465.1 uncultured Hyphomicrobiales bacterium
GCAGATCGATCTTCCAATACCATTCGGTATATACCGAAAGCGGCAGATTGATGCGGGCTACCTCGCGGGCAAGCCCGGAGTCGATCATATCCTGATAATGCCCGAACGCGGCGCGCTGGTGGCTTTTGATTGATTTTAATAAATTTTCGGAATTTGCGGAGTCGAGCGCATCGTCGGAGCGGCCCTGGCGGTTGATCTCGCTCTGGGCGCGCAGATCGCCGGCTTCGGGGATATAGAATTCGTCGCGCATTTCGCTGTAGCGCCCGCTGTATTCATTGACATTGGCGGTGCGGTGGCGTATCCACTGCCGCGCTACGAATATGGGCAGCTTTACGTGGAATTTAAATTCTACCATCTCGAATGGCGATGTATGGCGGTGGCGCATCAGGTATCGGATCAGGCCCCGGTCTTCGCGCACGGATTTAGTGCCCTTGCCGTAGGATACGCGGGCGGCCTGGACTATTGCCGCATCGTCGCCCATTACGTCAATGAGGCGCACGAAGCCTTTGTCCAGACAGCGGTATTCCCGGCCGATTATCTCGCGGATTTTTGATTTACTCATATCGGGTTTGATTAATTCCAAATACCAAATATAAGATAAATAGCTTATAAAACACAAATTTTATTGTTCGGCGTCGGCTTCTTCCGGAGGCATTGATGGCAGAGTAATTTGGAATGTGCTGCCAGAGCCGGGAGCTGACTCGACTTTGATTTCGCCGCAATTTTTCTCTATAAGCTCTTTGCATAACACCAGCCCGAGACCTGTGCCTCGCTCGTTGGCGGTGCCCGGCGAAGAGATATTGCCGCCGAGTTTGAATAACTCTTTAATCTTGCCGCTGCCCATGCCAATTCCGTTATCCGTTACCGAGATGACAGTATGCCTGCCCTGATGATTTCTTGCCCCAATGCCAACAATCCCGCCCTCAGGTGTAAATTTGATCGCATTCGAAAGGATATTCCGGCAGACGGTCTCCATCATTCGCCGGTCGGCATATATATAATATGGCCGATCGATTTCGCTTATAAGCCTGATATTCTTTCGAGCGGCCTGGCTTTCGAACAGCCCAATACAGGAACCCATAATATCGAGAATATTTATTAATTCCGGTTCGTATTTGATTTGTCCGCGCTGCATCTGAGACCATTCGAGCAGGTTTTCGAGCAATTTATATAATTGCACGGAGGATTCGTTTAGCGCCTGGTGCGTTTCTTCGAGCTCTTCTTTGGTCATTTGCCCGAATTCCTGCGAAAGCATTTGCGACAAACCCATAAATCCGCTCAGCGGAGCCCGCAAATCGTGAGCGAGTATCGAGAAAAATTTGTCCTTGGATTCAATCGCAATCCGCATTTTGCTCTCGGATTCGCGGAGCAGTTCTTCCATTTTTTTGCGTTCTGTGATGTCTATCATCATCGAGAGCTTGACGTCGCGGCCGTCTGTCCATCGGATGTTGCGCTCTATCATCAGGAAATCCCTATCGACCAGGTTGTTGTGGATTTCCCAGCGGAGGACGTCCGCGCCATCGCCGGATAATCTTTGGTTCATACAAAATTCGCATGGCTGATCGATGCCAAAAAGTGCTTCGTAGCATTTATTTCCGATTTCAGTAGCCGGGAATATTTTTTTAATTACCTTATTCACGAATAATATTTCATAAGTATCGATATTCTCTATATATATCGGAATGTCGATGCTGTCGAATATCGACAAAAGCTGCTCCTGTTCGGCGCGGATTTTCTCCTCGGAGATATGCTTCTGGGTAATATCGCGCACATTACTGCCGAAAAGCATCCTGTGCTGAGACCGAATCAGATAAGAGGTGCCTTCGATAAATTTTTTCTCGCCTTTGGTGCCTACAATGACAGTTTCATACTGCCGGCCAGCCCAATCGATGCCCTGGCCGTTCAACATGTTTCTGATGCTGTTTTTAAGATGTTCGTAAGTTTTCTGATCCTGTTTTTCCGCGGGCAGCAGATTGCAATGAATCTTCCAGATCGGGCGGCCCATCGCTTCATTTTTACTTATGCCGGTAATTTCTTCTATGCTTTTGTTCCATTCCAGCAATCTGCCGTATTCGTCGGTGATGGCTATGCCGTCGGACGACTGCTGAATAATCGAGCGATAGATTTCCTCGCTTTCCTTGAGCGCATCCTCGGCTTTTTTGAGTTCGGTAATATCGTTGCCTACTACCAGCACCGCCTTTTGGCCGCGGTATTCGAATGGCACCTTGGTGGTCTGCAGCCAGCGGGTATTGCCAAAGGCGTCCGTATATTGCTCCAGCGGAATAAATTTGAAGCGCCCGGAGCGGATAACTTCGAGGTCTTCCTCGAGCATTCGTTCGGTCTCGATGCGATTAGTTGCAATATCCGAATGCTTCTTGCCGACGATTTCTTCGGGCTCCATATCGAAGCTTTCGGCGCTGGTGCGGTTAACCAGCAGGAAGGTACTGTCCTCGGTCTTGGCATGAATATGATTCGGCACCAGATCGATCACCGTGCGCAGCAGATCGCGCGTATATTCCAGCTCCTCTTCGAATGCCTTCCGCTCGGTGATGTCGACCGCATTGCCCAGCACCTGGCGCGGAGCATTATTTTTCCCGTATTTGAAAACAACTTCCTTGCACGATAGCCAGCGCCACTCGCCATTGGCGTGCTTCATACGGTATTCGCTTTCTACTGATTCTCCCGGCGCAGCTTTTGAAAGCCTTTCAGTATTTGATGCCACTATATGAATATCATCCGGGTGCATAAGACGAAAAAAAAGATTTTCGCCCATTTCAATTATCTCTTCGGACGAATATCCCAATACGGCTTCCATACCCCGATTTGTATAAATATTCCGGTTTTCCTCCAGATCATATAAATATATTATAGTAGATGTACTATCGTTGATGGTCTGAATATAATCCCTCTGGCGTCGCAGCTCTTCCTCGGCGACTTTCCGCTCTGTAATGTCCTCGACCGTGCCCTCGATATAAGCTATTTCTCCGTCGGGCTCGAAGTAAGCCCTTGCGGTTTCGCGGATAAACAGCCAGCGGCCATCCTTGCGTCTCCACGAGGCCTCCAGCCCGCTTATTTCGCCCATGGTCTTTAAAAGCTCCAAAAACTCGGCGCGGGAGTAATCCGGTTCGAAGCCTTCCTTCGACAGGTCTCGCATCTGGAGCTCTTCGAGGCTGGAAAAACCCATCAGGCTCAGCAGTTTTTTATTGGCTTCGAGTATTTTCCCGCCGGGGGTGGTACGGTATAATCCAATGGTGGCGTTTTCGAAAAGATGCTTATAATGCATGTCGGGGGCGTCGGCGCGGTACTGGCAGAATTCAAGCTCGCGAACAAGCTGGCGGTTGCGGTCGTTCAGCCGTTCTATTTCCTCGATAAGACGAGATTTGCTCATATCAGAATTATCCATTACCGCTGCCCGCCAATCTGCAAATCTGATTTTTATAAATATAAAAAAAATAACTATAAAAAAACACTATACACAGTATATAAATTCCTAAGAATATAAATACTAAGTAAAAACCCCCATTTTTTTATTTATTTCAAAAAATCCTTATTTTTATCCACCTCTTTCATTAATAAAAAACCGGAGAAATAAATGCTCAATCTGCTAAATCGCAAAGAAAAAGAAGCCTTCCTCGAGCTTGCCGCCCATATCGCCGAAAGCGACAAGGGACTCAACCCACAGGAGCGCCAGATGCTTATGGACTTCCAAAAAGACATGGGAATAGAGGATTACAAAATTAAAAGCCTCGGATTCGACGAAATCCTCGAATCGCTCGACGATTGCTCCTTCGTGGGCAAAACCTCGATGCTGCTCAATCTGCTCTCGGTGACCACCGCCGACGAGGAGTACTCTCACGACGAACAGCGCCATATTCACACCCTGCGCAAGCGCTGGGGAGTTACCGACGAGCAGTTCGTGGCCATCGTACATTGGCTGAAAAACAGGAACAAAATATTAAAAGCGGAAGGCTTCAAAATATAATTTTGTAAATCAAATGAACATCGCATATGGATTTCACTCTGCTCGGCTTCGTACTCTATCTGATTCTGATCCTGATTATCGGAATACGCACATTTCGCGCGAATAAATCCCACAGCGACTATTTCCTGGGCGACCGCAAGCTGAATCCCTGGCTGGTCGCCTTCTCCGAGCGCACCTCGGCCGAATCCGCATGGCTGCTGCTGGGGCTGCCCGGCGCGGCGCTGGCAGTTGGGCTTATGGAGATATGGACGGCCCTGGGCTGCGTTGCGGGGATTATCGCATCGTGGCTCCTGATCGCCCGCGACCTCCGGGTCGAAACCGAAAAGCACGATTCAATCACACTGCCCAATTTTTTCTCTCAGAAATTCTCGAACATCCCCGGCGCAGGCAACGACCGCGTGCTGCGCATCGTGGCGATGATTATAATACTATTTTTCTTTACATTCTATCTGGCCGCTCAGTTCAACGGCGCAGGCAAGGCGCTCTACGTAACATTCGATCTGGAGCCATTCGTGGGAATATCAATCGGCGCCTTCGTTATAATTATTTATACGATGCTCGGGGGTTTTCTCGCAGTGGTGTGGACGGATATGATCCAGGGCGTGATTATGTTCGCTGCGCTGATTATCCTGCCAATCGCCGGAATGATAGAACTCGCCGAACAGGGCAAAACCATAGCCGACGGGCTTGCCGCAGCGCCTGCGGGGGTGGCAAGCTGGACCGGCGGCGCCACCGGATGGGCCGCGGCCGCAGTAATCATAAGCGGACTTAGCTGGGGCCTCGGCTATTTCGGGCAGCCGCATCTCGTAACCAAATACATGGCAATCAAAGACCCGCAAAAAATGAAGGTCAGCCGCAATATCGCATTCGCATGGGCAATCCCGGCATTCGCAGGCGCGGTGTTTATCGGCCTTGTCGGGCTCGCCCTCTATGGCCATGGGCATTTTTCGGACGTCGAGCAGGTAATGCCCTATATCGCCAACACCCTGCTTCCGCCCTGGATAGCGGGCATATTCATCTCGGCCGCCATCGCGGCAATGATGTCCACAGCCGACAGCCAGCTACTCGTCATATCATCCACAGTAATCGAGGATTTCTACCACAAAGCGCTCGGCCGCGAAGTGCCGCGCCGCACAATGCTGAACATGAGCCGCATTATCACGCTCGCAGTCGGCGTCATCGGCTATCTGATCGCAGTTACCTCCGACAAACTAATATTCGCAATGGTAAGCTATGCATGGGCGGGCCTGGGTGCCTCGTTCGGCCCGGCAATAATTCTGATACTCAAATGGAAGCGCACCACAAAGCGCGGAGTGCTGGCGGGCATGATCACCGGTTCGGTCACCACGGTCATCTGGTCGAACATCGAATGGCTGGACGCCATGCTGTCGGTGCGGTTCAGCTCCTTCGTGCTGGCATTCCTTGCAATAATAATCGTCAGCCTGATGGACAAAACCCACGGCCTCGGCAGGAAATAGATTATGATTCGATACCAATAAGTACCAATGGAACGGCAGGAACACCTCGGCCCTGACGAATGACATTATATAATTCGCCTTCGTAATACGCAATTCCGGAGCTCATCTGGCTTTGCATTGATTTCATAGGCATAATTTCTATACCGACATCAATCTGGTCGCCTACGTAAAAGGCCAGATGCTTTACAAATAAATCGTAAGCCACAAAAGCATATTTGCCGAACTGCACCTCGATTGCGATCCGGTCTTTTACAAAATCCGTCTGATTATAACTAAATATGGGAGACTCACCGGCTGATTCGATTTCGGCTTTTTGATCGGCAGGCTCCATTGCTAAGGATTTTCGGATTAATTTTTCATTTTTGGTGACCCAATAGCTGACCCGGCTTTCCTGCCAGCCGAGATTATTCAATTTTTCGCGAAAATATTTGTTGATCTCTATCGGACTGAAAAGCTTTTTGCCAGAGCTGCGTTTTTCCTGAGAAACTTTTTCTGTATAACTCCGCATCGAAAGATTCGATTACTTCAGTGATTTCGTCCCATAGCTCAGGTTTATGCACCAGAATATATTCATATCCATTCAGATGCGAATAAAAAGAATTTATTTTCATATTGCAAGCTATTCCGCGCTATATAATTTGAATTGATTCTTGTTTGCAGGCTTCCAGGGAGATTTGGAAAGATTGCTCTCGCTGGCGTCATAAATCGGTTTATTCATAGGTCTTGTTTTTAATTCGCCCAATTGCGCTTTTCGAATTCTCTCGGCTGCAATTTCGCGATATTCAGGCATCAACTCCGCTCCCGCTCCAATACGATCATGAAGCAATGCCGCAACAATCGTAGTACCAACCCCGGCGAATGGGTCGAAAACAATATCATCTTCCTCAGTCAATGAGAGGATTAATCTTTCAATTAATTCAACAGGGAACTGGCAGGGATGAATTGTTTTTTCCACGTGGTTGCTTTTCACATTCGGAATATCCCACACATCGCCGGGATTTTTGCCAAGCGGATTGCATGAATACTGCCCGGCTTTCGGACCTTTGAAATATTTTTTGGCCGGATATTTCTGAGGAATCCGGATCGGATCAAGTTCGAACTGGTAATCATCGGATTTTGTAAACCACAAAATTGTTTCATATCTCCCCGAAAGTCTTTTCGAACAATGCAGGCCATGCTCGAAGCGCCAGATAATTCTGTTTCTCAGCTTTAGATTAAATTCCTTAAATACGGGGTATAATAAAATATCGAGCGGGAAAATCTCTCCCTGGTTGATATAATTGCCCACCTGCCAGCAAATACTGCCGTCGTCGCTTAATATCCGATGGCATTCATTGATAACTTCTTTTTGCTGAGCGATATAATCCTCGATTTTTAAATTTTTTTCATACTCCTTGCCAAGGTTATAAGGCGGCGAGGTAACTATTAATTTGACTGAATTATCCGGAAACTGATTCAGCAATTCGAATGTATCGCCCGGATACAATATTATTCGGGCTTTCGGATCAAAGTTCTTATATATTTTTTCCATTTATCTATGTTGTTTGGTTATTCTAAATCAGATATAAATTAAATATTATTTTCATTTTTACCAAAAATTCTCACATAACAAAAGGCCGCCCGTAATGAGCGGCCTTATTGATTTAATGGGATATAATTATTGATTATTTCGCGATAAGCAGGCGGCGGGTTTCCGCATAAGGCCCCGACTGCATCCGGATGTAATACACCCCCGAGCCAAGCTGCGATACGTCGATTCGCGACTGGTATTTACCTTCGTCGAGTGTGGAATTGACCACCTCGGCCGCGCGCTCGCCCATGGAATTATATATAGTAATACTTGTATGAGCATTGAGTCCCACGGAATAATCGAGCGTTACCCTGCCCGTGCCCGGATTGGGATATGGCGCCGCCAGCGAATACTTAGTCGTATTCACCGTAATCAGGCGGTTCTGGGTGGCGCATGTCTGAAGATCGATCGTTACCTCGTCGGGCTGATCGATCAGGCAGTTATAGTCCGCCGCAAATTCCGTAGCAAGCGTCACAGTCGTTGCCGAATCGTCCGCCAGATATGTTTTGAATGGCACGCTGTGGGCAAGGCTCACGGGGGTGGGGATGGATACTCCGCTGCCTGTGATTTCGAGCGTACCGGGAGCGGTCTGATCTGCCTCCCACGTCCAGTCGGTCGGCCCCGAGAACCCTTTATCCGAATCGAATTTCAGAATATTCGGGTCATAAGTCATTATATATTTAATATACTCAACCGGAGCGCCTGCATCGGGAATCGGAGATGTGAAGGCAACGTCGAGGTTTTGGCCCGGCTGCGATTTGATATAATCCTTTTCGAACTGCCCGGCATAAGCATAAACCAGCCCCATGCCGTAGAATTTTGCAAACGCGTCGCCCTGATCGGTCTCCATCCTGAGCGAGGCCTCGTGCATACCCTGATGCGAGGGAGTGAATATCACCAGAATCGAGCCCTCCTCGCCTGGTTCGATTATGGGATTGACCGCAGAGGCTTCGAAGTCTGCGCGGTCGGCGCCGGTGATCGTAATCGAAAGGATTCTCATCTGAGCGCTCGAATTATTAGTAAACTTCAGCTCGGATTGGGCATATGCGCAAAGGCTTTCCTGCCCGAAATTCAGAGTGTCGGGCGTAAGCATAAGCGCAAGCCCGTTGCCGCTCAGCAGAATAGTATCGCGCACCGTGGGTGCTTTCTCCGGGCCGGGCGCGCCGTCGTGGACGATTTCCAGCCTGCCCGTTCGAAGGCCCGCGTTCTGCGGAGAAAATATTATTTCCATTTGAATCTGCGCATCGGCCGGAACTACAAGGTCGTCCGTATCCACCTGTGCTCCGAACGCAAATTCCGAATTATTTTCAATAATATTCATTTCATATATATATAATGGCCCGAACTGGCTCAGATTGCGCAGCGGCAGGCTGCCGTCGTCGGTCTGACCCGTCCGGGTATCGGCGAATGTGAGATCATCGACCTCGAGCGCGGGATTATAGCCATTGCCCGCAAGCCGCGCCTCGGGTTCGTCGTTGAATCCTTCGATATTAAACACAAGATAATTTTCCTTAATCCCCTCGCTCTGCGGAACGAACGAGACGGGAATATCGAGCGTTTCGCCCGGCGCGAGCGAGGTCTCGACCATAGGCAGCTGGGCTGTGAAATTGTCGTCGTTCGCAAATTTCCAGTAAACCGAAAGTATATTTACAGTCGCATTCGATTGATTTGTAACCACATAAGTAGAATCATTCTCAGTATAAATCCGGCGGTCGCCCCAGTTCATTTCGGCGAGCGGGAAATCGGTCAGCATCCCCTTGCCGTTCAATTCGGTAAATGGCTGGCCGCAATCGCTAGGAATATTATAATCAATCTGCGCAATCTTCATTTTCTCATCATTTGGCGAAAATCGGAGCCGGAGATCGAGGCATCCGCCCGGGGCCAGCGTGAACGGTCCGCCGCCCGATACGAATGCAAAACGCGTGGCATCCGGCCCGGTGATTTGCGCATTGCCGCTAATTTCCGTGGCCGTCGTATTCTCAAATGCGCAGTCAATATCGAATTCCTCAGGATTGCCGATCGGCACATTCAGAATGCTGACTTTATCGACCGCATGGCCGCCGCATGGCGCTATCAGCGAGATTGGCGGAGTCGAGCAGGGCGAGCTCGAAAATTGCAGCGTGTATTCGGTGGATTCCGAAGGCGGGTCTTCAGTATAAGTAATCTGAATAGTCTTGCTCTGGCCCTTCGCAATCGAATACGGCGGATTCTCCGAAAGCTGGAATGCACCATTATTCGGTGTAATCGAAAATCCCGAGACATCGAAATCGGAGCCTTCGGCGGTCAGAATAATGTCATGGGTCTGCACGCCCCCACCCGGCGCTCCGAAGTAAAATTCGTCATTATTCAGCGAGATTTCTGCAATACTCGATTCCGGCGCAGTATAAGTCACCTCGTCGGATTTGCTGATCCTGCGGAAAGTCACCTTAAGATCGCGTTCGCGCGAGGCTTCGTCGCAGCCATACGGGGCGGTCCATTCCAGCCTGCAAATATCCCGTCGCTGGATTTCCTCTGCGATCTGGCTATATATACTTGTCAATTGATTTTTATCAGTAATCTCCCACTCATTGCCTCCGGTTCTTTCGGCAGCATATCCCAGATCGGAGAACATATTCGCGTCGATTGTAATCGCATACATCTGGATACGCGCCTCGAGGCACTGATCGATTACCTGCTGATACTTATCGAAGTCATCGTCGGGCTGACCGTCGGTCAGAAATACGATCACACGGCGGACATCCTCCGGGCGGCTTTTCAAAAGGTCAATCGCACCCAGACCGGGTTTTAAAAATGCCGGATTGAACAAAGTGCGGCCCGCCCAGGTACGCAGATTATCAAGATATGTATGCAGATCGGCTTTGTTATTCTTAAATACCGATGTGCCGCTTACCCGGCCAGTCCAGTCGACCACATCGCCGGCGAACGAAGTAATCGCCACCGCCGTCCGCGGAGTATAATTGATCGAATCCACAAATGCACGGGCGGCTATCTCGACCCAGTCGAACTTGCGGCTGCTTCCCAGACCGGGCTCGTCCATCGACGGACTGGCGTCTATCACCAGCACTACCGACACCGGCGGCACAAAGTCAACTTCATCGCAGCGAAGCTCGAGCGTCGATTGCATATTCCGGCCGTTTTCCAACACTTCGAATTCATTGATCTGCAGATTCTGGTAATCCTGGCCGACTTGATTCTTGGCATTGAAAAATGCCCGGACTGTGGGCCAGTTGTCAGTATTTACGGAATAAACATTGAATACCTGCGCCACCAATACTGGCGAGGCAATAAAAAAAATCAATAAAATCAACATTAAAAGCGTTTTAATATTGCGGGGTTTAGTCGGATTCATAATGCTGCTCCGATGAATTTGATAGAAATGTATTAATTTGTTATTTTTCGAAAAGAGAGATAAGACTTAATAAATGTATGCACATATTTATTAAACGAACAGTCCATAGGTCAAATTGTCACATATATTTATATATTTATAAAAATTTTTTAATCAAGATATTTTCCGCATGACGCATGAACAAATTACCCTTAATTATATTGTTAATATTCATTTCAATCACAGCGGCGCGCGCCGATAAATGCGCCGACTACCTCCTGCTCGATGGCACCGAACCTATCGCGGCTTACGGTATCGACACCACAGGCCACTGGTGGGCGCTCACTGCCCCCTTTACCGGCAGCTACCGCCTGACAATCGACGGCGAGGAAAGCGATGTTTATACTAAAATCACAAATCTGCACTTCTCTCCTGATGGCAGCGGCTGGGCATATTTCGGGCTTTATTCCGGCGGGTGGAATCTCGTCACCCGCGATTCTATTATCCCGCTGCGCGGAGGCACACCCGGCGAAATAGCCTATAGCCCCGATGGATACATAGTTTACAGCTATTTCGAAGGAGAACTCGAGAACATTATTAACGGCGAAGAAAAATTCGAGGTATATCGCCGCGCCGGCCCGATTTACCTAAGCCACCGCGGTCGCAAAATCGCCTTCGCCGGCCGCCGCGGCAACGGATATGTGCTCAATATCAACGGCCGGGAGACTCCCGTATTCGACAAAATCGTCCCATTCGGATACTGGCAGGACGGGTCGCTGGTTTATGGCGCAGGATCGGTCGGCAATATGGAAATCTACCGCCGTGGACGCGTTATCTCCGAGCCATATGCAAATATTCACGAAGCGGCAATTAATTATATGGGAACCGTAGCCGGGGGGATTGTTGAATTCAGCTCGGGCGAATACGGCGGAATAGTAATCAGCGACGAATTCTATGAGCCGCTGCTTAGCCGGCTATACGACAAAGCCTACAATATGGCGCTGCACCCCACGCTGCCAATGATGGCATTCAACGCTATCGAGGATAACACAAGCCTGGTAGTGATGAACACCGCCGAATACTCCGGCGGCGAGGTAACCGGCCGACCGCATTTTACTTACGACGGCCGTGATCTATACTATGTCGGCTGCGATGCGATCGACTGTTTCGTCGGCGTCAACGGCCGCAATTATGAAATATACAAGCAGCTCAATGTTCGCGCCAATTATGCAATGAAACCAAAAAGCAATACAATTGCCTACTCCGGCGGCACCAATATGATTATGCAGGACCTGATCTCACGAGAAATGTACGCCGGCATGATGGTCGACGAAACCCAACCCCCGATATACAACTGGCGAGAAGGCGTTTACGAAGCCCTCGGCCGCATCGGCAACCGCCTCTATCTGCTCACCTGCCGCGCGTGAAATAATTACATCATAAATTTTTATTATTTCAAAATTGATTTGAAGAGGGATTGCTACGTCGCTGGCGCTCCTCGTAATGACTTGCAAGCGGCTGTTCGTCAACGGGCTTAAGCCCGTTGCTGCGATGGATTGGCCTGACACGAGCTGCAACAGATGGCTTCAGCCCTCTGAGAATCCTTGAAGGGCCGCACCTGCGGTTTGTCACTACGAGCGCAGCGAAGCAGTCTCACTCCACAAATTCATAATTTGAAATTCATAATTCATCAGAATCCGGGCTCTTCGTCCTCAAGTTTCATTATATTGGCGGGCGGTTCTTCATATTGATAGGCCAGATTCTCGAATCGCGCAAAGTCCTTCTGGAATGCCACTTTGATATTACCTATCGGGCCGTTCCTCTGCTTGCCGATTATTATCTCGGCTGTGCCCTCGGTTGGGGTGCCATCATCGTAAGCAGCCTCGTGATAAACCTCCGGACGGTTTACGAACATAACAACGTCGGCGTCCTGCTCTATCGATCCGGATTCGCGAAGATCGCTCAGCATCGGACGGCGGTCCTTGCGGGCTTCGATCGATCGATTTAGCTGGGCGAGCGCAACCACAGGGATATTCAATTCCTTGGCAATCGATTTAAGCGCCTGCGAGATCATCGATATTTCCCGCTCGCGGCTCTCTGCCTTAGGCGAATGCATTAACTGCAGGTAATCAATAAATACAATTTTTATTCCGTATTCGGCTTTCAGGCGGCGGCATTTTGCCCGAAGCTCCATAATCGTCAGCATCGGACTGTCGTCGATAATTATCGGAGAATCCGAGAGCTTACCCAGCGAATGCACAATCTTGGTCATATCGTCCTGGCTCACCATTCCAGTACGGATTTTCTGCTGATTTATTCGCGATTCAGCGCTCAATAAACGTATAACAAGCTGCTGGGATGACATTTCTATCGAGAAAAACGCTACCGGCTCCTTGTATTCGACCGCCATATTCCGCGCCATCGAAAGCGCAAGAGCAGTCTTACCCATCGACGGGCGCGCTGCAATAATCACAAGATCCGAATTCTGGAATCCGCCAAGCATTTTGTCCAGCTCGCGGAATCCCGACTCAATACCCGTAAGCCCCGAGCTGTCGCGCTCGGCCAGTCGGTTTATCAAGTCGATGGTTTCGTGGGCTACCTTTTTGATATGCTCATATCCCCGGCGGAAGCGCTTTTCGGCGATTTTGAATATCTCGGCCTCGGCGTTATCGATTTCCTCGAGCGCATCGGTCGAATCATCGTAAGCATTTGTCAGAATCATGCCAGATGCGTCTATCAACTGGCGCTTCAGCGCTTTTTCCTGAACGATCCAGGCGTGGTATTCCACATTTGCAGCGGTCGGAGTACGACCATTTATTTCGGTCAGATAATACGCTCCACCAACAAAATCGAGAGCGCCTTCCTTGCTCAGCTCATTGCTCAGAGTGATTATATCAACGCTGATGCCGCTGTCGAACATTCGCAGAATAGTCTCGAATATCTTTTTATGAGCGGGGTTATAAAAGCTCTCCGGCTCGAGCACATCGATTGCTTTGGCGATTGCCTGGCGGTCGAGCATCATCGATCCGAGTACGGCGATTTCGGCTTCCGTGGCGTGCGGCGGCACCTTGTTGCCCAGCATCGGCAACGGGCCGTCGCTGAATCTGCGTTCTGACTTTTTCTTGGGATAACTCATTTTCAATATATTTCCTGATTAATAAACGCGAATTTGAAAGACTGATGACTGCGATGATTTATTGCAAAATCGAATAGAAGCAATCTAATAAAATGAGAAAAAAGCTTTTCCACGATGAACGACTCTTTTTCAACATATTTCAAACATCGAAATATGATTGAATCAAAAAATAAATTTAGCTTAAACTATATGCCTGCATAATTCGTGGAACTAAAAAGCAGCGCCCGCCGTTTTTCAAGCGGCGCTTCCCTCATATAAAAAAAATATTTCTTTTACTTGATGAGATATTTTTTGTATTTTTATACAATATATTAAATCATATTCATTTTGACTGAATTAAATTCCGGATAATGAAAAAAGTTCTGGTAATCGACGACGCTGAATTCATTCTCGAGAGCACTTCCACACTGCTTAGGTTCGAGGGCTATGAGGTATTTACCGCATCCGACGGCGTATCCGGCGTCGAGAATGCCCTCCAGTACAAGCCCGACCTCATACTCTGCGATATTTCCATGCCCGGAATGGACGGCTATGGAGTGCTCGAAAAAATCCGCAGCAATGCCGAAACCGCCACCACTCCATTCATTTTTCTGACGGCATTCACCGAAAAATCCAATATGCGCGCCGGTATGGAAATGGGCGCCGACGACTTCATCGTCAAGCCATATACCCGCGACGAACTTATCGCCGCTATCGACGCACAGTGGAAGAAGCATTCTTACTACGAACGCCAGGTGCAGGAAAAGGTCGAGGAAGTCGGCCGCAACGTAACTTACGCGCTGCCTCACGAATTCCGAACCGTACTAAATCAGGTCGTGGGATCGGCGAAATACCTGAACAACAATCCCGAGGACGTCGCCGCCGACGAAATCAAGGAGCTGAGCGAGGACATAATCTCCTCGGCGCAGCGGCTCTTGAAAATCACCGAAAATTTCCTGATTTATGTGCGCATCGAATCATTCGCCAGCAACCAGGAAAAACGCAAGCAGCTCCGGAACTACCGCACCGACGAACCCGGCGCGATGGTAGCCGACATAGCGTCGCTCGTAGCCCAGCGCTACGAACGAAGCGACGACCTGAAGGTAACCGGCGAAGTCGAGGATATCTCAGTCGAAATTTCCACCGAAAGCTATCATAAAATCGTCGACGAATTGCTCGATAACGCCATCAAATTCTCCGAGCCGGGCACCCCGATCAAATTAAACATATGGCTCGAAGAAGGCCTGATGTTCATCGAACTGATCGACCAGGGCCGCGGGATGTCGCGCGAGCAGATTGCCAGCGTGGGCGCCTATATCCAGTTCGAACGTTCGATTTACGAACAGCAGGGCGTGGGCCTCGGACTGGTAATTGCCAAGCGCCTCGTCGAGCTCCACGATGGCAGCTTCGAGATCGAAAGCGAGGAAGGAGTCGGCACCCGGGTATGCCTTTCGCTGCCGACAGCACCTCAGCCAACCTGATTTTTTTTAAAAAATTATTCAAACACTTTGGTTAACCATATTTATACGGGATAACCGGCTGTGTCAAATATTCTCCCGCCTCGATCGACTTTTTTATATTATATTTATATCCCGAATTCCTGATCAATGAAAGAATTAAAACGATTACTCCCATATCTTAAGCAATATCGCAGCAAGCTCTTGTGGGGCTTTCTGTTTGTCACAATCTCAAATATTTGCTCCACCTACGCCCCGCGCATTGTCGGCAATACGATCGACCTCATCAGCTCGGGCGATTTCCTGATCGGGGATGTTTTGTGGAATATCGCATTTATTCTGGGCCTGACCGTCGGCAGCGGAGTGTTTATGTTCCTGACCCGCCGCACGATTATCGTCAGCTCCCGGCTTATCGAATACGACCTGCGTCGCGACCTGCTGGACAGCATCGAGCAACGGCCCATGAGCTTCTTCCACCGGCACTCCACCGGTTCGCTGATGGCTTATGCGACCAACGATATCCCCGCTGCCCGCGACTTCCTCGGGCCGGCGATTATGTATTCCGCAAATACAATTACGACATTCCTCTTTGCGCTAAGCTTTATGCTGACGCTCGACGTATGGATCACTCTGGTTGCGCTTATCCCGCTGCCATTGATTGCGGTTACGACCTATTTCATCGGCCGCCGGGTGCATGTGGCCTTCCGAGCAGTGCAGGACCAGTTCTCCGACGTCACCACACGCGCCCAGGAAGCATTTTCGGGGATCAAAGTAATCCGCGCTTACGTCCGCGAGGCCTTCGAGCGAGACAAATTCCGCGACCTGAGTTATGATTATTACGAAAAAAATATGCGGCTCGCCCGCCTGCAGTCCGTCACTATGCCCGTGCTCATGATAATGGTCGGCCTATCGCAGATCGCTGTGCTCGGCTATGGCGGTATGCGCGTAATGGAGGGCGCCGCCACACTTGGCGAATTGACCCAGTTCTTTATATATTTAAATCTGCTGATATGGCCGGTGGCGGCAATCGGCTGGATTACAAACATCATTCAGCGTGCGGCGGCTTCGGCCGGACGCCTCGGCGAAATCATCGATTTCCCCGGCGATAAAGACGAATCGGTCGCCGAGGGCTACGAATCCCGCGAAATCGACGGCCGCGTGGAGTTCCGCGACGTAACCATGCGCTATACCGACGAAGCGCCTCCGGCAATCGAGGACGTCTCATTTGCAATTCCCGCCGGCGGCACCTTCGGCATCATCGGGCCTGTTGGCAGCGGCAAATCGACCATCGTCCATCTGCTGCCCGCCCTCTATAAACCTGATAGCGGACGGATTCTGATCGACGGCCAGGACATCAACGCCATCCCCCGGCGCGAGCTTCGCCGGGCAATCGGCACAGTCCAGCAGGAGAATTATTTATTCTCGGCAACAATTGCTGAAAATATCGCATTCGGATGCCAGGACGCCAGCCGCGAAGCAATTATCGAAGCAGCCAAAATCGCCCAAATCCACGACGACATCCTGCAATTCCCGAACGATTACGACACATTCCTCGGCGAGCGCGGGGTCACCCTGTCCGGCGGCCAGAAGCAGCGCGTGGCAATCGCCCGCGCAATCATCCGGCGCCCGCGCATACTCATACTCGACGATGCGCTCTCGGCTGTGGACACCGAAACGGAAGCCAATATATTCCAGGGGCTTGGCAAAATATTATCCGACTGTACGACTATTATAATTTCGCACAGAATTTCCTCGGTCAAAAACGCGGGTGAGATTATATATATAGAAAACGGCCGCCTGATCGAATCCGGCACCCACGAAGAGCTCGTCGAAATGGACGGCCACTACGCAGCAATCAATCGCCGCCAGAAACTCCAGGAAGAAATTGATTCGATTTAATCGTTTGATATAATTAATTTAAAAATCAGACAGCCGACCACGAGTCGATATCGATATTCATCCGCACCGACGAATCCGCATGACGCCGGCGATATTCATCGAGCGCGCGCCCAAGCGCCGAGCGTAGGATTTTCCCAGCGGGGTCTTCTTTTTTAATATTTTTAATAATAATAATTCTTCGGAAATTTTTTCTGATTTTGTAAATCGTCGGCGCGACCGGCCCAAGCTGGATATTCGCGCGATATTTCGGAATTGCCGAGGCAAATGCCTTCGCGGCCGCGGCGGTCTTCGATTCGTCCGGCCCGTAGAATTCGATCAGCACAAACCGCGAAAACGGCGGGTATATCGCTTTGCTGCGGTTGTCGATCTCGTCGTCATAAAACAAATCGTAGGAGCCGATCAGCGACGAACGAATGGGCGGGCTTTCCGGATGGGACGTCTGAATAATCACCTCGCCGGCGAATTCGCTTTTGCGGCCCGCGCGACCGGCCACCTGAGTCAGCAGGCTGAACGTCCGCTCCGACGACCGGAAATCGGGTATGAATAGCTGAATATCCGCGCTGACCACACCCACCAGCGTAACCCGCTCGAAATCAAGGCCTTTGGCGACCATCTGAGTGCCCAGCAGAATATCGGTCTTCCCTGCGGCAAAATCCAGCAGCATCCGGCGGTGCGCCCCCCGCCGCGATGTCGTATCGAGGTCCATCCTCTTAATTTCCGCATCAATATTATTATCTTTTAAATATTCCTCAAGCTCGTCCTCGATGCGCTGGGTGCCGGTGCCGATCTCGCGCATTTCAGGCCGGCCGCATTCGGGACATGATTTATGTGCATTTATGGTATATCCGCAGTAGTGGCAGCGCAGATAATCCCCTGTGCGATGGTAAGTCAGCGTAACTGCGCAGTCGCGGCACATCGGGATATGGCCGCACTCGGCGCACTCGAGCATTGCCGAAAATCCCCGCCGATTCTGGAATAATATCACTCCCTCCTTTTTGGCAACGCGGACGGCGATGGCGTCGAGCAGGTCCTTCGAGAATGCGCCATGCACCATGCTCCTGCGGCGGGCATCGAGCATATCCAGCGCTCGAATTCGGGGCAGCTTTGCCTTATCCGCCCGGTGCATTATCCGCAGCAGGGTATATCTGCCCGATCGCGCATTGTGCATGCTTTCCAGCGATGGCGTTGCCGAGCCCAGCACAATTGCGGCGTCCTCCATCCGGGCGCGGACGATTGCGCAATCGCGCGCCTGGTAGCGGGGCGCGGGGTCGTCCTGTTTGTAGGATGGCTCGTGCTCCTCGTCGACTATGATGAGGCCGGTATTCTCCAGCGGGGCGAATACCGCGGATCGCGCGCCGATGACTATGCGTGCTCGGCCCCGGCTGATTGCGCGCCAGGAGTCGTAGCGTTCGCCCTGACTCATGCGGCTGTGGAATACGGCGATCTCGCCCGGGAATACACGCTCGAAGCGGTCGATCAACTGCGGGGTGAGCGATATTTCGGGCACAAGCAGCATGGCAGGGCGCCCCATATTGATCGATTTGCGGATTGCATGTATATATATAAGGGTCTTGCCGCTGCCGGTAACTCCATGCAGCAGGAATGGTTTATATTCTCCGGCGTCTATTGCTTCGATAATCGAATCGAGTGCGGCTGCCTGCTCATCGGTCAGCTCGAGCGCCGATTCGTCGCGGCTTGCCAGAGATTCGACGTCCTTTGGCAATGCGCTGCGGTCGATCTCGATCTCCCCTTCTATCGCATATCCCTTTTCGATCAGAGCATTTATGACCGCGCGCGAGGATCCCGTTTCGTGAATCAGATCGGTAATCGGCATCTCCGGTGATCCCGCTTTCGCCGCCAGATATAATTTGCTTAATGCGTTTGATTGCTTAAGTGCGCGGCGATCCAGCTCGTCGAATGCCTCTTTCAGCCGATCTTCGTCGTCGAGCAGATCGGGATCGATTTGCACGGATTTTCGCGAAACCGGCGCGGCTTCGCTTTCGACCATTCGCTCAAGCTCGATTATCCCGGCCTCGGAGAGTGATTCGAGCTGCGCCGAAACATTGCGCAATTTAAGGCTCTGCTCCAGATAGCCAACAGATATATATTCGTCGTGGCGCATCAGCTCTTCGAGCAATCGTGCGCGCCGAGGGGCCCGCCGCCGTATCGATTCGACCTCTGCGGCCCCGGGCTGGCGCAGCATCCGCACCCGCAGCACGCTTTTGGGCGACATCCCCTGCGGCAGCATCGCCTTAAGAGTCTCGCCGGGCGGCGCCATATAATATTCGCTGATCCACTGCGCAAAACGGAGCATTTTTTCGGAAAGAACGGGCTTCTCGTCGAGTAATTCGGCAATCGGGCGGATGTTTTCTACATCAGTTTCGGATTCGACTGCGACGATGTATCCCGTCAGCGTTCGGCGTCCGAACGGCACCAGCGCACGGCGTCCGACAAGGCAGGCGGGGTCGGTACCCTCGGGAATCCCGTAGGTAAACAGGGTATCGGTTGGCACCGGCAGCGCTATTTTCGCAAATTTATTCATAGGAATCCGAATATAAACAATCCCCCGCCAACGGAAAAGAAAAATTACTTATGCAATAGAAATGTCAGGAATAATTCTTATTTTAATATAAAATCAATATTAAAACATATTATGTGATTTTATGTACTACAGACGAAAAATACTGTTATCTATCCTTGAGAAATTCGGCGGAACAATGACAAGGACTGATTTACAAAAAATTCTCTTTTTATTTAACCATGAAAATCCTACTAAATATTACGAGTTCCTTCCTTATAAATACGGCTGCTTTTCCTTTCTGGCAAATCAGGATTTAAAAACTTTAACGAAATATAATTTAATCCATAGTGAAGAATATGGGTGGCAAATTAATTCCAATAAATCTTTTATTCCGGAACTAAAAGCCAATGACAGAATTTTTCTACAACATTTTTATAATAAATACAAAAATTATAAGGGCAAGGAATTAATAAAATTTGTTTATGAAAATTTTCCTTATTATGCTACCAGAAGTGAAATTGCAGCACAAATTATTGATCAATCTCATTTAGATATTGTCAAATCCCTTATACCCACATCGCAACATCCATCAATATTTACAATCGGTTACGAAGGTAAATCAGTCGAAGAATATTTTAATATCCTTCTAAAGAATTCGGTTGATCTTCTTTTGGACGTAAGAAAAAATCCATTAAGCATGAAATATGGTTTTTCCAAAAAGCAAATGAAGTCTATTTCGGAGAAAATGGGCATAGAATACATGCATATTCCAACGCTTGGGATAGAATCGTCAAAAAGACAAAAACTTGAAACAAAAGAAGATTATCAAGAATTATTTGAAGTTTATAAAAAAACAGTTCTAATTGAAAGAAAACAAGATATTAATCTTATTGGAACATATTTTAAGAAATATAGACGAGTTGCATTAACTTGTTTTGAAAAATCAGCAGACTTTTGCCATAGGAAACATGTGGCTGAATCCATCGAAAAACAACAAAAGTTTAAATACCCATTAATTCATTTGTAAATCTTTATGATAATGCAAATTCTCATTACTGTTAAAGCTTACCCAGCAATTTCATCTAAATATGGAGAGATTGTTTGTACTGCAGGCATAAGAGACAATGGTGAATGGATTCGAATTTATCCTGTTCCGTTTAGAACACTGGATTACGACACCCAATTTAAAAAGTATGAATGGATCGATATTGATTTGAACAAAAGAGACCATGCCATGGATTTCAGGCCTGAATCTTATAATCCGGTTGATCCATGGAATATGAAGATCCGAAAACTAGGTTTTATCAAACCAGATGGAAAATCTTGGAATAAAAGACGATCAGTTGTTCTAAAAAATAAATATTTTGACTTAACAAGACTAATAGACGACTCAAAAAACAAAAATAAATGTGTTTCACTCGCTGTTTTCAAACCTTCGGATCTACTTGATTTCGTTATAGAACCTGTTGATCGTGAATGGAATCCACAAAAGGTTAAGCTGCTTACGAACAGGCATTTACAAGCAAATATGTTTGAGTCCAAAAAACCTAATGAGATTGAAAATTGGGAACTCGTTAAGAAACTTC
>CAZEMR010000048.1:20946-23020 GCA_964513465.1 uncultured Hyphomicrobiales bacterium
CCTGTTGATCCGTGGGATCTGAAAATTGAACCATTAGGCTTTATTAAACCTGATGGAAAATCATGGGCCCAAAGGCGTAATGTAATTCTACGGAATGAATACTATGATCTGGCAAAACTAATTGAGGACTCAAAACCTAAAAATGACAAATGCATTTCACTTGCAGTTTTCAAACCCACAAAATTAATTGATTTCGTAATAGAAAATGTCGATCGTGAATGGGACGCGCAAAAAATTCAGAAGCTGAAAAACAAAAAAATGCAAGCAAATTTGTTTGAATCTGAAAACGTTTTTGATATTGAAAATTGGGAAATTGTGAATAAACTTCCCTATAAATTTAGTTACAAATTTGAAGATATTAATGGAAGAGTATCCAAATTAATGATAGAAGATTGGGAAATAGGCCAGTTATACTGGAACTCACTCAAAAGCTGTGATTATAACGAAAAACAAGCGCTTATTAAAGTAAGACAAAAATGCTGGGATGAACTCGCATTAAAAAAAGATTTATTTTTTTTCTTAGGTACAAGGTTGCTAGAACATCGTAAAGGCTATCCAAATCCATTCAGTATTATCGGCTTATTTTATCCAAATCATAGAATTCTCCAGCAAAACACATCATTATTCGAAGGATTTTAAATATTATAGCTTATATATTCGTTTCTATTTTTGTGTATGAAATTATGTAGAAGATTTCGAGTTACGGAAAAATGAAACGATCGAAATTATTTATTGCGCTTATCTCCTTCCTTCTTTTCTCGGCGGGATGCGACGCCAACAGCAACGAAAAAGACGCCAAATCAGCCGCCGATAATAATCTTATCGCCGCCAATTCGAATGTTTACTCCGAATCTCAAGCCGCGGCCGAACCCGCCGCTCCCGATGATATCGACGAAAGCCGCACCAATGCGATCACCCGCGCGGTCGAACGCTGCAGCGGGGCTATCGTCGGCATCAACTTAACGGCGGTCTATCAGGTGGAATACCGCCATCCCTTCTATGACGACCCGTTTTTCAGGCATTTTTTCGGCAATCGCGCGCCGAGCCGCACCCGCGAATACGAGGTGCGGGGTCTGGGTTCGGGATTCATTATTTCGCCGGATGGATATATTCTGACCAATCACCATGTGGCCGGCAATGCTAAGGAGGTCGTTGTGACCATGACCAACGGCAAAAAATACGACGCCGAGATCGTCGGCTCGGACTACGTCAGCGACGTCGCCCTGCTAAAGATCGACGGCGAAAATCTGCCTTACCTTCGGCTGAGCAATTCCGACAATGTAATCATCGGCGAATGGGCGATCGCCTTCGGCAACCCATTCGGACTGTTCGATATGAACGCCAAACCAACGGTCACGGTCGGCGTGATTTCGAACAAGGGCGTGGATTTTTTGCAGGAGGATCAGAATCGCGTGCGGGTTTATCGCGGAATGCTCCAGACCGATGCGGCGATCAGCTCTGGCAATTCGGGCGGGCCGCTGGTCAATTCCAAAGGCGAAGTAATCGGTATAAACACAGTGATTTACTCGACCTCGCAGAGCCGCCAGGGCGCCGGAAGCATCGGCATCGGATTCGCAATCCCAATCAACCGCGTCAAAAAAATTGTCGATATTCTGAAAAATAATGAATCAATTGACCGCAATTACTACACCGGTATGGAGGTCAGCGAGCTAGCCGAACGCATCGCGAAATATCTCAAAGTCGATCAGGAATCCGGCGTGGTGATCACATCGATTTATCGCAATACCCCGGCCGACGAAGCGGGATTCGAGCCCGGCGATATTATTTATTCGATCGAGGGTAAGCAGATCCACCGGTTGGAGGATTATTATATAATTATAAATGACAAAGTTGTCGGAGACAGATTAAATTTCGTAATTTTGCGAAATGGCGAAAAAATCAGAAAATCATTAACTCTCGAATCTAAAGAAGGCTGAAATTGGAGAATAATGGCAAAAGCCTGCTCGAGGCGAAAGATCTAGTCAAACGATACAACCACCGCCGGGTGTTCAAGGGATTCTCGCTAGTGTGGGACCAGGGCGAGGTCTTCGGCTGGCCCGGTCGGATGGGTACG
>CAZEMR010000049.1:0-22724 GCA_964513465.1 uncultured Hyphomicrobiales bacterium
AGGTGGACGGTCGGGGTGCCGATATTTTTACATGCGCGGAAATTGGTGAGGGTTTCGTCGCTCCTTTTGTCCTCGGCGCCGATCCAGGCGATTCGGCAGTCCAGGTCTGCGCTAAGGTGGCGGGCCATTGCGAATCCGTCGCCGCCATTATTGCCGCTCAGGCATACGAACAGTGCACGCCTGCCGCGGCCCATGGCGCTTTCGTAATGCTGGCGCACGCGGATGGCCGCGCTTCGGGCGGCGTTTTCCATAAGCACGATCGACGGAATGCCGAGATCATCGATCGAGGCGGCGTCGGCGCGGCGCATTTCGTCTGGGGTTAATACATATCGCATATTGATTTCCCGTTTATTTATATAAAACAATTTTTTTCAAAATTTTGCGAATTTCGGACAATTATATATAATTAATTATATTTATTTAAAAAAATGGTTAGATTTCCTGCGCACGATTCGAAAAGATTATCAACCACAAAATTAATTCAAATGCTTTGCCTGACAAAATTTTGCGGCGAAACATTTTCCGATTATTGACGTATATCAATTAAAATGATAAGAGATTTCATCAAATATTACGACCGCGACCTCGCGCTCGATCTGCGGATGAACCGAAGCTACCTGCTCGGTTCGGCTCTTTTGTTCCTGTTGATGCGGGTTGCCGGGGATATTCTGTTCCTGCTGACTCGATTCATCGAGGGCGATACTATTATTATATGGAAGGTCATTACATCCGCTGCGGTTTTCGGGGCGCTTGCATTATATATATTCTCCGAAAAGCGGCTCGCCGAGACAACCCGCGATCCCATAAAGAATTACCTGAATGAATACATAATTATAACGCTGCTTCTGATCGGAGTGCTGGTGTTCAACGCAGTGCTCCCGGCAAAATCGCCCGACACATGGAAGCCCGGCGATATATTCAATCTGCTGCTCTCGGAAATGGCCACCGTATATACGGTTGTGGTGGCAATTCTGTTTTTGCGATTCACGTATAAATGGCTGATGGCCCGCCGCCACAAAAAAACCCGGCTGTATCTGAAATCGCTTGCTGTGCTGATTCTCGCTCTTCCATTCATGGGGATTGCCGGAGAGATTTTCGGGCTGCATGATTACACTATTTATACCACAATCGAAGTTTTCATTTACTTTGCCGGAGCGTTGCTGATTGCTATCGCCGCCCTAAAAAATACATGGATCGCACTGATTGCGCGCAATCACAAGGTGCGGCTGCTATGGATTTCGTTGCTGGCTATGGTCATCTGTCTTGCGGTCTTACTGACTGTTGGCGATGGGAAATCGGATCTGTATTTCGCAGTCGATCACTTTATGCCGGGGCTGGAAGCATTCATCGACGCTGCGGCGCTCATCTGCGGTGTATACAGCCTGCGGATATTTTTTGCGACGGTTGCCGCGCTGCCGACTTCCGAAATAGTCGAACGGCGCACTTCGGAAATCAGCTCGCTGACGTATCTGAATCGCTATATAGCGGCTTCGATAAAATCGGATAATTCATATTTAATTGATACGGTTACCAAGCTTGCGCTGCAATCATCGGGCGCAGTGGCGGCATGGACCGAGCTTTACGAGCCGGATGGCGGCGAAACGCTCTGCTGCCCGACTCCGAACGTCAGTGAGGAAAGGCTCCGCCGTGCCAAAGAAAACATCAATATTCAAAAGCGGCTTCGCGAATTGAGGAAAACTCTGCTAATTGAATCAATCCCCGAAAACGAGGAATTCAGCTTCCTGCAGCGCGAAATGCCATTTGCAAATTCGATGATAATTGTGCCGCTGTTTTCGGGCGATACCAAGATTGGCAATCTGTTCGTGGTACACAACGACGAATTCGGATTCGAGCAGGACGACGTAAAGGTGCTCTCGGCGTTCAGCGACAACGTGAGCATCGCGCTCGAAAATTCACGACTTGTGAAGGAATCAATCGAAAAAGAGCACTATAAGCGCGAATTGATGCTTGCCCGCGAAATGCAAAAAAAGCTTCTGCCGCAGGAACTCCCGCATATGGAGAATTTCTCGCTTGGCGCGTTTTCACTGCCCGCCGAAGAGGTAGGCGGCGATTATTACGAAATCTGCCGGCTTAAGGGCGGCGATATTTGTATGCTGATCGGCGACGTATCGGGCAAGGGCATGACCGCGGCTTTCTATATGGCCCAGCTCAAAGGGGTTGCGCTCTCGCACGCGCCGGAATGCGGCGATCCGGCAGAGCTGTTGCGGCGAATAAACGCCACCATGTATGGATCGATGGAAAAGCAGATGTTTATTACGCTGAGCGCCATCACAATCGACGAATCGAATTGCAGGATAATGATGGCCCGCGCAGGCCACATGCCCGCAATTATCCGTAAAAACGGCCTGATCGAAATCGTGCGCCCCGATGGCATAGGCATTGGGCTTGCGCCGGCGGAAGTATTTGATAAATCAATGGAATTATACCAATCGGAATTTGAATTTGGCGACTCATGCCTTTTATTCACAGACGGAGTCAACGAGCTTCGCAACGAGAAGGGGCACGATTTTGGATACGAACCCCTCGAAAAAATCGTCGGGCGCAGTGGATACGATACGGCCGAAGAGCTAATCAAAATTATAATTGACAATCTGCAGAATTTCTCCGGCAGCAATCCTGCCCACGACGATATGACAGTGATCGCGGTATTATGTAATAATAATCAGGATAGCGGTAAATGACCCTGTTTTACCAAAATATTGAAAATTTTTACGGAAATGTGCCCGATTGTTTCAAAAATTATTTATTTTTGAGCATATTAAATGAAAGAACATTTTCCGGAAAAATGGCAGGGAGGCACCATGCCTGAATCAGCAAAATTATCAATAGAGCGCGAGGCGAAAAAAGGGATCGATTGTCTGTATCTGGGCGGCTATCTCGATGCTCACACCGCACCGGAGCTGGAGTCCGAGATCAGCGAAATAATCGAAGCCGGCCAGAACAGAATTCTGGTCAACTTTCGCGACCTCGACTATATCAGCAGCGCAGGGCTTGGAGTGTTTATGGCATTCATAGAGGACATTCGCTCACGCGGCGGGGACATCAAGCTGGCTAATATGAAACCCAAGGTTTTTTCCGTATTCGACCTTTTGGGATTCCCAATGCTTTTCGATATCGAAACCGAGGAAATCCATGCGCTCGAAAAGTTTATGAATGATGAGAACAGAAAAAATGAAGAATGACTGCGCAAATAGAAATTCTATTAATTCTGTTTCGGATTTTGCCGAACTGGCCGGAATCCGCAGCTTCGTTCGTTGCAAAGCGCTCGAATTCGGATTCTCCGAAGAGGACGCCCAGAAGATCAGTCTGGCGGTCGACGAAGCTGTCACCAATCTGATCAAACACGCTTATAAACTCGACAGCGAGAAGCAGATACGCGTCGAAATTGATGAGCATGGCGATGAGTTTACCGTCAATATTCTCGACGACGGCATCCCTTTCAATCCGCTCAACGCCAGAACCCCGGATATGATCGAATACCTGAAAAACTACGAAAAGGGCGGCCTGGGCATTCATATCATGAAGCTTGTGATGGACGACATCGCATACCTGCCCGGCAGCCCCGCCCAAAACCGGCGTAATATGCTCAAGCTGACTAAGCGGCTCCGCTGATCTTCGATTCTCCGCACTCGTTTACCTAATTTTTCTTATATTTGCTATAATAATTATCAATTAATGAATTCGCGCGAATGAAATTCATACTGATATTTGCCGCGACTATTGCTGGCACATGGCTGGGATTTACTCCGCATCCGTCCAAAAAGCGGCCGGTTTGGTGGATTGCGATTGCTTTGGTCGTTATTCTTGCAGCGACGCTGCTCACACTGCTACCGCCTATCGCCGCGCGGCCGGCTTTCGTTAACTATCTTAAATATAATGATATTACAAAATCAGTCGCTCTTGCCGGCGACGTCAGGCTAACCGATAATTCCGGTAAGAACGCTACCGTTCGCAGTGTATCGATCGAATCCGGCGGTCAATCAACCGAGGTTATGATACCGGCGCTCAGGCCCCCATCGGAAATGCTCGAGCCGGGCCCGATACTCATTCGCGTAAATATAGACAATGGCAAGGCTTACTGGGCTTCGACCATCGACGACGAGCCCTGGCTGACCTACGCATACGTTGCCGGACTCGGCGAGATGATCCGAATGATCAATCTCCACGTGCCGCTCGCATGGGTAGGCGTTCTGGCCTATCTTATCGCAATGCTTTATTCGATTTCATATTTGCGTAAGCGATTGATTAAATACGACATAGCCGCATCGGGATCGGCGGCTGTCGGGACATTTTTCACTATATTCGCCACCATAACCGGAATGATTTGGGCCGAAGCGAACTGGGGCACCTGGTGGAACTGGGACCCTCGAGAAACGTCAATGTTTATGCTATTAATTATTTATTTGGCATATTTCTCGCTGCGTTCAGCAATCCGGAGCGACATCGCCCGCGCTCGACTGAGTTCTGTATATGCAATATTCGCATTTCTGGCGGTACCCTTTTTGGTTTTCGTAATGCCCAGACTTTCCAGCGGCTTACATCCGGGTTCGGCAGACGACTCAAGCTCAGGCCCACTACTCTCGACCGGTGGTGGCATGCTTGACGGCAATCTGGCAATCGCTTTTGCGTTGTCATTATTCGGTACTACTCTGCTATTTTTCTGGATATACAGCATAATTTTGCGCCGAAAATTGAATCCCGAAAAATAGTTTTGTATATTCATACTAATTATTCTGATTTTAATATTTTAAAACAACAAAGATGAAAAAGAAATATATCATTGGCGGACTGATAATAATTGTCTTTCTTGCTGTGGCCATATCTTCCTTTAATTCCGGCAAGATAGAATACTCAGACTTTGAAGCGGCACGCAGCGGCGAGGTGGTACAGATCATCGGCTCTATAGATCGCAGCAGGGCGATTGATTTTAATCCGGACAATAATGTCCTTGTATTTACATTGCATGACGAAAAGGGCAGCTCGGCAAAAGTGATCTATAACGGCGCCAAACCCAATAATTTCGATATAGCACCGATGCTCGTGGTTAAGGGTCAATTAGAAGGAGAAATCTTCAAAGCCCGCGAAATATATACAAAATGTCCTTCGAAATACGAAGGTAAAACAGATTTTCCAGAAAACTAACAGGGCTATATGCTTGGTAAAATATTCATTTACGCGGCTTTTGCAATGTCCGGGGCCGCAGTGGTCAGCTACTTTATATCCAGCCACGGTAAAGCCGAATACCTGAAAGCCGGCCGTATATTATATAAACTTATGGCTGCGATGATCGCTTTTGCTTCGGTTTTCCTTTTGTCAAACATACTCGCCCACAATTTTCAGATGGCCTATGTTTACGAGTTTACCTCCCGCGAGATGCCATTGCACCTGCTAATTTCCGCTTTTTTCAGCGGACAGGAGGGTTCTTTTTTGCTGTGGGCACTGCTTCTTGCGGCGATCGGACTTGTGTTGGGACCCTACTCGCGGCGTCATGGATACGAACCATCGGTTATGGGTATCTATTCCTCTATTCTTATTTTCATGCTAATTCTTTTAATAGCAAAAAGTCCATTCGATTATATTTGGCAGGCTTATCCCGAACAAAACATTCCCCCCGACTTTATTCCGCCAAACGGCCGGGGCCTTAATCCTGTGCTGCAGAATTTCTGGGTTACTATCCACCCGCCAATCCTATTCGCTGGCTATGCGATGATGTCAGTGCCATATGCGTTCGCTCTTGCAGCTCTGATCAAAAAAGATTTTCGCAACTGGATTGATATATCACTGCCGTGGACTCTGGCCGCTCTGGGTGTGCTCGGACTCGGCATAATCATCGGCGGTTTCTGGGCTTACGAGACTCTCGGGTGGGGCGGATACTGGGGCTGGGATCCGGTAGAAAACTCCTCGCTTTTGCCCTGGCTGGCTGGTATTGCTCTATCGCACACGATGCTTGTACAAAAACGTACCGGCGGTTTGATCAAAACAAATATATTCCTGGCGACACTCGCTTTTTCATTTGTGATATATGCCACATTTCTGACTCGGAGCGGAATACTTAGCGACGTCTCTGTGCATTCTTTTATTGATCCGGGGCAATTTGTTTATTTTATGTTGCTTTTATTCCTATCGGTTATATTTATCGGAGGATTAATTCTTCTGCTCGTCCGCGCTAAGCATTTATCCGGCAATAGAATAGATTTCCCGGTGGCATCACGCGAATTCTTTCTTTCGCTTGGCGCAATTATAATCTTGATGTCAACAGCTATCATATTTATAGGTACAAGCTGGCCGATTTTATCAGGTATTTTCGCAGACAAAACATCTTCTGTCGATATATCATATTATGATAAATGGAATCTTCCGCTTATTATTGGCATAATGCTAACAAATGCAATCTCTCTTTATCTTAATTGGCAATCGGATAACATTCGCGGACTTCGCAAAGCTATGATTCCGCTTGCACTCTCAGCAGCTACAGTTATCGTAATGTATGTTTTTGGCATTCATTCAATCCCGTTCATTATTCTCGGATTTTCGGCCATATTTTCGATCCTTGCTAACCTCGTTTTCGCCTTCAAAAAATTACGAAAACGCTTCTCCGAATCCGGCGGAAAGTGGTCGCACATGGGCATAGGACTTTTGATGATTGGTACAATTGCAAGCGGCGCTTACTCGGAGTCTGAAAATCTCCGCCTGATACTTGGCGAGCCGCAAAGGGCGCTCGATGCGGAATTCACACTGACTAAGTACGAAGAAATCGAAAAACACCTGCAAGACCGTGAAAAATATGAGTATTACGTTCGGATAGTCGAGCGTGGCGATACAATGTTCGCCAAACCGGTGCTCTATCTGAGCGATTTCAATCAGCGGCGCTCTCCATTTCTCGAACCCGGCATTAAACGCATGGCGTTCAAGGACATATATATATCTCCGCAATATGCCGAGAACAAACTCAATCTTCCGACCATTACTGTTGAAAGAGATTCAGCGTTCGCGATTCCGGGTTGCGGTGAGCGTCGTGTTGTTTTCAAAGGTTTCGATATGTCCGGAGAAATGAAATCAAAGGCTGGCAATCCAATGCTCGGAGCTATTTTATCTGTAACCGATGATCCTATTGATAATGATACACTTATGGCCGAAGTCGATATGAGCACTGGCAATCTATTACCTGTCTGGCAGACCTTTGGATGTGACTCCATGCTTATTGCACTGCATGATTTCGTTCGTGCAGATAATATAAACAACACCCGTGGTGTGTTCGCATATCGTAAAATTGGCGAACCCATTCCCGAACCGGTCGAAATTCTCGGAATAGAAGCCGCACGAAAGCCGCTGATAAATTTAGTCTGGCTGGGATCGATTCTAATAGCTTTTGGATTTTTCGTGTCAATCAAGCGTTATTTATAAATTATATATATTGCTGCACAGTAATATAGTTAGGCATATTTCATCTAAGTTATTGCTATTAAAGTAATTTTAATCTTGCAATTCCATTACTTTGTCTCAAATAATTTATTTAAATCAACGTCAGTGCTTGAAAATAGAACATCATTAGTATTATTTTCAAATTTCGGAGTTTTTATGATAGCAAAAATGCGGTTTACCTTCCTCGTCATCGCTCTTACTATGTCGATGACCAGCGTTGCATGCACCCAGCAGGAGGACGCGAAAACTTCCGCTGATACGAAAACCGAGCCCGATCAGCAAATGCTTGCTCAGAACACGCAAGCCACTGCTAATGCAGAGGTTTATGAGATTATGTCAGTTGGTAGTCCCGAAGCAGGCAAAGCTACTGATTTCACATGGAAAGAAAATGACGAAGTAATGTCATTTAATGACTATACAAAAGGTAAAGTCGTGTTTCTGAATTTCTGGGGTACTTGGTGCCCGCCCTGCCGCATGGAAATTCCCGACATCATCGAAATCAGCAAAGAGCTCGACAAAGATAAATTCGTTGTAATCGGAATCGCTATGGAGAAGGCACGCACACTCGACGAAGCGAAACAGCGCGTTGCTTCATACGCAAGCGCAAAGGGCATTCCATATAAGAATTTCATCGGTGTGCAAGAGATTATGCAAGCCTATGGCGGCATTAACAATGTCCCGACAACGTTCATTATTGACGTCGATGGCAACATCTCCAAAACCATTGTAGGGATGCGCGACAAAGAGGCATTCATGAAGTATATAAACATGGTTCTTAAATAAACAATCATCGAAAAATTTTCCATAAGGCTCCCTTAGTCAGGGAGCTTTTTTTTGAAACTTTAGCATTTGATTTTCGTATCAATCTATTATTCACTAACTTATGAAAATCGAATGAAAGTCATCCCCCCCTTTATTGTTTTGATTTGCCTGCTGTTGGTAATCGGATCATTTTTTGCGATCACTTCATTTAATATAATCAGTTTCCCCTGGAATCTTTCAGGTCTGCTATTTATTTATGCAGGGATTGCTCTGAACGGCGAAGCTCGAAAACAGTTCAAAGAACATTCCACTCCTCACAATTTTGATGAACCTAAAGCTATGATTAACACCGGGATATTCGCTAAAACGCGGAATCCCATGTACTTGGGCATGTCGCTGTTCATTCTCGGGATTGCTCTATGCTTCGGAAATCTAATTGGTCTGCTTGCGGCACCGGCTTTTGCGGCAATTGCAAACGCCATCTATATCCCCTTCGAAGAAAAGGAGTTAAGGATGGCGTTCGGCGAAAGTTATGATAATTACAAATCCACTGTGCGTCGCTGGATTTAATCACAAATTCGGAGGCATTATGGTCGATTTGATCATGCGGCCATCTTTCATTGTGGCTTCCATACCCACGAGGCCGAATTTATGATTGGCGTAATATGTTATTTTTTCGATTACCGGGTCGTTCATTGTTTGTTCGACTTTTATGACTTTGATCAGCCAGAATGCGATCGAATAATCGTCCTCGGTTGAGCGATAAGTGACCTCGCGTGTTATTTTTTCGCCATCTTCGGTTGTGAATTCATATTTATCCCCGACTTTGGCGGAATATTTGGCAACGGTGAAGGGCTTGCTCTCGTCGCCCTTGCTGTAAACAAAGTCCTGGATGCCTTCGGATGTGATTTTGCCCTTGATTTCGAATTCCAGCTTCAGGTTATCTTTGTCGCTGGTGTCGATCGTAAATCCGAATTTTTCTTTGTACGAATCGAATACCTGGCGTTTCATGTCGTCGGTCAGTTCCTGGGTGCCGAGCAGGGTATCGATATTTTTCATGTTTTCCTGGTTGGTTGTAAATATCCCCTTGAGCGTTACTATCCCATTGTCGTTTTTAGTAATTACGACGCTGTCGCTTATAGCCGAAAGCGCCTTGTTATAATTGCCGCCAAGCGTAAGGCTGATTCCGAATTCGCTGCCGGGCTTGCTGAATTCTACATCGGTGCTGCCGCCGATTTCGTTGGGCCCGAGCGCTTCCTCGCAACTGAGAAATGCAAATAATGCGATGATAAAAAGTAGCTTTTTCATAGAATTGTCCTTTGAAATATTACGGGATGTGATTTCATAAATTACGAAATCCAGTAAAATTTTACAGTTAATTTATACTCATTTAATTCTCATTTATAGTATAGTTATATATGAATTTATCATTGGGATTATATCATATCATCTAATTGGTATTTATGCAATAGTCCACATTTACTTAAACCAGGCTGATTGTGAATCAAAAATCATTGGTTTAAGATTATATTTATATGCCTTCTCCAAATTAAAATCCCCCGTAAGCTGCGGCCTGCGGGGGATTTGTGTGAATTAATACAGAAATCAGCGCATGACGGCGAACATTTTGGTATATGTCCGGCCGCGCCAGATCATTTGCAAATAATACATGCCCTGGGGCCAGCCGCCTGAGGCGATGCTGAGCGAGTGCGGGCCCGCGCTCATCGCGATGGATTCAAGCGGGACGGCCTGAAGCTCGCCGAAGCTGTTCCAGATTCGAAGGGTTACTTCGCCGGCGTCGGGGACGATGAATTCCACATTTGCGGCGCCGGATACGGGATTGGGCTGGATATCCACACCAGCGCTAAGCAATTCACCGGCCTCGGGCGCCGAGACGTTCAGAGTGCTGACGTCGTATGTGCCGGTCGGGGCCTCGGAATTGCCCGCATGGTCGATTGCTATGGAATATAGCTTGTAGACGGGGCCGTCCTCTGCGGCGAAGTAGAACTGCGTCTCTTTGGTCGTATACATCGGCTCGAAGGGGCCATCGTCCTCGGATATATATATAACATATTCCGCGATGCCGCTCTGGGAGTCCGATCCGCTGATTTCGAGTCGATAGACATTTTCCTGTTTTGTATAATAAATGCCTTCGATTTTACTGCCTGGCGGATCAAGATCGAGTGTATTGAGATATTCATTCGTCACGATCGGCTCGTTCAGGTCGAAGAATATCTTCGCGCGGGCGCGTATTTCCGAATCGTTCGCAAGTCCTTCCTTCAGCTTGACCGCGTAAGATACACTGCCTTCGCCTTCGGGGGAGTTTACGTTCGGCGGCAGGAATCCGCCGTCGGGGTCTTCGGTCAGCGCCATATTGGATTTGTCGAGTGTGATGAACTGCCAGCGTGCAAGGCCTGTTTCGGGATCGAACACGGCATTGACGCGGACGATATTCATGGAATTATCCGGCTGGTCGATATCCAGTGTGAATTCCTGCAATCCCGGCAGCGGCATATACGTATGCCCGCCGAAAGCGAACATCCCGAACGCAAACGTCGAAAAATCGAATCGTTCGGAGTCGAGGGTATCGACTATGACTACCTCCTGGGCCGGAGCGGTGGCGCTCTCCTTATTCTCGAAGAATATTGTGTAGGAAAATGCGTCGGTATTCAGATAATTTTTATCGGTGAATCCCGGCGGACCGACTATCTCGTTGGGGTCGAAACTCGAAACCGCCGATACATTCTTCTGGCCGTTTTTATATTTATCATAGCATTCTCGGCCGGCCTTGAGTCCGCCATATATATTGTTAGCTACCGAAATCGCCGCAATCGCCGTTCCAACTGCCTGCTTGATTGGCAGCAGATCGGTTGCGCAGCCGGCAATCGTCAGCGAATAATCCTTGATCGTATTGCCCCAGCTCCAGAATGTCTCGCCCCATGATTTGGGGCGTTTATATTCCGGATTGGTTGGCTCGGGCGCAAGGTATTCCGCCGGTGCAAATGCCAGATTGAGCACGGAATTGGCGCAGCCCACTCCCGGAATTGCATAATTCACTATATCGGCTATTCCGTCCTTCATTGCCTGGGCCATTACCGCTCGCAGGCATGCCGCGGTCTTTTTGTCCTCGATGGTGCTAAGCGGCGAGTCCCGCTTGACGATAACGCCATCCGGGCCGACTTCGAACATTGGCTCGTTCATCCACACATAGGCTCTGAAGCTTTCGTTGGTGACAATCCGCAGCTTCACCTGGCCGCTCAATCCTGCGGGGATCACAGGGATATAGAATGTATACAGCCGCACGCGCTCGGGGCCGTCGAAGAATCCGACGCGCTCGTAATAGTCCGGCTCGTCGAGCACGGTCTGGTAGTCCGGATTGTCCTTCCAGTGCTCGCTTATTTTTATATTTAAATTCCTGAATTCGATGTCCATTCCGTCCGGCATTGTGAACAGCAGATACACCGGCACGCCGAGCGCATCGGTATTGCCCGTATTGCCGAAGTCGATGGTATAGGTCTGCCAGCGTCCGAATAGAATTCTGTCGCGACCGTTGAATGAAATATAGGGCTCGGGCAGTTCCCCCGGAACGATCTCGAATGCGTCCTCGAGCCGCCAGATTTCGCCGCCGGGAAGCTCGACAGCGACGTCGTAGGTGCCGGTTTCTTTGTCGTACAGATCGAACCGCGCCGAGATTGCGTCCAGCCGCGCGAGGAATTCGTCCTCGGCGTCGAGATATTTCTCGCCGTCTTTTTCGAGCCAGACCTCGGAGCCGTCCTCGAGTCCGCCGCCATAGACCAGCACGCTTGCCCAGCCGGAATTACCAGCGCTTTTGGCAACGACTTCGCGAAGGCCGTTGACCGTTGCGATCTGGCAGAGGGTATCCGCGCCGAGCTTATTGGTAGCGATAAGGCACACGTCATATACGCCGGGAGTGGTGTATTCATGCGTGGGGTTGACATCGGTCGATAACGCGCTGCCGTCGCCGAAGTCCCATTCGTACGCTCCGCCGAAGGTAGTTTTATTCATAAATGTATATGTATTTATCGTACTATACATTTCGAAATCGGCTTCGGGGATGAACAGCCGTGTATGGGGCGAACTCCACAGGCCGCCTGCGTCGAGGAACTGAATGCCGAACGATTCGGTTTCGTCAGAGGGGATCGGCACCATAAAATTCAAAGCCGATTCGGCCATTGGCTCTGGAAGATCGACATTCACAGCGCTGCCGAAGTCGCCATCGAACCAGTAGCGGTATTTTGTTATTAAATTATTTTCCTCATTAGAATTACCCATTTTGAAAATCAGAGCGGAATGCGGCACGGAGTAATTCCCGCCCGCATCGAGGAATCGGATGTGAAATATATGGAAGCCGTTATCGAGTGACGACATATCCATCAAATCATCCAGCAGAATTTCGCCGGATTCATCGACTTCGCCGGATTGCCGCATATCGAATTTGCCTTCGGTCCAGTATTCGTATGCGGTAATTTCGTTTTCGGCTCCGTCGTTGCCGATCATTTTATATATGAGCTTCGAAATCGGCGAGCTCCAGCGCCCCTGGCTATCGGCAAAGCGGATGTGGAACATGTGGAATCCCTGCCCTGCCGAGGATAAATCTATGTCCTCCTGCAAATAAAATTCTTCGCTTGGCGAAACGCTTTCGCCGCTTTTGGCCATGAAGTTGTCGTCGAGCCAGTACTCGTATTCAACAATCCGGTTTTGCGCCGCAGAAGAATAAACAAGCAGAAGGAAAACGAGTAGTCGTAATGCTCTCATAAGTATTTTCCTTATAAATATTTACTGCTTATTTATTCTGCGCTTTTACGCGGATTTCGACCTTCAGATGGCCTTCGGGATTCGTAGCGGTCGAAATTCTTTTTTCGATAATCTGCGGGTTAATCGGTGCGCCGCCATCCTTAAATGGATACGGGCCGCCGTAGATTCCCACCTGAGCGCCGTCGGTGCCGGTAATAGCTCCGAGCGCTGTCGGAGTCAGATGATAATCATGCGAGAATTCGAATGAGCCGCCGGACTGATCGACGAAAAGGTCCTCGCGGTCGATGCGGACATTGCCCTCGATCATCGTATATCCATATGGGACAATATCTTCGGTTGAGCAATACAAATTATTTATCAGATGATTCTCATTACGGCTGTTGGTTATCTGCATATTCCCGACCGGGAAAATATTGTTGCGAACAATGCAACCTACTGTGGAATTGAAGGTTATGTTGTCAATCGTAATAATAATATTGTTCTCGATAATTGCATTTTTGCAGACAGTAATCGCGCGATCGGTCACAGATGTCTGATAAACAATATTGTTGGCAAAAACGGTATTCGCGGCGTCACCGCCGTGGAAAGCGCCGGCAATAATATTTTCCGTAATCGTGAATCCGGTGCCACTCTGAATGCAATTCCAGCAGTGCGCAAGGTATAGCCCGTGGATGTAGCATCTCGTAATCGTAAAATCGCTGACAGTATTGTCGTCGCTGCCCGTACCGAAAAACATTCCGCCCGACATACGAATGCCCTGAACCGAGCCTCCGTCAGCGCCAGTATAAATTTTTAATGATCCGGAGAAAACGGTGGTTTCGCCGTCGCCGTCGTATGGGTTGTAGCCGGCGCCGACCATGTGGACGCCTTTGTCGAAATAGAGATCGGAAACGTCGTAGCTTCCGGCGGGAACATAGATAAAATCGCCCGTCCGGGCTGCATCCATAGCGTCGGAAAGCGTTTCGTAAGCGTTGGAAGTCGAGCCGCTCTGGACAATAATGTCGGCGGCGTTGGCATTTAATCCGACAATGAGGATAAATGCGAGAGAAAGCAGATACTTAGGCATAGTATCACCCTTGAGGATAATAAGTGGTTATATAGGGATTGGATAAATTAAATTTACGAAAAATCTCACATTTGTATAATTAATTTGTATTAATAATTTACAAACTTCAAGATATTATTTGTCCTGCTCACAATTTAATCTGACATTTTTCTCAAAATAGCTGTGGACTTTTCATAAAACAATAAAAAACTTCGGGAAGTGCACTTTTTGTTACCTCCAAAAAAAAAGCCCTTAAGTTATATATAACCTAAGGGCCTGAATTCTTTCGTACCGGAGGAGGGATTTGAACCCCCGACACTCGGATTATGATTCCGATGCTCTAACCAACTGAGCTACTCCGGCGACCATTTCAGAGATTTCAAATTTACGAATTTATCGGATATTGTCCAAAGATTTTATGAACTTTCCAATAATCTTTTTATTTCGTCTCTGAGATCGGCTGCGCGCTCATAGTCTTCTTCGTTGATTGCTTTGTCCAGCTGGGTCTGAAGATGGTCCACCCGGGATTTGGGTTTCTCGGGTTCTTCTTGTTTCTCCTGCTGGCGTTTCAGGTATTCGAGCGTTTCGTCTTCTTCGCCTCCCTCGAGTCCGGGCTCTTCCATTTCGGATTCAGCAGCGAGTCCGGTTTCCTCGAGTATCGACTCTTCGACGTATATCGGCGCGCCGCAGCGCACTGCCAGAGCTATGGCGTCGCTCGGGCGGGCGTCGATCTCCTTGTCGGTGGTGTCGAATATCAAGCGGGCGTAGAATGTGCCTTCGCGCAGCTCGTTTATATATACTTCGCTGAGGCCGGAGCCAAAGGAATCTATCATATTTTTTAACAAATCATGAGTCATCGGACGTGGCGGCACCACTCCCTCCATCTCAAGAGCAATGGCCTGTGCCTCGAATGCGCCGATTATGATTGGCAGCCGGCGATTGCCATCGACTTCCTTGAGTATTAACGCATAAGCATTATTACTTGCGGGCGATGCTGACAGTCCTAAGACCATAAGTTGTATTTTGTCCATGCTGTTTTTGTCGTTCAATTTTTAAAATACATAATTCAGATAAAAAGACTTTACAGCACATGTTTTATTGCATTTCCGGGCTTATTCGCCCTTTACCTTTCTGACTTCTTCGGCCAGCTTCGGAGCTATCTCGAATACGTCGCCAACAAGGCCGTAGTCGGCCACTTTGAATATCGGAGCGTCTTTGTCTTTGTTGATTGCAACAATGATTTTCGAGCTCGACATACCAGCCAGATGCTGCACTGCGCCGGAGATTCCGAGCGCTACGTAGAGCGACGGCGACACCGTTTTGCCGGTCTGGCCTACCTGCTCGCTGTGGGGACGCCATCCGGCATCGACTGCTGCGCGGGATGCGCCTACGGCTGCGTCGAGCGCCTTGGCAAGGTCTTCGACGACATTGAAATTCTCGGGAGCTTTCAGTCCGCGGCCGCCGGATACGATTACGTCGGCTTCGAGCACGTCTTTTTTGCCCTCGTTCTTTTCGAGTTTCGTTACTTTTACTTTTGCGTCATCGGCGCTGAGATCGGCGTTCATTTCGGTGACTTCGGCGGTTACCTGCTGGGTTTTGGCTGTAAAAACGTTCGGGCGCAGCGAGAATACTTTGACTTCCGAATCGACTTTGCAGCTAACAACTGCTTTGCCTGCGTAAACCGGCTTTTTGGCTGTAATATTGCCATCTTCGAAATTAAGCTCGATGCAATCGCCCACATATCCCGCTTCGAATTTGGTGGCAACCCGCGGCGCTAGCTCGAGTCCGCGAGCATTGCCCGGGAAAAAGAAGCAATCGGCGCCGGCGGCTTCGGCTGCCTGACGGATGGCTTTAGCGGCAGCCATCGAGGAATAATCGCCTAATACATCGCTTTTGATATTAATTACGTGGATAAGTCCGAATTCGCCGGCGGCTTCGGCTGCTGCCTGGCTGCCGTTGATCATTACGCCAGCGGCTTCGGCGCCGGCATCTTTGGCGATGCGAACGGCGGCGCTGGCCACTTCGCCCGATACGCGTTTGATACCGTCATTCTGCGGTTCGAGAAATACGAGAATTTTCTTCATTTATATAACTCCTGATATTTTCAAAATCTTATATAATTTTTGCTTCTTCGTGGAGCAGCCGGACAAGCTCTTTGACGTCCTGTTCGCTGTCGCCCATAATATTGCCTTTGCGCGCTTTCGAGGGGAGTTCCATTTTGGTTACGCTGACTTTGCGGTCGACCGTTTCGGCATCCCTCTGGTCTATCGGTTTGGATTTTGCCTTCATAATATCGGGCAGTTTCGGATAGCGCGGTTCGTTGAGCCCTTTCTGGGCGCTGACTATACACGGCAGCGATGCCTCGACAACCTCGCGGCCGCCTTCGATGTCGCGCTGGGCGGTCAGTTTGTCGGCCTCGACGTTCAGATCGGCAACAACCGATACCGACGGCATATCCAGCATCTCTGCCAGCATCGACGGCATCTGCAGCGAATCGAAGTCCACGCTCTGCTTGCCCATAAGGATGAGATCAGGATTCACGTCTTTGGCTACTTTGGCCAGATTATGCGCCACGTAGTACGAATCGGGATTCTCTTCGCCTTTGACGAGGATGACCTTATCAACGCCCATCGCGAGCGCAGTGCGCAGCACATCTGTGGCCTGGTCGGTAGCAACGGTAACGGCCGTGACTTCTCCGCCATCTTTCTCGCGAAGCTTTAGCGCTTCCTCGATGGCGAATTCGTCGAAGGGATTTACAATAAATTTAACGCCTTGTGTTTTAATAGTTTTTCCATCGTCCCCGATCATGATTTTAGCAGCAGTATCGGGCACTCTCGAAATGCAAACGAGTATGTTCATTATGTCTCCGAAAAAATTAAAAATTCAGACATGTATATCATAAAAGATTTGTTTACAATCAAAAATAAATCCGCGCCTTAGAGCATGGCGCAGGTTTCAAAAATTATAAATTTTCGGGTAAAATAAAAAATTTTATTTCTTGACAATGAATGCAAGAGAGCTGGTGAACTGGTGCGAGCGGTTGATTGCGCATGGCGGAATGTTGTCGAATGTCCATTCGGCAGGGATGCTCAGCTTCGAGCGGTGGTCGCCCTGCCAGATCGATACACGGACTTTGCCTTCGTATATCTGGGGGTCTTTTGCGCATACTAGTATCTGCCAGATCAGATGCAGGCGGTTGAGGTCGGCCGGACGCGTTTTGATTTGTTTGGAAATCGAGCGGCCGTCGTCCACGGCCATTTTCCACTGCTCGGTGAAGAGCTTGCGGTCGGACTCCTGGATGCGGAAGTCGCCGCCGCAGAGCAGATTGCTGTCGACCCACAGGCGGACGGTGACGTCGCCCTTTTCGGGATCGATCAGGCATATTCTTTCGTTTTTTTCGCCGGCCATAATCTGCTATTATTTATTTAACTTTTCGGTAATTTAATATATATATCGGACATATAACAGAAAAATTTTAGAGTTCGGCTTTCAGATAGCGACCGGTATAGCTTTCGGCGGATTTTATGATGTCTTCGGGGGGGCCTTCGGCAATTATGCGGCCGCCGTTTTCGCCGCCCTCGGGGCCGAGGTCGATGATCCAGTCGGCGCATTTGATTATATCGAGATTGTGCTCGATTATTATCACCGTATTGCCCTTTTCTACGAGTTGATCGAGCAGGCGGAGCAATATCCGGATGTCCTCGAAATGCAGGCCGGTGGTTGGCTCGTCGAGCATATATAATGTCCGGCCGGTGGACACTTTTGATAATTCAGTGGCCAGCTTGACTCGCTGAGCCTCTCCGCCCGAAAGAGTCGGGGCCTGCTGCCCGAGCTTGATATAGCCAAGCCCTACATCGGCCAGGGTTTGCAGCTTGGTGCGTATGCGGGGAATTTCGCTGAAGAATTCTATAGCTTCCTCGACCGTCATATCGAGTACATCGGAGATTGATTTGTCTTTGTATTTCACCGACAGAGTTTCTTTGTTATAGCGGCTGCCATTGCAGACGTCGCATTTGACGTAGACATCGGGCAAAAAATTCATCTCGATTTTGCGGATTCCCCCGCCCTCGCATTCCTCGCAGCGGCCGCCCTTTACGTTGAACGAGAATCTTCCGGGTTTATGGCCTCGTACTTTTGATTCGGGCATCATTGCATAAAAATCGCGGATCAGGGTGAATATTCCCGTATAGGTCGCCGGATTCGAGCGCGGGGTACGGCCGATTGGCGACTGGTTGATCTCGATAACCTTGTCGACTTGCTCCAGCCCGCTGATTGAATCGTAAGCAAGGGGCATTGTATTCGATTTATAAAAATGCCGCGAAAGTATGGGATAGAGCGTATCATTGATCAATGATGATTTGCCCGATCCCGATAGCCCGGTGATGCATATCGAGGTGCCCAGCGGTATCCGAAGATCGACATTCTTCAGGTTATTGCCGCGCGCGCCTTTTAATTCAATATATTTACCATTGGCGGGGCGTCGCTTTTCGGGTAATTCGATGCGCCGGTTATCGCTAAGGTACTGTGCGGTAAGCGATCTCTCGAGCGATCCGTTTGTCAAATTTTTAATATCCTCCGGCTTTGCCGAAAACAGCACCTCTCCCCCATGCACTCCGGCGCCGGGCCCCATATCGACGACGTAGTCGGCCTCCTCGATCATCGCCTTGTCGTGCTCGACCACGATGACGGAATTGCCCAGATCGCGCAATTGCTTGAGCGAGCCGATCAGCTTGTTGTTGTCGTGCTGGTGCAGCCCGATGCTGGGTTCGTCGAGCACATACATTATCCCCACAAGCTGGGTGCCTATCTGCGAGGCAAGGCGTATGCGCTGGGATTCGCCGCCCGATAGAGTGCGCACTCCGCGCTTGAGCTGCAGGTACGAGAGTCCGACATCGCGCAGGAATTTCAGCCGCGAGGTAATTTCCTTTATAATTAAATTTGCAATTAAAAGATCGCGGTGGGAGAGCTTTTCTGCAAGGTGGCTGGCGTAATCCAGCGCGTGATCTATGTCCATGCTGGAGATTACGTCGATATTTTTCTCGTCAATATATACATTCAGGCTCTCTGTGCGCAGGCGTCCGCCCCGGCAGGTCTTGCACACCGTCGATGTCATAAAATTCTCGAGCATCCGTTTTGTGGCCGTCGATGACGCATTCTCGTACTGGTGGCGCAGGCTGGGTATCACGCCGATGAATTTCTGGCGGTAGGTCATCTCCTTGCCCGAGCCGAATTTATATTTGATCCTGATGTCCTTATCCTCGGTGCCGTAAAGCAATATCTCCAGCTCTCCGGGATCCATTTCGAGGACTGGCTTTTCGATGTCGATATTGTTTGCCTTCGAGAATGCCTCGACCTGGTTCCAAAGCCATGCCTGGCGCTTTTTCTCAAGCGGCTCGATTGCCCCGCCGGCTATTGATTTCGTCTTATCGGCGATCAGCATATCTGCGCTGAAGTCGTGGGTTTCGCCGATGCCCTGGCATTCCGGACAGGCGCCATATGGCGAATTGAACGAGAACATATTCGGCGCGAGCGGCTCGTAGGACATTCCGCATGAGGGGCATGAATAAGTAGTGCTGTAAAGCTTTTCGTCGAATTCGCCATCGCCGGTTTCGACGAGGATCATCAGCATGCCCTCGCCCTTTTTGGCGGCGAGCTCGACTGATTCGGAAATGCGGCGCTGCTGGCGGTTGTCGGCTACGCAGCGGTCGATTACCAGCTCGATATTATGAATCTGGTAGCGTCCGAGCTGCATATTCTCGGTGATAGGAACAATCTCGCCGTCAACCCGGACACGGGTGAAGCCCTGCTTCATTAGCTGGGCGAAAAGTTCGCGGTAGTGTCCCTTGCGCCCTTTGACCAGTGGCGCCAGGATCATTATTTTTCTATCTTTGTATTTTTCCGTGATTTCTTCGGTAATCTGATCGAGGGATTTTTTCTCGACCGGGACGTTGCATTCAACGCAGTACTGCACTCCGATCCGCGCGTAAAGCAAGCGCAGATAGTCGTATATCTCGGTCACTGTGCCTACGGTCGAGCGCGGGTTATGGCCGAGGGTTTTCTGTTCGATCGAAATTGCCGGCGAGAGGCCCTCTATCGAATCAATATCCGGCTTTTTCATCATTCCGAGGAATTGCCGGGCGTAAGGCGAGAGGCATTCCACATATCGGCGCTGCCCCTCGGCGTAGAGCGTATCGAATGCGAGCGATGATTTGCCCGATCCCGACAGCCCGGTGACCACGACAAGCTGCTCGCGCGGAATGTCGAGATCGACATCGCGCAGATTGTGTTCGCGCGCGCCGCGGATGATTATGCGGTCGAGCTCTTCGTTTAGCCGGCTGAATATATCGGCCATATCAGGGCCGTTTATCTTGTCTTTAGTCTTTGCCATTTAATAAGGTAATAAATACACCAAAAAATCCAAGTTACGAAGATAATGAATTTATATTTCTTTTTTATGAAAAAATTAAAAACTAAGATTCTTCATAATGAGAAATATATATATCATTCATTTTCGGCGGGTTCCTCCAGAATATCGAATATTACCTGGAATATGGCGCCCTGTTTTTTGGGTATTACCTTGATCCCGGCGTCGAACCGATCGCAGAACATCTTGACGATCGCCAGCCCAAGGCCGGTGCCCTCGAAAAATTTCCGAGTCGAAAAGAATGGGTCGAACAGCTTCTCGGGCGGAACATCGGGCAGACCGACTCCGTTATCCTCGACTTCGAATACGGCGTGGCTATTGTCCCGGAACGTCCGGAGATTGATTTTTTTTCGGCGATCTTCGACCAATGCCAGCGCATGATATGAATTCAGCACGAGATTATTAATGATTAATTCGAGCTGCACCTGGTTGGCGCTGATATTTAGCGACTCTGGGTGGAGCTCGATATTGAATATTATTTCTCGGGCGTGGATTCGCTGGCGAACAAGGCTGACCGCTGAATCGACCGCGCGGTTCAGATTTATGGGTTCGCGAGAGAGCTTCTCTTTATCTATCCAGAACGAACGCATGTGAGTAATTATATTCTCGATTCGTTTGGTGGCCAGCGAGATATGCCCGACCAGTGTACGCACCATCTGGGGCAGCGGCTTGCCGTTGTTGTCGTCCCAGAATATTATGCTGTCGGCGCCCATTTTGATTGCATTCAGCGGCTGGTTTATCTCGTGGGTGATGCCTCCTGCGATTACGCCGATAGATGCGATTCGGGCGGAATTATCGAGCAATACGGAAGTCTGATGCTTGCGTTTCTCGGCTTCGACGAGTGCGGCGAGCGCGAATTTTTTGTGCTGCTCGTTGCGTTTACGGTCGGATATATCCATAAACGAAAGCTGGATTGATTCCTCGCGATCGAATCGGGATTTCAGAATGAAGGATTCCACCCAACGGACTTCGGAATATTTGGTAATAATCCTGCATTCAAAGACTTCCGGTGCGGCTATGCCATATATCTGATTATTCACGTGTTTCCAGAATTCGTCGCGGTCTTCGGAGAATATCAGGTCATTAATGTCGTCATATCCGAATTCAAGCATTTCGTCGGAGGTATAAGAGGTAATCCCGCACAGGGCTTCGTTGACAAATAGCACCTGATAGTCGCGCATAATCGAAAGAATCATCATCCCCTGCAGCGAGTGCTCGACCAGCGCGCGATATGTCTTTTCGGCACGTTTGCGCTCGCTGATGTCCATCATCGCGACTATGTTGCCCACTTCGGGTTTATCCTGATGTATGCGGCGGATCATTATCAATGCGTCGAATTTCTGCGAGTCGGCGCGGACGAGTTCGGTTTCGATCTGTGCATATCCCTGAGCTTCGATATGCTCGCGTACTGTTTGAGTCAGATTTTCGAAAACATCCGCTTTTGGGAATAGTCCATGCGGGGTTTTACCGGTGAAACTGCCCACCGGATAGCCTATTATCGAATACATGGCCTCGTTGGTCCATATGACTTCGAGATTGCGCACAAGCGCAATGCCTATTGGCGAGGCTTTCAGAATAGCTTTCAGCATGCGTTCGCTGCTCTCGAGCTCCTGTGCTGCCTTTTTGCGATCTGTGTTGTCGAGCGCAACCCCAAGCACTGCCTTTTTGCCATTGGTATAATCGGTGATTGGTTTTTTATATGTCTGAAGCCAGTATCCGCGATTATTTGCGCCTACGAAATATTCTTCGGGAATAAATAATTCCCTGTCGGTGCGAAGCACTTCTTCGTCCTGTCTGCGGAATCTCTCGCCGAATTCCGGATCGAGGAAATCGCGGTCTTTCCGGCCGATTATATATTTGTTTTCAGAATTAAATGCTTCTTCTACCTTTTGATTTACAATCAGATAGCGGCCATATTCATCTTTTACATAAATAAAGCTGGGTATTATGTCAATAATATTTCGCAGAAATTCTCTCTGGGCAATCATCCGCTCTTCGGCATCTTTCTGCTCGCTGATGTCGATCATAGTGCCCATCATATTCGCCGGACGACCGCTGCGGTCGCGGCTTATGACTTTGCCGCGGGTTTCGTACCAGTCATACTCTCCGCCTTTGGCTTTCAGCCGGTCTTTCCCTCGTCCCTTTTCCCTCTCTTCTCTTCTTCTTCTTTTCCTTTCCTCTCTCCTTTTTCTTCTTTCTTCTTTTTTTCTCCCTCTTCTCCCTTCCTTTCCCTCCTCCTTCTTTTCTTCTTTCTTCTCTCCTTTTCCTTCCTCC
>CAZEMR010000050.1:0-21599 GCA_964513465.1 uncultured Hyphomicrobiales bacterium
TCTGCTATCTGAGGAAATGCAATTATTGCGAAAATTAAAAGCAGTACTAATTTCTTCATGTTTTATTCCTTTTTGATACAAATCTTATGAATATATAATCAGTCGATCATTCGAAAAGTCACATTTAAACAGAACTTTTCTGCAAATTTATTAAGAAATCCTATTATATATAAATACAAAAAGGGGAATGCTCCCCTTTCTGCGAAAAATATTTCAATTAATTATCAGAACACCTGATTTGCAAGCGTAATCAATAGCGACGGGAAAATTCCGAATAGCAGCACCCCGGCGGTGGTCAGAACTAAAGCCACATTAGCCAATCCGGGTTTTGCGTCGGGAATATCGCCTTCGGCCTCCTTGAAGTACATATTCACAATCAGACCGATATAGAAATATGCAGCGATTACGGACGAGACCACAGCAACGATTGTGAGCCATGTGAATCCGGCTTCGATCGCCGCGGTAAACAGATAATATTTACCGAAGAATCCCGCAAACGGCGGTATACCTGTCAGCGAAAACATAAAGATAGCCATTGCTGCTGCCAGCGCAGGATGCTTTTTGCTGAGTCCGGCGTAGTCCCGAATCTTCAGATTGCCCTCGTTCTCGCGTTCGAGCACCGATACAACGACGAAAGCGCCGATTTGCATAAACATATATGCCATTGCATAAAATGCGATGCCGGCCCAGCCGCGCGGGGTATTGGCCACTATGCCCATAAGCAAGTAGCCGGCGTGCGCGACCGAAGAATATGCAAGCATTCGCTTTACGTTTTCCTGCACCAGCGCCGAAATATTGCCGATCAGCATGGTAGCAGCGGCGATTACGGCGATAATCATTTGCGTGGTTTCCGTGTTACTCTCAACAAATCCGCTTGCGTCGGCCATAGGCATTACCGCCCGAGCAACAATAATGAACCCGATAAGAGCTCCTGCCTTGCCTGCGGTGCTCATGAACCCCGTGACCACGGTCGGAGCACCATGATAGACGTCCGGCGCCCATTGGTGGAACGGGAATGCTGCCACTTTGAAGCCGAGGCCAACCAGCATCATACCTACGCCGATCATCAGATAGAGCGGGACAGCCTGGCCGAATGCGACTTTCTCGGTGATAACAGCAATATCGAAAGAGCCGGTTGCTCCGTAGAGCATTGCAATTCCATAAAGCAGAAATCCCGAAGCGAATGCGCCCAGCAGGAAATATTTAAGTCCTGCCTCGATTGATCGTATCTCGCGGCGGAAGAATCCGCTAAGCACATAGAATGCGACCGACATTACCTCGATGCCGATAAAAAGAATCAGCAGATTCGCAGAATGCGCGATTAGCATCATCCCGGCCACCGAAAACATCATCAGCGAATAGAATTCCTTGTATTCGTCATATTCCCGGCGCAGATATGGCCGCGCTGCGAGCATTGTCAGGATTGCCGCAATGCAGAATAGGATATCGAACAGCGCAGCGTATCCGCCGAAGCTGATCATCCCGCGGCTTGTAAGCCTGTGCGACTGCGAGGCGAATTCGGCAATCTCTTTGGCCGGCAGAGTCAGCGTATATGCAGCAGCGGCTGCCGTCAGGATAAATCCAATAAATACATATGCATAATAGAAATTCCTGTTCTTGCCGGTGAGCGCATCGATGACCATTCCCGCCACCGAAAACAGCGATATAATTATCAGAGGTGATGCAAGCAAATATTCATTCATCATATATCACACCAGATAGCCAGTATTATTAAATTTCTTAATTAATTTTCGTCGGTTTTTGCTTTTTCGGGCGCTTCCTGTCCGCCAACCTGCTCTGGCAGCCAGTAGGATTCCGTACCAAAGCGAATTTTCTCGAGCTTATTGACCAGCGCACGGGTCGAATATTCCGAATATTTCATAAATGTCTGCGGATATACGCCAATCCAGACGATGAATATCACAATCGGCACCAGAGTCCATATCTCGCGCTTCGAGACGTCCTTCAGCGAATGGTTCGCCGCCACGTCGATCTTTTTATACATTACGCGCTGGAACATCCAGAGCAAATAAACTGCGGCGAAAATGACCCCGGTCGCCGAGATAATCGAATATGCCCATGAATTATAGAATGGCGATCGGAATGCGCCCAAAAGCGTCAGGTATTCCCCGACGAAGCCATTCAGGCCGGGCAGGCCGACCGAAGCCAGCATTGCAATCGCGAAAAACACCGTAAAGATTGGCATTACGCGGGCAATTCCGCCAAATTCCTCGATCTCTCTCGTGTGTCGCCGTTCGTAGAGAATTCCGACGCAGAGAAAGAGCATCCCGGTCGATAGACCATGATTGACCATCTGGATAATGGCTCCCTGCACTCCCTCGGCGGTCATAGAAAATATTCCAAGCACCACGAATCCGAGGTGGCTCACAGATGAATATGCCACCAGGCGCTTGACGTCGGTCTGAACCATCGCCACCAGCGCTCCGTAGATAATGCCCACAACCGCCAGCCATGCTATCGGCGAGGCGTATTCGAACGACGACTGCGGGAATAATTCCAGATTAAAGCGGATAAGGCCGTAGGTGCCCATCTTCAGCAATACGCCGGCCAGAATTACCGAGCCGGCTGTGGGCGCCTCGGTATGCGCATCCGGCAGCCATGTATGCAACGGGAACAGCGGCACCTTGATGCAGAACGACAGCGCAAACGCCAGGAACATCCATTTCTGGATTTCGAACGGAATCAGCGGCGCAACCTCGCGAATGGCAAGGAAGTCGGTGGTGAATCCCTGCTGATTTTGAATCAGCTCGGCGCCGCAGTACATGCCAAGCCAGACTATGGCCACCAGCATGAACAGCGAACCAACCATTGTATATAAAAAGAATTTAATAGCTGCATAGATGCGATTTTTTCCGCCCCAGATTCCGATAACGAAATACATCGGTATCAGTATAATTTCCCAGAAAATATAGAAAAGGAAAAGATCGAGCGATACGAACACCCCGGTCAGTGCGAACTGCAAAAGCAGCAGCATCAGATAATACTCTTTCTGACGCTTTTTGATGTATTCGAATGAGGATAGTATCGCAATTGGCGAAATAAAAGTCGTCAGCATTACCAGCAATACCGACATCCCGTCCACTCCGATGCGGAATCCCGCGTCGAGCGATTCGACCCAGACAGTCGAAAATACGAACTGGAATCCGGGATTGCTCTGATCGAATCCGAAGAATAGCCATAGCGAAACAACAAACGTGGCTGCGGAGAATCCAAATGCGGAATACTTGATTGCTCTATGGTTCTCGCGATTGAAAAATAATAAGGCAATCGATCCGAGCAAGGGTAAAAACAATGTTATAAAAAGCGCTGCCATATTTAATTTCTGATTGTTTGTAAAATTTCGGAATTATATGGAAAATACCAGCACCGAGATAATCACAATTATCCCCGCCATCATCAGTATGGCGTAGTTCTGAGCGATGCCCGACTGAATGCGGCGCAATATGCGGCCGACCCCGTCGGTCACTGCCGCCATGCCGTTGACGAATCCATCGATAAGCTGTACATCGAACACCTTCCATAAGAATTTGCGCGATGTGTTTACGATAGGATTGACAACCGTTGCGAAATAGAATTCATCGACCCAGTATTTATTTTTAAGCGCTCTGTAGGCAAACTGGAATTTTTGCGCAATCGAGCGCGCTTTATCGAGCGAACCTTCTTTATATATATCGAAAGCCAGCTTGATGGCCAGCAAAGCAACGCCCACCGATACGAGCATCAGCACATATTCGATTGCGTGAATTTCGTGCACCACGGGGCGTTTCATTATCAGGAGCGCATCGCTGAATATCGGGTGCAGCCAATTCTCCATCAGATTCGGATGGCCGCTGAACCAGAATCCAAGCACATATGGGATTCCCAGAAATCCGCCGAATGCCGAAAGAATCGCCAGCACTATCAGCGGAATCGTCATCGTTTTGGGAGCTTCGTGCGGGTGGACATGCTTTTTGTCGAAACGCTCGCGGCCGAGGAATACCAGATTCACAAGCCGGAACATATAGAACGCCGTAAAGAATGCCGCAATCGCAAGCACCAGCCAGGCGAACCATCCCCCATAATTAAATACATTCCATAAAATTTCATCTTTCGAGAAAAATCCGCTGAACAGCGGGATACCCGAAATCGCAAGCGTCGCGACCATAAATGTCTTATATGTCGTGGGCATGTAGTCCTTCAGTCCGCCCATTCGCTTGATATTCTGCTCCTCGTGCATTCCGTGAATTACCGCGCCGGAGCCCAAAAAGAGCAGCCCCTTGAAAAATGCATGAGTCATCACGTGGAATATGCCAGCGGTGAATGCGCCAACTCCGAGAGCTGCGAACATAAACCCAAGCTGCGAAACGGTCGAATACGCCAGCACCTTCTTGAAGTCATTCTGCACAATGCCGACCGATGCCGCCCAGATCGCAGTGGCGATACCGATTATCGCAACCACCGTCATAGTATCCGGCGAAAGCGAGAACAGCACCGCATTGCGCGCCACAAGAAACACGCCGGCGGTGACCATAGTGGCGGCATGAATAAGCGCCGATACCGGAGTCGGGCCGGCCATCGCGTCGGGCAGCCACACCGCAAGGGGTATCTGCGCGGATTTACCAGTGCAGCCGAGGAACAGCAACAGCGTGATGGCAGTCATCAGGCCTGCGTCGCGATAAAACGGCGCGCTGGCCATAGCCGCATCGGACACATCGGCGTATTCGAGCGAATTAAATGTTATATATATCATGAACATAGCAATCAGAAAACCGAAGTCGCCGATACGGTTGACTATAAAGGCCTTATTGCCCGCATCGCCTGTCCATGTGATATTTACTCCATCGAATTTTTTATCGTACCAGAATCCGATCAAAAGATATGAACACAACCCGACGCCTTCCCATCCGAGAAATGTGAGCAGGAAATTGCTCGAAAGCACCAGATTAAGCATCATAAAAATGAATAGATTAAGGTAGGCAAAGAATCGATAGAAACTGCGGTCGCCATGCATATATCCGATCGAATACACATGGATCAGAAAGCCCACGCCGGTAACAACCAGCGAGAACAAAATCGAAAGCTGATCGACCTGGTATGAAATCGAGATGCCGAAATTGCCCGCAGCAATCCATTCATAAACGGGCACGATCCAGGGCGATTCCGGCGGCGCAGAGGCCATCGAGAAAAAAATAATCACAGAAAAAATAAAGGATGCCCCAACTGCCGCACTGGCTATAGAGCCGATAAGCGCTTCTTTCTTAAGGTACTTACCGAATAAGCCGACTATGAGAAATCCTATGAGCGGAAAAAGGGGAACAAATTTGATCAGTTCGTACATTGCCGCATACCTGTATGTTTATACGAATTTTTGCGGTATATCCGCGGACGGGATTGCCCGCGTTCCGATAAATCATATCATCCGAAACTTTACATTCAGATAGCATAAAATACGAAACATAGCTTGATTAAACAACGAAAAAAAGCGATTTTTACGAACTTCCTTTTATATATTCCGTTAATATATGCGTGCGGTCTGCGTCTTTCTGCATGAAAAGATTTATAGTATATTAATTTTTTGTTATCCGCTATTTTTTTTTATATTATATTTTAGTTTATGGCATATTGTGTGAACTTCTTTTTTTAATATATATACATGCGATCAGGATTCTTACATATGGCCTTTCCGGAAGAGACAAGTCAGCCGGAATCGGTAACGGACGTCGGGGTGGAAAACAGCGCCAGGGTTATTCTATTCAATGACGAATGGCATACGTTCGACGAGGTTATCTCTCAGATTATCAAAGCTATAAGCTGCTCGCGCGACAAGGCCGAAACCCTTACATGGGAAGTACATACGCGCGGAAAGGCCTGCGTCTACGAAGGCGACATCAACGAATGCCTCAAGGTAAGCTCCGTGCTCGAGGAAATTGCACTCCATACACAGATCGAATATTAATTTTTCAGCCCTATTAGTATTTAAACCTCACTATCATCGGGATTTACGTCTTCGCCGGATTCTTCTTTTTCCGCTTCGGAATCATCAGGTTCGGATTCGCCGGATTCGACATCAGAATTTTCCAATTCTTCTGTAATTTCTTCTTCCTCGGGAAATTCCTCGTCGTGTGCGCTCTCGTGCATTCTGCCAAAAATTTCCTGCCGGTCTTCGTCGGTGATATCATGTTCAGCAGGTGTGAATTCGTCCTCTTCGGCGCTTTTACGCTGAACCACGTGTGTTATCGGGCCTTCATCCCCGGTTTCGGAATAGTCGAGCATAATCAGCGTACGCTCGCCACAGCTACAGACCACTTCGATGCTTTCGACTTCTCCTTTAGGGTTACGATTTACGATTACGCTGGACCTCTTGTCCTCTTCGTCGAGCACAGGATCGTCGGTGACTTCGACCTTCATCTGCTCCGCTTTGATAAGCTCTGCAGGATAGAGGTGCGATTTGGGCATGCGGGTATTGCGGCCGCTCAGCTTTGGCACTACAAAAAAGTCCTTGAAATTCTGCCGGACACGATCTTCGTCCGTCACGGTATCACGGTCGAGAAGATTATATTCATCATAAAAGTGCTTGCTTAGCCGTTCATCGTCGCTCATATCCATTTCGTCCTGGAGCTCTTCCATATCGGTTTCTTCTCCGGCCACGACTTCGGCGCTGTCCGCAAGGATGTCGTCCATATTCCTCGTAGTGGTATCCCGCGCAGAACCCGGCGGCATCAGCTCCTCGACATCGTCGGGCTGGCGTCCGACCACATCTTTTTTTTCGAATTTCTCCCCAAAGGGCTGTTCTTCTTTTTTGCGGATATCCTCGTCGGAATAAGTCCGCACGACATCCTTTTTATCAAATTCCTTTTCGAAAGGATTATCAAATTCAAAATCTTCTTGCATGTTCGGATTCCCGATCTAAATTTATATATAATTTTAAATATTAAATAATGAAGTAATTGCAGGCGCGAGCTCCGAAAGCGGGTAAATTTCGTCCGCAATTCCGCCCTGAATCACTGCGCGCGGCATCCCTGGCACAATACAGGAATCCTCGTCCTGGGCGATTACGTATCCCCCGGCATTATGGAGTGCGGTAAGCGCCTCAAATCCGTCGCGGCCCATTCCGGTCATGATAATTCCGACCGCGCCACCGGCAAAAATATCGACCACGGAATTGATCATCACATTCACCGAGGGCTTGTATAGTTCATTTTTGGGCTCGTCGGATACAACCAGCCGGTGGTGGCGATTAATCGTCATCTGGCGGCCACCCGGAGCCAGATAGACATGGCCGGGCATTGCCCGATCGCCGTCGCGGGCTTCCGATACCGCAATCGGCGAGAAATTATCCAGCCGCGCGGCAAGCGATGCGGTGAACTGCGGCGGCATATGCTGGGCTATAACTATCGGCACGGGAATCGTCCCGGGCAGGTCTTTGATCATCTGCTGCAGCGCAACCGGTCCGCCCGTCGAAATACCAATTGCAATTATTTTTATATCAAAAGGTTTCGGACGCGGTCTGCGGCTGGCAGAATTCTGGCGGAACTGCTTCTGGCGTTTTTGCTCCTGCAGCCGCCTGCCTATGGTTAGAGCAATTTTTTCCTCAGATGGCGCTACTTTGGCGGGACGGCTTTGGGCCGCCAGCAATCGTTGCCGCTGGAGCTGATTGCGGATGCTGCTGTTTTGTGTAATATTTTTGATTTTATTAATTAATTCATCCCTCAGGCTGTGCATTTCGGTAAATGCGGACTTTTTGGTAATGAAGTCCACCGCCCCAAGGCTGAGCGCCTCGACGGTTGCTTCGGCGCCTTCGGCAGTAAGAGTGCTCAGCATCATCACCGGCACAGGATGGTGCTTCATAATCTCGGCAAGCGCTTCGAGGCCATTCATAACGGGCATCTCGATGTCCATGGTTACGATATCCGGTTCGAGAGCGATAACCTTATCAACGCCTTCGCGGCCATTTACGGCAGTGCCCACCACCTCGATCTCGTCGGTCGAAAGCAGCTTCTCGAGCGTCTTGCGCATGAATATGGAATCGTCCACTATGAGTAATTTTATTGCCATGGAATTATGAATATTTAATCAAAAATCCGGAACCATCAACTGCTTCGTTCGGGAAGAAGTAATCTGCCAGTCATATATATGTTAATTATTTATAAAATTAAAAAAAGCCCTTTTAGTATGACCGCAAAAACCCAGCCAATTTAAAAGGGCGAATATAAGTCGATTTTATTTAAATTATTTTAGTACCTGCGCGCCGGTGTATTTATTGCTGTATACCGTCTCGATGAGTTCGGCGATGTCGATAATCATAATCACGCGGCCGTCGCCGAGAATTGTGGAGCCCGCAATTCCGCTGATGCTGCCGAGGTATTCGCCAAGTGATTTGATGACGATTTCCTGCTGGCCGAGCAACTGATCGACCACCAGCCCCACGCGCTGCACTCCGTGCCCGACGACAACGACGTTGCGATTGGCAAGCTCCTCGCGGACTTTGGGCAGGCCGAGCGCCTTGTCGAGCCTGATAAGCGGCTGCACTTCCTCGCGGATGCGGATGACTTCCTGCTGGTTGATCGAATAAATGCTCTCGAGGTCTATCGATACGACTTCGACCACCGAGCTGAGCGGAATTGCGTATGTTTCGTTAAATACTTTTACAAGCAGTCCCTGGATAATCGCCAGAGTGAGCGGGAGTTTGATAATAAATGTCGAGCCTTTGCCCGGAGCGGATTCGATCTCGATCATGCCCTTCAGGTTCTGGATATTTGTGCGGACAACGTCCATGCCAACGCCGCGGCCGGACACGTTGGATACCTTCTGGGCCGTGCTGAATCCGGGCATGAATATTAGCTGGTATGCTTCGCGCGAGCTCATCTGCGAGGCCTGCTCCTCGGTGATAATGCCCTTTTCGATAGCTTTCGATTTAATTTTTTCGGGGTCCATACCCTGGCCGTCATCGGATATTTTGAGGACAATATTATTGCCCTCCTGCTCTGCGTCGAGCGTAATTGTTCCCTGGGCGGGCTTGCCCTTTTCCATGCGGTCCTGGGGCGATTCTATGCCGTGGTCGCAGGAATTGCGGATCATATGTACCAGCGGGTCGTTAAGCTCTTCGATAATTCCGCGGTCGATCTCGGTCTCCTCGCCTTTTACGACGAGCTTGATCTGCTTTTTGAATTCGCGGGAGAGATCGCGCACAATCCGCGGCGCCTTCTGGTATAATTTACCAACGGGCACCATTCTCATGCGCATGACGGCTGCCTGAATTTCGGAGGTTACGAAATCAATCTGGGCAGTATTTTCTATGAAATCGCGGACACTTTCCTTGTTTTCGGCTTTGTTCTCGAGCTGTTCGGTAAGCTGCGCCAATCGGTTGCGGCCGAGCACGAGTTCGCCGGAGAGGTCCATCAGAGACTCTACTCGGGCGACATCCACGCGGATAGTTTCGGATGTAACCTTCGGCTTTTTGGCTGTGCCGGGGGCATGTGCATCGGGTTTGGTCGGCGGTGGAACAGGCTTTTTGGGTTCGGATTTTTCGGCTTTGTCGGGCAAATCAGATACGATATCGTCCTTATCGGGCACATCGGCCTTCGGAGCGGGTTCATCCGTATCGGATATATCAGCATCTTCCGGCTCTTCTTCTTTGCGTCCCTTATGGAAGCTCTGATTGACTTCCGCAAATGCTGCGTCGAGTAATGCCAGCTCCTCGTCGCTGAAGTCGCCCTCGCCTGAGCCGATCTCGGGATTGCCCAGCACTGCATCGACCGCGCTGGCGGAGGGAGGGGTGGTATCGGGCTTTTGTGTGTCATCTTCGGCGGTGGTTTCTGTTTCGGGCTGTTCTTCGGGGGCGGACTGTACCGATTGAGCGGGTTCGGCTTCGTCGGGCATTTCGCCGCGAGCAAGTGTATCGATTACATTGATAGTATCATGGAAATCCGGCGGCTCGGTGTCGCCGGTCTGAATTTTTTCAATCAGCACCTCGATCCAGTCGTGCACCTCGAGCAACACATCGATAATCGGCTGGTTGACCTTCAGTTCGCTGCGGCGGAGTTTGTTCAGAAGGTCTTCGGCGTGGTGGGTGATTTCGGTAATATCTTCGAATCCCATAAACGAAGATGTGCCCTTGATAGTATGGAAGCTCCGGAAAATCTGATTGAGCAGATCGAGGTCATCCGGCTGGTTTTCGAGCACCATCAGATCCTGAGAAACGCTGTCGAGCAGCTCTTGAGTTTCAACCAGAAATCCCTCGAAAATTTCCTGCATGTCCGGATCTTCAAAAGGCATACCCATATTTCACCCTGCCGTTTATTTCAATGATTATTATTTGCCAAACAAAGCATCGATGTCTTCCTGCGAGAAATTCTCGAAGGGATCTCCTTCGTCCTCTTCTTCCGCAGCGCTCTCCTCTTCTTTAGTTTCGGCTGTTTCGGAGGATTCCTTAACGGATTCGGTTACTTCCTCATCAGGTTTTTCTTCCTGTGTGGCCGCAAACATCGCGTCAATATCGTTTTGCGATGCCTCGCCGGCGTCTTCTTCAGCGGCGGGTTGTGCCTCTTCAGGCTCGGCAGCCGGTTCTTCCTCTGCGCCTCCGAACATCGCATCTATGTCGTCCTGCGAAGCTTCGCCGGATTCGTCAGCGGTTTTGTCGCCGGTTTCGCCTTCCTGATGTTCGCGCATAAATTCGTCCACCTCGCTTTGGCGGGATTCCTTGGTCGAAAGCGAATCGACCGCTTCGGGGTCGAACGCTATGCTGCGATGCAGGTGGCTTACGTTTATTCGCTCGTCGTAATCGGATTTGGTGGGCACGAGTTCGCCAACATCGGTGGAGTTAAATTTGGTCATAATTGAAGTCAGCTTCACCTGGATAGTCTCCAGCAGGTGATTGACCGCCGCTATCTGCTGGCTGGTGATGTCCTGCACCTGGAGCGACATCATTATCGAACTCGAGTCGTCCCGAATGCTCTGGAGTATATCTTCGTTGTGTTTATTAACTTCCTGGTATTCTTTTTCATTGGCGGTTTTAAGGTTTTTAATGGAATTATCCAGATGCGGCAGAATTTCACGCAGGTCGCTGCCCTTTTCGATAGCTTTTTTAATAATTTCGAGCAGCCGTATGGAATTGTCGCGTTTTTTGCGGTCGATCTCGGCCATCCGTTTGATATTCGAAGAGATAAGGTCCGTCTTGTAGAATAATCCGTCCACTATATCCATGATTTCGTTGGTGGCCAGCTCTGTGGCTTCGGTCACTTTCGAGAGCTGTTTGGATACGTTGGGCATTTTCTTAAGGTTTTCTTCTATCGAATGATTTATATCGTCCAGCAGCGGTTTGATTTCGCTGACAAACATAAAAATTTCTTCCAGAAATGGCAGCACCCGTTGCCCCAGCACAAAGAGCGCGCGTAGTTCATCTGTTTTTTTGAGTAATACCGACAGATCTTTATCTTTCATTTTGAATGCTCCGCGTTGAATATATTTTATTGAGTAGATTTAATAATTGCGTCCAGTTTTTCTTTAAGCACTTGCGGTGTAAACGGTTTGACCACATAATTATTTACCTTTGCCTTGAGCGCCTCGATAATGTCCTGCTTAAGGCCGCGTGTGGTTACCATAAGTATGGGCAGCGATTTCCAGTTATCGTCGCTGCGGATTGCTTTAGTTAGCTCCAGCCCGCTCATATTGGGCATATTCCAGTCTGTGATTACAAACTCCACGTCCTCGGATTTCAGCTTTTCGATTGCCTCGACCCCGTCTCCGGCCTCGACCACATCGGTCCATCCGAAGCCTTTGAGCGCGTTGATCACGATTCTTCTCATAGTGGGTGAATCGTCCACAACTAAGAATTTCATATACCTGTCCTCGAATTTATTATTTTATTACGGTTGCTTTTATTAATATTCGGCATAATCACCCGAGATATTTAGACACTTCGTACTGAATTCGCTTTGTGTTGAACGGTTTTATCAGATAGGAATTCGCGCCGGCCTCGAGCCCCTGGTTGATATCTTCGTCTCGAGAAAGCGAGGAAAGTATGATTATAGGCATATTCCTGTACTCTTCGGATTCCCTGAGCGTACGGATCAGCTTCAGTCCGTCGATATTGGGCATATTCAGGTCTGTTATCAACAGGTCCACTTTCTCGAGTGGTAATTTCTCGAGAGCTTCCATACCGTCAACGGTCGGGATCACCCGATAGCCCTTTATTTTGAGGGCAAGAGTAATGAATTTCCTGACGGAAGCGGAATCTTCGGCTACTAATATTGTTTTGGGCATTTCGATCTATTCCGGATCTGTTTTTATTTTAATTATTAGATATTTCTGTACTACTCTTTTTTATATGCCATTGCTTTGGGCAGATGCACCAGTTTGAAAGCCTTGGATATTCCATGAAGCGATTCGGAATAGCCAATGAATAAGTATCCGCCCTGGTTCAGCGAATCATACAAATGCGAGATTACCTGCTGCTTGGACGGTACGTCGAAATAAATCAGCACATTGCAGCAGAATATCACATCGCAGCTCGATATAGTCCGCATGGCATAAGCGTCGTAGAGGTTGATGTTCAGGAATTTGACCATCTTCTTGACTTCATCGCTTAATATATATGTCGAACCCGACTGGCGGAAATATTTCTTCATATATGGTTCTGGCACATTGCGGACGGAATACTCCTTGTATATCCCCTTGCGGGCGGTATTCAGCACCGCGTTATTGATGTCGCTGGCCAGTATCTGGAACTGCACCCGCGGGTATTGCGGCTTGAGCTTTTCGAGCACCAGCATGGCCAGAGTATATGCTTCCTCGCCTGTGCTGGCAGCCGCGCTCCACAGCCTGAGCACCGGATTGGGCGCCTGCATTCTGGGCTTGAGTATTTCGGGAACGATGATATTTTCGAATGCTTCGAACTGCTGCTGTGCGCGGAAGAAATAGGTCTCGTTAATAGTGATGGCTTCGAACAGGTCGTTCAGCTCCTGGCGGCCTCCGGGGGAGTCAAGGTAGCCTATATATTCCTCGAACGAACCGAGCTTGCGGGCAATCAGTCTTTTGGAAATCCGTCCCTCGAGCAGATATTTTTTACTTTCGGTGTAATAAATACCGCACTTTTTGTATATAACGTCCCGCAATTTCACAAAAGTATCTTCGCTCATGGTCTTGCTTTCCGGCCGTTGCGCAGAAAGCTGGTCGCCCGCAGCGGGAGTTTTGGAGAATTTAAATTTAAAAAGCTGTGAACTCATATATATCTGCTCATCTTTTATTAACGATTATTTCAAAATCGGGGTCGCTCCGGATCATATAATATTGAATTTATTCATTAATTTTTTGGCACGCGGCCGCAGCTCATCGTCGCTGGCGGCAATTTTTTCGATTTCGGGAATGAATCTGTCCAGATTGAGCTGGTCGACTACGTCCATAGCCTCGGCTTTCTGGCCGGGATTCCCGTTCTGCAGGTAGAAGCTGATTTCGCGCTCGATGGCCCTGGAGTCCAGCTTGCGCATCAGTTCGACCACATCGGCGGCATTTCCCCGCGGATGAGTAAAGTTCAGAAACATCAATGTTTTAATAAATTGCTGCTTGTTGTCCTGCCGCGCGTCATCCCAGATAAATGCAACCAGGCTGAGAAATTCCACCATCGAATCATCCGGATGAGGATGCTGGCAGAACGAGGCAAGAAATTTGTCCACCAATTCGGGCGGCGAAGTAGCCAGCAATATATATAATATATGCTGCTGGACGTCGGCGTCCGAAAGAAACATTTCGTTGACCAGGCCGGGGATGTCTTCCTCTTGATAGCTCGGCCCCAGAGCCACCAGTCCGGCAGCGCGAATATCGGGGTCTTCGTCCATCAATGCGCGGCGTGCGATATAACGCAGATTTTCCGGCAGCTCGAGCTCTTCGCCAAGCCGGAAAGCAATTGCATAAATCGTTTTGAGCAAAATAACCTGCAGTTCGCTTGTGGTATAGGGCAGCTGCTCCATCAATCGGTGGCATATCGAAATATCGCGTCCGGCAAGCGCCAGCGCGTCGATCACTGCCGTCTGCAGGAATATATCCTCTTCGTTTTGCAGTAGATTTATCAGGAACTCCTCGGCCTCTTCGGTGCCGATTTTGCCCAATGCTTCAATAACAATTGGTTTCAGATCTTCGTGGCGTTCGTATTTTGCAAACAGCTTATCGAGGGCGCCAGCTTCGTGCATATTACCAAGCGCTTCTACTGCTGACGAAACGACGTTTATATCATTATCCTCCAGCAATTTATATACATCTTCGCTGACGGATGTGCCCCCGATAATTCCGATTATATCGCAGGCAAATTTGCGTACGTCGGGATCGTCGCTCGAAAGGTATGGCACCAAAGCTTCGGCGGCTGCGGAGCCGAGCCGCATCAGTATTTCGCCGGCCAGATTGCGAATCTCGATGTCTTCCTCGGTTATCATTGGCGCTATTTTTCCGGCCACCAGCCGGGCATCCTCGCCATCGGCATCGGCCAGGGCCTGCGAGCATATATCGCGCACTCCGCGGTCGCCATCGGAGAGCCCTGCGCTTAGAGCTTCTACTGCATCTACGTCAAAAACGCCGGAGCTGGCAATTTCGCTTGCGGCGGTTCTTCTTGATACTGCATCCGAATTGTTTTTCAGGTCGTCGATCGCTTTGGTCAGTTCCATCTGTGCTCCACACAAATCAATACGGCAAATAAATCAGTCAGAAAGTTAATAATTGCCGGTTTATATTGTAAAAATGTTTTAAGACTTTATAAAATATGAAAATATTTTACTACGAGGTAAAATAAACCTTTAATTTCTAAAAATCAAGCTGTTTTTAATGAAATATCATTCATTGCCTTCATCGGATCAGCTTATGTTTTTGCCGGATATATTTATTCCGAGCTGTTCTATCCGGTATCTGAGCTTGGCGCGGGATATGCCCAGCAGCTTGGCGGCCTTTATCTGGTTGCCGCCGGTTATCTTAAGAGTCTGGATTATCAGATCGCGCAATACATTGGCCATTTCGACTCCGGATTTTGCGATTTTAAGATAATGCTGCCCCTCGCCGAGCTCTATAGTTCGCGCGGCTTCGGTGGTTTTTCCGCCGGAGCCGGATTTAAGGAAGCTGATCGAATCTTTCGAAATCACGTCGTTGGTTTCGAGCAGCACCACACGCTCGATAACGTTTTTCAGCTCGCGTACGTTGCCCTTCCAATAGTAATTGCGCAGCACTTCTACTGCCTCTGGCGAGAATCCCGTTATATTTTTGCCAAATTTTTTGTTGAAATCATTGACAAAAGATGTCGCAAGCATAATTATATCATCGTCGCGGTCGCGCAGCGGCGGAAGCGTAATCCGCGCCACATTCAGGCGGTAGAACAAATCCTCGCGGAACTGGCTCTCCTCGACAAGTTTTTCAAGGTTGCGGTTGGTCGATGCCATCACCCGAACATCCACGGCGATCTCCTTCGATCCGCCCAGACGGTAGAATTTTCGCTCCTGCAATACGCGCAGCAGTTTTACCTGCAGCTCGAGGCTCAGCTCGGCGATTTCATCGAATAATATTGTGCCGTGCTGCGCCTGTTCGAATTTGCCCTGTTTGACCTTCTCGGTGGCGCCGGTAAATGCGCCGCGTTCGTAGCCGAACAGCTCGTTCTCGGCCAGCTCGCGCGGGATTGCGCCGCAGTTGATAGTAATGAACGGCCCTTTGGCGCGAGGCGAATTTTCATGAATATACCTGGCCATCAGCTCTTTGCCGGTGCCGGATTCGCCGAGTATGAGCACCGTGGTGTCCTCGGCCGAAGATATGATGCGCGCCATTTCCATTGCTTTCCGCATTCCCTCGGACTTGCCGAGTATCTCGCTGGGCTGGTCTTCCTTAAGCTTTTCGGAAAGAATATCCACCTGGCGGCGGAGATCGTAGTTCTGCAATGCGCGCTCGACCGAGACCTCGAGCTGCTCGAGATCGAGCGGCTTGACTATGAAGTCTTCGGCGCCGAGCTTCATTGCGCGGACAGCCATTTTGATATCCGAAAATGCGGTCATCATAATTACGGGCATCGTATAGCCAAGCTTACGAAGCTGCTCGAGGATATCCAGCCCGTTGAAATGACCAAGAAAAATATCGAGTAATATCAGATCGGGGCTTACCAGATGGATCTCGTCCTGGGCCTTTTGGGCATCGGTGTAGGTGGCCACCCGCGAATACCGCGCTCCGAGTATCTCGCGCACGGTTTCATTGACCAGCTTGTCGTCCTCGATTACCATTATTGTGTAATTTTGTTTTGCCATATACCTGTCCGCTTATATATATATTTATTTGTTATCAGTGTTTACTGGTAATTTGACGTAAAACGTCGTGCCTTCGCCCAGGTTGCTTTCCACATCGATAATGCCGTTGTGATAATGCAATATTCTCTGGGTTATCGGCAGCCCAAGCCCGGTACCGTCGGATTTCCGGGTAAAGAACGGGTTGAATATTTTGGTCAGATCCTCCGGCGAAATCCCGCAGCCGTCGTCACATACGGCAACTACGGCATACCTGCGCTCGGCGCCGCGGCGGGCAAACGACTCGGTATAGCTTTTAATCGTCACAGTGCCCCGGGTGGTAATGCTGTCCACCGCATTGCGGATCAGGTTCATAAACACCTGCTGAATCTGTTTGCCGTCGATCGCCACTCTGGGCAGGTCTTTATCAAATTGCAGATCGATCTTAATTTCTTTGCGCTTGATCCACCCTTTGAGCATATTAAGCGCCGCTTGCACGATATTATTCAGGCTGACCGCATGGATATCCGGCAGTGAGGGACTGGAATAATTCAGAGTTCGCTCTACTGTTCGCGAAATTCTTTCGGCGCCCTCGAGCGCCAGTTTAATATATGAAAATTCCTTCGCAGTTTCGGGAATATTCCGCTGCAGAATCTGAAGATTCAGATTAACTGCCGCCAGAGGATTGCGAATCTCGTGCGATACGCTTGCCGACATCTGTCCAAGCATAACTAATTTGTCTGCAAACACAAGCTTATCGGTCAGCTCGCGCTGTTCGCTTACGTCGCGGGCTATGGCCTGTATCAGCTTCTGGCCTTCGTATTCCATAAATCGGGCGCTGACCTCGACCATCTGATGAGGATGCTCAGGCGTATCCAGCGAGAGCTCGCTAAGCACCACCGGCGAATTGGTCTTTTTTAATAGTTTGAATATTCTTCGGAATTGTGGCAAAGAGGTGCCGATGACCTCTTCGCGAGGGATGCCCAGCAACACGGCGGAGTATTCATTGGCATCGAGCACCGACCAGGTTTCGGGTTGGACTATGAACACCGCGTCTGTGGCGTTGTCGAAAAAAGATTTATACCAGGCGAGCTGTTTCTCGAGCTGCCTTATTCTGGCGTTGCAATCATCCCTGGTATTTATGCTGCGTTTTTCAGTAATTTCGGGCTCCTTATTATCCATTATTAATATATTCTTTCATTCCATAGTACGCTCGTCTATGCAAATATAATTATTAATAATTGAATATAACAGAGCAAAAAATCAGGGTTTTTCCTTTTTGGGCGGTTCGGTCGTCGTAGAATCGCTCTCGCTGCCCATTATTTCCTTCATCAGGCCATCGCCAGAATCCGGTAATTTCATATCTTTTATTTTGTTTATGTCTTCCATTTGTTTTTCGAGATTCTTCTTGTTTTCCTCGAATGCCTTGCCGGGGGCCTTCTTGATTTCGTCCCATACCTTGCCTGGCTCGTTGAATATATCCATCAGATTCATGCCGTCGTTCTTCTGCAGCTTGGCCGGATCGATAGCGGTTGGCTGCTCGATGAATTTATGCACCGGCGAAGCGTGATACTCTATGATTTTCTTAGGCTTCAGCGAATCAGGTATTTCGCCGCCGGCCTGAACCGCAAGCATATATTCCACTCCGGTGCGCACATCTTCGGCATATATCGTATTCGAATATTTCTGAATTAATAATTGATAATAATATAGGGCGCTGTCGAGGCTGTCCAGATGCTTTTCGTATATCCAGCCAATCGTATAGAGCGACTTCGGTGCGTAGCTCGTTTTCGGGAATCGCTCATATACCTGGCGGAATTGATTAATCGAAAACGGGTAATTGCCATAATTCATTAGCTGGACGCCGGATGAATACAGCTCGTAGACAGTATCGATAACAAACGATTCGGTATAGCCAAGTACGTCCATCGCCTCCTGACCGTAATCAGTCAGAGGATAGTTTTGCACCAGCACCTCGAGCAAAGAATCCGAACGGCGGGGGTCGTCCTCGCCGATTATCCGTGAATATGCAAATATATATCTGGCCGATCGTTTGTCGAATGGCGGAGTTACCTTTGCCGCATTCTCATAATAATACTTTGCCGAATCGAGATTGTCGAGCTGCTCGTGGATTCGTCCGATCTCGAACAGAAGCAACGCAAGCGTCGCCTTGGTGGTGTCCGACTGAGTCTTGCCCTCGGCGTAGTCCTTCATCCGCGGCGCGGCGGCATTGATTTTATATTCCCACGAACTCAGCAGCTCGTGCATTTTGTTGGACATATCGAACACAGGGGTGCGCACATTCCGCGAGCGCGCAAAATATTCCATTGCGGTTTTATAATCGTCATTTTCGTAGTAATCCATCCCGGTTTCGTAATAAACCACCAGCACCGGCGGTAGGTTGCCGAATGCCGTATCGGCGTATTCCTCTACGATTTTCAGCGCGTTATACCGCTTATTCTGGCGCAGTATCTGCATGTGCTCGGCGAAGATATAAGCCAGCCATTCCTCGTTGTTGCGGTCGGCCTCAAGGTCGTAGAGTATATCGGTGGATTCCTCATATCGATCCAGCCGCGTAAGGCAGGCGGCCTCGTATAGATTCGCCTCGAATTCGGTCACATAATCCGGCGAATAGCTATGCACCGCCCGGAAGGCTTCCAGAGCATTTTCGAATTCGCCCAGCCGATAATATAACGCTGCCAGATCGGTCTGCCAACGCGCGGTATATGTGTCGTCATCCGACTGCGCAATAGCCTGTTTATACGGCCTGAGCGCGCCTTCGCGGTCGCTCTCGTATAGCGCCAGCTCTGCCTGGATGCGGAATGCCTCGCTCAATATATCATATCGCTCGAGCTGCCAGGCGATATCGACAGTACGCGAAAGCATGATCTTGCCCGAATAGAATTTTCTCTGAATAAGTAAATTTTTTGACAAAAGTAGATGTGCGTCAGGCGAATATTCCCCGGCGGGATAACGGTCGATCAGCTCGCTGCATTTGATCTGCGAAGGTATCCACTCTTCGCGATAAAAATACGACTTTGCCATCAGGTAGAGCGTGCCTTCCACATAGTCCGAATGCGGATGCTTTGCGAGTATTTTCGAGCCTTTTATAATAATTGAATCCAGCTTGACCGCCACAGCCTGGCGCTTCTGCTGGGTGACGACAAATTCCTGCATAAAGGGGGGCGGCCCCGAAGTAGGCGCGAAATCCGACTCGATTTTTAGTTCGGGAACAAATATCCGCGGATTAATTCGCTTTTTTTCTTCGAAATAATCGAATTCCTCTTCGGACTTGTTCATCAGCCGGTCGGCATTATAATATGTATTATAATACGTTGTGAAATTATCCCACTGGTGGCATCCGGCCAGCATTATCAGCATCGCAAACGCAAACCAGATCGATTTTATGCCGGAATTTTTTCTCATTATTCAAATAAATCAGTATTGTGGTCAATCCTGCGATATGGGGTAATGCAAATCTCCCCGCCGCATATATATTAATCAGCTTTTATAATAGACTTTTTTTCCGGAAAATATTATATAATCGCTTTAAATAAATATATATTTCGCCTTATGAATCAAAAATTCTCGATATGCTCCTTCAATTCATTGAGCGCAGCCGACTGAGGATCCTCCGGGAGTACCAGCCGGATCGACTGGTTCCCCTCGGCGCCCTTGACTGTCATTTTTCCGCGTATAATCAGTTTGAAAAAGGGCTTAGGCAGCTTATCATTATATATCAATTTGCCCAGCTCGCCAAGGTAATATATGAATTCATGCGTGATTGGCACGTCAAGCAACCAGTCACGCACATTAGTCCCCTCAAGGCAGCCCTTTATTTCTTTATTGCCGATTACTTTCATCTTCTGACCATGGTTTTTACAATATCCTTTATCGCATCGATGAATTTTTCGATCTCTTCATCTTTGGTAAAGAACGAAGGACTCGCCCGCACAGTGCCCCAGGGATGCACACCGAGCGCCTCGAGCAATAGCGGAGCGCAGTGCAGCCCCGACCGCACGCTGATGTCGTAAGAGCTTTCGAGTACGTAATTTACTTCCTCGGGCACTAAATTCTTGATATTAAAGCAGAATACGGTGCAGCTCGAGTGGTCGTCCATATTATTGTAAACCGTGATCTCCTCGATCGGTTCGAGCTCTTCCATTATGCGGCCGAGCTGGCGTTTTTTGTGGTCGCAGATCGCGTCGATACCGCGCTCGAGCACCCACTGGACGCCTGCGCGCAGCGATACGATACCCGGCAGATTCGGCGTGCCCGCTTCGTAGAATATCGGCATGCCCTCGGGCTGGGTGAGCACTTCGCTGAGTATGCCTGTGCCGCCGACCTTCAGCGGACGCGGTTTCATGCCCTCGCGAATGTATAAACCGCCGATGCCCGGCATTCCGTAGAGCGATTTGTGGCCGGTGAATGCCATGAAATCGATGTCCATATCGACGACGTCGATAGGCAGAGCTCCAGCCGACTGCGACGCATCGACGATGAAATAGCAATCGTTTTTGTGGGCGATTTCGGCGATGGCTTTGATGTCCAGCACCTGGCCGGTTACGTTCGAGCAATGATTGACCACCACCGCGCGGGTATCCGGACGGATTGCGCGCTCTATATTCTCCGGCGGCACGTATGCCTTATCGTCGCAATCCACGAAATCGACTTCGATTTTGCCCTCTTCCTTCATCATCATAAGCGGGCGGATAACCGAGTTGTGCTCGATTTTGGTCGATACCACATGGCCGCCCTCGAGCGGCAACCCCTTGAGCGCAATGTTCAGCGCCTCGGTGCTGCCCGACGTAAAGACGATCTGTTCGGCTTTTGGCACATTAAACAGTTCGGCGAGCTTTTCGCGCGTGTTGAAAATAAAATCCTCGGATTCTTTTTCGATACCGGAGCGTTCGGAATGCGAGGGAGGGGCGATGAGATAGCTGTTGACTGCGTTGACGACTTCCTGCGGCTTGGGGAAGGTGGTAGCCGCATTATTCATATAGATCATAGTTTTACCCATTTATTAGCAGAAAAATTACATTACGCATTTTGCAATTTATCAACTTAGGTAAAAACTGAAAAATCAAAAAATTAAAATTAGTAAATAATTAAATAAGGAAGATAAAAGATGGTCAATCGACCTTGACAACCCGCAAGGCGCGCGCCTCTCTGCCACACTGGATATATATATAATACGCCCCGGCCGGATATTTGGAGAAATCGATTGTGAGAGAAATTATTTTGAACAATTGCATCCTTTTCAGCGAATATTTTTCCCTGCGCATCAATGATTTGATAATGCACATTCGGCTGCCCACAATCGGTCTTTATTGTCACTGAATTAGTTGTAGGATTTGGGTA
>CAZEMR010000051.1:0-21461 GCA_964513465.1 uncultured Hyphomicrobiales bacterium
TACCTGGATCGGCTCCCCACAATTCCGGATCAGCCCGGTTCACCCCCGCGTGTGCGGGGAATACTGCACTGAAACCGAACATGCGTTGTATTTTACCGGTTCACCCCCGCGTGTGCGGGGAATACGCAGGCGTTGTTTGGACGTCTCAGGTCACCTACGGTTCACCCCCGCGTGTGCGGGGAATACAATGTGAACTCTTTTAATCCCCCCGCCATCCGCGGTTCACCCCCGCGTGTGCGGGGAATACTTGACCGTACTAAGCCAATACCAGATATATCTCGGTTCACCCCCGCGTGTGCGGGGAATACCCTCCGGATTATGCGGTCTCCGAGGGGCGTAGTATCAATTTCAGACCCTCCATTTCTGTGGGTATATAGTCTTTATTATTCCATGACATTATATCGAAGCCCTGTTCGGTATTGGTTTTCCATATAAGGGTTATTGAGCCGTCTTTGCATTTTTCTACTGATTTTGTCCATAGTTCTTCTCTTACTAAGCGGCTAATCCTGCCTATGAATACTCCGGTAGATACTTCGAGCATCCATCGGCTGATTTCGCCTCTTAGCGAAGCCGGTACTTTTTTGTATATAAATATTGTCATTCTTCGTCCTCCTCTTCCGGTGGCAGCCACCATTGGGTGGGCATTGTGGGATCGTTGTCCGGATCAAATGCGTCGGGAATTTCGTCGTCAATTGTAAGCATTTTTTCAATATTGGGAACGATTTTTCCTAATAGCCTGAGATTCCGAAACGCCTGACGGCATCTTTTCCGAATGGTCGATTCGAGTTTTTCGGGATATTCTGCGGCGGTGGCAAATGCTAATGGCACAATTATCCTGGTTCGGTACAAATCGGCAATGTCATATACAAACGATAATTGCTTACCCTGGTGAATAAAGCCCAGGCCTGGTGAATATCCTGCAGCTATTATCGCAGAATGGCAGATGCCATTCAGGCAGGAAGACGCTGTGGACAATGCTTTGTTCAGGTCGTCTGCGTCGTCCCAGTTCGACCTGTCGTAGCGGCGGCCTTTCCATTTTACTCCGTATTTTTTGGCAATAATTGCGTATTCGTCCTGCACACGCAGCCCTTCCATCCCGAGTATGTTTTCGTAACTGATGCATTTGTCGAGTTTCTCTTTGAATCGATATTGAAACATGCGAAGAGCTACTTCTTTGCGGGTATCGGGATTTGATACGAGTTCTGCCTGTTTTTGCAGCTTGTAGGATTTGTGGGTTTCACCTGTGGAATGGGCATAGTAGCGCACTCCTTCCTGGCCATTCCAGATCAGCAGACACCCGTTGCTAACGATGCTTTGCACTGCATTGTGGGTAATCGTTGTGCCTGGCCCGAGCATTATCACGCTCAGATTTGCAACGGGTATCTGATATGATCCTTTTTTGTTGATGAATTCCACTCCGGTTTTTGTTTGTTCAAGTTTTCCGTATTCGAGATAAACATGAGACAAACTGTCGCGGACTTTTGGCAATTGGCGATAGTTTAACGTCGGCATGGCTAATTCCCTGTTATACATAAACTTCGATTTTCAAAGAACAAGCAAATATCATGCTAAATTTTTCAGTGATAGCATTCCGAAGCCGAAGCTCTTTGATGGCCCTATTCCCCGAAGGTATGCTTTTGTAAATAGGCCGGCATTCGTTATTTTTAAAGCGCCGTCGTATTTCACTCCGAATATTGCGAATTTGTTTTTATCATCTTTTTCGGGTTGGGATGATTTTTTTACAGGCAATTTAAACGAAGCCATATTTAAATACTCTATCCGGAATCCGCTCTGGTCAGCTTTTCGCATTATCCATTCGAAATGATCCTTTTCTTTGTACAGTGCAATTTTGGTATTGCCCTGCTTTTTAATCGGATTGGCCACAAGCCGGAAATGATACACACTCATTTGACTAAAACTATCGAGAATGTTCTGATCGGAGATATATTTGGTTTCGTGGCCGGTCAGAAATCCATCGGGAAGCCTGCTGAAATCGGGCATTTCCGATGACTGCAAGAGTGTTCTCATTTGTTCGGATTTTCTGCTTAACTGCTCTATCCGGAATAGCATTTCGGGGCGGCGCTCATCGCCGAACATACTGCACAGTGTCCGGTGCATCTGGTATGGGTCGGAGAAATTTCTTCGCGCAAACCCGCTGGAGGGGTTAAGTACCAATTTACTCAGAAACATTTTTCTCCCCTCTGGTTACTGGCACATCTTTAAAAAATATGGATATATTTCGCGGCATAAATTCCCTTTTGCCGAAGCTCAGCGGCTGGTCGTTAATCGTCCTGGTCATTATGGCGTTATCAATCGAAAGGTCGGCGTCCTCGACCGCAAATCTCCGCTTTATGGTATTATTTTGTTTGTAATTCTCATCTCGTTCAAACTGGCGCTGATATTCGATCGGATATTCTGCCAGGGCATCGATCAGATTTTTATTTACGACACCGTTTTTAATATATACCGGTAAGGAGGGCGTAAATGATTTCCGGCCCAGGTATAAGTCCCACACCGGCGATCTGAGGGCGCGGTGTATGCTATCGAGCAGCGCCGAATCCTGGCTTTCGAATCCCGCAAGGAAATCGGCGTCCGCCAGAAAATGGCGGTGTGTTACAATTAAATCCTCTTTCTCTACTGCTCCCTTGGCGCGTATGTATCCGCTTTTTCCGGCAGTGTGGAAATCGGTTTTAATCCGTCCCTCTCGGTTAACGCGAATGCCAAATCGCATGGCGGAGAGATGGCTAATATCTCCTTCTCTCGGGATGCCCATTGCGGCGCATATCAGGCCGATCACACCGCTTTTGGTGGGTTCGCGGCCGGTGTCCCGATCGATAAACCGGCTGTGGTCGCCCCATGACTGCATAGGCGCGCGCAGTCTCATTAGCAAGGTGTACATAATTATGCCTCCCGGATATTCGCATTTAAATATTCTTCGGTAGCGGCAATCACATCTTTAAGGCTTCCTGTGATGTTGCCGTTTGCGGACAATGCGCCGAGCTGATTCAGGGAAGTACATGCCACAGCGACCAGATTGTTTTCGAATCCATACATAGTATTAAGATTTTTCCAGTGTTTGGCCAGCTTTTTTATTGAATTCTCTGAAAGACTTTTTTTGTTATCGGGGTTCGCAGGTTTTTCGAAAGCGTTGGCCAGATTGGCCGGTGCGTCGTTTTCGCGGATGACAACCATAACAAAATCGGGTTGGACATTCTGCGCAAAGGCGTTTTTCTTGCCCGATGGCACAGCAAATACCGAGCCTTCGATAAAGCCGAGTATGCCCTCTTTTGCAAGCTCCTTTTTATTGCCCAGATTATGCATCAACTGATCGGAATCGATAACGGAATATCTATAGTAGCAAGCACTGTTGAAGGCCGTGCTGCCGATCATACCGGCGCCGGTCTCGCCTTCGGGGTTCAGATCGTCCACCGCCGTGAAGTAATCGAAATCCATAGAGATAGTATTAGTGGAGATTGCATGGGCTACCTGGCATGCTGCGTCGATTTTCATTGTGGGAGTATTTGCAAGCATCCGGCCGAAAAGGGCAATATCCACGGAATCAATATGATTGGCATAAGTATCCTTAAATTGCTTAGAGATTTTTGTTACAATTGCGCTTAATTCCTTTTGCTCCTTACTTTCCATTTTAGCTTTTTTTTGCAGAGAAATAAGCTTATTCAATTCAAAAATCTGATCGCTGTATTCGTTTGCAATCGAAGCAAGATTGGCCAGCTCTTTGTCGTCAGTATAATACAGTACCGATGTTTTGTTGTCTTCATCAATTTTGCCGATTACTTGTTCGAGGACTATTTTAGCAATTACCTGAGCTTTATCTTCTTCAATGTCGGTTTTTAACAATTCTTTTTTAAAATTTCCGAGTGAATATTTGGTTCGGGTGCCGATATTGCTATCAATTCGTTTTTTGAATTGATCCGAATATCGGATACTCCTCTTCAGGCATTGGGATGAAATACGTGCGCGGCGGAATCCGCCGAATTCACAGTCTTTGGGCATACCGCTGTCATCGCGGTTGAGGTTCGATGGGGGGAAGCTTTGCAGCATGTGAAGTTCGATTTTCATTTTATTTCCCTTAATAATTGATGTAACATTTAATTATTCTTCGTTTTCGGTTTCTTCTTTGCGGATAGTCCAGAATTTTTCGGCCCAGCGCTTTTGGACGCGCTTATCCCGGTGGCTCCACTTTTGCATGTCTTTGCGGAGTTGGTCGAAGTTGATCTCTGCTTTTTTGTCTCTTGCGAATCGCACAATAGGCAGCAGGCGGCGATAAAGGTCGTCGGGATGGCTGTTCAATAGTGCGGCGAACCTGGATTCGAAGCTGTCCTGGCCATTACTCATCCCTCGCCACAGTATATGGCAAGTATCACCGAAATTAAAATACTTCTCGTCGTTATGCAGCTTGTGGATAGCAAACAGAGCGGCCACGCGCTTGTAATTATTCAGCTTGTCGGGGTCTAATTCCGACGGGAGAAAGCGGCCGATCACTCTCAGCATTTGAAAATCGGAATCGGGGTCTGCTGCGGCACGACGTATTTCCGCCAGAGCGCCCCGGTTTTGGTCATTGTCAAGACCAGCAAGTTTGTCGGCAAACGTTTCAGACATCATGCACTCCTTTGTTTATGAAGAATCATATATAAGTAGTTTTTGGCAATTGAAACGGCGCGCATCGCTTTGGCGTTGTGGCCGAGTGAATCTGTATATTCCTCGAATGATCTCCGCGCGGCTTCGGCGACATATCCATACCACTTCCGCTTGATTTCATCAAAATCGTCGTCGTCTTTCAGAGCAATCATTTCGAGGCATTCATAGAATGGTATTTCGAGGCGCTCCCAGTAGTTCTGCTCGACTTTGGTGGAGGGGATAGCATTCTTTAGATCAATCGCTTTTGTTGTCAGGTTCTCAATTTTTTTGATCACTGAAGCATCCTTCAGAGTGAAAAATTCTGACATCTCAATTTTGGTTTGCTCTGCTTCTATAACCAGTAAACATTTGACTGCATTTTTTAATATGAATGATTTATTTGTCGCAATACTTAGCAATCCGGACATGGCATCGTATTTTTGGTCATTGTCAAGAATAGCAGGATAGTAGCGGAAACTTTCTTCTTTTGTCTGATGGAATGCGCCAGTTTGTTCATTGTAATTACCAAATGCTTTCGCTTGATAAACTTTCTGGTTCATCATGTTTTTTGCGAATGCCAGATTCCTGGGAGGTTTGTCATGCGAGTTTTCAGTATTCAGAATTAAATTCAAATCCCTCCAGATCATTTTATCTTTATTAAAACCAAGTTCAAATAATTTTTCCTTTGGCATAATAAGACAGGCCAGCGGATCTCTGTATAACGATATATTATCATCTCTTTCGTAATATTTGCCTTGTTCTCTGAGTATATTAAAATGCTTTTCATGTTTCGAAAATTTCAGATACAATTCATTGTTCGCTAATATCTTAGCTTCGACAGGATTTTCAGGTTTCGTTATATATAAAAGCCTTGATTGCCAAGTCAAATAATCATACAATCCAGCCGGATATCCCGGAGAAGATGGTTGCGGTTCGTAATCAAGTTCCCAACAGGGGCGGTTTTCATCCATAGCAGACTGAATAACCTTTGGATGATAAAATGAATTAATCATCAGAGATTTGAATAAGTTTTTCTCCTCAATCCAGAAAATAATTTTTCCTGCCAAAGCAGATTTCTTGTTTTTGCCCCCGCCACCGCCTAATGCAAATGCCTGTGCAGAAATCAAATAAACAGGGATATTCCGTATATCAACAATAAACTCCGAAGCATCGGTCGAATGATCAAATAATACTCCTGTATGTCCTGAAGCCATGTCGGTAACAATCGAAACCGGGGACTGCGCTTTAACAAGTTTTTCAACTTCTTTATCATTAAGGCTTTTATAATAATTCTTAGCTTGATAAAAAGGGCGTTCATTGTCAAAAACATCAAATCTTGAATGCAAGTCGTAATCCTCGATGTATTTTGCGAGAGGCTCGGCAGTGAATTTACCTTCCTTCCAGATTCCATTCCAATTCTCCTTACCATGCTCAATTCCGTATGCGCGATATACAAATACCTGAAGAAAACGCAGAATCGAAATTTCTTCTAATGGATTATCAAGCGCTAACTCTTTGATTTCGTGAGTATTTTCGAAAAAACTATACAAAGAGTGGTATTCCTTATTATTATTCAGATCAACGCAAGGAATCCATTTCTCTGTCAGCAGATTATAACTTATCATGCTAATCCCCTTTTATTATTTGCAAACCAATAATATCGCAATATTTAAATATCTGATTTTTAAATATACTTTTGCTGTTGATTAACTCGAGGGCAGGCAAATGCTTTAAAGTTTTATTTGATGACATATATGCCTGCCAGTAATCCGGCATTATATCTTCAATCTCCTCATCGAAGTAATTCGCATTGAGATTGATAGTCCCATAAATGAAATCTTCCGTCTCGCAATGCTTTATGTTTTTATAACTACTATCCGTTTTAACGCATATATCCCCTTTGTTTTTGAAGAGTAATACAAGCGAAATGCTGAGTTCCCCTAGTCGTGTTTTCATTTTATAATATGGATGTTTATGATTTTCTTCCGGCATAGGTTTATCATCATCCGTAAATAAATATTCAAGCTCATTGGGGAGGTATATGCGATTTTCTCTCTTCATGGCTTGTGATGATTTTATTAAAGAAGTAAACCTTCCTTGCGCTTTATCCACTTGTTCGAGCGAATCCTCCATTCCCTCAATTGGCGATTCAAAATCATATACGCCTTCGGCCAGGGGGCGGTAATCATGGGGGAAATTCCATTCGTCGTACTGCTTCAGCATGAAATAAGTGCGGTATATTATTATATCCTCGTACACTCGCGATATTTCATTGGTTTGCGGCAATCCATCTTCATCTGTTTCGGGCATAATAATATTCATTACCGGATTTTGGGCCGTCTCAGGGCGCATGTTATTATGCCGGTGCAAGCGTCCGGCACGCTGCACTAACAGGTCAATTGGGGCAAGGTCGGAATACATTACATCGAAATCAAGGTCAAGGCTTTGCTCGATCACCTGGGTGGCAATCAAAACAGCTCCGCGCTTCCGGGTTTTATCTTTTCCGAAACGACTCAGCACTTCCGCCTCAATTCTTTTTCGGTCGCCAAATGTATAGCGAGAATGGAATATAAATATATCAATCTTTGCCGATTCGGCGGCATCTTTAACCATTTCGAAAATTTTTTGGCAGCGACCGACTGAGTTGACGATGTATGCAGTATCGCAGCCGGTGCTGGCACTTTCGACAAGATCATTTACAATTTTTTCGTCGTTGCGTACAAATTTGTCGAGCCTGATTTTCTTTTTCTGTTCGCTATGATAACTCTTCTGCTCGATCCGGTTGTTTGTCACCTGGGTAATTAATGGATAGTCGTCCTTGCCGGATTCATATTCGTCATTGTCCCATGCTTTTATCATTTCTGCTTTTAATCCGGCGGGCAGCGTCGCAGAGAGAATTATGACATTCGAGTTCAATGCTTTCAACCATTTAAGTAAGATTAAGAACAGTTCGCTCATATAGCTGTCATATGCATGAACTTCGTCGAAGATAACTGTCTTTCCGGCAAGCCCGAACAGCCTGAGGAAAAAGTGCCTTACATTCAATATACTCAGGAATGTCTGATCGACGGTACCCACTCCATACGGCGCCAGCAGACTACGTTTTGACGGCAGAAACCACTCCGGTGCAATTATTTCTTCGCCAGTATCATTTAATTTTAGGCTGTTGTAATAATTTGCCAATAATTGTTTCATGGTCTCATTCATTCTGCTGTGGCTGTGAATAAGCATAGCGCTCGCTGAGGCCTGGCCTTTGTGTGCGCATTTTAGAAATGAAATAAATCTGTCATATATCGCGTTGCTTGTTGCCATAGTCGGCATTGCAATATATATGCCCCTGTTATTCTGAGCGGCTTGCTGCCTGGCGGTCAGATAGAGCGCGGCCTCTGTTTTACCCTCGCCGGTAGGCGCTTCGATAATCGTAATTGAGGGGTTAGAAGTATTTTGTAATGAGATCACTGCGGTCTGAAGATTAACCGGATTAGTAATATTCTCAAAATAATCCACAAAATCTTTTTCCATTAATGCGGCCGCATTATGAAGGGCGCTTTGGGTTATATTGTGATCTGCCTTTTTTATAGAATCCTTTCTGTATTGCGCCAATTCACCGATAATTGCGCCATCTCTTGTGAAATTATCCATCGAAGCAATCCAGTCGCAATAGACCAAAAATCCAGTAAAAGCAAGATAAAAGGCTGGATTGGATAAAGTAATCGCGGAAATATCTCCCGGGGAATATAGCTCGCATAATTGTTCAATAAGATAGAATTGCAATTCCTGCCATTCTTCTCCGCCTGTTTTCTTAATACCTTTTTTAAAATCCTTATTAACGAAAACGGTGCCGTGATGCATGGCAATATATTTAGCTATCTGGCTATGAATTGTCTCGCCGGAATGGGCGTTTTTATCCCATCTGCGCAGTATTAATGCGGAGTCGAGGGCGTGACTTCTATAATTATTAAAGTTATCAAATGGCAATCCGGACTTTTTCAGTTTCGTAATATCCGCACCGATTTTATTCTGGAACTGCGGAGTGCACTTCCCGATGTCATGGAGTGATATCCAGAAACACAAAATAGACTTTAAATTTAATGATTCGGAATTATCAAAAAACCGAGAGAAATAATTTAAAAGGCTGCTATCAAGCAGCAATTCACACACTGATGAAGTATCAATCATATGCGCTATAAGTGGGTAGTTATTGCCATCAGGTGTCGTTTTGCCAATAATATCATACAGCATAGGACTCTTTTGTATAAACTTGGATAAAAGAGGATACATAAATATACATAGAAAGTAAATTAAATGTATAAAATATTATTGCTCATAATAATATTTTGTTTAAAAAGCAACCGTGCGACCGAAACGTTGTACTATCTCCTCGAAGTGCAGGGATAAAATGCTCTAAAGAAAAATGAAGATAACACTGAATTCGACTGAAAACGAAATATCTGACATTTGCATACCCTGAACTCATCACTCAGCCACTGCCTTTATCATCTGGTCAAAGGCTTGCGTGAGATCGGCCTACATATGACGAATACAAAATAGTTGACACTAAATTCGACGGCGCGCTCGCCGGGTTCGGCTTAAGCCCTGTGGACTACGAAAAAATGAGCATAGAAGAAATCGCGCGGCTGGAGGCGGAGTGAGGTAATATTCACTCCTCCCAGACTTTTCGGATATTGTTGACGGCTTCGTTCTGGGTGCAGAGCGCTCCTATTTCCGTTGACATCTGCGTTGGCATACAAAATAAAAAATCCGCAAGCCCATTATTAATATGAACTTGCGGATTTTGCAAAGTGGAGATGGCGGGAGTCGAACCCGCGTCCGAAGAGCTTCTCACGAAGCGTCTACATGCTTAGCCGATCTATGAAGTTTTCGCACCAGGGGTTGCCGACCGACAGGCGCCCTGATGTTATCAGCATAAGTCTTACACAAATGCCTGCCGAGAGCATTTATGCCAGCCCGTTTGGGGTCGACACCTGACAAGGAAAGGAACGGGCGCCCTTCCAGGCAGATGGGCTACGTGTTGTTACGCAGCCATTGCATAATTATCGTTGGCATTTATAACCAGTGCCGGTTGTATTTACGTGCGTCACCGACTGAGCACGACATGCGGCTTTCGTCATCCATCACTTCGTCGAAGCCATTTCATCCCCAATTTTCAAAGAGCTATTATATAATACGTAATTCTGATGCTTTTATTTTAAATTGTTTATGAATATTTGATGAAAATATTTACATTCAATGAATGAATTTCGACGCATTACGAGCGCCTTAATTTTTGATCCTGTGCTGTTTTTTGATTCATTCCGATTGCAATGGATTGCTTTTGCAATCCCGCACGCCGCTTTGCTTTGCGGATGCGCCGGGGGAAATACCACAGCCAGAATCCCGTAAATGCAAAGGTTAAAAGCGCTAATCCCATTATCAGAGTGTATGCCAGCTTGAACTGTCCGCCGTCGCTGCCGACAATCGCGTCAAGTATCGACCCGTCGTGGATATTTTCGATCAGATCCGATCTGCGGACGCTGATCTGGAGCAATTCGCCGGTGGCGGCATCGAGCTGCACTCCGTAGTAATGATCCTTGAAAATGAATTTGACCATACCCTTGCTTTTGCGCGAGTCGATGCGATCGAGACGTGTCGATAGACCTGCCGAAACCGAGTCGCGCAGGTATTCGCAGGCTTTTATATATAAGTCATCCAGCGGTAGCCAGTCGCTCAATTCCGAGGTGGTGCCTTGCCGGGATTCGGGCAATATCAGGCCGCCGCTGTTCTTTTTCCAGCCAAGGAGCAGGCCAGTGAGCGCCATTACGATAAAAAGGGCGAACAGCAATGCGCCGGTGATTCGGTGCAGCTTCCTCATCGTACGCAAAGTTCTGACTTGCTTAATCCGTTTGTCCCGCATTGAATTCGATTAAATTAAAAAATACAGTTTCCACATGGGAAACGCCCGCATTCGATAATTATTATAAATATATGAATTCGAGGAAGGGGGAGAATCGGCCACAACAAAAAAAGCCGCCCCTTATGCTGAGAGGCGGCTTAATGGCTGTGAGCTACCATGGCTGATTTCGACAAAAACAGTAGGAGTACTATATATAAAATTTCGTTTTCGTGAAATTGATAATTAGGCAATCCTAAATTATCTTATTAGCACAAACGAATCCATTGCAGGAATATTTTAAGGAATTTTAAAAATTATTTCGAAATGGGGATTTTTCTCTGATGTATCGTTGTCCGGATGCCGGCTTTTTTGAGATCGCCCACGATAAACTCAGCTTCGTCAAGCACTTTCCGCCAGGCGTTGCGGTAATATTCGGGCATATCCTCATAGCCGAGCATTTTGTAACAGAAAGCGGCATTATCAAAAATTTCCGAGAAATAAAAACGGAATTCGTAATGAACTGATTTGTCGAAGTCCATTTGGGTAAGGCTTTTGATGCCCTCGCGCACAAGGTCGCGGCCGCGGCTGGCTTGGGCCGCCAGATGCCCTGCGCCGATTGAATCGAGCACGGCGAGCGCTTTCCGGTATTCCGACTGATTGATATAAGCCGTTGAAATGAAGGCAGCTATCTTCCGGCGGCGGATGTATGAGCTGTCGGTGTGGCGCTTTTCGAGCGTATCGAGCAATGCGGGGAAATATTCTGCGGCTGCGTCGGGCATTCCGGCAAGTGATTGAATCCTGATGAATTCGGTCATGAATTCGACTCTAAAATCGGAGCTGACACTGTCGCTGGTGCGTATTTCGAGCGCGTCGTTTATATGCCTGGCTGCGGCTGAATAATGCTTGTTTGCGGTTTCGGCCAGAGCCAGCCAGTAATTCGCAAGATTATATTGGTAAGACGTCCGGCCATAATTCAGATTCATAAATTCGGCAAAATAGCGGGAATATTTGCGGACTTTGTCCGGTTTGCCCATTTCAATAAATTCTTTGATATAAAGCCCGAAATTCTTTTCCGGAATTTCGTAGCCGTCGTAATATATATTTATCTTATTGATATTATGGGAATTATCGTAATGTCGCCAGATGCCGTAGCGCTGACCTGCGACGTACCGGCCCTCGAATTTAGCGCTGCCATCCGGATTAAAGCCGCGCCAGATGCCCGTGCGCCGGCCGTCTTCGTATTGCCCTTCGATAATTTTTTTTCCGTCGGAATATTTTATCCATTCGCCGTTTTCGACGCCGTTTTGATAGTCTATAATTTTTTCGAGATCGCCGTTCTCATCGTAAAACTTAACCGGGCCGTGCCAGAATTCGTTTTGTATGTTACCTTCGGCGGCGAGAGTGCCTTCGGGGTAATAATCGCGCACCGTGCCGACGATGTTGCCGTGTTCGTAAGTGGCTAATCTATAAAAATATACAAATTCCTGGTCGCTGGTTTCGTAGTGGGTTTTCGTAAGCCATATTGTCCATTGTCCGTGCCGGCGGCCGTCAGAATCCACTCGGTTGGGCGAATCGGGGAAGAGCGATGTATTCGTTCGTTCGAACTTCGAAGGATCGACCGTTAGCGAATCTATCTGCGAATGCGCGGAGTAAGTCAGAAGTACGATCATAATTACAAAAATTAATAGCTTCATAACGAATTCCTATGATTAATATTAAACTCTCGCTTCATTAATTCTTCCTCCGGATCGGTCAGCGTGCGGTTGCGGCGGCGCATCACTCGCCGGGCGACCTGCAGCGCCTTGCCGAAATCGTACCTTTCTGCGCTTTCGCCGGCAATCCAGCCGAAGGAGTGGATTTCCTTATCGGGGAACCCCGCCGATGCGATCATCGCGCTGATTCCGGCGACCGTGCCGGTGTTGATCTGAGTATTAATCGCGGTTTTGGTGTGGTCGCCGCATAGGAAACCGAGGAACATCCTGCCTGTGTCGATCGTCTCGCCGCGCAATCTGATCGAAATATTGCCATATGTATTCTTTAAGTCGCTGTTGTTGGTGTCTGCGCCGAGATTAACCCATTCGCCAAGCCAGCTATGGCCGAGAAATCCGTCGTGCTGCTTGTTGGAATAGCCCTGTATGATGCTGTCCTCGACTTCGCCGCCGACCTTGCACCAAGGGCCGATCGCGGTGTTTTCGTAAATCTTTGCGCCGGTTTTTATTGTCGAATTGTCGCCGATTGCCGTGGGGCCGATAATTGTCGCATTAGGCATTATCCGGACATTATCGCAGAGTATGACCGGGCCGTCGGAGGCGTCGATAACCACGCCCGGAGCAATCAGGACGCCCTCGCCGAGCAGGATGGATTCAGGATTGACAGCCCACGCGCCGGGGAAATTGCCGCTATCGAATTGCGTAAATTTATCCTTTATATATATATAATCCTCGCGGACGGCGCCTGCGGTGAAATCGAGTGTGCTCCAAAGGTCATCGATCCGCCGGATGCGCTGGATTTCGAGCGTAGGCACAACCGGCAGAAAATCGTTCAGAAAGCGGGGGAGGAATGCAATGTCCCTTTCCGATGGGTTGATCATTTCGTCCTCGGGAATAAATGCCGCGAATGGCCGCGCCGCGTGGGTGAATATGATCGATTTATTGCCGCCGGATTTCTTATGCAAATTGTATGCAGCGCGGATTTCGTCGAGCAGCGTTCGCGAGGGCATCACAGAGGAGTCCCAGACAAGGGTGCCGGCTTTGGGCAGCTTTTGCTCTCGGATATTATTCCGCTGAAGAAACGAATCCAGCTTTACTTTTTCGCAATGAAAAAATAATTCACAATCCGGAATCAGGTATTTTAATTTTTCGAAAAGCATCGATGAGCCAAGCCGCAGCTCCCATAAGGGGTGCATAACGGAAAAAGGGTAGAATCGATCTACCCTCTCCGGTTCGGATATCAGAACAGATTTAATATTCATGATTATTTCTTTTTTTCTTTAATATCAAGTAGTTCGACTTCGAATACAAGGGTTGAGTTCGAAGGGATTTTGCCAACACGGCGGCTGCCATAAGCAAGATCGGGCGGAATAACGAATATCCATTTAGCGCCCTTATGCATCATCTGCAGGCCTTCGTCCCAGCCTTTGATTACATTGCCCTGGCCGACAACGAAATCGAATGGCTTATCGCGCTCGTAGGATGTGTCGAACTGTGTGCTGTCCTCGAGTGTTCCGCGATAGTGCACAAATACGCGGTCGCCCGGGTCGGGTGTGTCGCCTATGCCCTTGCGGATTACTTTATATTTCAGACCGCTTTTAGTGGTTTCAAAATCCGAATATTTGCCACCTTCTTTGGTCTGCTCCTTCGGGCCGGAGCAAGCCGCAGTCAGAATCATTGCCAAAGCTATTGCGAAAATCGAGAAGTATTTCATATCTTTTCTCCGAATAATTACTGAAAATATATATTTATCAGATATTTTCTTTTTCTCGCTTCAGCTTAAGCGCTGTTTTGATAAAGCTTGTAAACAGCGGATGCCCCGTCACCGCGCGCGATTTGAGCTCGGGATGGAACTGCACTCCCAAAAACCAGGGATGATCTTTAAGCTCTACTATTTCCACCAGGTTGCCGTCGGGCGAGGTTCCGCTCAGCTCCATGCCGTTTTCCTGCAGCACATCTCGGAATTCGTTGTTCAGCTCGTAGCGGTGGCGGTGGCGCTCGGAAATATCAATCTTTTTATACGCTTTATGCGCCAGCGTATCTTTTTTGAGTTTGCAGGGATAAGCGCCGAGCCTCATTGTGCCGCCCTTATCCTTGATTTTTTGCTGGTCGGCCATCAGATCGATCACGTTGTGTTCGGTTTTTTCGAATTCGGCGGAATTTGCGTCTTTAAGCCCGCATACATTTCGCGAAAATTCGATCACCGCGCACTGCATACCCAGGCAAATTCCAAAAAACGGAATATTCTTCTCGCGGACGTATTTAATGGCCGATATTTTGCCTTCGATTCCGCGCGACCCGAATCCCGGGCCAACGAGCACTGCGTCCAGATCGGCCAGTTTCTCGGCTGCGTTGCTTTCGTCGATTTCCTCGGAATTACGCAGCTCGACGTTGACAGCGCAATTATTGATCGAACCCGCGTGCACAAATGCTTCGATAATACTTTTATACGAATCGCGGTATTTGGTGTATTTGCCCACCAATCCGACCTTAAGCTCGTATTTCGGATGGCGTATCCGGTTTACGAATTTAGTCCATGTTGCCAGATTGAGCGGGTGCTGTTCGACGTGCAATTTGCGAAGCACCAGCTCGGCAAGATTGCGCTTGGCGAACATGAGCGGCACTTCGTAGATCGTATTCTCTACGTCGAGCACATCGATCACGGATTCTTCCTGCACGTTGCAGAAGAGCGCGATTTTCTGGCGGACTTCCTTGTGCAGGAAATGCTCGGCGCGGCACAGCAGGATATCCGGGCGGATACCGAATTCCATCAGCCACTTCACGGAATGCTGTGTGGGCTTGGTCTTCAGCTCGCCGGCGGATTTAATATAGGGCACATAAGTCAGATGGATATTCAGCACGTTCTCGTGGCCCATATCCAGCCATAGCTGGCGCTGGGCTTCAAGAAATGGCAGCGACTCGATATCGCCCACAGTACCGCCGATTTCCATCAGCACAAAGTCGAACATTCCGTCGAATATCGTCATTCGCCGTTTCAGTTCGTCGGTGATGTGGGGGATTACCTGCACAGTTTTGCCCAGATAATGACCTTTGCGTTCTTTAGAAATTACCTCGTAATACACCTGGCCGGTGGTCGCATTATTGTGCTTATTCAGCGATTCGCCGATAAAGCGCTCGTAGTGGCCCAGGTCGAGGTCGGTCTCGGTGCCGTCGTCGGTAACGTAGACCTCGCCATGCTGGAAAGGGTTCATCGTCCCCGGATCGACATTGATATAGGGGTCGAGTTTCATAATGGTGACGCTGAATCCACGCTGCTTGAGCAACAGCCCCAGCGAAGCTGAGGCAATACCCTTGCCCAGCGACGAAAGCACGCCCCCGGTTATGAAAATATACTTGGTTTTCTTCAGTTTATTCGGAGTTTGATCGGATAAGTCCATAAATAATTCAAATCTCGGATTAACATACATTCAATTATCTATGGATTCAAAAATACCTATAAATAATTTATATATCAAAGAGGAAATCAAATTAATGCAAAATAATTTATGCATTAGCTTCGGAGCTCCCATTTTTCCGGGAAATATTTTTTCAAAAACTCATTTCGATATAAGCAAAAAATATCATATTTTAGAAAACTTAGGATTGATAAAAAAATTAATTAACGGAAATTAAAATGAAAAGAACGGCGCTGCTATCTATCTTATTCTTTTTTATAATAATAATACTTGCAGCCGGATGCGGCGAAAAAAATAAACCAGAGGACAAAACCGTCAAATTCTGGCACTTCTGGAGCGAACCCTACCAGAAGCGCGCACTCGATTCGCTGATAGCACGATTCGAACGCGAGACCGGCATCGAAGTCGAAACCACCGAGCTGAGCTGGAACGATGGCAAAACCAAGTTGCTCGCCGCTTTTAATTCCGGTACCGCGCCCGATGTGCTCGAGCTTGGCTCCGACTGGGTGGCCCAGTTTTCCTCGGCCGGCGTGCTGGCCGCGCTCGATCAGGATTCCGCCGAAATAGGAAAGTATCTCGAATTCGCGCGCGCTCCGGGATACTGGGACGGCTCGCTTTATGCAATTCCCTGGGTGGTCGATACCCGCGTTCTGTTTTATAATAAAGCGCTAATGCGCAAAGCCGGACTCGGCGAAGAGCTACCCGCAACGCTCGACAAATTGCTCAATTATTCCCGCAAAATCAATGTGATAGACGGCGTCTACGGATTCGGTGCAAACGGCTCGGACCCCCACCGGCTTTATAAAAAGATCGTCCCTCTGATGTGGACATATGGCGGCCGTGTGCTTGTCAACGGAGTTCCCGTACTCCATTCTCTGGAAAATATCGAAGCGCTAACGCTTTATACCGATCTTGCCCGCGCCGGAGTGGTCGAAACCCAGCGCCAGATTGACGCATCGTTTGTTCGAGGCGAGATTGGATACTGGATTTCCGGCGGCTGGCTGCTCGAGAAAATCGTCAACGAAAACCCCTCGCTCGAATACGGCGTAGCTATGCTGCCGGGCCATGGGGATGCCCCGGGAATCTCATTCGCCGGCGGGGAATATATATCTATAAATAAAAATTCTCAAAAATTCGACGCCGCGTTTCGCTTTGCGAAGTACCTGACCGACGGCCGAAACGCCATCGAATTCTGCAAGCAGGTCACCGAGGCGGGTTTCCCGGCCGACAGTAATTATTATAACGATCCGTTTTATCAGTCCAGGCCGGATCGCCTTGTGTTCGCGCGCCAGCTCGCGAGCGCCCGGATGACGCCTGTGCATCCACGCTGGCTTGATATCGAAGCATCGCTCGAGGAAGCAACAGTCGAAGCGCTTTATGGGCGCAAAACCCCTGCCGAAGCGCTTGAAGACGCCCAGCAGGAAGCATTGAGGATCATGAAGAAAAAATAGATTTTTTAAGGGCAAATTAATTAAGAGTAATTAATCCGATTTAAGGCAATATTTAACAAATATTTTAGTCTCATAGGTAGAGACAATTAAATTATGCTTTTAAATAATATTAGTTTTGCCTATATTTGCCAACAGTTGAAACTAAAGATATGGAAATGACGATAACCGAGGAAGAAATAAAAATGAGTTCACTAAAAGACGCACCTGCTAACACCAGGTTAAGAGTACAAAATATCGACGCCGGAAACGAAGCCAAACGCCGGCTTCGTATGCTCGGAATCCATGTGGACGATGTATTGATCAAACGTCGGCTCAACCGCATGGGACCCGTTCTTGTGGAATACGCCGCAGGCGATTCGTCGAAAATCGCCATCGGCCGCGGACTTGCTAAAAAAATTATCGTGGAGTTCGAAGAATAGCCATGCCGGATACCAAAACCGTTGTGTTGGTGGGTCAGCCTAATTCGGGGAAAAGCACGCTTTTCAATGTGCTGTCCGATATTAAGACGTTCACCTCGAATTATGCCGGCACCACCGACCAATTTGTCGAAACACTTGTAAATATTAATACCGACAAGATTCGTCTGGTCGATCTGCCGGGCGCGTACTCGCTCAATCCGGCCAGCCGCGCAGAGGAAATTACTTATAATTACCTGATGCAACGCGACTTCGATCTGATAATCAACGTCGTAGACGCCTCGCTGCTTACCCGCAGCCTCGAGCTCACTGTCGAGCTTGCCGAGCTTGGAATGCCTATGGTCGTCGCATTAAATATGTACGACGAAGCCGAAAGCCACGGCCTGGAGCTTAATATCGAAAAGCTCTCGGCAATGCTCGGAGTGCCCGTAATGCCAACCCAGGCTCTGCACGGCAAAGGAGTCCGCGCGCTGTTCGACGAATGCTGGCGCCAGATGCAGGGATCGCCCGCCAGGCCGCATACATTCGAATATACTAAGCATATCGAGGACGAAGTCGGCAAGCTTGCGGGTATGCTGCATAATAAACTCAACGGATATAACGGCAGCCCGCGCTATTATGCGATCAAATCAATCGAGAATCCCGATGCAATCCCCGAAGACCTGATGCGCCATATCCAAACCGAGCGAGGAAAAACCGATATCGCAGTCCAGAAAGATCATAAGATGGACCCCACCGAAGTAATTTCCTACGAGCGGCACCACCTGGCAATGAAAATTTCCGAAGAGATTTCCACATTCCGCCGATCGCGTAAACGCGCGCTGGCTGATAAACTGGACGATCTGCTTCTGCACCCGGTGATGGGATTCGGATTTTTGCTCGGATTCTTTTTCCTGTATTTTCTAATAATATTTCTTGTGGGTAATTTCCTCGCAGGCATTGTCGAGGGACCCATCGAGGAAGTCGCGAAATTATATGACCCATTGCTCGAAAGCAATCCATTCCTGTGGTTTACAATCAACGGCGCGTATCACGGAGTCGCCGGGGTAGTCGGTATAATACTGCCGTATTTCCTTCCACTTGTGCTGCTTACGGCGATATTCGAGGACACCGGCTATATCTCGCGCATTGCATTTCTGGTCGATGGTTTATTCCACAAAATCGGGCTCCACGGCAAATCCGTCGTCCCGTTCATACTCGGCTTCGGATGCTCGGTGCCGGCGATTTACGCCACCCGTATGATCGAAAACAAACAGGACCGCATGATCACCGGAATGCTGATTCCATTTATTCCATGTTCCGCTCGTACCGCCGTAATTTTCGCGCTCACCGCCGCATTCGCCGGGCCGCTCTGGGCCATGATCGTATTCTTCTATGTAATGATAATCATTGCCGCGGCGGGGAAGGGGATGTCGCGATTTCTCTCCGAGCCAGTCGGGCTTATTCTCGAAATTCCGCCGCTTCGCAGTCCGTCGCTGCGCAGCGCATATGATAAAACCTATAGAAAAATCAAGGACTTCGTCGGCGAGGCGCTGCTATTTCTTATACTTGGAAGCATAATCCTTGGCTGGATCGAATATTTCGACGTCGTCAAATATGTAAATAATATTTTTGCTCCAATCGTCGATACTGCTCTGGGATTGCCCGAAGAATTGGGCTCGACCCTCGTATTCGGCTTTTTCCGAAAGGAATTAATCATAGTAATGGCAAATCAGGCTCTCGGAGTTGCTACACTTTCGCAATTACCGATGACGCTTGATCAAGTAATTGTTTTTATTATATTTGTAACATTATATTTCCCGTGTTTTACAACTTTTGTAGTTCTATGGCGGGAATTCGGCGCAAAAACCGTGTGGATGTCGAGCGTGCTAAGTGTAATTATAGCACTCATTTCCGCATTTTTATTCAGAATGGGATTCGTAATATTTTAATAATTTGAGAGAAAAAAATGCTTAGTCAGGCAGTTCAGGATTATATTAAAACAATTTACAAATTGCAGGAAGACGGCCCGGTTTCGACCACCCGCATTGCCCGCGAGCTCAATATTTCCGGAGCTTCGGTGACCGGTATGCTCAAGCGGCTCGCCGCCATGGGCATCGTCGATTATAATTCCTATAAAGGGGTCCGGCTGACCGAAGACGGTGTGCGGATCGCGCTCGAGATACTCCGCCACCATCGCCTGCTGGAGCTTTATCTCCAGAAAATGCTCGGCTTCTCGCTCGAAAAAGTACACGACGAAGCCTGCCGCCTGGAGCATCATATCTCCGAAGAATTCGTAGAAAAAATCAATGAATTGCTTGGCAATCCCGAATTCGATCCACACGGCCATCCCATTCCCACTAAGTCCGGAGAGCTGCCCGACCTCTGCGAGGAAGCGCTCAACGAAACCGCACCCGGCCGCGACCTCGTCATATGCCGCGTTTCCGATTACGACCCCGAAATGCTCCAGTATTTCGAAAAAATGGGCCTCGTCCCCGGAAGCAATATCAAGCTGATAGAAAAGGCGCCATTCAACGGCCCTCTCACAATCTTGCACGACGGCAAAGAAAGAATAATCGGAAACGAAATAGCTAAAAATATTTTCGTGGAGAGCTCCGAATAAATATATGCATCAGCATGACCACAGCCACGGAGACATCGCCGGCACCAGTAAAAGCCGGATGCTGGTTACCGTTGCGCTCAATCTTGCTATCACCGCGGCAGAGGTCGTTGGCGGGCTGCTGGCCAATAGCCTCGCACTACTCTCCGACGCTGTCCACAACCTGAGCGATACTGCCGCAGTATTTCTGGCGTGGATCGCAATACGCATCTCCGAAAAAAAATCAACCGGCAAAATGACCTTCGGATACCGCCGAATCCAGATTCTCGCCGCCTTCTTCAACGCGCTCGTGCTTATTGCGATTTCAGCATATCTGATCTACGAAGCCATCCATCGATTCTACAATCCTCAGCCCGTCGAGGGCACCATCATGTTCATCGTAGCGGTGGTCGGCCTTCTGGGCAACCTGATCTCCGTATTTCTCTTGCGAAAAAACAAGGGCGATAATCTCAACGTACGCGCGGCCTATCTGCACCTTCTCGGCGATACCCTCTCGTCCGTAGTCGTCATCGCCGGCGGCGTGCTCATCATATATTTCAATATCTACTGGATCGATCCCCTCGTCACAATCCTCATCGGCCTTTATATCGGCAAAGCAACTTACTCGGTGCTTAAGGAAACCATCGGGATCCTCATGCAGTCTGCGCCGCCCGATATGGACATCGGCGAAATCAGCGCCGAACTCGAAACAATAGACAAAGTCGAAAATATCCACCATATCCACCTCTGGAGGCTCGACGATCGCAGCGTCCACTTCGAGTGCCACTGCGACATCTCGGAAGATATGAACGTCAGCCGCACCGACGAATTGCGCCGCAAATTAGAAGACCGGCTGCACGAAAAATTCGACATTCACCACGTCACAATCCAAATCGAATACAACATCTGCCATAGCAAAAGCGCCGTTTCGCAGGATCAATCCCGTCAAGGCTGCGATTAAAATTATTTGGAAATTTCGATCGTCTTATATATATTAGTAATCTGTATCAGGCCAACATAGCTCAGCTGGTAGAGCAGCTCACTCGTAATGAGCAGGTCAGCGGTTCAAGTCCGCTTGTTGGCTCCATTTAAAGCGGTTAAGCGATTTCGCAGGCCGCTTTTTTATTGCGAAAATACCGATTGCACTCATTTGCACGAATTTCTGCGTTTTGGCTTCGACTGCAAAAATGTTTGTAATAATTTGGAAAATAATGCTTTAGGCGAATCGGCCATTAGTGCAGCCACATGCAAAAAAGCGCATCCAGAAGAAAATCGATGAAAATTAATGCCATACTCTTAAGTGGCAAAAATCCCGGAAACCAAAGAACAAATCGCGATCCGCAGCCGTACCGCATACGCG
>CAZEMR010000052.1:0-2632 GCA_964513465.1 uncultured Hyphomicrobiales bacterium
CCCGTTGCCCCGGAACCAGGACACTTCGACCGAGTTTGTGGTTTTATTGCTAAAACCAACATACCTGGCCTGCCGTGTCGGCTGGTTAGCCGAGTAAGCCTCCGTACTTAGTAGCACGAAGCCAAACAACAGGATTAAAATGTAAGCAAAGTAACGCTTCATAATTAAAACCCTTAGATTGTTGAAGAAATACAATTATTTATTAAATCAGGAATTTTTTTTAAAGTAATTAGTTTCATCGTATTGGTATCTCCATATGAGAAATTTTTAATGGAAATAAACGCGGAAAAGAATGAAAACTATCGCTTTTTTTGTTTTCATTCTCGATATGTGTATTTGGTAGTTGCGAGAAAAGCTCTGTCATTAGCCTTGACAATTCTCATAAATCTCATACTGCAGTTCTTTAAAATTAAAAACGTTTTGGCTCATTTCCAAAATATTTTATGCTTTTTTTTCAACACTGGCCTTATTCTATCGGCATTTCACCGGGTTTTAACGCTGATTACGTTCGAGTTCTCAGTCGGCCCGTATTTGGTAATTGCTCTAACCCGATAATAATATTCGGTTTTTGGCTCAAGGTTGAAAATCAGCCAGCTGTCGTATTCTCCGACATCAAGATTGGCGAATCCGGGTAACATATTACGAAAATTCTTATCCGTTGCCACATCGATATGATACCGCAGAGCATACTTCACCTTTTTCCAGTTGGCTATGAAATGCTCTTCGGATACTTCGGTCGCTTCAAGAGCAACAGGCGGCTCGAGAGCCGTAACCGTGGATCGGGGATTGTTCGGATCATCAGGATACCTGAAATTTGCGGACATTCCCTTGCCACTGACCTCGAGTACAGCAAAATAATACTCGGTGCCTGGCTTTAGCCCTTCGACGGATGCTTTATTTTCATTGCCGGAGTAAACTACGTATGTTTTCGAATCGCCCACCCGCGATTCCGGCGCGCCATATTTGGAATTGGCTTTTAATACGGTTCCGTCCGCCGGATACTGAGGAATTTTTTCTTCGCTGCATAAAACTACGCAGTACTGTCCGCTTCCGCGCATATATATAAGGTCGATCTTATCTTTTTTACGTGGCAGCGTGAAAGCTATATCGCCTGCTCCGTTCGATGGCTCGAACGCAAGAGTTGCGAAAGTGCTTTCGCTTTTTTGGGTGTAACTGATTCTTTTTTTGTTTATCGTATAGAATGTGACTTTATAATCCGTATTCGGACTTAGGTTTGTAACTGTAATCGTAGGTGATTTTTCGTTGCCGATATAAACCACAAAGCAATTATCACCTGTGATAGCATTGTTAGTAAGTTTGTTGAGATTTCTGTCAGCTTTATATTCCTTGTCTTTCGCAGGAGGAATAAGTTTATGTTCCGCTTTGCGAATGACAGCTAAGATATTCTCTGTTGCTTCATTTTTCCATGCAATGGTGATTTTGTTGACTTCGTTTGACTTCATTTCGATCTCTGTAATCGCGTGAAGCCTGCCCAATGGGATTATTAACAAAGCAATTATTAATAATCTTGTGATCATATCTCCTCGGCTCTCTATATTTATATTGGCGCGGCATATTTTAATGCCGCGCCTTTATTGATTGAATTATATGTTTGCTGTTATCATCTGTTTATCTGATAACTTTCCAGCCGTTGGCGTAGACAAATTTCAGACCTTCGCCGGCTGCAACTGTGTAAGTGTCATATGTACCACCGTCTTCGAATGTTACATAGAGCACCTGGCCGTTGTCGCCGTCTGTCGGCAGATCGGTAATTGTTACCGGTGTACCGGAGCCGTCATCAACATTGATAACCGATGCGTATCCCAAGTCGCTCAGGTCGCCGGTTGATGCGTCTGCATATGCCAGCATTGTGCGGCCCTGCTCGACCTTGATCGCAGTCGATTTGCTGCTGGTTGCGTTATTTTCGATATAAAGGTTGGCGCCCATCTGATTTGCAGGAGACAGCGCCGCTCCATTCGAATTATTGTATATCGCTACGGCAGGTTCATCTGTGTCTATCGGGCTTGCGCTGAATCTGTTTACATATACGGGGGTTCCCTTGCCAGCGTAATCAACCATGAAGCCGGTGCCAATTGCGTTTGAATTCGCGTTGTTTACATAAAAGCCCTGGCCGGTTTCTGTGTTGACATTGACATGGATTGCGTACGAGCCATCGGAATTGTTTTCGCCGCGAATGAGCGAACCCTGATTATTGTCAAGTGTCAGTATCGGCTGATAGTTTGCGTTAGCAACTGTAATGTCATAAATACCTTCGAGCTGCTGAACTGTCTGGCCGCCGCTGCCGTCGGGCAATGTGGTATAAACCATGTCTGCCACTTCGATGTCATAAGTGCCTGCAACAATATCGTTGGCAGTAATGATGCCTCCATTGTCCGGGAACATATGGCCATAGACCTGGTAGAGTGTCGAGCCGGGATCGGTTCCGAAGATACCGGGTGTTACGTTATCTGCGGGAACCATAACGCCGGTGATAGCAGAGCCGTCGCCGGTGAATGTGCCGCTGATTGTACCGCCGGTCACATCGCCGGTCACATTACCAGTCACATCGCCTGTAAGATCGCCGGTCACATTACCAGTCACATCGCCTGTAAGATCGCCGGTCACATTACCA
>CAZEMR010000052.1:2732-21303 GCA_964513465.1 uncultured Hyphomicrobiales bacterium
ATCGCCGGTCACATTACCAGTCACATCGCCTGTAAGATCGCCGGTCACATTACCAGTCACATCGCCTGTGACGTTGCCGGTAAGATCGCCGGTAAAGCTGTCGGCAAAAACGTTTGTGAATGTACCGCTGCCACCCATGACATCGCCATAATGCGTGCCATAGCTGTCGCCAGTCAGATCGCCGGTCACATCGCCTGTGACATCGCCAGTCACATCGCCTGTAAGATCACCGGTCACATCGCCAGTTACATTGCCTGTGACGTTGCCGGTCACATCGCCGGTCAGATTACCGGTGAATGTACCGCTGCCGTCAAATGTACCTGTAATCATGCCGCCCATGACATCGCCATAATGCGTGCCATAGCTGTCGCCAACGAGTGTGCCAAGGACGTCACCATAAAGATTGCCGGTTACGTCGCCAGTCAGATCGCCGGTCACATCGCCGGTTATGTCGCCATCGAATGTTCCGTAAACTGTGTTGCCTACTGTGAGGTCGCCGCTTACGTATACATCGCCGTCAAAGTAACCAGCATAGTGGTTCGGTGCGGATACTGCTTCATAGCCATAAACGCCGGCGTTGAAAAGAACGCCGTCATTGTCGACTACATGGAGGCCGATAAAGCCGGCTGTGATGTCGTCGCCGGCTTCGCTTACGGTTGCTCCGCCTAATGCTGCGGTTTCGTAGTCATACATTCCGCCGGGGCCTGTGGCTGCCATAAAGGCAACAACTGCCTGTGCGTTGGAAGCATCCGGGAACACTGCGCCTTCGGTGTTTTCTTCGAGTACTGCAACATATGCTGCTGCATCAGTATCGGAGTTGTCAACATTGACTTCGCCGAAATATGCGACGTTGCCGGGTGCGTTGGCAATAATTGCCAGCGGGGTGTCGGCTTCGTCGGTTATAATTACATTGTCGTGGTCAAAAGCTTCCTGAAGTGTAGTCAGGGTGCTGAATGTAGATGTGGTCACGTCTGTGACGCGGCCATACTGGTCTACTGTTACAGAAGGAATTGTATTGTTGTTGCCATATGTGCCTGTCGGGTCGGGAGTAAGTACTTCCATACCGAGGTTGGCATTGGCTGCGTCGAATACGATTCCGTCGCTTGCAGTGAGAACTTTCTCGTTTGTAAGGTTGCTTGCTGCTGTTTTCGGTTCATACAGCAGGAATGGCTCGGAATTTACCTGAGCATTTGCAATTTCGTCATCCACATAACCCTTGGTTGTTACCGTGTTGTTCGGGTCGGTATCGACTGTGGCTGCCGATGTGATCTTACCGGTCACATTCAGATCGCCGTCGATTTCCAAAGGATCGCCTTCGTTGGCCGGAGGTGTAATAACGATTGCGTTGGCGCCGGTGCCGACTGTAAGACTTTCGTTGGCTACCAGATTATCAGCAATAATCGAGCTGTTGGCAACGATGTCGCCGTAAGTGATAAGAGCAACTGCGCCGGCTGCTGTATTTGTATTGTTAATAATTACTGTCGCATCTTTGTCATAGTTTCTCATCGGGTCTAGGCCGTCGGTGTTTGCATTAAAGCTCTCGAAGTAGGCTGCTCTTGCGCCGCCTGCGAGACCGTAGAATGCTTCGCCTTCGCCATCGGTGGCAGAGAATACACCATAATCGGTAATGTCTGCGCCTGCGTTGTATGCCATCACACCAGCGGAGAAATCGGGAGGCGGAGGAGCAAGAAGGCCGCTGTTTGCCTGAGCGACTACACCGATATTATTTTCCACTGCATTTTCAGCAAGTGCATAAACGCCTGAATTAACTTCGGTGTTCATTCCGTCTGAAATTGCGGAAACGGCGCTTGCCGTGCCGCCGTCGGATTCGATATTGAATTCGCCGCCGATATGGAGGGCGTCATCGCTTGCGTCGGTAATCATGCTCTCAACCTGGATGCCTGATGTATTATAACCGTTATCATTATTAATATTGAGCTCGAATACGCCTGCATAGGAATCCGATTCCAGTGTGGTGACTTCGGTATCCACATAGAGTGCGCCGTCTTCGAGTGCGTTATCCGTATTTCTTACTACATGAACCGTGGGCATGTTCGATCCGCCGCCTTCGGCGTAGATAGCTGTTCCGGCGTCGTTATTGTCCGGTACTTCCATTACGATACCATCGCCCTGGTCGGTTTTGACCAAATGGAACATGTTCAGGTCGTCACTGTCGCCTTCATAATAGAAAGGAATCGACATCTGATCGTCTGCATACTGCAGGAAAGCTTCATTGAGGATCGGGTCATATACCCATTTCAGTACCTGACCGTCTGTCGGCGGGAAGAGAAGGTCACTCGAAAGCACCCATTCCTCGCCGTCCCAATAAATTACCTGGCCTATCTGGAATCCGGGAGCAAGCTGTTCGGAGCCGACTGCGCCGTCTGCGATTTCTTCGGAGTCAATCGCGCCGACTGCGATGTCGAGCGGCGTGGTGACTGCGTCGCCGGTGAAGTCGGTGGATTCGAACATAAGATCCTGCCACTGCGAGGTTCCGCCATTGGTCACGACTACCTGGCCGTCTGTGCCGGGTGTGAGTCCGTCAACCATAAGTTCGGTTTCGTCAGCGGTGATAATGCGGCCATCTTCGTCAACCTGGAAGGTTGCGATTGCGCTGCCGCTGCCGTATGTACCGGCCATCACGCCTGTTCTCATAAGTTCGTAATCGGTTACAACTTCTTCGCCAAGCTGAAGATCATTGTAAAGGCCGCTTACATCGCCCATGAACGTTGTGGTTTCTGTCAGGTCGTTGCGATAGTCTTTATCCCAGTTTTCAAAATCGTCTGCGTTCAGGTTCGATACCATGATCACATCGTCTTTGATCTGGATATTGTCATATGTTCCGGTCACGTCGCCATCGAAAACTGTGGTGACGGTAACATCATCATGTACGTTTTTGTCCCAGTCCATGAAGTCTTCTTCGTTGAGGTCTTCGACCAGGATAGTATTGTTCATAATTTTGTCGGTTGTTACTGCATCGTCGTCCAGCTGAAGATTGCCAATAACGTTGTCGGCAAGTTTTTCGCGTGTGACAGCGTTATCAAAAATGCGGTCGGTTTTAACTGCGCCGACTGCAATCAGCGGGTCCGGATATGTGCCGGTCAGATCGCCGCCTGCCGGGCCGGAGGGACGAGTTGTAACGCTGGGCGAAAGATGTTCCTGACGGATTTCGCCTGTGCCGATATTTTCAACCACTGCGCCTTCGCGGAGTGTGGGGTTGGGGTATGTGCCGTCAAGATCGCCGCCTGCCGGGCCCCACGGAATCGCCTGCACGCCGGGTGCAAGTTTATCCTGGCTGACTGCGCCGTCCTGAATTGCTGCTTCGTTAACGCCATCTTCCACTACCATAGTTGCCCATTCGGCCGTATCGGCGATGAATGCGTGCATTGAGTATGGAGTCGGAGTAAACGGTGCTCTTTCGTAAGGTGTGCCGCTTCCTATCTGGACTTCCAGCCAGTAGGAGCTGTTGAACTGAAGGTCGAGGGGCTGTTCGGAGCCAAGGTATACATTATAGAAACCATTGACTACGTCCACATTCTGCACCTCTACCCAAAGAGGAGAACCGCCCTGTTCGCGGTTGTATATTTTAAAGGTTACCGGGACCGTGCGGTCCAGCGGCTCGTTATTTTCGTCCAGCACGCTACCCTGATAATTAATTACCTTGGGGGGGCGCTGAGCGAAAGCGTCGCTTACAGGGGCTAAAACTAAGCCAAGTAAAACGACCAGACTGAGAAGAAAAATTCTCTTCATTATGATTTTCTCCTGGAAAGTGTTATACAAAAATATAAATCTTGTTATCATTAATTATATATACATTTATTTGACTATGACCATTACATTGCGGACTGTATACGGACGGAAATCGCCGCCGCCGGCAAAACCGCCGGGCCGCACATTGAGTTCGTATATATATGATCCGGAGGTTAATTTGTTTCCAGCCTCGTCGCGGCCGTCCCATGCGATTTCGTGCACGCCTTCGCCCTGGGATGTGTTCACAAGGGTTTTCACCACGTTGCCAACCAGGTCATAAATCCTGAGCTGAACCATGGCATAGCCCGGGAGCGAATATTTAACGGTTGTTTGATAGCTGAAGGGGTTTGGATAGTTCAAGAGGTCGTCGCTGTAGCTGATGGGTTCCTCGACTCCGGTGGCTTCCTGGCCGTCCGGCACCCAGAATCCCTGGTAGATGTCGTAGATCGTACCTTCGAACTCGCTTGTGGTAGTGACTTTTCCGATGGCCGCCTGGCCGGCAATGCCGGACATCCGCAGTCCTTCGGAATTGGTCTGGCCTACCATTCCAGCGGTTCCGATCACCTGTTTAGTCAGTTTGATCGACTGTGCTTCGGCGCTGAAATTCGCCGCAACAATCAGCAAACCTGCTAAAAGTAAATAGGCTGTACTTTTCTTCATAATGAGATACTCCTTAGATATGGTGTATATGGTAATTGTTATCCATGCGTGTTTTCGAAATATTTATCGGTTTGTATCATGCAAATAATATGCCAAAGACTAAAGCTTCACTCCATTATCCGGATGACATAAATTTTGATTTGAATTAGTAACGAAAATACAATATTTCCACCTAAATATCAAAAAAGATTTTTCGATATTCAGCGCAGCAATCCGATTAGTACTTATGTATTTGATTTGTTTTCCTGCCTTTCGGCATGTATGTTTTTTCAGGCATTTTGATAAACGCATGATCTTTATACAATTATAATGAATTTATTTTAATATATCAAAATTTTTTATGATATTTTTCGCTTTTTATTTATCCAGCTTTTTATTCTGCTGCCTTTTTAATTAATTTGTATGCGCTTTTGTGCAGGGGGAATTTTTGGTTGTACCTCTTTATGCATTTTAAAAATAACTGTATTAATCATGATTTCCAAACAAAAAGTTCTTTTCTGCGAAATTAATGTTTTTATAAACTTAAATTACTTATCCTATGAGACTTCCCGCGCTTTTAGATCATGCTGCTTTTTTGATCAAAATCATCTACAAATCCCCGCAGCCCCCGGATTCCGTGGCTTCGGCATACTTCCGAAAGCAGAAATATATCGGTAGCAAGGAAAGGCGCTTTCTATCCGAATGCGTTTTCGATTCGCTCCGAAATCTAACATTATATATATATGCTTTCGCCAATGCGGCCAAAGACACCAGGCTCGGCGCAAGACCGCCCGAAAAACGACGCATGGACGACGATTCCGCATGGGGTATTTGCTTTGCGTCAGCGCTACTGGCGCATTCGAGGGCCACCGGCGGGGACAACTTCTCCCCTGCCCTTTTGCTGAATAAAATTTTAAAGATCGATGAAAATGAGATTTTACCTCTTTTTGAAACGGTACTTGCCGGGAAATCCGATTCGGACAGCGATTCGGCTAAGATTATTATAAATAATATAATTGCGGCTTTCGATGCCGTCGATCTGCCGCCGGATGCGGCTGCGCCGGAGCAAATCTCAATCCGTTATTCCATGCCGCAATGGATTGTCGAAGAGCTCGCCGGACATCCTATGCTGGATTTTGATCTGCCTCGCATCTCAGGACTGACCGGCTCTTTTCTGACCGGCGCGCCACTGGGCCTTCGAGTCAATACCCTGCTCGCAACCCGCGATAGTGTACTGGCGGAACTCAAAGAAATGGGAATCGATGCCGTTGCGGGAGCGCTTTCTCCCGATGCGATTATAGTCAACGAACGTGTAAGATTATTGGATTCAACGCTTTATATGCGCGGAAAAATCGAGGTGCAGGACGAGGGCAGCCAGGTAATTTCATGGGCTGCGGCTCCGGCGCCCGGCGACCGCATACTCGACGCCTGCGCGGGCGCTGGCGGTAAGTCGCTCCATTTATCGGCTATTACTGACGGCGATTCGGATATTCTTGCTAATGATACCGAGCCGCGCCGCCTGAAAGAAGTTTCTAAAAGGGCTAAACGTGCCGGCTATAATAATATTTCCACGATTGTTATGAATATGCGAAATATATCGGACAAAATCAAGCCGATTTTCGATTCTTTTGATCTCGTACTGGTCGATGCGCCATGCTCGGGGATGGGTACGCTGCGCCGTAATCCAATGAAAAAATATACGATTACGCCGCGATTGCTTTCGCGCCTGGCCAAAAAGCAATACGAAATTCTCGAATTTTATTCTAATTTTGTGCGGCCGGGTGGCGCACTGGTTTACGCCACGTGTTCGATCATGCCTCAGGAAAACGAAGAAGTTGTAATTAATTTCTTGAAAAATCATCAGGAATTCCGTCCAACCCCGATCGCGCCGCATCTGGAGCGCTTTGGCATACGTGCGGACGGCCTCGGCGAGGATGACCATATGCTGCGGCTTTCGCCGGATAAACACAATACGGACGGCTTTTTCGTCGCAAGAATGGTAAAAGACATAGATTTTTAGAGATTAATTAATTATTAAAAATTTTGCCAATACATAATATCATATTCGATTTCGGCGGAGTGCTTTACGACATAGATCCGCGGCTCTCGCTCGGCGAATTCGCCCGATTGAGCGGCAGGCACGATATTCTCGGACAGCCCCCATCCCATGATTTCGAAGAAAACGTTATATTTCCCTTCGAGAAAGGCGGAATCAGCGCTGGGGCGTTCCGCAATGCAATCCGCCGCGAGCTTGATTTCGAAGCGCCGGACTCAGAGATAGACCGCGCATGGAACGCCACACTAATCGGCGTACGCCCCGATTCGATGCGCCTTATCGGGGAATTATGCAACGCGTTTAACTTGTATATTCTAAGCAATACCAACGAGATACATCATTCGAAATTCGCACCCGAATGCAAAGAATTATTTTCCATGTTCGGAAATAAATATTTTTCATTCAAAGTCGGAATGCGCAAACCCGACCGTGAAATTTTCGAATATTTATTAAATACGGAAAAAATTGCTCCGCAGGAATCGCTTTTTATTGACGACACCGCCGAGAATATCAGTGCGGCAGAGGATTGCGGAATAAAGGCGCTGCACTTAAGCGGTTGCGCGTCATTGTCAGAATTATTACACAATGTGTAAACATTTACACATCTTTTACGTCTCAATAGTGTAATACATTACACAATACGAAACAGATGCACACACACGGCAGAGAGAATACGGAGATAACGGAAGGTCCATTCATCGTAGTGGACGTAGAAACGACGGGATCGAATCCGGACAGCAACAGAATCACGGAGATCGCTCTGGTAACAGTCAGCGGTAACGAGATCGTATCGGAGTACAGCTCGCTGGTCAATCCGCATCAGTTTATTCCGCGATTTATCGCTAATATGACGGGTATATCCAACGAGATGGCCGCCACCGCACCAGATGCGATCAAGGTATACCCACGGGTTTCGCAGATTTTATCGCATCCCGGGGCCGTATTCGTGGCCCACAACGCCCGCTTCGACTGGGGGTTTATCACCAATACTTTGCAGCGCGAGGGCTTCCCGATCGAGAATATGCCCCGGCTCTGCACTCTGAAGCTGGCCCGCCGCCTTCTGCCCAAGAGCCTGAAGAAGAACGTAGGCGCACTCGCTGCCTACTTCGGAGTCGAGATGCGCAACCGCCACCGCGCTTTCGGCGACGCCGAGGCCACCGCCGCAATATTGATCGAGCTGATCGAAATGGCCCGCCGCGAACATGGCATTGACAATATCCACGACCTGCTGGTATTCCAGAATAAGCCGATTAAAAATTTCAAACCGCCGGTGCGCACTTATAAACGGCTGGAGCCGGTGCTGAATGAATTACCAATCGACCCGGGCGTTTATTATTTTACGGATAAAAAAAATGCTATATTATATATAGGAAAGGCCAAATCGCTCAGGCAGCGCGTCAACAGCTACTTTCGCAATGGCGATACCACCTCGCGCAAAATCGCCGAGATGCTGAAATACGCCCACGGGCTGCGCTGGACAACCACTGATTCGGAGCTTGAGGCGCTGCTGATGGAATCCGCCGAGATCAAGCGCCACCTGCCGCCATACAACACAGTCGCAAAGCATTACCGCCAGTTCCCGTTTATCAAAATATCGAACGACACGGAATTCCCCGTGCTCGAGAAAACTTTTGTGCTCGATGAGGACGGCGCGGACTACTTCGGGCCCTTCCGCAGCAACTATATGGTGGACGAAATTTTGCAGACAATCGACCGGCAGTTCCGGCTGCGAAGCTGCGACCAGCCAATAGTTTACGACGAGAACAACCGCCCCTGCTTTTATTACCAGATTGAGCGCTGCGGCTCGCCCTGCAGCGGCAAAATGACCAAAACCGAATACGAGCGCGAGCTCGAACGCGTGCGATTCTTCCTGGGCGGATTCTCGGATGGAATAATCACGCAACTAATCCGCAAAATGAATGAATTCGCCGACGCCGAGCAATTCGAACTGGCCGATTCGCTGAAGCACCAGATCACAGAGCTGCGGCGGCTTTTCGCCCGACGCGAGAACGTCCCTACTTCCGTCAACCAGAACAACGTCGTCGTGGTCATCCCTGGCGGGGGCCGCGAGAAAACCGCCGACGTATTCCTGATACGCCACGGCAAGCTGGCGCATTTCGAGACGCTCGGCATCAAACAACCGCTCGATCAATTCGCCGAAACGCTCGGCCACACCTACTTCAACGGCAACACTGCACCGCTGCGGTTCACCCCCGAGGACATCGACGAAATCCGAATCGTCAACTCATGGATATATAAATATAACACCAGCGGCAGTTTTATATACGTCGAAGGCAAATCGCCCAAAGCTCTGCTTTCCGAGTTCAGACAAGCCCTGCGTGGCGAACAACCGGAGGAATAAGTATTAATCGCAATTCGCGGCAGCTTTTTTTTTGGGGGGGTTATTTTGAATTCAAATAATGTGTAATTCTCTCAATAAACTGTTGCATCTCATCGAACATCTCAACGACTTCTTTACTTTCAAACTCAACAAAGACATCGTAGTCGCCTTTAGTACGCCGATTAAATGCTTTGTTGATCATTTTGCCATACTCTTGTTCAATTAATCCAGTATGAATAAAATTTTGTTAAACCATCCAATTAACTGAGCATGTTTTGAAGTTTCAAATTTATCATATATTCCGAGAGCGAGCAGAATATAAACATTCCATAATAAATCCGGTTTACGGCTGATCGTAATCTATTATTCTCAATTAAAAGCCTTACGTCTTCAATAGTTTGTAAGGCTTGCTCAGTTCGATAAGAAATTAGATTACTTCTGTCTTTAGGATCAATGCTCATGCATAAATTCCATATTTGATTGCATTTTGGAATATTGGCTGTCGGCCGCGAAGAGAATCGATTTCGCTGACTGATAATATATGCACATCAAGCAAAATATCATATTTCAGATCAATATCATAGCACAAATCAAGAATTCGGTTCTCGTCGCTTGTGGAATAATTCGAATCAAGAATTATCAGAACATCATAATCGGAAAATTCGTCAGAATCATTTCGGGCCCGCGAGCCGAAAAGGATCACATCGGCTACGCATTTTCCGAAATTCCGCCGAAGGTAATTTTTCAGATTTGCAAGTATTTGATAGTTGCGATTCATTTCATTATTGTTTACCTGACTGTATGAATTTCTTTAAGATATTATTCCCTCCACAATATAGCCAAATGAGGGAATAAATCAAAGGGGTATGTTTTGCGCGAAAATGAACGCCGGGCGCGAATATATTGGAGCCCTATGCCAAAACATTTTCGGGCGATATGCGTTTAATCTGGTATTTTCAACTTTCTCTTAGTTCCCGATTTTTATGAAATTTAAGGCTTTCCTCCTATATATATTTATTGCGGCGGCATTGGCCGGCACCGCACGCGCGGCCACGCTCAGCGGATACGTGGTGGACGATAAGTCCGGCGAACCGCTGATCGGCGCATCAATCGCGATCCCAGGCGCTAAGCTGGGCGGATACACCAATAAGAGCGGCTTTTTCTCGATTAAGGACATCCCGGCGAAAAAGCTGGAGGTCAACGTCCAGTTCGTGGGCTATGAGACGCTGCGGCGGACGATCGAGTTTGCGCGTGGCGAAGCCGTGCGCGAGACCTTCCGGCTGGAGCAGACCTCCGTCACACTCGACGAGGTCACGGTCGAGGCCGTGCGCGATATGGACCGCCGCGAGATCACCGTAAGCAAAATCAACGTGCCGGTGCAGCAGATACGCGAGATCCGGGTGGGCGGCGAATCCGATTTGTTTCGCTCGCTGCAGTTTTTGCCGGGCATTCTGACTTCGTCGCAGCTATCGAGCGGACTGTTCGTGCGCGGCGGGTCTCCGGATCAGAATCTGGTGCTGGTGGACGGCACGGTGGTTTATAACCCCACGCATTTATTCGGGTTTATCTCGACTTTCAATTCCGAAGCGATAGCGGATGTGGAGCTTATCAAGGGCGGATTTCCGGCGGAGTACGGCGGGAGGCTCTCGGCGGTGCTGAATATCACGCAGAAGGAGGGCAATAAAAATGAAATCGAGGGCATGGCCAAAATCGGCGCAATTTCCTCGAGCGCCTCGCTCGAGGGGCCGCTGGGCAACGGCTCGTGGCTGGTATCGGGCCGCAGGACATATTTCGAGCTGATCAAAGGACTTATCCCGGAAGACCCGGATGAGCCTATTCCCGATTTCAATTTTTATGATATTAATGCAAAAATTACTCAGAATTTATCCAAAAATGACAAGATTTTCCTGAGCGGATTCGCCAGCAGCGACAATCTCGCATACGGCAGCTTCGGGCTGGAGGCCAATCTCCGGGTGGCCAACCGGCTTCTGGCGGCGCGCTGGAATCATGTGTTCGGCGACGACGTCTTCACGGTCGTGAGCCTGAGCGGCAGCCGCTATGATAATGAATTCATCGGCGACCTGTCGGGATATGAATTTTTGATAAATAATTCGATTTCGGATATTTCCGCAAAGGCAAGCCTGGAGTGGTTTACAAGCGATATTCTGACTCATAAATTCGGGATCGAATCCACCAAATTTACATTTGATTATCTTCAGAATTTCACCGGCGATACGGATTCGACTCAGTCCGGCGCAAGCGGCGCAACGACTAATCTGACGATAGGCGACCGGAATCACAGCGCATATATGCAGATCAATTATGATCCGATAGAGCTGACCACTGTGCAGGCGGGATTCCGCGCGAGCTATTTCGAGCTGGCTGACTTTTTCACTATCGATCCGCGGCTGGCGGTGAAGTATCGGTTTACGGATGCGCTGGCTGTCAAAGCGGCTTTCGGGATATTCCACCAGAATCTGCGGCTGGCCTCGCAGCAGGATTTCTCGTTTTTCGATACCTGGCTGCCCACCGACAGCACGCTCCCTGTCAGCCGCGCGGTGCATTATATATTAAGCGCGGAATATGGCGGAATCGACGATCTCGACCTCACATTCGATATATATTACAAGCAGATGCAGCACGTCAGCGAGCTGAATCGCACAGCGCTTGCGGGCGATAAGGTCAGCGACATTTTCTACACCGGCAACGCTGAGGCATACGGCGCGGAGGTATTCGTCCAGCGCAAATTCGGCCGACTGACCGGCTGGCTGGGTTACGCGTTCGGGTTTATCACATCGCAGTTCGACAGCATCAACGGCGGCCGAGAGTTCCGCCCGAAATACGACCGCCGGCACGACCTTAAGCTCGTTGTGCAATACAAAATCGACGACAACTGGGACGTCGGGCTGAACTTCACATTCCAGTCGGGGCAGTCCTATACGGGCGCCTCGTCGCAGTTCCGGTCGAAACTGCCGGGTAACGAATACGGAAGGGGCAAAATTATACCCACCCAGCGCTATGGCCTGAGGCTGCCGCCGTCGCACCAGCTAAATATCAATGCGAGCTATGCGTTCGATATGTGGGGTCTTAGGTCGAAGGTAATCCTCGATATTTTCAATATTTATAACCGGCGCGACATCTGGTTCCGCTACTACAATACACGCGAGGACATTATCGAGGTCGAGGACGTGCGCCTGATACCAATTTTGCCGACAATTTCATTTGAAACAAGATTCTGATAAATTATGAAAAGCATATATATATTAATCGCCGCAATTATTCTGTCCGTAGTGATTTACGGATGCGAAGACCCCGTGCCGACCAATTACAAAGAGGAATACGTCGTCGAGGCGCTGCTGTTCGTTGGCGAGCCCATCGAGGACATCAAGGTGCTGCGGACGCTCCCGATTATGCAGGAATTCAATTATGATTCGAGTATCGTGCGCGATGCAGTCGTGCGAATCATGGGCGAGGACAGGGTATTCGAACTCGAGATAGACACCTCGGTAAGCGGATATTATTTTGCGGATAAATCGTATAAAATTAAAGCAAATACGGAATACCGGCTGGAGTGCGTGCTGCCCAATGGCGAGACCGTCACCGGCAAGACCATCACTCCCGCGCCGAGCGAATGGATAAAGCCTCCGCCGCCGATGATTCAGTTCCCGATCGATACGTCTAATTTCGCGACGCCGGATTCATTATATATCGAATGGAAGAAAATGCCCGGCTATTCGTTCTATGCACTCCGGATCAATAATCTGGATAGCCTCGAATACGGCATCTATCTGGACAATGTCCCCGACGACGAGCTGAACCGCCGCGTGCACGGGCCGCCGCGTGGCGACCGCTTCTTTCGCGAGACCGCCACATGGCTGCTGGCGCCAACCTCGAAAACGCCTGTGATCTGGACAATTTTCAAATGGTTCGGCCCCCACGAGGTAAGCGTCATGGTGCCGGATTATAATTTTATCGAATGGTTTTTGCAGTATTCGACCGGCTCGCAGTATAACGACCTGTTGGGCAGCATCGAGGGCGGCAAGGGCGTATTCGGTTCGGCATCGATCATCCGCGATTCGACATTTCTGCTGAAGAATCAGCCATAATTTTCGTATTTTAATGTTTTATTATTGATTAAAATTTTGTGGTAATTATGCAGCTCGAAAATCTGAAAAAAATCGATTCGGCGGATATGTTTTCCGTGATTAAATCATTCCCCGGGCAGGTACGCGAAGCCATAAAAATCGGCAAGACCGCTCCCCTGTTTAATTCCAAAGACATCAAACAAAATATCCTGATCCTCGGTATGGGCGGCTCGGCAATCGGCGGCGACCTTTTGCGCAGCTATTCGGCGGCAATCCCCGGCGCGGATCACTTAAATATAAATATCAACCGCAATTATGATCTGCCGGGCTTTGTGGACGACAAGACTTTCGTCATCGCAAGCTCTTATTCCGGTACGACCGAGGAAACGCTGACTTCGTTCGAAAAAGCGGCCAACCGCACCGACCGCCTGCACGCGATCACCACCGGCGGCGAGCTTGAAATAAAATCAAAGCAATACGACACACCGGTCATCAAAATTCCGGGCGGATTGCAGCCGCGGGCAGCGCTGGGATATTCATTCTTCCCCCTGCTTTATCTGATGATTCGCAGCGGAGCTTATGACCAGAAAGCCGCAGAGCTGACCTACGACGCAATCGACGAAACGCTCGAAATGCTCGACCGGCGCAGCGCCGAACTCAGCGAGCTAAGGCCCGAAAACCCCGCAATCCGGCTTGCCCAGCGCCTCCGCGACCGCGCAGCGATTATATATTCGGCCGATCAGCGCACAGACGCAATCAACCGGCGCTGGCGCGGACAAATCCAGGAAAATGCCAAACAGGCTGCCTTCGGCAATCTGCTGCCAGAGATGAACCACAACGAAATCAATGGCTGGAGCTATCCGGACGGCTTCGCCGGGCGCGCGGCAATCATAATGATGCGCGACCCCGACGACCATCCAAAGGTCAAAGTCCGCTTCGACGCCATCGAAGAGCTATTGAGCGACAAGGTCAAATCGATATACCGCATAGAAGGGCGCGGCGAACACCTATTGGCGCGCATGTTCGATTTAATATATATGGGCGACTGGGTAAGTTACTATCTGGCAATAATGAACAGCGCCGACCCCACTCCGATCCCCCTTATTATGCGGCTGAAGGAGATACTTTCGGAGAAATAAAAACGCCGCAATTTCGTCTGTTATTTTGTAGTTACGCAAATATTTCATATTTTTGTACCTTGCTACACGTTCTATTAAATATTACACATTATAACGAAGAATAAATATGGCAGGACGCAAAAGATCTCGCAGAGCTAAGTACATAACGCTTTACTCCCCTTTTATGATGAAGGAAACGAAGCATGAACTTATCGGCGAGCCCATCGAGACGGACAAAGGCCGCCATCAGTGGGCAAAATGCACCCGGAGCCGCCATTCCCAGCTTGTGAATCTCGATACTATCGAGGCGGAAGCGGACAAATCCAAAGCTGTCGTCCATATTTCCCGCGAAGATGCAAAAAAATATTCGCCAAAGGAAGAATATCAGATCGGAGATGTGATCTTTCATACCGTCTGGGACGACGTCGGAATTGTGCGGGCAAAGGAAGTGACCAGCACCGGCGGTAAATCCATTATCGTACAGTTCGAAAAAAATAACGAAAAAAGACTTATTGAAAATCTGCAATAATTTTATAAACCCAAAATACTGATAAAGTGAGGTGAATTAAGTGATTGGTGTTACGCTACAGGCTAACGAGAATATCGACAGAGCTTTGAAACGCTTCAAGAAGAAGTACGAGCGCAGCGGCGTTCTCCGCGAATTTAAAAAGCGCACAGCCTTTATGAAGCCTTCCGTAGAGAAGAGACTTTCGCGCCTCAAAGCGGCAAGACGTCAGCATAAGCAGTCGCAGGAAATGGAATAGTCGGTATTCCCTGACCGATCCATCTTATTTCAGACCCGCATTCCTTAATTGGTTTGCGGGTTTTGTTTTTTATCCGATTTTTTTTATTCTTGTCGAAATTCTTTTCCAATATTTTCCGGATTCCGGCATGAAAAGACGCACTTTCCTGAAGCTCGGACTCGTCGCGCCGACTTTCCTCTATATCGGCTGCGGACGTAGGACTTCCGACGCCAAATTCACCCCGGCCACCAACACCGGCTTCGACTATATAGAGGCAGAAGGCTCGCATTACGATATCGGCTATGCGATCGGCAAATACTGCGGCGATACTATCCGTGCAATTATGAAAGACCGCGCCGAATGGCTCGATAATATTCTCAGCATCGAGGAATCGCCCTCCGGGCGGGAATTTTCGGCGGATATGTTCGATACGCTCGAGGCTACCTTCCCGAATTTTATACTCGAGCTGCACGGAATGGCCGAGGGCAGCGGTATCGATTTCCGGAAAATATGGGCGATGAGCATCAAATCCGAGCTGGAGGCCCACGGCGAGGAGAACCCGGGCTGCTCGACTATTTATTATAATAAAAACGGCAATAACTGGCTGTTTCACAACGAGGACGGCCACGATGCCTACCACCGGCGGATGCTTGTGCTGCGCGCAAAGCCGCCGTCGGGAGTCAGCTTCTATACGCTCGTTTATCCCGGCATTATCCCGGGTGTGGGGCCATCGATGAACGACCGGGGGATTATCCAGACCACGAATTTCATTGGCACTACCAGGCCGGGCCGCGGCATTCCGCGATACTTCCTCGGACGGGCAATTCTCGAAGCTAAATCGCTCGACGAAGCTGTCGAATTCGCAACCATGGCGCCCCGGGCATTTCCCTGGCACCACAATCTGGCATCAACGAAAACCGGCGAATACATCTCGGTCGAAACGCTTCCGGAGGGCGAGGTCGGCAAGTCGAATCCGGAGGATATATATTTACACACGAATCACGCAATCCACCCTCGCACGACGAGCTATGTGCATCAGGATCTGGAATATAAGAATTCGTCCTCGATATCGCGCTATCGCGTGTTGAGCAAAAAGATAGAAGACACGGGCGGCGAAATCGCCAAACCGGGGGTGGCGCTCGACTGGCTCTCGTCGCACGAGAGCCGGCCATATTCGCCATGCCGCCATCCCGAGGGCGATATAATGGGGCGCACGCTCGCCACCGCATTCTTTGATATCGGCAATCGTACGATGATGATTTACAAGGGTAATCCCTGCGAAGCGGTGCCCAATACCGCTGCAAGGGAATACAAATTCTAAGTGCGGTTCAGGTAGATAACCGCATCGTGGATTTTGCCGTTCATATATATTTCCGGAACTACGACGTCGCAGGTGACGTAGCGCACCTTGACTCCGGCCTCGAGGAACATATCGGTGGTGCGCATGTGCTGCTCTGCCCAGCTTCCGGTGGTGTGCTCGTTATAAAAATCCTGGCCGTTCTGGTGGATCACCACCTCGGAAATCCCGCACTGGATAATCCCGCGGGCGCAGTCGCAGCAAGGCGCCCAGGGGATATATAGCTTGCAGCCCTTCAGCACGGTGCCACGCCGCGCGGCATTATATATAGCATTGCGTTCGGCGTGCTCTATCCAGAAATACTTCTCGCCGCCTTCGCGCTGCAGCCGGCGTTCCTCGCGGTCGATCTCTATGCCTCGCGGCAATGAGTTATAGCCTGTGGAAACAAGAACGTTGTCGGCATCGACTATTACGGAGCCCATGTGGGTATGGCCGTCGCGCGAGCGCATTCCGACGAGGTAGCACATTGTGATGTATAATTGGTCCCAGTCAGGTCTCTTCATTATTTCCCCGTAATTGATAAGTCAATGTTTTGCAATTAAATAATTCCCAATTTCACATTTTTTGAAATATTATGCAATAAATATTCCTTGATAAACGATATTATCGCATCGGAGGCACAAATTCCGCGAATGATTTTGCAATTTCCCAATAATTTTAACTTATTAATATTTTTAATATTTTGTAAATTAAAGATTAATATTTTTTGCAAAAGTCGTTAAGAAATGGCAGCTAACAATAAAGGTCTCAGATACTTCGGGATAGCAATATTTGCCGCATTTGTCATAAGCGGCGCAGCAATCGTGATATATCTCATCGCCAACGCAATATCCGGCGACAAGGCTTCCGGGAATCCCACTGCGCCTGCGCCAGCCGGCCCCGACACAGCATTCATGAAGGCGGTTATGCCATCGGTGGATACCGCTGTCCGGCTGATCCGCGTCAGCGATATCGACGCAATAATCGGCACCGACGAAAACGCCGGGCGCAACATCCGACGGGTATTCAACGGCCGCCGCATCAATATCGCAATAATCGGAGTCGATTCGCGGCTGGGCCAGCGATATAAGCACGCCGACGCCAACCACGTCCTCTCGATTCTGATCGACAGCGCGAAAATCGAAATCACCGCAATCCCCCGCGACACCCCCGCCGACGCCGGATTGCCCGATACCTCCGACCAGAACAAGCTTACGATAGTCCGCGCAGCGAAGGGCCGCGAGGCTTATCTCGCCGAGGTAGCCCGCATTGCCGAGCTTGACCGCATTCATTACTACGTCGAGGTAGGATTCTCGCAGGCAATGGGCATCCTCGAGTGGCTGGGCTTCCGCGAGTCCGGATCGGCGCTTCAGGTATTGCGCAGCAGGCGCGGTCTGGGCGGCGACGACTTCCAGCGCTCGTATAACCAGGCGCAGTTTATCAGGCAGGCGATACTCGGCCATTTCGATAAATTCACTGGAATTATGGGCGAGGTATTTATCCGCGGAGGTCTGGCGCTGGTAGATACCGATCTCTCGGTCGACCGAGTCCGATCAATCGTCTATAATCTCGGGCAGCGAGGATTCCCGCGCAGCCCGGAGGATATATATATACGCGTGCGCCCGCCGATGCCGATAAAATTCAAGGTGTATGACTTTTCGAATCCTGAGGTGGTCGCCAGCCTGAGCAATAAGATTGAAGGATTTAATAAAAAGGATACTTCGCATAATTTCAGCTCGGGACGCGAAAATCCCGCCGCGGGCATTTTGTACCGCCGGATAGCCGAAGCAGAGCGCGATACGGCGCGGCCATTGCAGGTTATCAATCGACTGAGCACACTATTCGATCAGAAGGCCTGGCTGCAGGTGCAGGACCACGACAAACGCCGCGATATTCGCAATAAATTGTCGAATCTCCTGATTAATGCTTATATTCGCAAAGGGTGGGCTAACCGCGCTGACGAAATTCGCACAAAAATTGAGCTGGAAAATCAACTCTTCGATCATGCGGTCAATCCCGTGCCCGATTCAATCAAAAATCATGACAAAACTATTTCGAGGCAATAATTTATATGAAAACACTGCTTCTGGTGCGCCATGCAAAATCGAGCTGGAATGATGCCGCACTGACCGATTTCGAGCGCCCGCTCAATAAACGGGGCCTTCGCGACGCTCCGTTTATGGCCGAATTGATCCGCGATAAGGGGATGAAGCCCGATCTGATTATTTCCAGTCCGGCAAACCGGGCATTCACCACCGCTAAGCATTTCGCAGAGGCGGCGAATTATCCGATAGCCGACATTCGAAAAGAACTCATTATATATGAGCAGGGACCTAAGAAAATCACAGCCTTGCTGAAAGAACTCGACGATGAGGTCGACACCTGCTACATTTTTGGTCACAACCCGGATTTCACTTTTTTAGCCACCTATTTTTCGGGGAATTATTTCCAGAATGTGCCCACCTGCGGATGCGTATGCCTTGAGTTCGATATAGACTCATGG
>CAZEMR010000053.1:0-6957 GCA_964513465.1 uncultured Hyphomicrobiales bacterium
CCCCCAATATAGCCAAATCCGCGTCATTATTTGTCGTCTGAAATGCGAATGGTAAAATTTTTTCGAATTTCCTCATCCCCACTCCCCACGATTTTTATTTCTCATGGCTTAATCTTATTTTTATGCATTAACTCGATTTGTATTATCACTCGCGAATTATATTATGAATAAAGTTGTTATTATTGGCGGGCAGGCGGCCGGATGCAAGGCTGCGGCCCGGCTCAAACGCATTATGCCCGATTCGGAAATCACCATCGTCGAAAAACGCGAAATCCTCTCGTTCGGCGCCTGCGGAATGCCATTCTATGCCTCGGGCGATATCCCCGAACTGCTCGAGCTGGCCACCACGCCCTATGGGATGGTGCGCGACGCCGAATTTTTCCGCGACGTCAAGGGCGTCGAAGCCCGTATCCACACCGAGGCCACAGCGATAGATACCTCGGCGCAGACCGTCAGTTGCCGCGACCTCATGTCCGGCGAGGAATTCGAGCTCGGCTACGACAATCTGATAATCGCAACCGGCGGCAGGACTTCCCGGCCACCCTTCCCGTGCCCGGAATCCGAGCGGATTTCGACATTCATCAAGCCCGCCGACGCAAAGGCCTTCCGCAAAAAAGCCCAGACCGGGCAGGTCGGCACGGCAGTGGTAATCGGCGGCGGATATATCGGCTGCGAGCTGGCCGAGGCGCTGGTCAGTCTGTGGGGCATCGACACCCACATCGTCGAGATGGAAGACCGTCTGCTGCCCAAGGCGTTCGACGGCGAGCTGGCCGGACTGATCGCTAAGGTTTACGAAGACGAGGGGGTCAACCTCCACCTTCGCACCCGCGTCGAAAAGGTAGAGCTGGACGACGACGGCAACCCGACAGTATCGCTAAACAGCGGCGAATCAATCGATTGCGACTACGTATTTATAGCCACCGGAATAATGCCCGATACTCGGCTGGCACGCAGCGCGGGGGTGCGCATAGGCGACCGTGGCGGCATCGCCGTCGATAATCAGATGCGCACGAATATCGCGAATATTTTCGCAGCGGGGGATTGCATCGAAATCAATAATTATATAACCGGCAAGCCATGCCTGCTGCCGCTGGGGTCTCTCGCCAACCGCCAGGGCCGCGTGGCCGCAGACGCTATCGCCGGCCGCGATGCAAATTTCGGCGGGGCAGTGGGCGCAATCTCGATGAAGGCGTTCGAACTGATCACCGCATCGACGGGGCTGACCGAAAAGCTGGCCGGAATCCTCGGTTACGAGTGCTCGACCATCGTCGGCAACTGGACCGATCGCCCGGATTATTATCCGGAGAATCACGACATTTACGCAAAACTCGTTTACGAACGCGAAACGCTTCGCCTGCTCGGGCTCCAGCTTGTCGGCCGGGGCGAGGTCACGCGGTATATCGACAGCTTTACGCAGATGGCCGCGGCCGAGGGTACGCTATACGACCTGCTCGACGCAGAGCACGCCTACACTCCGCCGCATTCCGGGCCGCTCAATCCGCTGAACAATCTTGCGGCAATGGCTCTGAATCAGGAGGAGGGCATTCGCTGCATCGAACCCGGCGAAATCGATAAATTCGAGGGTCTCGTCATCGACGTGCGCGAGGAAAGCGAAATTGAAGCCTACCCGCTGGAGCGCGCAGACGAGAAAATATCAATAAAATATTTCAGGGAAAAAGCGTCCAATTTGGATACCTCCCGGCCTGTATTAGTAGTCTGCCAGCGCGGCCCGAGATCGTACGAAGCCGCCCGGTGGCTGAATGGGCGCGGCGCTTCGGAGGTTGCTTATCTGGGCGGTGGAATGCAGCTTGCGGAAAAAATCATCTCGTAGATTAATCGGTCATTGAATTCATCGTAATAATTTATTTGTTTATTAATTTATTGAATTTATAGAAAAATGAGCGAAATCGTTCTATCTGCAATCGGAATTAATCACAAAACATCCATGGTCGCCGAGCGCGAAAAATTCCAGATCGCCCGGCGACAGATACCCGGCGCGATCGATATACTCCGCGAAATGCCGCAGATCGAGGGTGCACTGATACTCGCCACCTGCAACCGCTGCGAATTCTATCTGGTGCATAGAAATAATGCTTCGGCATTCGATATTATCACTGAATTTTATAAAAAGGAGAGGGGAATCGACGCCGGGGGTTTCGCTCACGCATTCAAAACATACAAAAATGAGGACGCCACCCGCCACCTTTTCCGCGTGATCGCCGGCCTGGAGTCGCTGGTAATCGGCGAATACCAGATTCAGGGCCAGATCAAGGAAGCATACAGCATGGCCTGCGAGCATCAGTCGGTGGACAAAGTTCTTCACAAATTATTTCATGCCGCATTCCGCGCGGGCAAGAAAGTACGCAGCAAGACTTCGCTCGGCGGCGGGAAGCAATCCGTCAGCGGGGTGGCCTCGCAGATATTAATCGATAAGCTCGACCCTGAGGATAAGGTAACAGTCATCGGAGTAAACGAGAATACAAAGATTCTGACGGAGGCTCTGTCGGCAAAGGGATTCCGGAATTTCATATTTGCAAATCGCACTCTTTCGAAAGCCGAGATTATGCGCGAAACCTATGGCGGCAAGGCCACGGGTCTCGACCGTCTGATGAATAATCTCTACGAATCGCGGGCGGTGTTCTCGAGCACAGGCGCGCCGGAGTATGTGGTTGCGAATAAGCAGCTTATCGAGCTCGAAGCGCAGGGCTTATGTCCGGAAATAATTATAGATATGGCAATTCCGCGGGATATTGATACATCGGGTCTGCCGGATTCGATAGAGGTTTACGATCTGGGCTCGCTGCGGGAATACCTCGACCACGAACGCGAGGAGCTCGCGACGGAAGTCCCGATAGCAGAAGAAATTATCGAATCGGAGGTGGATTTGTTCCGGGCATGGTCGGAGAGTTCGCCGAACGATCTGCTCCAGCCATATGCCGAAAAATTCGAGGAAATCCGCCAGCAACTGATGGAGGAATTCCGCGATCAGTACTCAGAGCCGGCATTCGAGCGGACTGACAAGCTGTCGCGTCAGTTGGTGCACCGCATGAAGTCCACTTTCGTGCGGATTCTCGTAAAGCAGCAGCAGAACGGGAAACAATAAATATAATATAGTGATTTACATAAAATGATATATATAAATCAATCGCCCGATTTATTCGGGATGTCCGGCTTCACAACAGAAGTTGCCCAGAGCAGCTTTGCGCGGAGCAGGTCATAATACGAGCTGCCCATCGCCTTGATTAATTTAATTCGCGCATCCGAGCGCTTGCAGATAACCGTTTCGTTGTTGTGCAGCGTACGCGATACCTGTCCGTCGGCGACAAAATTGGCTTCGCCGGAGCGTGAATATATTTTGAGCGAAATCTCATGCGAATCCGGGATTACCAGCGGCCGGACAGTAAGCGAATGCGGACAAATCGGAGTCAGGCACACCACTTCGGTCGATGGAGCGATAATCGGCCCGCCGGCCGATAGCGAGTATGCGGTCGAGCCGGTCGGAGTGGTCAGAATCACCCCGTCGGCGCGGTAATCGCCAATGTAATTTTCGTTTGCATATGCCTGGATGGCAATCATGTGCGGCGAAGTTTTCTTTTCGATCACGAAATCATTGAGGGCATAAATCACCTCGCCGGCTATGCGGGTTTCGATCACAGCGCGATCGACCACCCTATAGTTACCCTCCATCAGATCATGGATGGATTGCTCGAGTTCGGAGATCGAAAATTCCGCGAGAAAGCCGAGTTTGCCAACGTTGACTCCCATGATCGGGATATCGGTATCGATCAGCATTCGCGCGGCCGAGAGCATGGTGCCATCGCCGCCGAATGATATAACCACATCGGCGAATTTTTCGAATTCCTCGATGGGCAGGGGCTTTACGTAGTCGTTCATTTCTTCGCCGAAGGCAGCAATAAGCTCCGGTCTGGCGAAGCATTCGGCATCGTAGGATTTTAGTTTATGGGCAGTAAATTCCGCCCAGGAAATCGCCTCTGGCTTTCCGGTATTTTCAAATAATGCTATTCTTTTCATGTCAGCTTTCTTCTGATTTTTCCTTGCCTGCTTCCTCTTCTGCAAGCATTCGCAGGTTTTCGAGTGCGTCTTTCAGATTTTGTTCTTCTTCTTCGTTCAGATTGCCTTTGGTTTTTTCCTGCAATACTTCGAGTACGTCTATCATGAACTGCGCCTGGCGCAGATCTTTTTCGATAGTATTATTCGCAGGATTTTCCACCTTTCCGAAGGCGATAATGCCCTGGGAATAGTAGAGCTTAACAATTCGGTCAAAATCAATAGCCATAGATTAACCCTGATTAGTGAAAATTTATACCAATAGGTCGGCCAGCTCTATCAGATAGCTGAACAGGTGCTTCTCTTTAGTCCAGGTATCCACCAGCGGCGTATATTCTATATCGTGATGGATGCGGCCAACCATTATATCGGTCAGTCCGTCGATCAGCGCATCCACCGCTGCCACTCCGAGATGGCTGGCCAGCACGCGGTCGCGCACAGTCGGGCTGCCGCCTCGCTGCACATGCCCCAGTATTGTCACTTTGGCTGGTATTTCATATTTATCATTAAGCATATTAGCGATTTTTGCTGCGCCACCGACCTCGTCGCCCTCGCCGACTATTACGATTGTGCGGCTGTGGCGTCCCTGCTTGAGTATACGCTGATAGAGTATATCCATATTGGTAACAGTCTCGGGGACTGCTATGAATTCAGCGCCGGTCGAGATTCCGACGTCCATTGCGATGAATCCGGCATGGCGGCCCATTACCTCTACGATAAATACGCGGCCATGCGAATCGGCCGTATCGCGGATGCGGTCGATCGCCTGAATGCAGGTATTTATAGCGGTATCGTAGCCGATTGTATAATATGTGCCGTAAAGGTCGTTGTCGATTGTGCCGGGAGTGCCGATTACCTGAATGCCATGCTCCTCCCATAGGGCATGTGCACCGCGGAAAGTACCATCGCCTCCGCAGCAAATCAGGCCTTCGATACCGGCTTCGCGGATGCGCTCTGCGGCTGCGGCCCGTCCGCCCGGATTGCGGAATTCCTTCGATCGGCTGGTCTTCAGAATTGTGCCGCCCTTGGCTATGATGTTGGCGGTCTTGCGGCGGTCGAGCTTCTCGAAAGTACCTTCGATCATTCCACTGTATCCGCCGATCACGCCGTAGATTTCGAGTCCGCGGGCGAGTGCGGCTCTTACCACTGCGCGGACATGTGCATTCATACCGGGAGCGTCGCCCCCGCTTGTCAGAACACCGATTCTCTTCATCTGTAATCCTTATCTAAGAGGTATGAATGAAAAATAGAATTCCAATATATTATAAAATACGAAAACTCGGCTTATCTGCCAAAATTCTTTATTTTTTAAATAATTATATATAATCATTCAGCCGTTTCGAAACGCCCCTGCATTGGGCCGCGCCAGCCGCGAATGAAGTCGCGGGCAGCCATCGGACGCTTGCCCGAGGGCTGGATTTCCTTCACCTCGATCATCCCTTTGCCGCAGTAGACTATCATCCGGTCACCTTCGATCGCAAAGCTGCCAGCTTCGCCGCGTCCGCAGCTGCATGGCTCGCAGCGCAGAATTTTGACGATATTCCCGTCCAGCATAGTCCATGCGCCGGGCACGGGGGATACGCCGTTAATCAGGTGGCCGACGTTCATCGCGTGGCCGCCCCATTTGATTTCGCAGTGTTCGCGAAATATCTTGGGCGCGGGGGTGGCGGTGGAATCGTCCTGTGGCATGGCCGCGTAATCGCCGCTTGCGAGCATGCGCACGGTGTCGGCGGCCATATCGGCGGCCATTGGCATCATCATATCGTGCAGATCGCCGGCGGTCGCGTTTTCGGGGATATCGAATGCGTGCTGCATCAATATCCGGCCGGTGTCGACCTTGCGTTCGAGCAGGAATGAGGTCAGCCCGGTGGACTTTTCGCCATTGATAATCGCCCAGTTGATGGGAGCCGCGCCGCGGTATTTCGGCAATAGGCTCGCGTGAATATTGAATGCTCCCAGCCGCGCCTGCTGATATACTTCCGGCGGTAATATGCGGAACGCCACAACGGCTATGATATCCGGTTCTGTCTTTTTTATTTCATTTACAAAATCTTCGTCCTTGAGGGATTCCGGCTGGAGGATGCGAAGCCCGAGCTCGAGAGCGCGCGCCTTTACGGCCGATGGGATCATTTTCCGGCCGCGGCCGCGAGGCTTATCGGGAACGGTGACGACGCAATCGACGCCGAATTCCGTATTGAGCTTTTCGAGTGTGGGCACCGAAAATTCAGGCGTGCCCATGAATACGATTCGTGGTTGCATAAATATATTAATTGTCAATTATTTGATACAAAATAAAATAAACTGCGAATGCGATCATCGCCCATCCGAAGGCGAGTTCGAGCGCGCGGTTTTTCATATCCATAGCAAATCTCGCGCCGATTATTGCAAACGGCCAAGCGAGCAGCATCATCACCAGCGCGATTTCCGGATCGATATGCCCAGAGCTTAGGTGCACCAGGCTATTGACCAGCGCCAGAGCGCCAACGCAGAACAGCGAGGTCGCCACAGCCCGCTTCATCTCGAGTCCGCTGAGCTTATTGAATGCTGTGACCAGCACCACGCCTCCGCCGACTGCGAGCAGCCCGGATATGATTCCGGCAAGCATTCCCGGCAGAATCAATGTCAAAATCCCGCCGGATTGGTTTTCGGATTTTTTAGATTTTTTAGGAATATATAAAAAACGAATGCCGAGAAACACCAGCAATCCCGCCTTGGCGACAATCAGTATCTCGCCGCCGATAATTCCGCTGGCCCACGACGCAGCCATCCCGAAGGGTATCGCCGCCGCGATCGCAATGCCGGCCATGCGAAAATCGACCATACCCGCCCACATGTAGCGGAGCGACCCGGCTCCGGCAGAGATTATCGCCGAGGGCAGGGGAGTGGCCA
>CAZEMR010000053.1:7057-20718 GCA_964513465.1 uncultured Hyphomicrobiales bacterium
TAGCGGAGCGACCCGGCTCCGGCAGAGATTATCGCCGAGGGCAGGGGAGTGGCCACGACCGATCCGCCGATGCCGAACATCCCGGCGGTGAATCCGGTGGCCGCGGCAATCAGTATTGTCAGAAATATTTCCGGCATCTATATATATTTAATCGGAATTAATTCCGGTGCTGCCGAATCCGCCATCGCCGCGGGCGGTGCTGTCCAGATCGCTTACCTGCTCGAGTTCGACCTTTTCGTAGCGGGCGAATACGAGCTGGGCGATTCGGTCGCCCCGGCTTATTATGAAGGGTTCGGCCGAGAAATTCGAGAGAATAATTTTGATCTCGCCGCGGTAGTCGCTGTCGATTGTGCCCGGCGCATTGAGCGCGAAAATCCCGTTTTTGGCGGCTAGTCCGCTGCGCGAGCGCACCTGGCACTCGTAGCCCTGGCTTAGCGCGATAGCGATTCCCGTCGGGACCATCATCGTCCGGCCCGGATCGATTTTGGCCGGCTTATCTACTGCGGCATAAACATCCATTCCTGCCGACCCCTCCGTGGCGTATCGCGGCAGCGGAAGATCGGCGAATTCGTCATTTATTCTTTTGATTTTTACGATCAAATTTCCACCATTTTTCAAATAATTAAACCAAAAATGCTTTAAACAAATAATTCGGTGAATTTAAATGTTGTTCCGTCGAACAGCCCCTTGTCGCTGAGCTTAAGCTCGGGGATGACCAGCAGCGCCATGAACGAAAGCGTCATAAAGGGCGCTTCGAGCGGGGTGCCGAGCTGTTTGGCAGAGGTGTCGATTGCGGTATATTTGGCCGCAGTGTGGTATCCGCCTTCGCTGCTCATCAGTCCAGCCACCGGCAACGGCAATACATCGAGCCGCATTTTGTCCGATACCGCCATCCCGCCCTTGCTGCGGATCACCGCGTTGATGGCCTGCATCAGATCCTTATCGCTGGCGCCGACTCCGATCACGTTGTGCGAATCGTGGGCCACGCTGGTAGCAATTGCGCCGCGTTTGAGTCCGAAGCCGCGGACGAATGCAATCGCGGGCGGCTCGTTGTCGTAGCGGTTGACCACGGCGATTTTTAGTATATCGCGCTCTGGGTCGGCCACTGCATTGCCCTCGACGATTTTGGCTTCGGTGGTTGTGCTATTAGTAATCAGCTCGCCGTCGATTGCTTCGATTACGCGGATGCTGTCGCTTTTGGCTTCGATTCGGTAGTCATCTGTTTCCTTTTCGTCGGCTTCGAAGTAATTGATTTTTTCGTAGGAAATTTTGTTAATAAAGCTCTCGCCGTCGGCTGCCACTGTCTTGCCGTTTATATATGTATAGCGGATATTGAATTCCTCGAAATTGTCGAAGACGATGAAGTCCGCATGGTCGCCCGGCCGCAGCAGTCCTACCGGGATGCCGTAGTGCATGACCGGCACGAGGCTGGCCGCGCGCAGCATTGTGATTGGGTCGTACCCCTCGGCAATTCCCCGCTTTATCAATTCATTTATATGGCCTCTGACCAGGTCGTTGGGGTGCTTGTCGTCGCTGCAGAGCATACACATATCCGGGCTTTCGCCGAGCAGCGGGTGCAGCGCAGCGAAATTCTTCGCCGCCGAGCCCTCGCGTATGAGTATCTTCATGCCGAGCGAAATCTTCTCGCGGGCCTCCTCGATCGAAAACGACTCGTGGTCGGTAGTAATTCCCGATTCGACGTATTTCCGCAGCTCTTCGCCGCGCAATCCCGGGGCATGGCCATCAATCGGGCGGTTCATCTCGCGGGCAATGGCGATTTTGTTCATCACCGCCGGATCGCTGTGGATAACACCGGGGAAATTCATTACTTCGCTGAGGTAATGCGCTTTATTTTTTTTGAATAATTCGCGGATATTCTCCGGCTTGATCTTTGCGCCGGAGGATTCGAACGGAGTGGCCGGCACGCACGAAGGCGCCCCGAAGTAGAATTTGAACGGCACCTGGCGGCCGTTGGCAACCATGAAGTCTATGCCGTCCATGCCGAGCACGTTTGCTATTTCGTGCGGATCGCTTAGCGTGGCCACAGTGCCATGGGCAACCGCAAGTCGCGCGAATTCCGATGGGGCCATCATCGAGCTCTCGATATGAACGTGGGCGTCGATGAGGCCGGGCGCAATGTGGGTATCGTACTTCTTATCCTCCTCGCGATTTATGCGGGCGATCATTCCGTTTTCGATTTCAATCGTTCCGGGAAAGATTTCCCTGTTGTGAATATCGACAATATTTCCGGAGATACTGAAGGAAGCCATTATTGCACCATTATATAAATTTAACGAATACTTTTAATTGATTTTGCTTATCTGAATTGGATATTTTGGCAGAATACCTATATATATAAAACGCAAATCATTGGCGAATTATTTCTTACGGTCGGGCCCGCGCCCTGAAGGCTTACCACCACGGCCGGATTTCCGGTCGCCAGGTTTGCCATATGACTTGCCGGAGGGCTTCTCGCCATAACGGTTGTATGATTTGCCGCCGGACTTCTCACCATAGCGATCATAGCTTCCTCCGCGAGGTTTATCGCCGGAGCGACCATAGGGTTTATCGCCCGAGCGGCCGTAAGGTTTATCGCCGGAACGGCCGTAAGGTTTATCGCCGGAGCGACCATAAGGTTTATCGCCCGAGCGCTGATAGGGCTTGCCGGGCGGCTTTCCTCCGGGTCGGGAATATCCTCTGCCCGAGGGTTTGCCGTATGGCTTGCTTCCAAATCTGCGTTCCTGCGAGAATCCCCGCTGCTCGCGCTGTTCGCGCATTTGCTCGAATTCGCTGAGCGCGACGCCCTCGAATACGATCACAAATTCGCCCTTGAATCTTTCCTTTTTGAATTTATTCATCAATTCGCGGAATGTACCATAGTGATGCGTCTCGTATGGCAAGGTCAGGTTGCAGCCCACATATGCGTGGCGTCCGGGCATAATATCGCTGGCTGCCTCGAGCAATGGCATCAGCCGGTAGGGGGTTTCGAGCACCGCAACAGTGCGCGCCTCCTGCGCAAGCCGCTCAACCTGGCGGCGGCGTTCGTCGCGCTGGCGGCTGAGGAATCCGGCATAAAGAAATTGCTTCAGCGAAAATCCGCTGCGAACCAGCGCGGTCATTATGCTGGAAGCGCCGGGAACGACCTCGATATTTATATTTTCGCGTATGCAGGCCTGCACCAGCGGAAGCCCCGGATCGGCAAATAGCGGAGTGCCTGCGTCGCTTATCATCGCCAGCTTCATTCCGTTGCGCAGCCACTCGAGCAGCATAGGTGTTTGCTCGGCCTCGTTCTGCTCGTTGAGCGGTTCCATTTTTTTTGTGATATTGACATTTTTCAGTGTGCGGGCACCCTCTTTGATCTCTTCGCAAATCACTATATCGCATGCCTTAAGCACTTTGATGGCCCTCATCGTAATATCGTCAAAATTTCCTATCGGAGTAGAGACAAGGAATAGTTTTCCCCGTTTATCCTGTTTATTTTCCGTGCTGTTTTCCACACTTATTCCATTTTTTGTTTTCGAATATTTCCATTAAATTTAAAATATGGAATATTCTGAATTCATTCAAATAATTCCATCAAATGCCGTAAATAATTTGGCTGATACATAAAACTTTGATTTTTTATACAATTAATGCTTAAATTTGCAGTCACTGAAAATTAAGTATATCTGAGAATTAATACGGATCTGACATGGCAAAATCAGACACCCAAAAAACGAAAGTCTCCGGCCGCGGCGTACGCTCAAAAAAAGCGTCCGTAAGCTGGAATATTCCCTGGAATAAACGCAATTTTATGATACTCGGCGCGGGGCTTGTGGTTATCCTTATCGGCTTTGCGCTGATGGCAACCGGCATCACCGAAGATCCCGCGGTACCCGACGGCACATGGAACAACCCGATGGCCGTTTCGATTGCGCCGCTATTGCTGGTGATCGGGTATTGTGTGATTATTCCTTATGGAATTATCAAATTTTTCGGCAAAGAAAAAAGCGAATCCGAATAATATTTATATGCAAAAAATTTCGGGCCGCCGCCGCGCGGCCTTTTTTGTTGAATCATATTGGAATTAATAAATGAAATCCGGATTTGTGGCAATTATCGGCAAACCGAATACGGGCAAATCGACCCTGATGAACGCAATGGTCGGCGATAAGCTTTCGATCGTCACCCCCAAGGCGCAGACCACCCGCCGCAAGATACTCGGCATACTGACTCGCCGCGACTTCCAGGTCGTGTTTTTCGATACGCCGGGGATAATTGCCCCGAAATACGAGATGCAGCGCCTTATGATGAAATACGTCGCCGAATCGGTCGAGGAAGCCGACGCCATGCTTGTGCTTGTCGATCTGGAGCGTTTTACCACATGGGAGAGCTATTTCGACAAATCCATGCAGCAATTCCTCGGCAGAACCTCGCGTCCGGTGATCTGCGCGATTAATAAAACCGACACCGCATTCGACAAAAGGAAAATTCTGCCCGTTATCGCCGAACTCGACGCCACCGGGCTTTTTTCGGACATAGTGCCGATCTCCGCGCTGAAGGGCGATAATCTCGACGAGCTGGAGCGGGTGCTTATCGAACGCCTGCCCGAAGGCCATTATTACTATGATCCGGACGTGCTCAGCACACTTCCCGAGCGATTCTTCACTGCTGAGATTATCCGCGAGCAGATATTCCTGATGTTCCGCGAGGAGGTGCCGTATTCGGCCGAAGTGCTTATCCGCGAATTCACCGAGCGGGCCGCCGGCAAGTGGTATATCGCTGCCGACATAGTGGTCGAGCGCGCTTCGCAGAAAAAGATCATAATCGGCGCAAAGGGCAGCGCGATCAAGAAACTTGGCCAGAAATCGCGCGAGGAAATCGAAGACCATCTGGGCATGCCCGTATTCCTGGAATTATTCGTAAAGGTGCGCGAACACTGGCGCAGCGACCCCGGAATGCTCCGCAGCTTCGGGTTCAATCCAAAATCATAGCCGTCCGCTAAATATATTCCCCATCCGAACCGATAACTGAATCAGGTTCATTTATTTAGGCATTATTATTGATTGTTTTTGCCGGAGAGAATTTATCCTCGGTATTAACCATATTTATATAATATTTTATTATATTTAACTCCTGAGTAAAATAGTATTCGGATTATAAAACATGAAAATAAAGCAGGGAATGATGAACACTCCGACCGCAAGCTTTATGGGCGGATTTCGACTGATATTTGTATTGTTTTTGATAATTATTACGGCTGCGCCAACGGATGCACAACAGGACGCCGCACGCCAAATCAGCCCGGATTATATCAAAATCAACGGCGAGGATGTGCCCCGCGACAGCTTCGACAATGTGGTTGTTTCCACATCGGATTCGATCACCTTCGGCTATCACCTGGAAGCAGAGAAAGCGGGCAAGCAGCCGTTTCTGTTCGAGACCTCGCTGAAAACCGAGCAGGACTCGGCGGTGCGTACTCATAATTCGCCGGTGACGAGCTATATCAATTTGCCCGAGGGGGATTATGTTTTCCGCATCGGCGCATTCGACCTGCAGCGGACATGGCGCGCAGATCCGCTACTTATTAAATTCCGGGTGGACGACCGCGAAGCCGAGCTGATGAAAAAAGTCATCGCGCTGGAAGAAAAAATTGCCAATATGCCCAAGGCCGATACTTCAAAATCCGACTCCGCAGCGCATATTCCTTCGATCGGCGCATTCGATCTGATTTCATCAATTTTCGGGATGATATTCGGATTTGCGATTGCCGGTCTTGTATCATTTTTAATTATTAAAAATAAAAAAAGTTCCAGTAATAGTTCAAAGGGCGAAGATATGTCCGAAAACAGACAATCCAAAACCGAATTCGAAAAGCTGCAGGCCGAGAACAGCAACCTCCGCGCAGAGATTGCATCTCTCCGGGGGCAGATAGACGCAATGCAGGCCCGGGGTATCGAATTGAAAAAGCGCAATAAGGAACTGGAAGACAGCGTCAAGAAGCTATCGACCAGCCAGTCGGAGATGGAGGAACTCCAGAACCAGAAGGACGAACTTTTTGCGGTGATTATCCACGACATCAAGAATCCCGCCGCGCTGATCAAAAGCCTTGTGGAACTGTTGCGCTCTTACGACCTGACGGCCAACGAGCAGCAGGATGTGATCAACGACATTTTCGAGACCACCACCAAGATTGTCTCGCTGTCGCAGGAAGTATCGCGAATACTTGCGCTTGAGTGCAGCAGCCTGATGCTCGATTATGATTCGGTCGATGTAACCGATATTCTGAAGGATGTGTATAATCGCAACAAAGTCGCGGCAGACAAGAAAAATATTAAATTAATTTACGATGTGCCGGACAATCTGCCCAACGTCGAGGTCGACGTCCAGAAAATCGACGAGGTGGTCGACAATCTGATGTCCAATGGCATTAAATTCACTCAGGAGGGCGGCGCAGTGCGGCTCAAGGCGCAAAATGTTGACGGTACCGTCGTGGTCGAAGTCAACGACAACGGCCTCGGACTATCGGAAGACGACATCAAGCGCGCATTCCAGCGGGGCTCAAAACTGAGCGCCAAACCAACCGGCGACGAGACGTCCAGCGGCCTCGGGCTATGGATAGTCAAAAAGCTGGTCGAAGCGCATCACGGGCGCGTGTGGGTGCGAAGCTCGCTGGGCAAGGGATCGACCTTTTCGTTCTCGATACCCGTCAGCCAGCGCGAAGCCGAAGAGAAAGCCCGCAAAGAGTAGCAGGGCGAAGCGTAAATCATTCCTCCCAGACTATGTCGAACAGCAGCCACGACGCGGCGATCACAATTCCGCAATAGGCTGCTACCTGGGCGAGCGCATTGATGGAATTTTCAGAGGCGCTGGCGAATCCGTAGCTGGTCGCCTCGACCGATACCAAAAGCAATGGGAATACTATCGGGAATGCCAGCACCGGCAGCATTGCGTTTTTGTGGCCAGCGCGGCTGATTATTGCCGATATAAGCGTCATCGCTCCGGCAAGGCCTATGCTGCCCAACGCAATTGATGCCCAGAATATCACCGGGGCTGCGACGCCGGGGAGATCGCCCAGAAATAAAAACAGCGCCGCGCCGAATATATCCAGCGCCGCAAGCAGCAATATATTAAATATTAATTTCCCGAAATATACTCCCCCGGATGGCGCCGAAATGCGCAGAAGCAGATCAGTGCCGCGCTCCACCTCGCTAACAAAGCTGCGCCCGAGCGAAGTCATCGCCGCAAAGAAAAATATCAGCCACATTATTCCCGCGCCGAATTTCTCGTCCAGAGGTCTTCCGCCTGCGGCAAATATGGCCAGTACCACGGCTGCCACCACAAAAAGCAGCAACGCCGATATGGCGTGGCGCGTTCGAAATTCGCTTCGCAATTCCTTGAATAAAATAGCAAGGGCAGGTCTCATGGCGGTCAATATCAGAATTTATATTTAATTCCAAGCAAAAATTCCAGCCGGCGGATCGACCACGAGGCGTCGCCGGTCAGATCGCCGGGGTAATATATATATTTCGCTTCGCCGAAGGCATGAATTCGGTAATTGATCGGATAATTCACTCCCGCTCCGGCAAACAGACCGAAATTCAGCGAATTGAGCGATTCGAGCTTTTCGGGATAGCCGGCCTCGCGGATTTCGCGCTCGCCGTTCATAAAGGTGAAGTCCGATGGGATCAGAATACGCTTTTTGTAATCGATTGATTTGGACATGCTTATCGCCAGATTGATTCCGCCGGTAAGATAAAAATATTCGCGCAGGTAATACTCTGCCCCGAAGTCAAGATGCGCATAATATCCCGCTATCGAGAGCATCCGCGATTCCTGATATGGCACAATCGCCGAATCCACATGCGACCATGTGTGCGAAATAATGCTGTCCGGCGCACTCAGCCAGCCGGAGTAGCTGTTCAGCGAGAGCCGCCCGGACAATTGCCATCGAAGATCGAGCCGCCGCCCGTAATAAAGACCAAATCCGCCGTTGAGCGCAGTGATGTCGTCGAATGTCCCGGGTGCGGCAATCGGGCCGGTCTGCGAGAATCCCGCATTGTGCATATTAATCGCAAAGCTTCCGAAAGCGCCGATCGAATTGAGGCCGTCGGTGTAGCATTCCTCGGGGCCGGACTGGAAATTCAGCACATATTCGTCCAGCGCGATATTATATATATAGCAAATCGTATAGTATGCCTCGTTTCCGGCCATATCCTCGGTGCGGATCACAAGCCTGCCAGGTTCGCCGAGGGCATCCGGCGCCGCGCTTACCGCCACCTGCTGGATGCCGGTTTCGTACTGTGGAATTTTGGAATTAAAATTAATCTTCTCCGCAATTTCGACGAGTTCAATGCCGCGGTCGTCCACCCGGTCGTCGCGGATTATTATATTCATTTTGCCGGGTATTGTGTCTATCGCCTCGGCCATCGGCGCGAGCGTATCCGGCTGTGGGACGTATTCGAAGAATGACTGCCCGCCCATGGTGCCATACGCGTCAAAGGCGTCCTCGCCGAATCCGAAGCCATATGAATACATTCCGAATGGATAGTACGATTCGATAACATGAGTTCCGAACGGCACTTCGATATAAGCGATCGAATAGCGGCTGATGCCGATGCGGTGGAATATCTTCGGGTCAATTTTCCGGCGGTTGAGCGTCATCGTCCGAATTGCGTCGTCCGGAGCCACCACATTTATATAATGCTTCCATTCGCCGTTCACCGGAGTAGCAAAGCGGTATTTATTCAAAAATTGCTGGGTGGGGCTGATCAGCAGCATCATCGGGTCGCCAATCGAATCGCCGACTTTATAGCCATGCGAATACTGCGCCACCAGCACCGGATGGCTGGCAGTCAGCTGAACCCTGCTAGTCGGCCGCCGCTCGATATATTCTCCCGGGCCGATTGTTCCGATTAATTGATTATCCTCGAATACGCGGGTATCGGGATAATGCCCCAGCGCACGATATGTATAATTACTGCGGCCCTCCATTTTGCCGATATAAAAATGCTTGCCCCATGACTGCACCGGAGGCATCTGCTCTACCAGATGATTGCAGGCCTGCACCCGCTCCGGGACATACGAGCACTGGTGTCCGCCGAATACGGCGATCGTTTTGTTCGATACGATATGCGAACCCGTCAGATCGCAGTTACGCCGCGAACGCGGATTGTACTTTGCCGCCACCTGATACACATCGCCGCGGTTGAGCGTAACGTCGAACGGTTTATCGGGCTGCTGGCCCTCGACTGTCTCCACCCGCGGAGTGATCGTCACGCGCGTATTATTCTCGGTAGCCACGATTGAAAATTCGGATACCAGAATAATCGAGAGCGAATAGCCCATCACCCGGTATTCCCGCCCGAGCCCACGCATCGGCAGCCCGAGCTAGGCGTCGGTCGTCTGAAATCGGCGGCTTAGGCCATATACCGAGATCGGGTTGTCGGACGTCACATGAATGCCATGATCTACTTCGATGACTTCGCTGGTAACGATCTGAGCCGAGGGGTCGAGTTTGACGTTTTCGACTGTGCCGCCGGGCAGCGAAAGCTCTTTTTTATATCCCAGAGCGGGGATTTCTATGGTAACTTTTGCGTCCTTATCGCCCGTAATAAACAGCTCGAGCATCAGGTCATTCGGAGAGTCCTGCTTGGATTTTTCCTGAAAATTGCGCATAAAGCATAGCCAGAACTCCTTGCCCTCGGAGTTCTTAACCGTCATGCTGTCCTGCCTCGCCGGCTGAGCAAACGCCGCCGTTGCGCAGATGACAAGCAAAATTATTCCGGAATAAATAAATTTTTTCATCTAATATACATAAAATTAGTTCGATATACTCCGGATTCGGTTTTCATTATTACCACATACATCCCCATGGACATCCTCAGAATATCCGGCTCGAAATAGAGCGTGTATTTCCCGCGCGCGAGTTCGATTTTTTCCTGTCCCTCCTGCGAATTCCCTTCCGAATCGATGATATGATACCTCAGGCGGTCGTTTTCGCCTGGGATTTGCTGGATTTTTTCGCCCGCGAGATTATATATATAAAAGCTGACATCTGTGGTTTTCGAAATGCTGAAAGGAATGCGCGCCTCGTAGCCGAATGGATTAGGATAGCAAAGCCCGATATTCTCCGGAAAGGTCTGCTGCACTGGCGATCCGGGGATTGTGATAAGCGCCGAATCGGGCAGATCAGATACGATTTCGCCATTGATTTTTACGTATTCGACCACCAGCCACGTCAGCGTATCAGGTCCGGCCAGCCCCTCGAGATTAATCGCGAAAAGCTCTCCGGCCCCGGCCGATAAATCCCCGCAGGCGACGGTCAGTGCGGCGCGCTCGGGAATGCTCAGATCCGTCGAATACTGCGGCGGATCGCACTGCATAAGATACTGCGTTCCGGCAGCCACTGATTTTATGTGGAGCATTACTCCGCTGTAGCGCAAGCCGATCTCGAGTTCTCCGCCTTCGGATTCGTTCAGATCGGCATACACGGGAATGCGATAGTCAATACCGCGCACCAGAGTGGTATCATTGATATTGATATTGATTTCCGCCCGGATACCGCTCGCAGCGGCGAAAAACAGCAGAAGATATATTAATCGCCGGAACACTTCGATTCATCCCATGATTTAAAAATAATTAGGCAAATATACCAACACTCAGCGAGACTTTCAAAATTTGGCTGAATTATCCAAAATATTAGCCCGATCAGGTCTTCTGTTTTTTCTTCTTTGCGGCGGGGAATAATATATTATTGAGTATCAATCTGTATCCCGGAGAGCTTTTGAACAGATCGAGTTCGGTCGGCGGATCGCCCACAGCGTGGCGATAATCCTCGGGGTCGTGACCGCCATACCAGGTGAATGTGCCGCGGCCGATGATGCCATGTATATATTTAACCTCATCGGTGCCCTCGCGCTTGGCCAGCTTTATGACCGATTTTTTGATCAGATTTTCGTGAAATGCGGTGGTCTGGCCAAGAAATCCGTGAATGATATTCACATGGCATTGCGTGAGCATCGTCGGCACCGGATCGTATTTGGCCGAAAATTCGAAAAGCGTGAAATAATCAGCATCCGGATTGTCAAGACTTGTCGGGCCCACGTCAATAGTCGAGAATTCGTATTCGTAGGGGTCCATCTTAAGCTGAAAATCCTCGAAGGCATATGTATTGTCATAATTCAGCTTCTGGTTGGCGTTCGGATCGGCCGGGTCGCCGTCGAACATGGATTCGCAGATATCAACATTCATCGCGGCCATGGCGATGTCGTAAGTGTCTGTGGCGCTGCACATTGCGAACATAAAGCCACCATCCTCGACGTACTGGTGGATTTTTAGCGCCACCGCCTTTTTGAGTTCGGATACTTTATTGAATCCCAGCTTGCGGGCCATGCTCTCGTTGAGCGCCTGCTGCTGGATATACCAGGGCTGGTTGCGAAAGCTGGCCCAGAATTTGCCATACTGCCCGGTGAAATCCTCGTGGTGCAGATGCAGCCAGTCGTATTCGTGCAGCTTGCCCTTGATCACGTCTTCGTCCCATATTACTTCGTGATCGACCTCGGCGTACTCCAGCGCAAGGCGGACAGCGTCGTCCCAGGGCTGAGATCCCGGCGGCGCATAGACCGCGATTTTAGGCGCTTTCTCGAGAATTACCACATCCATATTCACACCGTCGGCCTGTACTTCCGAATATATCGACGATGCGGTGCCGGGCGAGATATTCTCGAACCCAATCCCGCGGATGCGGCATTCGGCGGCCACTGCGTCTGAATATTCCATCATAAACGAGCCGCCGCGATAGTTCAACAGCCAGTCCACCTTCTGGCCACGTGTCAGATTCCAGTAGACAAGGCCGTATGCCTTCAGGTGATTAGACTGCGATAAATCCATAGGAATCAATATTTTCTGTGCGGCTGCGCTTGATCCGAGCGCGATAATTGCGATAGCAATAATTATATAGCGGGCAAATTTCATAATTGGCTTATGCTTTCCGTATTTGTGCGAGTTGTTTACCAATCTAAAAAAACGACGCCCCCGCGCCAATATTTTATCTTGCCATATTTCATAAATATTCCGTATATTGTAATTTTACTTCGAAAATCAAACTTAACGCAATCTTAACAAACTTAATTGTGTATTAACATACTTAGTCTTATTTTAATATTTCCTTAAATTAGTATTTGTGAAATCTTATTATTGGCAGGGATGAAAAACATAATTCTGATACTTGCATTAGTACTTATGACGCAGCCGCTTAGCTCCAAAGAAGAAGAAGTTTCAAAAGGTAAATCCACACTTAATCCGACTATCCACTGCACCGCTTATCTCCACTATCGCGCGCATTATTCCCACGAAAAGAGCAATTTTGACGATAGTGAATTCAAGATCGGCCGGGCATATTTCGGCGTAAAAAATCAAATCACCCCATACCTGAAATTCCGCATCACACTTGACGTTTACGAAGATGACGACGGCATCGAAGAGCGCCTGAAATATTTATATGCAGCCTTCCATATCCCGGACTTCGCGTTCTGGAACGATAGCTGGGTCGAATTCGGCCTGAGCCACACCCCCTGGCTCATGTTCGAGCAAAACGTTAACTACTACCGTATGCAGGGCACTATGTTCATGGAGCGCGCCGGCATATTCAACTCCGCTGATTTCGGCTTCAACTGGCAGGGCCTCATCGGCGGCAAAATGAGCGAGGACTACCGGGAAAACGTCAACTCCAAGCTCCCGGGCCGCTATGGCAGCTTCTCGCTGGGTTTTTTCAATGGCGCGGGATACAGCGTGCTCGAGAATAACCCCAACAAAACTTTACAGAGCCGCGTGACGCTGCGACCGCTGCCAGACATCGTCCCCGGCCTGCAGCTATCATGGTCCGGCATATTCGGCCAGGGCAATCTGAATGAAAAATTCGAAAAAAGCCCCAACTGGGAGCTCAACGCAGGCATGCTCAGCTATGAGAATGAATTTATTACACTTACGGGCCAGGTCATGGCCGGCCAGGGCGACCGCAAAGGCAAAATCGTCGACGACAACGGCAATTCGATCGACTACTCCGGATACTCCTTATTCGGCGAAACCCGCATTGGCCGCCACTTCAAGCTGATGGCACGCTATGATTATTTCAATCCCGAGCGCATGAAGGATAAATACGCCTACCGCATGATGATAGCAGGCATCGGCTATGATTTCTACAAGCGGAATATGCTGCTGCTCGATTTTCAGAATATGATCGGCACCGCAACGGATATTTACCCGGAAACTTCAGTCACACTGACTACCCAGATCAATTTTTGATCGCCATAAATATATATATTACAATATGTTGCCGCCGCTCACACCGGCGGCTTTTTTTATTCCATAACCGGCAGATCCACCGTAAATGTCGTGCCCCTGCCAAGCTCGCTTTCGACCTCGATATCGCCGCCCAACTTGCGGGCGCATTCCTGAGCTATGGTTAGCCCAAGCCCGATTCCGCCTACCGTTTCGACATTTTTCCCGCGATGAAACGGATCGAACATATACTTTATATCATCAGCCGCAATACCCGAACCGTTATCTTTCACTTTTGTAATTATTCTATCACCCAATATTTTTTGGCTGATGTGAATTTCGCTTCCGGCCGGAGAGAATTTCACTGCATTAGAAAGCAAATTCCTGAAAATATGTATCAA
>CAZEMR010000054.1:0-20122 GCA_964513465.1 uncultured Hyphomicrobiales bacterium
ATAAGAAAACCGACGCGGCGAACGGATAATGGATTAATTTTGCCCAAAACGGAACAACAAGCGATGGCCATGTGTGGTATAGATCCACCGGAATATTAAGCGCCAGCAGGAACGACATAAGCGACTGATTGAATGGCGCTGCGGTGATCATATAGCCCGCTTTGGGCAGCACATATGTAAAATAATATATATACATATCAAACGGCACCAGCGGAAGCAATACCACAGGAAGAGCAATCAGACCGATTGCAAAACCTATCAGAGCGCTTCTGCGATTACGATTCCACATAAGCGGCAAAAGAATAATCGGATAGAGTTTCAGCCAGAACCCAAGCGCGAGTAAAAATGCGGCGATTCCTGTCTTACCTTTTTCGGAATTAAAATAGAATGCCGCCATGATTAATAATAAAAAGGGCATAACCTGGGCATAGCGGGCATTATATACCATCGGCGCAAAACTGAGGCCAATCACCAGAAGCCCGGCTATCATTGCGGGGCCGAAGTTAACGCCAAACCGTCGGTTGATGATTCTATACAGCAGCAATAAACTTGCGAGAAAGCATAATATCCCGACAGATGAAAACAGCAGATAGGCGATATTGGGATGCACCCAGGTCAGCGGAGCAAAGAACACAATGCTCGGCGGCGGATACAGGAACCACCCCGCCCCGACTATTTCATCGAAGTATGCCGAATAAATCGCGTCCGGGGATTCCTGCCATGCATTGGCGGCGTCGAGATATACGATTATATCGCCGCTGATTTCCTGTTCAAAATTTGCAATCGGGATAAAATAATTAGTTGCGAGATAATGATAATTGACTACCAGCATAGCAACTGAGATCAGTATTAATATATAAATATGCAGGAAATTCTTTTTCAGTTTCATTCAATTATTCCTAAAGAAATCATTACAAACGACGGGCCGTTCAATAGACCGTGGATTACGACGCCGATCCAGGTATTGCCGCGGCGCTGAACAATCCAGGGCTGGATGAATAATATCGGCAGCAGCATCAGCACCATATGCCAGCCGAAGGGAATATGGAATATCGCCCAGAGCGCACCGTTGACCAGCCATGCATAGCGCCCCAGAGCAAGCTCCATCCGCGGCAGCAGGTAGCCCCGCCACATCATCTCCTCGCCGATGATATTGAAAAAGAAGAATATTAGCCATATGCCCAGGTGCCACATCTCGCCCGGAGCCAGCGCTTCCATGTGCATAAAGCGCGGCTGCGGCGAAAATCCCGGGATCAGCGCTTCCTCGATCTTCATTATCCCGGCGGTGAGCGCGCCCACGGCCACAAGTCCGCCAATCGCCCAGAGCCAGTCGCCGGAGTTCATCCGCCGGAACCGGAACCGCGCCATGAATTGACCGAAATCGAAGCCGCCCGATTCGCGTATATATAAAATTATCGAATGAACAAAAAGCGAGACGAAAACGACGCCACCGGCTGCAAACCAGCTCAGCGATGAAGGAACTCCGGCCCGCATCAGCGCAGGCAGAAGGTATTCCGTCATCAGAAAAAGCAGCGCCGCGTAGCCGATGAAATATGTCGCGGCGCGATTTATCGTTAGTGGTCTGATGGTCATTCGCAGCCTTTATGAATAAATAATATTATGCAAAAATACTTTAATTGGGGATAAAAATGCAAATGCAAGGCAAAATTAACATATTAATTAATAAAATTGGCGAAAATTCACAAAAGCGGCGATTTCCAATTTGCAGAATAGCAATCTTTCTCTTATTTTCTGTATGAATATAAATATACGGAGAAATATGAAAGATTCGATATTCCGGCTCGCACCCGAGCGGGTGCGCTTCGATCAGTTCTGGATCGAGATCAGAAAGCGCAATCGCTGGCTGATAATGCTGCGCTATGGCGCGGCGGCGATGCTGACCTCGCTTATAATCGGCCTTATTATCCTGCAAAAATACGCCGGGGGCTTCTCGATCGATACCGGCCCCTTGTGGATTATTGCCGCTTCAATTTTTTTATATAATATTATCTTCCACCGGATATGGATATTATTCCCGCAGGTGAAAAAAGAAAAGCGGCTGCACAGCCTTCATTTCTCTTTTGCCCAGATATGCGTTGATTTTATTGCGCTTATGCTGTTTATATATTACACCGGCGGCATCGAAACCCCGCTCTACGGATTCTTCATATTCCACGTAATCATCGGCAGCCTGTTTCTGCCCGGCAGCGTCATTTCGATGATCGTCACAGCCACTCTCGGCATCACACTCACCGGCGCGCTGCTCGAGCTGAACGGAATCATCCCGCACCATGGCATCAGCGGCCTCTTGAGCGTTTCGTTGTACGACAATCCGTATTATCTGACCATATTTTTTACATTATTTTCAATAATGCTTTATGGGAGCATCTATCTGGCTAATTCGATCGCCAAGCAGCTTTATCGCCGCGAGCGCGCGCTCACCCAGGCATACGACGAGCTCGAGGAAGCCGAGAAGTCCAAATCCCGCTATGTGATGAGCGTGGTGCACGACCTCAAGACGCCAATCGCCGCGGTGCTGACATATCTGAATATGCTGCTCGAGGGTACGCTTGGCGAGATGAAATCCGAGCACATACGCCCCCTCGAACGCTCCAAAATGAGGCTGAACGCTGCGATTACGATGATCAACGACGTATTATATATATCCCAGCTAAAGCTCGGAATCGAACAGGACGAGCGGAAGATAGTCAACATAATTGATATAATGGACGAGATTTACCAGGATACGCGGGTGCTGCTTAATTCGAAAAATCTGGACTACAAGCTGGACGACCGCACCGGCGGCAATGCCGCAATCCGCGGCGAAGCCCGCCTGCTGAAGCTGGCACTCGGCAATCTGATGTCGAATTCGATCAAATATACCCCCGCCGGCGGCCGCATCGAGGTCATAATCGAGCAGATGGAACACTCGCTTCGGATAATCGTGGCCGACACCGGTATCGGCATCCCCGAAGCAGAGCAAAATAAAATATTCCAGGATTTTTACCGTTCATCAATATCAAAGAAAAGCGGGGCGGAAGGCACCGGACTCGGTATGTCTATCGTCCAGCAAATCGCCGGCCGCCACAACGGCACCGTATCCGTGAAGTCGCCATCACGCCTCGAAAGCGGCGAGGATACGCCCGGCAGCGAATTCATACTTACTTTTCCCGGTACAACCTGATCTCTAAATTTTGTTAAATATATATTAAACGGAGCTAAAATGATTAAGCAGGAAATGCAGGAAGCTTTGAACGAGCAGATTATGAAAGAAATGTACTCATCGAATATTTATCTTTCGATGGCCACTTATTTTCATGTGAAAAATCTGAATGGAATGGCAAACTGGATGCGCATCCAGGCCCGCGAGGAAATGGACCACGCAATGAAAATTTATGACTACATAATCGACCGCGGCGGCCATGCCAAAATTCTAAAAATCGACCAGCCCCGCGCCGACTGGAACTCCCCGCTCGAAATATTCAAAGCCGCGCTCGAACACGAGGAATACGTCACCGATTCGATCAATAAACTGGTGGACCTCGCACAGAAAATTTCCGACCACGCAACCAACAATATGCTGCAGTGGTTCGTCGACGAACAGGTCGAAGAAGAAGCCACCACCGGCGAAATAGTCGACAGGCTCGAACTAGTCGGCGAAGACAAAGGCGGCCTGTTTATGGTCGATAACGAACTCAAAGCGCGCAAATACGTCGCCCCGCAGGGAGAATAATTTTTTGAAAAAATCGTATATGCGTCGGGGCAGTGCGCTTCGCCGCATTTTATAAAACATGGAGACAGAAATGGACGAGAATAAATTTCAGGAAATTATCAATTTTGCGATCGAGCTCGAGGAGCAGGCTGCCGCGCGATATAAGGATATGCGCAGCATGACCAAATACGATTCGAGCATCAAAATGCTGAAAGACCTCGAGCGAATGGAGCGCGAACACGCCGATACGCTTCGCAATCTCGACAAGCAGGAGGTAGAGGACTACACCCGCCGCGATATTCCCGATATGAAGATCGGCGAGATGATGGCCGAAACACCGCCGCAGAAGAATATGACCTACCAGGAAGTGCTTGCCCACGCTATAAAAAGCGAGGAGCATTCCAAAAAGCTATACGAGGGACTGGCCGCTAATTCGCCGTCGGAAGGACTAAGGAATGCCTTCCTTAAGCTGGCCGACGAGGAAGCCCGGCATAAACTCGAACTCGAGACGATATACGACAACGAAATCATGCGCGAAATGTAAATCAAAAAAAAAGGCTGTCCTCTCGGGGGCAGCCTTTGCTGATTTATACCAGATATAAACTATTGCGGTATATATATTTACTCGGCGAGTAATTCCTCCATAATCGCATCGAAATCCATTGCCATGATCACCCCGCGGTAGCGGATGCGGCCCGTTTTGTCGATAATCACCGTATTCGGCGTGAATCCGATATTATAATAATGCAGCACGGAATTGTTCCAGCCCCGGCCATCGGCGATATTGATCCAGTTCATCTCGCGCGAGCGCACGAAATCGACCCACTCGTCGTAGACATGATCGAGCGAATAAGCGATGAATACCATGTCGCTCTCGCGGTACGGCTGCCACAGGTCCACCCAATAGGGCGCCTGATAATAGCAAGCGCCGCAGGTGGTCGACCAAATCTGAAGCACAACCACCCAGCCGTGGTAATCGTGTATGCTTACCCACTTACCGCCTGCCTGCCAGCGGAATTCCGGGGCCAGCTTGCCAACCTGCCAGCCCATATTCGTATCGAGCGCATTGGCTTCCTCATCGAGCTCAATGTTGGTGAATCCATTGGCTAAATTGGGCTCCGGCGGGATCTGCTTATCGGCCGGGCCGGCCGGATCATTGGCGCAGCCGCCGATTGCCAGCGCAATAATCAAAAGCGTAATCGACAAATATTTCATTATATTTCCTCAAACTATATTACTCTCTGGTTATATAGTTTAATAACGGATTAAACCGAGGAAAATTACCAAATTAATCTCCTGAATTATCGGGATTGAGCGGCGGTATGTATTTTTCGCTGAATTCGGGCACAGGCAATTCGTTTTTGCTGCGATTCTTGCCTATCCTTTCGTCCAGCGTAATTCTCAGCATTTGGCGGGCTTCGGCAACGTTGCGGCCGACCGATACCACATCGGGGAGCTCGAGTATCTGTCCGACTACTCCCATTTCGCTTTTATAAAAATAAATCGTGTAATCCATCATTATTCCGAAGTCAATTCTATTCCAAATTATCAAATTTCCGAACGCTGATTCTATTTATATAGACACAAATCGGGCGGAAAAGTTTCATTAATATTTCGTAATTGAATGACTCAGATAACTACCTCGATCAGTTCCCGCATCAATTTCTCGCTTTGGAATGCAATACCGATATGGCTGATCCTGCCCTCGCGGTCGATTACGCAGATCGAGGGCACCCCGCTGATCCCGTAAAGATCGAATACCGGGTAGTGGCGTGGGATGATGTCGTCGGTATCGGCCACGTTGATCCAGCTCTGGTCGCCGGTGGTCATCTCATCGAGCCAGCCCTGATAGTGGCTTGCCGCGCAAAGGCTTATCACTACCAGACCCCGCGATTTGTATTCATTCCATAGCGGCTTCAATATTCCGACGAATTCGTGGCACGGCTTGCAGGCGATCTTCCAGAAGTCGATTATGACCACATTGCCGCGGTAGTCCAAAAGGTTGACGTAGTCAGAGCCGGCCTTCCATGCGAATATCGGAGCGAGGCTGTCGACCTCTGCGCGCGCGCCGATTTCGGCGTTGAGGTCGGGCAGATCATAAACAAGCGCCAGGCCGTCATCGGGGTCGGGCGCCGGCGGCAGGTCGTAAACGGGAGTAGTGGCGCTCTCGCAGCCCGAGAGCAGAATAATCAGCGCAATCGACGCGCAAAGAGCAAGTTTCGTCATAATCAAAATCCCGGGGAATAATGGAAAATTAAATATCAATATATATATAACAAATGCGCCGCTAAATTTACTCAAACCGGGCGCAAATTCATTGAAAATACAAAAATCTTTAGTAAATTTGTAATTTACCTTAAAAAGTGTATCTTATAAATTCGTTTACAGGAATTCACCACCGTATTTTAAATATATATGAATAGGGACCACGAAATATGAGTGAAAGAAACTACACAACAATCGACGGAAACGAGGCTGCGGCATACGTAGCTTATCGCGTGAACGAGGTTTGCGCGATCTATCCGATCACCCCGTCGTCCAATATGGGCGAATGGGCCGACGAGTGGGCGGCAAAAGGATTACGCAATATATGGGGCGATATCCCCACTGTCTGCGAAATGCAGAGCGAAGGCGGCGCAGCAGGCGCAGTGCACGGATCGCTGCAGGCAGGCGCGCTGACCACCACATTTACAGCATCGCAGGGCCTCCTGCTGAAAATTCCGAACATGTTCAAAATCGCCGGCGAGTTGACGCCATCGGTGTTCAACATCTCGGCGCGAAGCCTTGCCACACATGCGCTGTCGATCTTCGGCGACCACAGCGACGTTATGAGCGCGCGATCGACCGGATTCGCATTCCTGCCCTCCGGCTCGGTACAGGAAGTTTTGGATATGGGACTAATCGCCCAGGCATCGACTCTGGAATCGAGAATTCCGTTTGTCCATTTCTTCGACGGATTCCGCACATCGCATGAAGTATCCAAAATCGAACTCATCAGCGACGACATTATGCGCGAAATGATCAGCGACGAGCTCGTAGAAGCTCACCGCCGGAGATCGCTTTCGCCCGACCATCCGGTTATCCGCGGCACCGCCCAGAACCCGGACGTATTCTTCCAGAATCGTGAAACAGCAAATAAATTTTATGATGTATGCCCGGATATTGTCCAGAATCAGATGGACAAATTCGCCAAACTGACCGGCCGCCAGTATCACCTGTTTGATTACTACGGCGCGCCCGACGCGGAACGCATCGCAATCGTGATGGCATCCGCTTCGGAAACCGTACGCGACACAGTCGAATACCTGACCGAACGCGGCGAAAAAGTCGGCGTGGTTGTTATCCGTCTCTATCGTCCGTTCGACAAAAAACGCTTCCTCGAGGCACTGCCCGAGACCACGAAAACAATCGCAGTGCTCGACCGCACCAAAGAGCCCGGCGCCACCGGCGAACCGCTCTATCTCGACATTGTCGATGCATTATACGAAGGCCTCGAAGAGGGCTATGGCAATCTGAAATCAATGCCCAAAGTAATCGGCGGACGCTACGGACTTTCGTCCAAGGAATTTACCCCCGCAATGGTCAAAGCGGTATTTGATAATATAAATACAGACAAACCCAAAAAGCGTTTCACAGTTGGTATCAATGACGACGTATCGAACACCAGCCTCGAAGTCGACCCGGAATTCGATATCGAATCCAAAGACGTAGTCCGCGCAATGTTCTACGGCCTCGGCTCCGACGGTACGGTCGGCGCAAACAAGAACTCGATCAAGATTATCGGCGAAAACACCGAAAATTATGCACAGGGCTATTTCGTATATGACTCGAAAAAAGCAGGCGCAATGACGGTATCGCATCTCCGGTTCGGCCCTAAACCGATCCGCTCGCCCTATCTGATCAGCAAGGCCAATTTCGTTGCCTGCCACCAGACGGTATTTCTGGAGAAATACGACATGGTCAAAGACCTTGTCGAAGGCGGCGTATTCCTGATCAACGCACCCTGGGCACCGGAAGATGTATGGAACAATCTGCCAAAGAAAACCCAGAAACATATTCTCGACAAAAAAGTTAAATTATATACAATCGACGCCCAGGAAGTGGCCGAAAACAGCGGCATGGGCCGCCGCATCAATACAGTGATGCAGACCTGCTTCTTCGCAATTTCGGGCGGGCTGCCCCGCGACGAGGCCATCAGCGCCATCAAGGATTCGATCCGCAAAACCTACGGCCGCAAAGGCGAAGAAATCGTCAATATGAACCTCAAAGCCGTGGACAACACACTCGAGCATCTGCACGAAGTGAAAGTACCCGCAGAGGTCAGCTCGCAATTCGACATTGCTGCCCCGGTTCCCGAAAACGCTCCCGACTTTGTCAAAAACGTGATCGGCGAAATCATTGCCGGACGCGGCGATGCTCTTCCCGTCAGCGCATTCCCCAAAGACGGCACATGGCCGATGTCGACCACACAGTGGGAAAAACGCAACATCGCGCTCCAAATCCCCGTCTGGGACGAAAACATCTGTATCCAGTGCGGCAAATGCGCAATGGTATGCCCCCACGCGACAATTCGCCAGAAAGTTTACGAACCTTCGTATCTGGACAAAGCTCCCGATACATTTAAAGCAGTCGACGCTCGCGACAAAAACTACAGCGGCATGAAATATTCGCTCCAGGTGGCCCCCGAGGATTGCACCGGATGTAATGTCTGCTTCGAAGTCTGCCCGGTCAAGGACAAATCCAATCCCAAACGCCGCGCACTCAATATGGAACCCCAGACGCCGCTTCGCAAAACCGAAGCCGAAAACTGGGAATTCTTCCTTACATTGCCCGAGCTGGATCGCACAAAAATCACCACAAGCCGCATCGGCCAGCAGCAGATGCAGCGCCCGCTGTTCGAATTCTCCGGCGCATGCTCCGGCTGCGGCGAGACGCCATACATCAAGCTCGCCAGCCAGCTATTCGGCGACCGCATGGTGATTGCCAACGCAACCGGCTGCTCCTCGATTTATGGCGGCAACCTGCCGACCACGCCATTCTGCACCAACGACGAAGGCCGCGGCCCGGCATGGTCGAACTCGCTGTTCGAGGATAACGCGGAATTCGGACTCGGATACCGCCTTGCAATCGACAAGCAGAACGAAGTAGCAATCGCATTGCTGCGCAAAATGGCCTCGCAGATTGGCGAAAATCTCGTAAATGATATAATCAATGCCGACCAGACCGACGAGCCCGGCATCTTCGAGCAGCGCAAACGCGTCGAACAGCTTCGCGACAAGCTCGGCACAATCGGCGGCGAAGACGCAAAACGCCTCAATTCAGTGGCCGACTACCTCGTTAAGAAAAGCGTCTGGATCGTCGGCGGCGACGGCTGGGCATACGACATCGGCTATGGCGGACTCGATCACGTGATCGCACTTGGCAAGGATGTGAATATCCTGGTGCTCGATACCGAAGTATATTCAAATACAGGCGGCCAGACCTCCAAAGCCACCCCGCTTGGCGCCGTTGCGAAATTCTCCGCAGCAGGCAAAGCCACCGGCAAAAAAGACCTCGGCCTTATGGCAATGAGCTATGGCACAGTCTATGTCGGCTGCGTTGCGCTCGGCGCAAAGGACGACCACACGCTGAAGACCTTCCTCGAAGCCGAAGCATACGACGGCCCCTCGATCATAATCGCATACAGCCACTGTATTGCCCAGGGCATCGATATGGAAGCGCCGCTCAAAGAGCACAAAGCAGCGGTCGACACCGGCCAGTGGCTCCTTTATCGCTACAACCCGACTCTTCTGAAAGAGGGCAAAAATCCGCTCAGCCTGGATTCCAAAGCGCCGAAAAAACGCGTAGAGGACTACCTGAGAATGGAGAACCGCTTCAAGATGCTGCTTAAGAGCATGCCCGAGCGCGCTCAGAAATTCTTCGAGCAGGCCCAAAAAGACGTCGACTATCGCTATGATTATTATAAATATCTCGCCGACAGAAAATTAGGCGAATAATCACTTCATTGATGCGGGCGCCCATCAAATAGGGCGTCCGCTCAATATTACCGACCGGAAATTAATAATTGAAATAAAAATTCAGGAGTTAATATGGATCTGAAAACGAAATATCTCGGTATGACGCTCAAATCGCCGCTCATGCTGGCAGCTTCGCCCATCTCCGAGAGTATCGAAAATCTGAAAAAAGTCGCCGATCGCGGCGCAGGCGCAGTCGTTCTCTATTCGCTTTTCGAAGAGCAGATCAGAATGGAACAGCGCGAGCTGCATTACCACACAATCCACGGCACCGAACGCTTCGCCGAATCGCTCACTTATTTCCCGGAAATGCCCGAATATAAAGTCGGACCCGAGCAATACCTCGAGCACATCAAAAAAGCCAAAGACGCCGTGAATATCCCCGTCATCGCCAGCCTGAACGGCCAGACGTTGGGCGGATGGACGGATTACGCCAAAAAAATCGAGGAAGCCGGCGCTGACGCTCTCGAGCTTAATATTTATTATATCCCCACCGACCCGAATCTGGACGGCGAGGAAATCGAGAAAGCATACATCGACATCCTCAAACAGGTCAAATCCACAGTGAAGATTCCCGTGGCGATGAAGCTGCATCCATTCTTCACCAATATGTCGAATATGGCCAAACGCTGCGACGAAGCAGGCGCCGACGGCCTTGTGCTGTTCAACCGCTTCCAGCAGCCCGATATCAATCTGGCGGAACTCGAAATACGGCCCAAAGCAACGCTCAGCCACGAAGTCAATATCCGGCTGCCGCTGCGCTGGATCGCAATCCTTAAAAATAATATCAAAGCCGATCTTTCGGCCACAAGCGGCATCCATACCGGACTCGACGCAATCAAAATGCTCATGGTGGGCGCCAATACAGTCCAGCTCTGCTCGGCATTGCTGAAGTACGGCGTCGAAAAATTCGGCGAAATCCACGACGATATGGAACGCTGGCTCACAGACCACGAATACGAATCGGTCGAACAGATGCTTGGCTCGATGACCAGAGAAAAGGTCGAAGACCCCAGCACCTTCGAGCGCGCGCAGTATATGAAGCAGATCACGAATTATAAATTCGGCCAGTATTGATAGCTGATAACATCTGCCTGATATAAGCATAATTGAAATAGAAAAAACACATCTTATACAGAAAAAAGATTTAACTTGTCTGTATAGGTGTGTTTTTTTTGTTTTAAGCCATTATAAATCAAACAATTCGCGGATAGACAAACCAAAATGCGACACAAACCGCCATAGACTTTATTTCTTGAAAGTTGGGCATTTCTTTGCTAATTTAATTCTGTTAAGATTTGATAAATCAATAACAATATTGAAACAGACATAACGTTCATATTTACCATATTTTTTCCTAAACAAATCGAGTGATGAAATAAAAATGGAAAAAAAAGTCCAGTATCTGGATGAGGTAACCATCCGCTTTGCCGGCGACTCCGGCGACGGTATGCAGCTTACCGGCACCCAGTTCTCCAACACTTCCGGTACGATGGGAAACGATGTTAACACATTCCCGGATTACCCGTCTGAAATTCGCGCTCCGGAAGGAACCCTTTATGGAGTCAGCGCGTATCAGATACAATTTGGCGCTAAAAGATTACATACACCCGGCAATAAGATCGACGTACTGGTGGCAATGAACGCCTCCTCGCTGAAGGTCAATCTGCCGAACGTCCGGAAAGGCGGTATTATTATTGTTAATACCTCCGGTTTCGGCGACAAAAACCTCAAATTGGCCGAATACGAAACCAATCCGCTCGAGGACGATACCCTGAAGGATTATCAGGTATTCCCGATTGATATGTCCAAAATTGTCCACGACGTACTGGACGACATGCAGATGTCGCCCAAAAACGTAGAGCGAACCAAAAACCTTTTCGCGCTGGGACTTACCTACTGGCTGTATAACCGCCCGATGGAGCCAACAGTGAAATGGCTGAGCGAGAAATTCAGCAATAAAATTAATATACTTCAGGCCAACCTGAAGGCGCTCAAAGCAGGCTGGGAATACGGCGAATCGCGCGAGGAATTTGCCACCCAGTTCAAAATCAAAAAAGCCGAGCTGCCACCGGGCACCTACAGGAATATCACCGGCAACGAAGCCGTGGCCATCGGTCTGGTGACCGCCGCCCACAAGGCTAATCTGCCGCTGTTCCTCGGATCGTATCCGATCACCCCGGCCACCGAAATTCTGCATTTTATCTCAGGATATAAAAAATACGGCGTGAAGCACCTGCAGGCCGAAGACGAAATCGCAGGCATCTGCAGCGCAATAGGCGCCGCATTCGGCGGATACATGGCCGCCACCACGACCTCGGGCCCTGGCCTCTCGCTCAAGGTCGAATCGATCGGTCTTGCAATAATTCTCGAGCTGCCGCTCGTAATTGTTGACGTGCAGCGCGGCGGCCCCAGCACCGGACTTCCGACCAAGCCCGAGCAGGCCGACCTTCTGATGGCGATGTATGGCCGCCACGGCGAAGCCCCGCTGCCCATAGTCGCAGCCCGCACCGCCGAAGACTGCTTCCACGCCACTATAGAGGCATCGCGCCTTGCATTTAAATATATGACGCCGGTAATTTTGCTGACAGACGGCTATCTGGCGCAGGGCACCAATCCGTTCCGCGTACCCGATATCGATAAATTACCCGATATTACACCGAAATTCGTGACCGATCCCAAAGGATTCGCACCCTATAAACGCGACCCGGAAACCCTTGCCCGCATGTGGGCAATACCCGGTACCCAGGGCCTCGAGCACCGCATCGGCGGCCTCGAAAAAGAAGACATCTCCGGCCTTGTGAGCCAGGATCCGCTAAACCATCAGAAGATGGTCGAAATCCGCCAGCGCAAAATCGATAATATCGCCGGCGATATCCCCGAAGCCGAAATCCTCGGCGAGGAAGAAGGCGATCTGCTCGTGGTCGGATGGGGCGGCACCTATGGCGCAATTATCGACGCTTATAATAAATTAAGAAGCGAAGGCAAAAAGCTTTCGTATGCCCATCTGACTCACCTCAATCCATTCCCGCGCAATCTGGAAAGCATCCTGCGTAAATTCAAACGCATACTGATCCCCGAGCTTAATACGGGACAGCTCCGGATGCTTCTGCGCGAGAAATATACACTGACTAATCTCATCGGCCTTAACAAAGTGCAGGGCCTTCCGCTCAAAGCATTCGAGGTCGAGGACAAAGTTAATGAACTTCTGAATCAAAAGGAGGGCTGACACAATGGCCAATTTAATAGATAATATTCTTGCTAAACCGCATGAGGGATCGCTCGAGACCACACCGAAGGACTACAAGGTGGGGATCGACGTTCGCTGGTGCGCCGGATGCGGCGGATATGCGATACTAGCCCAGGTGCAGCAGATCATGCCCGAACTTGGCATTCCCAAGGAAAATATCGTATTCGTATCCGGCATCGGCTGTTCGAGCCGATTCCCGTATTATATGGACGTCTACGGCGTGCACTCGATGCACGGCCGCGCGCTGGCGATTGCATCCGGCCTTAAAACCGCCCGCCCCGACCTATCGGTCTGGATCGCCACAGGCGACGGCGACTGCATGAGCATCGGCGGCAACCACTTTATCCATGCCGCACGCCGCAATGTCGATATGAACGTGCTGATGTTCAACAACGAAGTCTACAGCCTTACCAAAGGCCAGTATTCGCCGACATCCCAGCCCGGCCAGATCACCAAATCATCGCCGCTGGGCGTGCTCGACGATCCGTTCAATCCGCCCTCACTCGCAATGGGCGCAGGCGCCACCTTCGTGGCCCGCGGATTCGACCGCGACGTCAAAATGCTCAAGCACCTCTTCCAGCGCGCATCGCAGCACAAGGGCTTCGCATTCGTCGAAGTCTACGCCAACTGCGTGATATTCAACGACGGCGCATTCGATAAATATACCAAAAAAAGCACACGCGAGGACTACACCGTCTGGCTCGAACACGGCCAGCCACTCGTATTCGGCAAAGAACGCAACCGCGGCGTCAAGCTCGACGGCATCAAGCCAGTCGTGGTATCGCTCGACGACGGCTCGCACTCGATCGACGACCTTTTGGTCCACGACGAGAAGAACCCCGATCTGGCATACATACTCGGGAATATGACATTCAACTCCGAGCTGCCGCGCCCGATCGGCATATTCCAGTCGCTCGAAAAACCCAGCTACGACGAAAAAGTAACCTGGCAGATCGAGGAAGAAACCAAAAAGCCGGACGCATACGATCTGGAAAAACTCCTCCGCGGCAAGGAATCATGGGAGATAAGCGAAGAAGACTCCGCCGCCAAAAGCAACTGAAATATATAAATATATATACCCAAATGGCTGCCAGCAGATTTGCAGGCAGCCTTTATTGGTTTGGGGAATTGCAATTTAGGAAAAACAATTTCGTATATCATGTCAGAAAATCTAACATTGATATGTTATGTATTATACCAAATTTTTATGAAATCGAACATGCTTACTAAAGAAGAACTCGGAAAACGAACTGCTGCCTTGCGAAAAAACAGAGGGTTTTCGCAGGAAAAATTCGCGGAATTGCTGAGATTATCAAGATCAACTCTCGCTCATATCGAGAAAGGCCGGCGAAATCTATCCGCATTAGAGCTTCGTAAAATATCCGATATTTTGCAAATTTCGGCAAATCGAATACTTATGGATGATTTTTCTATTAATGAAATTTATTTTTCTGAAAATATTGAAAATGAGGCCGCCGAAATCAGAGTGTCGGCCCCCGAAATGAATATCTCTAAATTCAGAAACATATTATTATATGTGATAAGTGAATGCGGCGCTAAAGCTAATTTCGAAAAGAATTTGTTGAATGCACTTCTATATTTTACCGATTTTGATTATTATGAAGTTTATGAAGAGCATCTGACCGGAGCTACTTATAAAAAGGTGCCTTATGGTCCGATTCCCGAGAAAATTGATGACATTTTGAACAATATGATTGAAAATTCGGAAATTATTAAGGTTGAAACCGATTCTGAGAGAAAAGTTATGTTCAGATTGCTGGCACTGCAAAAGCCAGATCTGAAGATGCTGAAAGCTAATGAAAAAGTAATTATTGATAATGTTATTGATAAATATGCCGACTGGAATGCGGAAAAATTGACGGAATTCGCCCGAAATGATATGCCCTGGAAAGCCACGGATGAGGGCGACATAATCGATTACGAGCTGGCGTTTTACCGCGTGGAGCCGTTTTCAGCGAGAAATTATTCTGACTAATAAGTGAGACGGAATGATCGAAGAACTGAAGGAGTTCGGGAAGGATATTTCAAAACTTTCCAAAAAATATAAAACCATACGGGATGATATTGAAGTTCTGAAAAAAGTTCTTACGGTTTCTCCGGATGCAAGGCCACCCTTTAGTTTCAGGATAAGTAACCTTGGAATTGACACGCCGATAATCAAAGTAAAAAAAATTGCCAGTCGTAGTTTCAAAGGCAGAGGCGTCCAGTCAGGTTTCCGCCTTATTTATGCCTTCATCGAAGAGGAAAACAAAATAATTCTGATCGAATTGTACCATAAATCCGCAAAATCCGTTGAAAACAGTGCCCGCATTCTGAAGCATTTCGATTAATTCAGGAATTTAATATTGTTTTCGTCCGCAGCGAGCAGGCAATGGCATTACACACTCCCGGACCCATAATAATCAATTAACCAAAACTATTAACATCCTGACAGCTTATATATTCAAAACTCCGCGCCGGGCGGGAATTTTAGCAGATCGCGGCGGATAAGCTCCTCGGCGATCCGGACTGCGTTGGTGGCGGCGCCCTTGCGGACGTTGTCGGCCACTATCCACATATGCCCGGAATTCCGCGCGGAGTGGTCGATGCGCAAGCGTCCGACGAATACCTCGTCGCGGTCTTCGGCCACCGCGGGGGTAGGATATACCTGATTGATCGGGTCGTCCATTATCACAAGGCCGGGCTTTTTGGTTAATATATTTATAAGCTTTTCGAGATCGAATGGGGCCTCGGTTTCGAAGTTGACCGATTCGCCGTGGCCGCCCATTATTGGCAGCCGCACGCAGGTAACGGCTATGCGCAGCAGGGGATTGTTCAAAATTTTGCGGGTTTCGTTGCGCATTTTAAGCTCCTCGACCGTGAAGCCCGCCGGATCGGTGATCTCATGGAAATTCGCATTCAGTGCGATTCGCCGCATGGGGTCGCCCTGGCCGGGATTCATCATCTCGCGCTTCAGGCGGTCGATGCCCTTCTGTCCGGCCCCGCTGATTGACTGATATGTCGATACGATTACCCGCGAGAGCTTCAGCTCGTCTTCGATCGGCTTCAGCGCAACGACCATCTGAATAGTCGAGCAGTTCGGGTTGGCGATTATGCCCTTGTGCGATGCGAGCGCTTCGGGGTTGACCTCCGGCACCACAAGCGGCACCCCGGGGTTCATCCGCCATGCGCTGCTGTTGTCTATCACCACACAGCCGGCCTTAGCGGCGATCGGCGCGTATTGCTTGCTGGCCGCGCCGCCTGCGGAAAAGAGGGCAATATCGACCCCCTCGAACGAATTATCAGAAACGGGAAGGATCTCGATTTCCCCGCCGCGGAATGCGATCTTCTGCCCGGCGGAACGCTCCGATGCGAACAGAAGCAGCCTTTCGCAGGGGAAATCGCGCTCTTCGAGTATCTGAGCCATCTTGCGGCCAACAAGGCCGCTGGCGCCGACTATGGCCGTAATTGGTTTGTTGCCCATCTGCATCAATCCGCTTGTTTTTTATAATCCGGTATAATGAACGATTCGATGCTGTGGGCTTTGCCGGACGATACATCGATTTTTACATTAACTCCGCAGACCTTTACGTCGTGCTCGGCCATCTCGTATTTATGGGCGGTCTGGAGTGTGAATCTCTTCATTGCCACATCCTTGCGCATGCCGACTACAGAATCATAGGGGCCGCTCATGCCGCTGTCGGTGATGTAGGCCGTGCCCTCGGGCAGAATGGTCGCGTCGGCGGTCTGGATATGCGTATGAGTGCCGATCAGCGCGCTTACCTTGCCGTCGAGGTACCAGCCCATGGTCATTTTCTCGGCGGTGGCGTCGGCGTGGAAATCGACGATAATATTTTTCGTGCGCTGCGAGATAATCTTTAGAGCGTGGTCGGCTGCGCGGAACGGGCAGTCGATCGATTGCATAAATGTCCGGCCCTGGAGCTGGAGCACCGCAACCTCGAAGTCGTCTTCCACCTTGAAGAATGTGAAGCTGCGGCCGGGATTGCCCTGGGGGTAATTATGCGGGCGGATCACCATCTGGTTGGCGGCCAGCAACGGGCGGCCCTTCCAGTTGTCCCATACGTGGTTGCCGGTGGTTATCACATTTGCGCCGAGCCCGAACAGGAAATCGGCCTCTTTTTCGGTGATGCCTTTGCCGTCGGCGGCGTTTTCGCCATTGATTACTATAAGATTGCCCTGATATTTCTCGATGATTGCCGGAAGGTGTTGCTTAACGCCCGCCAGACCCGGCTCTCCGACGACGTCGCCAATAAATATTAAGCTGATAAAATCTTCCACTATAAAAATCTTTCGTTTTGGTCGTAAATCATATCCAATTTATAAAAAACATGGATTTATCAAAAGGAATGAATTATAATTTACAAATATAAGAGCATTTGATCAAATTTCCGGAGCGATTTGCGCCATGCAATAAATTTCCGGAAAATTCGCAGAATATATTTATTCATTCCAATAAATTTTCGGGGAATACATGAAAATATATACCAAAACAGGCGATGATGGCACCACAGGTCTGCTCTCAGGAAAGCGCGTTTCCAAAAGCTCGCTGCGGGTGGAGGCATACGGAACGGTCGATGAGCTTAACACAATAATCGGAATCGTGATGTCGATGGATCTGAATATCGAATTATTCACCCCGCTGAAAACCATCAGCAATACTCTCTTCGAGCTTGGCAGCGATCTGGCCAATCCGGAATATGAAGAGTATAATTCCAGAATTAAAAATTCGGATATAAAATTTCTCGAAAATCTGATCGACGAATTCACAGCCAGGCTGCCCGAGCTGAAGAATTTCATACTGCCCGGCGGCAGCCCCAAAGCAGCGCATCTGCACCACGCACGCGCGGTTTGCCGGCGCGCCGAACGCCTGACGGTCGATCTCGGCCAGCGCGAGGAAATCAATCCGCTGGCGATCCAGTACCTGAACCGGCTGTCGGATTTTCTGTTCACCGCGGCGCGTATGGCCAATAAGCTGGCCGGTACGCCGGATGTGCGCTGGCAGAAGAAATAATCAGCGCGAGACGGTGACTCGGCCTTCGAATCGCTGATTGCCCGATTCGCCGCGCAGGAAATCTGGGCCCGGCGCGAGGCCCGGGATGTCTATCCGGATATTCCGGCCCGCAGCTGACATCGATTTGACACGGCGACACTAAAGATCCGTGATATATATATTTATGTTTTCTGAAAATTCATTATTCAAGTGAATTGTGATAAATTCCTCCGCCGGATTGGGCGCGATTAGTGGCCGCTCGTATGCGATTTCGCGGACAGCATTCGGATTGGGGTTGGCCATTTTGAATAAGCCTGCGCCATCGGCGCCGAGGAAGATTTCCCCATCAGGGCCGTTGGCCAGCGCAGAAATCATGACTCCCGCGGTATTGCCGGAAATATCGCTCCATGAATCGCCGTTATTGGTGGATACATAGATTGTGCCGCCCATATCGGCATCCGGAGATGCGGCATAGGTATTGTCGAATTTATCGATGAATAGCTTCCAGATTCTTTTATTTTCCGGAAAACCTTCGGATAAAACCTGCCATGAATCGCCGCGGTCGGTGCTGCGATAAACCCCTTTGTCGCTGTCTGGGGCAAAGATATGCCCGAATCTGTTTACTGCGAGCACGGAAATATTGCTTTCCGAATCGGGGCCGATGCTCTCGAATCCGGCGCTGATATCGTCCGGATCTGTGGGTATATATACGGAATTATCGATTGTAAGAATTACCCCGCCATCGGGATCGACTGCTATATCGCTGATATTCCCGGGGGTTTGCATTTGATTCCATTCACCGGGGACGGAATTCGCATGTATCCATAAAATGCTCTCACTTTTTGCAGCGTAAAGCATATCATCAGCAGGCGAGTAAACGAGGTCGTTGTAATTTTCTTCATCCGCGATTAATGCCCACGAAAGTCCGGCATCCATGCTTCTGTAAATCCCTTTTGCATAAGAGCATATATATATATATCCATTGCCGTCGATTGCGATGTCAGTAAAATCAATGTGGGGATAGATGTCCACCTTCTCGCGCTGCCAGCTCTGGCCATCGTCGGTGCTCATCATTACTCCGACATTGAATACTCCTGCGAATATTTTCCCTCCGGAATTAATCGCGAGCGACTGAATATATAGCGCGTCAATCCCGGCGGAGGACTGTTTCCAGGTTTTTCCGGCGGGATAATACTTATAAACTCCGTATCCATAGCTGCCGGCGAACAAATTGCCTTCATTATCGAATTCAAGCGATGTAATCTTAGGGAGAATGCCGAATCCATCGCTTCTTTTCTGCCAGTTTTTGCCGCCGTCGGTGCTTATATAGACGCCTTCGTTGACTCCGGAGACCGCCAGAGTATTGCCATATTCGGCGACGTCCGTTATGTTTTTATCGTCGATTCCGCTGACCACGCGGTGCCATGTATCGCCTTCGTCGTCGGTGTAATAAAGTCCGTCACCGCCTTCGAAAGTCGATCTATCGCCCGCCGCTGCGTAAATTCTGCCGGATGATGCTATAAAATAGCGTATTATGCCTTCGGTCGATGCGGGCAGATTAGCCCAGTCCTCTCCGTAATTCCCGGAAATAAAACCTCCGCCGGGATTTCCGTAAGCGATCAGCTTGCCATTGCCGAGATATTTAATTGCTTTGACATAAACATAATCCGCGTCGATTGACTTGATTGTCCATGATTCACCGCTATCATTGCTGATAAATATTTTCCAGCCGGATACCGCGAAAATTCGGCCGTCGCCGGCATCGACGCATTCGACTCCGCCGCCGAAATCGGTGAAGCTCGTCCAGCTTGCGCCGCCGTCGGCGCTCATCAGCATACCGAACCAGGTCGGGGCCAGCAGCCTGCCGTCGGCATAAACGAGGTCGGTGATCATCCCGAATTCGTGATTGATTTCGGATTGCTGCCACGACTGGCCATTATCCGTGGATTTATATATGCCATAATAAGACGCCGAGGCGAAAAGCTCGCCGGCGTCGTTGCGGATCAGTCCGGTGATTTCGCCGCCCCAGGGGCCGTTGCATTTTTCCCATTCGGCGTGGAGCGGGATAGAGGAACATATTATTATAAATAAGGAAATCGAAAGCAGTATGGATTTTTTCATTATGAACCGTAATT
>CAZEMR010000055.1:0-19792 GCA_964513465.1 uncultured Hyphomicrobiales bacterium
TGCAGCATGTTTACATTGCAAATCCGTTAACAACTGCGTCCCACCTACCCAAAACAAAAAAATCCGCAAGCCCATCATTAATATGAACTTGCGGATTTAATCTGCGATCCAGGCAGGATTCGAACCTGCGACACCAGGTTTAGGAAACCTGTGCTCTATCCGACTGAGCTACTGGACCTGTGTGACTCGCGGCGCTGCAAATATAAAAAATTTGGCGCCTGCGGGCAATTAATTTATAGTGTCGCTGCCGTTCAGCATTATTCGACGGCCGGGCGCTGAGTCGGTCTCGGCGTTGAACGAGAAAGCGGCCACCATTGTTTTCAGCTGGCGGCTGTCGATCTGCTCGGGCACTGCCATTGCGCTGCGCTCGATGATTTTCTCGATGTGTTCGTTGGTGATTATTCCGAGCGAGTGCATCTGGATGAGTTCGCCCCAGGCCTCGGAGGTAAACAGGTCGCGCTCGGCGTCGTGGAATACGCGGAAAGAGGTCTCGCCCATTGCATTACTGCGGGTGAACAGTTCCTCGGTAAATTCAATGCGGTCCACCAGCCAGCTGAAGGCGGTCGAGATTTCCGAGCTTGTATAGCCAAGCTGTTGCAGCTCGTTGACGTCAATGTCAGAGATATGCTTGTTTTGCTTTAGTTCCGAAATTACGTAAACGATTATTTCTATAATTCTTTCAAACATTCGTTTTTCAAAAAAATATGGGATTTTTGTTTGTTTGTGCCCTTTGATCAATCCCTTTGCGGGCGGGTTCTTCCTGAATTAATTTCAATCTGCCATTATTCGCCGGCCATATATTTGTCCTCGAGCCGTCGCATTTCCTCGCGACGGGGCGGGGTGTCGTCGTCATGTCCCGCCAGGTGCAGAGCGCCGTGGCAGGCCAGCCGCAGGATTTCCGTGCTCGTGCTGACGCCATATTCGCGGGCCTGATGGGCTGCGACGCCGGCGCCTATATATATTTCTCCGATGAGCGGCCTTGGTTCGAGCGTAAAGCTGATGACGTCGGTCGGGTAATCATGATTCAGAAATTCGACGTTCATACTGCGAATATCCTCGTCGTCCAGATAGACGATATTTACCTCGGCCATGCTGATATTTTCGCCATTCAATACGCGGCGGACAGCACGCTCAACCTTGGTTTTCGGCAGATATTTCAATGAACTTGAATTAAAAATGTTTATTTTGATTGCCATTCACTTTGACGAAGAATTTTGGATAATAGTATAACAAATCCGTGTTAATGTTTGATTAATCGCGATTTATGGCAAAACTCCCTCGACCAGCGATAGCTGCATCGCCGATAGCAATACCGCCGGCTCGAGCGTCGCAAAATCGGCGTTCAGGTTCTCGCGGCGAATATTCGAATAAAGCGAGCAAGTGCACTCACGCCCGACTATGAGGCAGGAGACGAGATCGTTCACTATACTGATGAATATAATTTCATCCGGCTCGAAGACGATAAAAGAGTCGCAATCGTGCAGCTCGAAATATCCGTGCTGAGTCTGCACCGATACCAGAGGGCCGCGAATCTCGCGCCCGAGCTGGGTTTCCGAGTATAGAGTAATCACCTGGCTTTGTCCCGAGGCTTTATTCTTCTGGTGCCAGGCGCGTCCGCCCTCGAACTCGCGGGCTTTGGCGCCGAGGATGTCGGAAATAACGTCGTAATCGGATTGAGTAAATTTATAGCTCATAATCAAAAACCATATATATATTCGCACTCGCATTCAGGCCGCCAGCCGGGGCAGCTTTTTTTACAAAATAAATCCATTTTGATTAATATCAAAATATATTTTTTCATTAGCAATCGGCATACCAATCAATATCCGGCGGACAGCTCCGAATTTAATATTGGATTAATTATCTGATGTCTATTACCAGAAAACAATCTCCGGATAGATTTCCTTTGCGATCAGTTTGAATACGTCGGTCGCGCTGATTTCATGGAGCTGGCAATTGAGCATTATTACTGCCGTGCAATTGCGTTCGGGGTCGCGAACCATAAACGAGCTGTATCCCATCAATCCCCCGCTGTGGCCGTAAAAGCCCGAAACATTCATCATGCCGATGCCGTAATGCCTCGATTCGTCCACTTCGATATTGCATTCGAGCCGTTTTTGCTGCAATTCGTCCGAGATAAAATCGCCGCCCACCAATGCTTCGACGTATGTTTTCAAATCGCGAACCTCCGAAATACCGCTGCCGGCGGCCCATGCCCATGATATATCAAACACTTCCGAAAAGTCCGGATGACCGTCCACATATTCGCCATTATAATATCCGTGACAGAAATGCTGGTCGGGATAATCGATACCGGAAGTCATAAAATACGTATGCCCGAGGCCCAGCGGCAGGAAAATCCTGGTCTCGATATTTTCTTTTAGCGGCAGGCCGGTTAGCTGCTCTATCAATTTTCCGATAATTATCGTGTTCGTATTGCTGTAATGAAACCCGGTGCCGGGCGGAAAATATATCGGATTGTCCATAGCAATTGCGATCAGCTCGTCGGGCTGCCATACCTTTGTTGGGTTGCTTGCGGCGATTTGCTCCATATATTCCGATTCGGAATAATTGAAATAGCCGGAGGTCATATTGCATAGCATTTCGATTGTGACGCTGTCCGAGTGGGGCAGCCCGGGCATATATTCCGAGAGCTTGTCGTCGAGCCGGATTTTCCCTTCGTCCACCAATTGCAGCAGCACGGTGATTGTCATGGTTTTCGTATTGCTGCCGATCCGAAACAAATAGTCAGCAAGCATTGGCGACAGATCATCCGGATTGGAATACCCCGCCGCATAAACCAATGAAATATCTTCGTCCGGCGCCCATATCCCGGCAATGCAGCCGGGCACATGCGAATTCGCGACGACGGAATCGACGATTTGCACGATTCGCTTGTTTATCCGGGTTTCCGGTGGATCGGTGGAATTATCCGAGCAGGCTGATACAAAGAAGATAGCCAGGGGGATCAATAATCGGGTAAGCTTATGCATAATCATTCCCATCTATTGAAAAAAGACAGAACTTATATAAATATATGAAAAATATATAAATAATAGCGGAAATTTTTCCGTAATATGGACGAGGGAATTCCGGTAGGATAATTCAGCACAATAAATCCATTGTGATAAATATTGCAGCCTGCATAATAATTATGCTTTGCTAAAAATATTTATTTATATATATTATAAAAAATCATGATGCATTATTAATATGATGGCTGTGCAAAAAAAATTATTTTCGCGTAATCAAATCCTTTTAGCATCCGGTTTGGGCGGTCCAGTTGCAGCGGCGATTGCATTTTTCTCAAATTTTAAAACTCTGGACGAGGACAACAAGGCGCTCGTATCGATTATCGGATTTCCACTATTTGCAATTGCTTATTTCGCTCTTGTCTGGCAGCTACCGGATGCAATAATCGATAGTATCCCTCCCTTTCTGAGCAATCTTATTTTGTTGGGCATTGTGATCATTGTTTACAAATATGCAATGGCATCGCATGTCGCCGGAATTGCTTTCGACCATGAGACAACTCGCTCCGGGTGGAATGTGGCGGGTTTGATTTTCCTTGGGCTTATTGTTGAACTGGTTGTATTTGTCGGCGGTTTTTTTTATTTCATGGATATGGACGAAGAAGCCCGATTTGCCGAATCCGCAGGCCCCATAACTTTGAATTACGGAAAAATGAACCATACTTTTGTGATGGAAAAGCCATTCATAAACAGCGATGAAGCCGAAACAATTGGCGACCTTCTGACAAAATATGAATATTTTAATGATGATGAGCAAAAAGAGGTTCTGGTCGATGCCGACGAAAACAAATTATATCTGACGCTTTATAATAAAAATTTTAGAAATTCACCGATAGAAAGAGCGAAATATAAACATCTGAAGAAAGAGCTGGAAAATACGCTCGACCGCAAAGTGTTGCTTTTAATCGAACCCACAAGCGATGGAAGTACCACAATATTTATATAAGGCGCATATTAATCCGCTTTGAATTGTAAATATATTTTTCAAAACAAGCTGCATCGCAGACAAAAAAGCCCGCCGAATCGCTCGGCAGGGCTTTATTCATTGTCAGTCCGGCATTAAGATTATTTGATTTTGAATTTAACAGGCAGCTTGACCGACATCTTCTCGGGGTGGCCTTCGATAGCGCCCGGATACCATTTATCGAGCGTTTTGCCTACGCGCAGGGCCTCGCTGTCGAGCGCGGGATCGACGGATTTGATTACTTCGACTTTGGTGAGTTTGCCGTTTTCGTCGATCGTAAGATCGAGAACGACCATGCCTTCGATGCCCTTTTTCTGAGCCTCGGCGGGATATTTCAATGTCTTGAGCATATCCGATGCCAGATCGCCCTTGTAGGCAGGCATTTCGACGCCCTCTTTCTTTTTGTCGAGATTTTCCTTATTGTCAACCCAGACTTCATTGTCCTTATCCCGGCGGCCGAACCCGGAAGGCGCATTGTATGCATTCCATTTTTGCGCGTCGCCGAAGAGGAATGAGAGGAATGTGGTATAGCGCACCGGCTCGCCCTTATAAATAGCGGGCTTCCAGTCGGGCATCATTTTTACAACGCGGAGAGCCTCCTCGTCGCAGCCATAACCGAGGCGGTCGAGATTGCCATCGACTCCGAGCTGCCGCGCGTGGGCGATCCGCGGATTGGTGATCGAGCCGTCTTTCTCGACTTCGAACCGGATGTAGACCTTGCCGGTGATGTTATTCTCTTTTGCTTTTTCGGGATAATTCAGATTTTCGTTGATAAATTCCGCGCGCTCGGAGTATCCGCCGGGGAAATCGGGAAATTCGTCAACCTGCGGGCGCTGACCCTGTTCGTCGGGATTGTCATATACGAATGGGTCGCCGCCGGAGCTGTCGCTGCAGGCAAAGAGCGCGAATAGCACGGCCACAATCGGCGCCGCCAGCAGCATCTTTGCCAGAGATATTCGATTGGATGATTGTTTCGACATCATTCTGAACCTCGATTTAATGAGTGATTTGCTGAATCCATTGGCAAATTCAATGCGGCGCATCCCGCCGGCGTGGGATAACAGCAACTCTTTATATCGGCGCGGATCGCATCCTGCGCGCAATACGTCGCTGTCGGCCTGGTATTCGTGGAGCTCCTTCAGCGAATTCCGGGCAAGCCACGCAAAGGGATTGGCCCATTGCAAAGCCAGTATTATCTGTGAAATTATTATATCTATGAAATGGTAATGCGATATGTGGGCGGCCTCGTGTGCGATTATCTCGTCGCAGTCGCCAGCCGCAAAATTGTTTTCCGATATATATATGCGATTCAAAAACGAAAAGGGCGGCAGATCGCCGGGAGTAAGCACAATTTCGCGGCCATTAATATAAACCCACTTGCTGCGCGATGCGAGCAGCCGGATCCGGGCAATCTGAAGTAAAAATCTTACCATTACCGCCAGCGAGATTATTATATATACTATTGTTATAAGCTCGCCCACCGAGATCGAAAATGCGGACTGAGACGTTGCGCGCGACTGCGCCGCCACCGCCTCGAGCATTCCGCCCTCGAACGCCGGCCCCGGCGCCGATGCCACCCTGATATTCAGCAGCGGGATAATCGCCGAGAAAAACATGCTGCCCATCAGATAAATCCGGTTTGCGCGGAAATTCGTGTCGCGCTTCAGAAAAGCAAAATAGAATAACCATAGCGCCGCCAGCGAGATGGTCGATTCTGCAAGATATTCGATCGGATTCATAATGTCACCCATTCTTTTTGTCGATTTCTTCGTCGATAAGCGATTTCAGCTCTTCGAGTTCGCCGATGCTCAGATTCTGCTCCTTGGCGAAAAACGAAACAAGCTGGTTGAACGAGCCGCTGAAATAGCTTCCAACAATGGTTTTCAGGTAGTCCCGCGTGTATTGCTTTTTCGAAATCAGCGGGTGGTATTCGTGCGATTTGCCGTATGCGGTATGGCCAACGAAGCCCTTTCTTTCGAGTATCCTCACGATGGTGGATACCGTGTTGTAGGCTGGCTTCGGGTCGGGCATATCGGCAATAATGTCCTTCACAAACGCTTTGCGCAGTTCCCATAAGATCTGCATAACCTGTTCTTCTGCTTTTGTTAACTCTTTCATGGCGCAATATAAAACTATTGTGTTAGTTATGCAACTAAAATATTAGTTATAGAGAAAATATTAGCATTTCACCCTCTTAACCAGAACACCCCAACCCCCTTGCCGGTTACAAAAATATTTATAAATTGTAGAGAAAAATGGAAAAGGGCGTCATGAAGATTTCTGACAATCAATACTACATACCCCCTATCGCTGCTCTCGGCGCGGGCGCGATGATTACACAGCTTGTGTATCTGAGGGAATTCCTTGCGCTGCTCAATGGCAACGAGCTGGTAATCGGACTGGTGCTCGCGGGATGGATGCTGCTCACGGGCGCAGGCGCAAAGCTTGGCAGGGCTGCCCGTTCGGATTCGGCGTGGCTGCCCGCGCTGATGCATATCCTGCTTGGAATTATTCCGGTGCTTACGCTCTGGCTGCTGAGGCATTTCCGGAATGATTTATTCGACGCGGGGCGAATACCCGGATTTTTCGAGGCCTCGACAGTGGCATTCGGGGCCATGCTGCCGTTCTGCATTGTTTCGGGGATGCTGCTGAATATTTATTCCCGGCTGATGTCGGACGCTTCCGACAACCGCATCGCCGGGGTTTATATGATGGATACCATTGGCGCGATTGGCGGCGGCGCGGCGTTCAGCTTCCTGCTTGTGTATATATTTAATTCATTTGCGAATTTCTATGTAGTCGCGATTCTGAATTTCCTCGCTGCGGGCTGGATTGCACTGCATTCTGCGAACGGGTTTGCGCGGCGGGCGGCATTCTGGATGTCGACGGCATTGATTCTGGCCACCGGCGCAATGTCCTTTCTAGATATTGACCGCAGCTCGCTTGATGATCTTTTTGCGGGGCAGGAGCTTATCGAAAGCCGCAATTCAGAATATGGCCGGGGTGTGGTCACCCGCACCGCCGAGCAATTAAATTTTTACGAAAATGGCGTTTTTCTGTTTTCGACTGATAATCCGATAGCCGCAGAGGAATCGGCTCATTATGCGATGATCCAGAGGCCCGGCGCTGATACAGTGCTGATGATCTCCGGCGGGGCGTCGGGCGGCGCAGCCGAAGCGCTTAAATATAATCCCCGTCGGTTGGATTATGTCGAAATAAATCCGGCGATTATCGAATTGGCGCGAAAATATACTAATAATCTCGACGATCCGCGGATTAATATACATCTCGCCGATGGCCGCTCATACCTTCGGGAAACCGAAACAAGATATGATGTGATAATCGTTAATACGCCCGAGCCATCCACCGCGCGGCTCAACAGGTATTATACAAAAGAATTTTTTGCGGAGCTTAGCAAAAAGCTCGCTCCCGGCGGAGTGGTATCGGTCTCGCTGCCGCCCACGCCTAATTACGTCAGCCAGGAAGAAAGCGGGATGAACTCAGTGCTGATGGCGACATTGCGCAAAGCTTTCCGGAATGTGGAGGTCATCCCCGTCGGGCGGAATTACTTCCTTGCCAGCGATGATTCGCTATATATAAATATCGGCCCGCGGATCGCGGAATTCGGGATTCCCACGGATTATGTAAATGAATATTATCTTAACCAGTTTTCGATCGATCAGCGTACGCACATGATATTGAGCGCAGCCGACACTTCCGCACCGGTCAATCTCGATTTCGCGCCGGCGGCTTACCACAACACAATCAAATACTGGCTCAGTAAATTCGATATGCAATACTGGCTGCTCCCGGCGATAATCTTTATACCCATGATAATAATTCTGCTGCTCCTCAAACCGCTGGATATCGCGGTCTTTTCGGGCGGTTTCGCCGCATCGGGACTCGAAATAATTATAATGATTGCATTCCAGATATTCTATGGCTATGTATATCAGATGGCAGGAGTTATTATCACCGCATTCATGGCCGGGATGGCCGCGGGCGCATGGGTCGCCATGCGCCGGCGCTGGGGAGTCGGGCAATTTGTCGCTGTGATGTCCGGTTCGGTGGTTTTCGCAATGATGTTCTGGGGCGCAATCGCGGCGATGCGCTCGATGGCCGGAATGGATTTCCTGATTATTTCAATAATTATCTTAATAACGCTTATTCTGGGCTGGATGACCGGCGCGATGTTCTCTGCGGCCAGCCGTGCATTCCTGCGGCGCGACCTCGAGCGCGGAGGCAGCATAGCCCGCCGCGCTTCGCAGGTATTCGGCGCCGACCTGATCGGCTCGGCGTTCGGGGCGGTAGCGGCCTCTCTTGTGATGATTCCGGCGATGGGAGTATTCGCCTCCTGCCTTGCGATTGCGGGCTTCGAATTTATATGCCTTTTATATTTCTATCTTAGAAAATCCGAATATTATTAAAATATTTACATAATTATATCGGTTCTTATGTATATATAATTCCTCTTTATTATCACTATTTAAATTCTTACAAAATAAATGAACAAGAGAGATTTTTTGAAATTCTGCGCATTAGCGATGGGGGCTAATTATATGACTATGAACGGAAATCCATTAGCAAGAAAGGACGACAAACCAACAAAATTCAGCCACAAGGCTTTTTATTATACAAAGGACGGCGATAGCGCGCTTTGCCACCTGTGCCCGAACGAATGCATCATCCGGCCCGGCGAAGTCGGCGACTGCCGCGTCCGCAAGAACTTCGATGGCGAGCTGTTTTCGCTGGCATATGGGAACGCCTGTGCGCTGCATGTCGATCCGATCGAGAAAAAGCCGCTGTTCCATTTTCTGCCAAAACACACAGCAATGAGCGTGGCCACCGCCGGCTGCAACTTTAGCTGCCTGAATTGCCAGAACTGGAGCATTTCGCAGGCATCGCCCGAGGATACGCGCAGCTATGACGTTATGCCCGAAAAACTTATCGCCGCCTCGGAGGAATATAATTGCGATATCATAGCTTATACATATACCGAGCCGATCATTTTTTATGAATATATGTACAACAGCGCGAAGCTCGCCCGCGAACGCGGCATCCGCAATGTGATGATCTCCAATGGTTATATCAACGAGCGCCCGCTGCGTAATCTATGTAAGGTGATCGACGCGGCGAATATCGACCTCAAATCATTCGACGACAAGGTTTACCGCAAGCTGACAGGCGGCGGCCTCAATCCGATACTCCGCACACTTAAGATATTGCACGAAAAGGGGGTATGGCTCGAGATCACAAATCTGATCGTCCCCGGCTGGACGGACGACATGAAGACAATCGAAAAGATGTGCAAATGGATCACTGATAACGGTATGGCGGATTATCCCATTCATTTCTCGAGATTTACTCCGCTTTATAAGCTGACCAATGTGCCGCCGACTCCGGTTTCAACTATGGAGCGCGCCGCGGAAATCGCCACCAAAGCCGGCATTAAATATGTATATCTTGGCAATGTGCCCGGCAATAGCCATGAGGACACGAACTGCCACAACTGCGGAGAGAAAATAATCGACCGCCACGGCTTCACGACCGATCTGGCGAATTTCCGCGATGGCCATTGTGGGAATTGCGGGCAGTCGATCCCCGGCGTCTGGAAGTGATTCATGATTGATCGAAGGATTGCTTCGCCTGCGCTAGTCGGTGGCGGCGTTGCGGGAAGATAGACTGCATCGTTGCTGGCGCTCCTCGCAGTGACAGGTGTAACAGATTATATTAACAAGAATATCCCGTCATTCCGAACGAAGTGAAGCAATCTAATCCCACCAATTCATAATTCATTGTTTGAAATTATTAATTGTAATGCTCACTTCTTTGCGATTCCGGCCAGCCAGCCTTTTTCGACATGCTCCTGGAGGCCCGCTTCGGTGAAACCGGCGCCCACGAATAGCTGGCGGAATTCCTCCGGTGTGTGGTAGTGCATACCCAGCTTTGGCACCCACTGCATATTCCGCTCGTGGAATTTTTCATTCTTATAAGTACCTGTCAGCACGAGGAATGTGCCTCCGGGCCGCAGCACACGCAATACCTCGCGGAAATCCGATGGCGGATCGGGCCAGAAAAAGCAGGTCTCGACCGCTGTGATAATATCGAAAGAATCGTCCTCGAACGGCATCGAGGAAACGCTTGCCTGGCCGATGGTTACGCGGCCGGATTTAATAAATTCGCGGTTGTGTTTGCTGCTGGTTTTGACCGCTTTTTGTGAATAATCGATGCCTGTGATTTTCCCGTTCGGGGCGTGGCCTGCCAGTCTTTCGACGGTGGCTCCGCCGCCGCAGCCGATGTCCAGCGCGCGGGCGTTGTGTGGGATATCGATAAACCGAAAGCCCCATTCGGTCATCCCGGCGTGCGATTCGTTCATTTTGCGCGCGACCATGCCGCCGAAAAAGCCCTTCGGCTTGCGGAAATGCTCCAGTAAATAATCGTAGATAGACATAGTTAACTCCTTTATTTTTTAATCATTTTCATTTCGGTATAGTTTACTCCGACGTACTCCTCGCCTTCGAATCTGACCATCGAGGTTGACTTCATATATTCCACCCAGCCTGTCGATATGGATACCCGATATTCCTGCACCTGGCTCATTACTGCTTTCTCGAGGTAAACATCCATAAATTTTTGCACGGAATCCCTCGGAGCAAATTCAGTTATGTAAGGCATCAGAAATTCTTCAATAATCCTGCTAATTGATGGCTGGTCGTATCGAACGCGGATTTCGAGATCGAAATAATCATGCTTGCGGTTAATTTCCTTCAGATTAAAAAATATCGTTCGCGCTATTCTGCGGCCGCCTTCGAGCTCCATAGGGAAATCCATCGAATCCTGCGCCATCGAATATACGCCCTGATATGGGGAATGATAAAGATACAGTTCGCTGAAAATAGCTTTGCGTATAAATTGTGGTGATAAGATTATCTCCCGGATTTTCTGCTCGACTTTGAAGCTGACGCCCTCCTTTTCGGAAATATGAGTCAGCGCCGAATCGGCCGCAAGCTCGAAGTCATCAGAATTTAACACATTAATAAAAGCGCCGTATTCATCTGTAGCATAAATAATCGGAGTCTTAAGAATTGCGCCATAAACCGGTCCTGCATCATAACCATCAGCTTTGGGAACAGCCTGTTCAGGAATTTTGTTGTCTAAAATATTTTCCCATTTCATTTCATACCCCTCGGGGCCGGATTTGAGGCAGCTTATTTCCACCTCCCATCCGAACGAGCTCGTATCTGCAGACTCCGGCGTATTGCTGATTTTGCCTTTGCGCAGTTCATATCGCCTGACGTCGCCGGTCTCCCACCACGCATAGCAGGTAACGGTCGAATCGTCCAGAATATTATTTGCATAAGCTGAAGTTGATGCCAGAAATATGGCAATCAGTATTAATATTTTCATAAATATTTTGAATATATATATTAAAAAAATTATCCGCGCTGGGTGAGCACAACCCCGGTGATTATCATAGCCCCGCCGATCAGAAAGGGAATCGTGATCGGGGTGCCGAAGAATATCACTGATAATATGGTCGTAAATACCGGCTGTAAATTGTTAAATACGGCGACTTTGCTCGCCTCCAGCTTGGTCAGCGCCCAGTACCAGAGCGCGTGGGCAAGCCCCGAGGTAATCGCCCCGAGATAGAACACCTGCAGCCAGTTCGTTGTGGTCATATCCTCGAAATGCCAGCCATAGGGCAAAAACTGGAAGATTATGAAATATATGATAAATCCAACAATCAGCGAAATGCCGGTGGTATAGAACGCGCCGTATTTACGCGAGAAGTCCCGCCCCAGCACCGTATAGAGCGCCCATGCCATGCTGGCGATCAGCACAAGCACATTGCCGGTGAAATGGTCAGATCCGAAATTAATTCCCCGCTCGAAAATCATGAACACTGCTCCCATGATAGCCAGCACCACTCCGGAGATTTTTATCGGGGTAGAGCTTTCCTTCAGGAAAATTATTGCTATAATCAAAACAAATGCCGGGGTAAGCGCATACGCCAGCGCCACATTCGGCGGAGAGGTGAGCTTGACCGAGGTCAGGAACAAAAACTGATTGAGCGGTACATTCAGGAGGGCAATTATGAGCAGGGTCGGCACATCGCGCAGTTCGATCCGCAGGAATTTGCCGCGCCGGATCATTATCCACACAAAATAGAGCGCCGCCGCTATCGCCGCGCGATAGGCCAGCACAGTAGCCGGGGGAATTTCGAACGTAATGCTTTTGCCCACAATATGGGTCATCGACGCAAGAAATTGCTGCAAAAATAATACGAAATACATGCTTTATATCCCATCCACGATAGAGATTATCGTATCGCGCTGGGCTTCGTAGGAATATTTTTTTGCTGCAGCCGGACATTTATTTATATATATTTTCCGGAATTCCGAATCTTTCATTTTCTCCATTGCGGCGGCAATATCGAGTTCGGACGCATTTTTGGGGATTGTCATAAAAAAATCGATATCCTCATGAATTTCGCGCATTGCTGGCAGATCGGACGCAATCGATGGAATCCCGGCCATGCAGTATTCGAATATTTTGTTCGGCAGCGCCAGCTCGTACGACAGCGAAATCGGCCGGAAGAGCGCCAGCCCGAAATCCGCAGAGCAAGTCCAGTCATGCAGCTCGCGGTATGGCACCCGGCCGCAGAAAATCACACGGTCGGCAACGCCGGCCTGCTGCGCTTCATATTTAAGTATATCCATAAATTTGCCTTCGCCGAAAATGCAGAGCGTAATGCCTCCGACATGCGCCAGCGCGCGGATGCTGTGCCTCAGGCCGCGCCCGGGCAGAATCGCACCCTGGTATATCGCGATCGAATGATCCTCCGGGATATCATGGCATGCACTGAGCAGTTCCGAGCGTTTGCATTCGCGGTATGGCGGCAGATTCATCACGAGATGATATTTGTGCGGGCGTTGGAAATATTTGCTCAGATATTCCGCGTCGAGCCGGCCCGATACGATAATGTCCTTCACCTGACGTACGAATAATTTCTCGACGATTGATATAATCTTTTGCTTTGCTGGATTGGCCGCCGCCGGACCCATCGCGGAGAAAATTTCGCGCGAATCGTAGATCAATTTGCCGCTGTGCCTTTTGGCCATACCGGCAGCAAATGGCAGGGTGAACACATCGCAGGCGATATAATTCCGTGCGGCAATCGTCCGGCGGTATGCGCGGATGTCGCGGCGGAATTTGATCCATTGCTTCCACACGCGGAATTCTTTATAGTGCGGCATCGGCAGAAATTTGATGCCCTTATTGGTCAGAAAATCCGGAGCCTCGAGCCCGAAGGCGATCAGCGCAACGGATTTGCCGGCGTCGGCGAGCGTCTCGGCCATATTAATTGTCCGCGAATCCGTCCACGGTTCGGCGAAGCTAAGAAAACAGACATCATATGTATGTTGATCCGCCATTAAATACTTTCCGGATTAAATTCTTTGAAATACTTATCCACCGCCTCGCGCCAGTGGGGAATATCAATGCCAAGCTCCTTCGATATCGCAGCCGCGCTCATCGCCGAAAAATAGGGCCGCCGCGCCGGAAGATTGAACATCTCTTTGCTGACGGGATAAATCAGCTTGTCCGGGACGGTGCGCTCAATCGCATAACGGGCATATTCATAGCGCGCGGCATATCCGCCGTTCGTAAGGTGATACAGCCCCGAAAGCCCAGCATCCAGCGCCCGGAGCGTCGTATCGACGATCGTCCCGGTATAGGTCGGCACCGAGACTTCGTCGAAGGCGACCTGCAGATACGGCTTTTCGCGCGCCCATGTCATAACTTTATATATAAAATTCTGTGTGCCCGGCCCGAACACCCAGCTTACGCGGAGCACCAGCGCCCCGGGGTATTCGCCCAGCGTGCGGCGTTCGCCTTCGAGCTTAGAGCGGGAGTATTCATTCAGTGGATTTACTTCATCGCCTTCGGTGTATAAATCCCCGGTCTTTTCGCCGTCGAAAACGTAATCAGTGCCGTAATGCACCATCCGCGCGCCAAGCTCGCGTGCGATCCGCGCAAGATTGGCCGGGCCGTCGGAATTGGCCATCCATGCCGGGACGGGGTTGGCCTCGGCGAGATCGACCTGATTATATGCTGCGCAATTAAGCACAACATCCGGCCGGTATGCGCGCAGAGCCTCGGCTGTGGCGTCGGGATCGGCGATATCCAGCGTATCGATATCGAAGCCCTTATATTCCGCGCCGCGACGATCGAGCTCGATTTCAAAATGCCGCCCGAGCTGGCCGCGGTTTCCGCAAATCAAATATTTCATAAATATTTATATATGTATAATTAAAAAGATTCTGCGAATTCGCGGCCGAATTTGCGGCAGTTATCAAGCGCGCCTGTGTCCGGCGCCCAGTTGACTTTGATGCCCTTTGCCGCAAGCTCGAAGCCGCCCTTTTCGAGCATTTCGTTCATATATTTTAACGAGCCGGGGCTCCAGCCGTACGATGTGAAGGCGGCAGCTTTTTTGCCGCCCAGACCGAGATTGATCATCTCGTCGAGCAACGCCGTAACGGACTTCAGCACACCATTATTGACCGTCGGCGACCCGACGAGCACCCCTTTTGAACGGAAGATGTCGGTCAGGATGTCGCTGCCGTCGTATTTCGAGCCATTATATAGGCTTACCGTTGTCGCCGGGCTGGCCTCTCGGATGCCGTCGGCGATTGCCTCGGCCATGCGCCGGGTGCTTTCGTACATAGTATCGTAAAGAATCGTGATGCGGTCTTCGCTGTAATTATCCGCATAAGCGGCATATTTTTCGATTATTTGCGAAGCTTTCTCGCGCCAGATCATGCCATGCGCCGGAGCGATCATATCGATCTCAATGCCCTGATCTTCGATTGATTTCAGCGCAGGGGCCACTTTTTTGGAGAATGGCGAGACAATATTGACATAATATTTAAGCGCTTCGTAATCAAGGGCTTCGGCGGGCACTTCGTCGTCATACATAAATTCCGAGGAGAAATGCTGTCCGAATACGTCATTCGAGAAAAGGATATTTTCGCCGGGCAGATATGTCATCAGCGTATCAGGCCAGTGCAGCATGGGTGCTTCGATAAACACCAGCTCGCGCGAGCCGATATTCAATTTGTCGCCGGTTTTGACTTCCTGGAAATTCCAGTCCTGATGGTAATGCCCTTTGAGCGAGCGGACGCCCATTTTTGTGCAAAAGACGGGAATATCGGGCTTCATTGCGATTATATGCGGCAGTGCGCCGCTGTGGTCTGGCTCTGCGTGCTGGGCGATGATATAATCCAGATTTGCAGGATCGATCTCCGCGCGCAGATTGCTCATAAAATCCTTAATAAATGGCTGCCAGACGGAATCGATCAGCACATTTTTTTCGTCTTTTATCAGATATGAATTATAGGTCGAGCCATGGGCGGTGGACATCTGATCGCCGTGAAATTTGCGAAGCTCCCAGTCGTTTTTCCCGACCCAGTAAACATTGTTTTTGATATTAATTCCCATTGAATTCTCCGGATTTATTCATCAGATAATTGATTTCCCTGATTTGCAATGCGTGAACTGCAAAGATAAGAATTTTTCGGAAAATGGATTATTTGACCACGGAGACCGGATAAACGATTCTCCCATCGGGGGATGGGATAATTATATAATATGTGCCCGAGGGAATATCCCGCGTCGAAATCCGGTATTCGCCGAGCACTGCGCTGCCGCTGTGTGATGAGGCCGATTGAAGCACCGCGGGCAAAGCGTTCGCCACCAGCCGCCCGAGCGGATTATAAACAGAGGCTTCAGGCAATTCTCCGGATTTGGTGACATATGCGCTGAATTCGACCGAGAATTGCGACTCCGCGGGATTGGGCCGGGGCTTATCGGCGCTGAATATCCCTTCGTCGGGGACGTCGCGGCTTGATACCAGCACATCGAATCCGCAGCGGGTCTGGCCGATTGCTCGGTTTTCGACTCCAACGCCGCGCAAAGGAATCAGGTGGTCGCTGCAATTATCGCTGAATATTGCGGTGTCGCGCTCCTCTTTCAGTTCCCGCGGGGCATGGCAGATTTCGATCCGCGCGGTGTCGTATGGGGCTATAGTAATCGGGAACTGGCCCGGCGGCGCGGAGAAGCTTAAATTTTGCAATATATATAAATAATCGAGCGTTATCGGGTCGCCGCCGCGATTGCGGATATAAAGATAGCGGCAGTTCAGCCCGGGGAAGGCCGTCGAGTCGAAGTCGATCTCAAGGGGCTGTGCGTCGATCAATAGCTCGATGCGGTTGCTGTCGTCAATAAAAGTAAGCTCAACCGGATCGGAGATCGCCCGGCAGCCCTCGGCGGTTTCTACATAAACTCTGTATGATCCGGAGCGATAGACTTCGTATGAGTTGGCGCCGGAGTCGACAGGTTCGCCGGCAATGTACCAAACATAGCGGCTGTAGCCCTCGTTTGCAACCAGATTCAGAGTATCGCCCTCGCAATTATTATGCTGGCCAATAACGGTAATCGAAGGGTCGGGCGCCGGCAGAAATTCCGCCCTGATCGTGCGCGTGGCTTCGCAGCCGTTGGAATCGACAGCCGTAAGGGTATATTCGCCTGACTCGGTAACGGCAATTTCGCGATCATTAGATGCGCCGGGTATATGGCGCCAGTCGTATAGCGCAAATTCCTCGCGGGGGCTAATATATATAGTATCGCCCTGGCAGGGCGGTTCGGTCTCGGAAAGCTCGAGCGTCAGCTCCGGCGCGGGCGCAACATCGACAAATATCGGCGCGGATTCTCCCTGCGCACAGGAATCATTCCGTACGAATACGAAATAGCGGCCGGGTTCGGTCACCGTTATGCTGCGGGTAGTCTCGCCGGTCGACCAGCGGTAAGAGATATATTCCCGGCTGGTGGTAAGCACAACCGAATCGCCCTCGCATATGGAATTGGCAGTTGCGGCGATCTCTGGAAGCAAAGTATTGATCTGCATTGTTTTGAAAACACCTTCGCCCACGACCCAGCCGATGGAATCGTTTACGAACCAGATGTCGTCCATATTCCGGCTGCCGAGGCCGCAATTGCGGTTTTCCCAGGTTTTGCCGCCGTCGTTGGTATATGCCGCGGTGGCGTTCCATCCGACTACCCATCCGCGCCGCTCGTCCAGCAGGAATGCCCCGAACATCGCATATCCGAAATTAACATCAATCCAGTTTGCGCCGTGATCGAGCGACATACGCGCGCCGCCGCTCCCGCCGCCGCCGGTGCACGAGGTCGAATACGGCACCAGAAATGTATTGCCCTTGTGCGCGATTTCCTCCTGCCAGTCGCGCTGGCCTGATACCGACATAACGCGCCATGTGCGGCCGCCGTCGTCGGTCTGCCATATCAGACCGCTCGAGGAAGCATAGCCCAGGCCGTTTTCGTCGTAGAGCACAACATCGCACAGACCGGACTCGAGGACGCTTTCAGAAAAATAATCCCATGTGGCCCCGCCGTCGGTTGTCCGGAAAAACATCTGCTGGCTGCCGCAGCCGCCACCAATCACCATTCCCACATTTTCGTCGAGAAAAAAATTGCCCCAAAGTCCGCTCGTATAAGCCATGGTTGGCGTTATGTCGCGCCAGGTGCGGCCGCCGTCGGTGGATTTATGTATCTGCCCCTCGCCCGAGGTATAGCCAATATTCGGCGTGGGGAAATAAATACTCTCGAGCTGGTTGACTGTCGGAATGCGTGTGCCCAGCCAGTTCTGGCCTGCGTCGGTGGTATAAAGCACCGTGCCCTGGAATCCGCATATCCAGCCATAATTGGGGTCGGACTCGAGGAAATAAATATCCAGGAATGTAATCCCATGAAACTGGGAAGGATAGCTGAATATCTCCTTCCACTGCGCCCGGGCGGGAATCGCCGCACACAATGCAGTAATGAAAATGACAATAATGGTATATTTAATTTTCATATTTTTGAAGCTAAGGATAATTGAGGAATTTTTATTATCAACGTAGTTTTTACATTATTATTCTTAAAGAAAATAAAAAATTCCGTCAGAAGAAAAAATTTGAGTGAATATTTTTTGGGGGTTCGGAAATTCAGGTATAATAAGAAATCCCGGGGAAATATGAAAGCGGAATGAGAGGCAAATTACCTATAATTAATATATTATTTCTAAATGACATGAATATTAATTCATTATGAATAATAAGTGATGCTATAAGTTGCTGAAAGTTGTACCGTTTAAAAATTCCAAGAAAAAAAGTTCGATTTTTTGAAATTTATTGCTTGCATTTTGGTTTCAAAAATTACATTTTGGCTGCTGACAGATTTCGAAATGAGAATATAATGATCCTCCGATTCGGAATCACAAAATGCTGAACATAATCGAAAAATACCTGAACGCCGCATGGCGGGAATAATTATCTGCAGGTATTTTTTTTGTCTCAAATATCTTTTTTCAGCCATTTTATTACTGATGGGCGCGCTTTATTGCCCGCCCTGTATTAAGTATGTTATTTGTTTAATTTCAATTAATTCAAGGAATTTGTTGTGGCAGATCATAGTTCTGATTCAATTTCATTGTTTGCCCAGGTGCAGACGGATTCCCCGAAGGACAGAATTAGCCAGAAGACCGGATCGCCCGACAAATTTGCCAGTGATCATTGGGATAAATGTCTGGATATTATCCGGGATAACGTATCGAGCCAGGTATTCAAAACATGGTTCGAGCCGATCAGGGCGCTATCCTGGGAAAACAACCTGCTCACAGTCATGGTCCCCAGCCAGTTCTTTATGGAATGGATCGAGGAGCACTATTACGACCTTTTGCAGGAGACAATATTCAAGGTATTCGGCAGCGACGCAAAGCTGCAATACCAGGTGGTGGTAGAGCAAAGCGAGGACTCGCTGGACAAGCGGACTATCAAGCTCAAGGGCTTCAGGTATCCGCCGACCAGCCGGCAGAGCGCTATGCTTTTCACCCAGCAGGCCGAACCCGAAAAAGAAGTCCCTTCGTTTCTGAATCCCCGCTATACTCTGGATAATTTTATTACCGGCGAGAGCAATCAGTTTGCGGCTTCGGCGGCCATTGCGGTCAGCCAGAATCCCGGCGGGACGCGATTCAATCCTTTATTTATATATGGGGACACCGGATTAGGCAAAACCCATCTGGCCCAGGGCATTGGCAATTACATTCTGCAGAACAATAATCGGCAGAGGGTGGTCTATACCAACAGCGAGCGCTTTACGATGGAATTCGTAAACGCCATACAGAACAATAAAACCAACGAATTTGTGAATTTTTACCGCAATGTGGATACTCTTATCGTCGACGATATCCAGTTCTTTGCGGGAAAGGAAAAGACCCAGGATAATTTTTTCCACACATTTAATGCTCTTCATCAGGCAGGCAAGCAACTGGTGCTCACAAGCGACGTTCCGCCAAAGGAGCTGCGCGATGTGGACGATCGGCTTATTTCCCGGTTCCAGTGGGGCCTTACCGTCGATATTCAGGCTCCCGATCTGGAAATGCGAATGGCAATTCTCCAGCGCAAAAGCGAGGACGAAAGCATCGAGCTGCCGATGGATATTATCGAATATATCGCCCGGAACGTTACCAACAGCGTGCGCGAGCTCGAAGGCACTCTCATCAGCCTTATCGCGAAAGTCACGCTCGACCGGCGCGAACTGGACCTTCAACTTGCTAAAGATGTGGTGCAGGGCAATTCCGGCAAAGAGTCACGACCGCTTACCATCGAAGACATCAAAAAGCTGGTGGCGGAGTACTACAAAATGCCGACTGAGCTGCTCGAGTCCAAAACCCGGAAACACG
>CAZEMR010000056.1:0-19569 GCA_964513465.1 uncultured Hyphomicrobiales bacterium
GGATTATTCTAACTCTACAGAAAACGGTGTGGACTTCTGGTTTGCCCGCGATCTTCAACACTTGTTAGATTAATCCGCATGGAGAAACTACGTAAAAGTAATAAATAAAGCAAAAACAGCTTGCGAAACTTCCGGGAATGCAATTGCAGACCATTTTGTTGACGTCAACAAAATGGTCAACATCGGTTCTGGGCGCAGCAGAGAGATAGATGACCTTATATTGACACGATATGCATGTTATCTGATTGCCCAGAATGGTGATCCCAAAAAGGAACCAATCGCTTTCGCTCAGAATTATTTTGCATTGAAAACCAGAAAATTAGAGTTGATCGAGCAGAGAATTAAAAATTGGGAGAGACTCCAGGCCAGACAGAAACTTAGTTTTTCCGAAAAAGAGTTCTCAAACCTGATTTATGAAAAAACCGGATCTGATAAAAATTTCGGTAAGATTAGAAGCAAGGGTGATCGGGCACTTTTTGGCAAAACAACCAAAGAAATGAAAGACATTTTGAACATTCCGCATAAAAGGGCTCTTGCCGACTATTTACCGACGATTACAATTAAAGCAAAAGATTTCGCAACCGAAATAACCATTTTCAACACAAGAGAAAAAGATTTAAGAAATGAATATCAAATATCTTCTGAACATATAACAAACAATAAATCAGTAAGAAAAATTCTCCTGGAAAGAGGGATCAGACCAGAAAATTTACCTCCGGAGGAAGATATCAAAAAATTGGAACGTCAGGTTAATTCAGAATCAAAAAAAATTGGTGAAAACCCTGATAAAATAAAATAACCTGCTACCACTCCACCTCAAGCTCGAATTTGGATTCCTGTTCCGAGAGGTCGCCTTCGCGTTCGATGTAGTCGCGCACGGCGGGCTTGATGTATAAGTCATCGATCGGCTGGCTGGCTATGCTCCGGGCGAGAGCGCTGGCCACTACTTCCTTCGGCGCGCCGCGGTTGATCACCACCAGCTTCCGTTCGTTGACGATGCAATAGCCGCTGCGGAAGCCTCCGGCCTCGCGGCGGACGGTCAGACCGATTTTTTTGGCAAGCTCGGTCAATTCCTCTGTTAACTCTTTTATTTTCATGATGTTTCTTCCGTTTGGGGTTTATCGAGCGGGCGCCAGATTATATATATAAGCGCGGTCAGCATTGCCAGCACCGCGAGCGCCGCGAACATGCTCCAGGTCGCGCTTGTGTAGCGGTCGACGAAATATTTGCTGATGGCCGGGTCGGTAAACGGCGCCCTGTCCCAAAATACCGCCATGCTGAGTTGGATGTCCTGCCAGAGATTGTAGAACTCGACGGGCGAAGCCAGTATTACAAGTATGGATGCCATGAACATCCACCCCCTGCGCCGCAGTTCGCGTCGCCACATAATCGCCAGCACGACCGCCGCAAGGAATGCCGCAGCAAATCCCGAATCGGCGTAAACCGCTGTCATTGCAAATAAATAGACGCTGTGCGATTTAATGTCGTCGGGGTACCAATCCTTGAGCGCGAATTCCTCGCCGGGCACAATCAGGTCGTAGGCAATCGTTGCGCAGGTGACGGTGCCGCCAAACCACAGCGCAAATCCAAACGCCATAATCGTAATTAATATCCTCGAAAAAGCGGATGTTTGCTGCATAATTCGTCAAATTTATCTATCTTTATTTAAAAAATCAATCTTTTTCTTAATTTGCAAATATATATTCTGCAATTATAAAGAAATTATTCCTTTAGTTTTCCACAATTTTCAGGTAAGCCATTTATGAATAAGAATAAAGCGCCCTTCGACCGCGCCGAGCTTAGCGTGATTTTCGGCGAGGACGCCCTCGTTAATTTCCCCGCATCATTCGCCGCGCGCGGCGTCACCACAGACACCCGGCTCATCGAATCCGGCAATATATTTATCGCAATCCGCGGCGAGCGCGTCGATGCCCACAACCTCGTCGGCCAGGCCTACGACTGCGGCGCAGCCTGCGTCATCGTCGAACAAAGCTGGTTTCAAAATAATCAGGACAAAATCGCCAACCGACCTGCGATAGTCACCGATACGGCCGATTCGGCGCTCGTAAAACTCGGCCGGTTCCACCGCAACCGATTCGATATCCCAATAGTCGGCGTGGCCGGATCGAACGGCAAGACCACCACCAAGGACATGATCGCAGCCGTTCTGATGGAAAAATTCAGCGTGCTCAAAACCTGGGGCAATTTCAACAACCAGCTCGGGCTGCCGCTGATGCTGCTCGAACTCGACGAAAGCCACCAGATTGCCGTGCTTGAAATCGGCACCAACCACCCCGGCGAAGTCGGCGCACTATCCGAGGTCGCCCGCCCAACCGAAGGCGTAATCACGAATATCGGCGAGGAGCATCTCGAATTCCTGCTCGATCTTGACGGCGTCGAAATGGAGGAAACCGCGCTCTACGGCAGCCTTATCCGTCGCGGCCGGCCCGCATTCGTCAATGTCGACGATCCCCGGCTGGCAAAATACCTTCGCTTAATCGAGCAGGCCCTGACCTATGGCACCAATCCGGAAGCCCAGCTAAGCGCATCGATCGAAATGGATGACGAGCTGCTGCCCCGCGTCACATATAAATATAATGATAAGGAATTCAGCGCGCAATTGCATACAATCGGCTATGGCTCTGCGCTGAACTCGATTCCCGCAGTCGCGGCAGGGCTGTATTTCGGATTAACTCAGGAGCAGATCAAAGCCGGACTCGAGAAATTCCGCCAACCCAAACTGTCCGATTATGGGCGGATGCTGCTCGAAAATGCCGGCGGCGTCAGAATTATTAATGATACTTATAATTCGAATCCCCCATCGGCGCGGCTGGCGCTGGATACTCTGGCGGCGTTCGGATCCGCAGGGCGGAAATTCTGCGCGATGGCCGATATGCGCGAGCTGGGCGAGGCCGCCGCTCAAAGCCATATCGATATAATCAAATATGCTTCCGAAAAGTCCGATACGGTCTGTCTCTTCGGCGACGAAATGCGCAAAGCGATGGGAAACATATACTTAGGCAATGTAGAATTTTTCATGGATAAAAATGAATTAATCAATAGATTAATCTCTGAAATGAGCGAGGGAGACGTCCTGCTCGTAAAAGGCTCGCGCGGAATGAAAATGGAGGAAGTTGTCAATAAAATCAAAAAAAATTACGAAAACGGCCAAAATTCGCCCACATATTTATAAATTTTCCCAATTTCGAATAAATTTTTCATTTGCTGCGAAAATTATGATAATTTTGTAAAAAATTTGCATCCATAGCGAAAGCGATTACATGTTCTATTACTTAGCGCGGTGGATCGAAGCGAATCTCGATCCGCCCGGATTCGGCGTATTTCAATATATCACATTCCGATCGGCAGCAGCAGCCATAACCGCTTTATTGATAAGTTTTTACCTCGGGCCAAAGATTATCAGTATGCTCCGGCGCCATCAGGTCGGCGAGCAGGCCAAACGCGAACTCCAGACCATCGGTCAGCACCATACAAAAGCCGGCACTCCAACAATGGGCGGGCTTATTGTGCTTTTCGCGCTTTTGCTGCCAACGCTGCTCTGGGCGGATCTCTCGAATATGTTCATCCTGCTGATTTTATTAACCACTGCATGGATGGGCGGAGTCGGATTTCTGGACGATTACCTCAAAGTAGTTAAAAAATTACCCAAGGGACTTATCGGCAAGTATAAAATCGTGGGGCAGGTAACTATCGGTCTGATAGTTGGTTGCGTGATTTACTGCTTCCCCGAAACATTCTCCGAAAATTTCGCGCAGATCAACACGCTGACCACCGTCCCATTTGCCAAGAATATTAATTTTGATTTTTCATATTTGTATATCCCAATGGTGGTGTTCATAATTACCGCCACCTCGAATTCCGTCAATCTAACAGACGGCCTCGACGGACTCGCCATCGGCACAGTGGGCATCGCCGCGCTGGCGCTTGCGCTAATCAGCTACGTTTCCGGCAATGTCAATTTTTCGGATTATTTGAATATTATTTATCTGAAAGGATCGGGCGAGCTGACGATTTTCACCGCAGCTCTGGTCGGCGCCGCATTGGGATTCCTCTGGTTTAACTCCTATCCGGCTCAGGTATTTATGGGCGATACCGGGTCGCTCGCACTGGGCGGGGCAATCGGCGCTTTGTGCATATTAATCAAAAAAGAATTCCTTTTGCCCATCGTTGGAGGCATTTTTCTTATGGAGTCGCTTTCGGTCATTATCCAGGTGACGTATTTCCGATATACAAAAAAGAAATACGGCGAGGGACGCCGGATTTTCCGGATTGCGCCGCTGCATCACCACTACGAAAAGGGGGGCATGCACGAATCCAAGATCGTGCTTCGCTTCTACATCGTCGCAGTCATGCTGGCAATCATCACAATGGCCACGTTCAAAGTGCGCTGATTCAGCTCTCGAGCGAGACTTGCTGCGGGCTTTCGACCGCGAAGCCGAGGAATTTGTGAGCAAGCTCGTGGAACATCGCGGGCAAATCCGTCACGTAAAATTCGATGTCGGGCTTCATTACGAATTCGCTGCGTTCGTCGGCGAGTGCGTCGCGGTCGGCGAGCAGCCGTAGCGCTGTCACCGAGGCATGTTCGCCGGAATCTATCAGATGCACCCCCGGCAATAATTCCGTAAGCAATTGGCTAAGCAGAGGATAGTGCGTGCAGCCCAGCACGAGCGTATCCACATCCTGCGCGCGCAGACTTTCGAGATATTCCTCCGCGATCAGCCGGCTGGCCTCGTGACGGATCATCCCTTCCTCGACGATTGGCACAAACAGCGGGCATGCACGGCCAATCACGCGTATCTTCTTATCTGCGGCAAGCTTAAGTATTGTCTGGTCGTAGGCCTGGCTGCCGATTGTGGCACGGGTGCCGATAACCCCGATTCGGCCGTTAACTGTGGCGCGTAGCGCTGCGGCGGCGGCCGGGTTGATCATATCGATCACAGGGACGTCGCAGGCGGATTCGCGGACGGCGTCCATCGCCACGGAAGACGCTGTATTGCAAGCGGTTACGACGAGCTTAACGTCCTTTTCGATCAGGAAATCGGTGCATTCGCGGGCGTATCGCCGGACGATATTCGGTGATTTGTTGCCATAGGGCACGCGGGCGGTGTCGCCCAGATATATATATTTTTCATAAGGTAAAAAGCGGATTAACTGGCGCAAAACGCTGAGTCCGCCTATGCCAGAATCGAATACCCCGATTGCTCTCGACATGATTTTTCCGAATAATTAATCAAAAATTCAAAAATAAGGAATTCCCGGCGGATTTGCGAAAGCTTTATATATCGAATGGATTAACTCCATCAAAATACAGAAGATGCGCCGGACACACCCGGCAGTCCGAGCTGCCGAATCCGCGCGCCGGGACGCTCGCGCCGGGCAATTTCAGCATTTTTTGATTAATCCCGCATTCGATCCGCTCCTCCGAGAAATAGCGCACGACATCGACGACCGACGCCGCCGGATGCGCCAGCAGATAGTCGATATGCCAGCGATGGGTCTTCTCAGCTCGCAGGTGCCTGGCGATTCGCTGACCGAGATTCCGCATCGCACTGCCGGTATATATATAATATCCCGCCCGGAAATCGAATTCTCCGAATGCGCCGATTTCTATCCGCTTATCTTCGGCAAGCCGCACCACAAGCTGGTATGCGCCGCTGTCGGTCATTTCATTATCGGTTTGTTACGCATTTTCGCAAACCATTCGAAAATCGCACCGGGCACAAGTTTGCCGAACCACGACGCAAACGCCGTCGGCATCGGGAAGCTGATGCGTGCGTAGCCGGAATCGATTTTCTCGACGATCAGGTCGGCGGCTTCGGCGGCTTCCATCAGAAACGGCATATAGAAATCGTTTTTGTCGGTCATATCCGTACGAATAAATCCCGGCTTGATGGTGATTACGTCGATTCCATATTCCTTAAGCTCGACCCGTGCTGACTCGGCGATGTGGCCGATTGCGGCTTTGCTCGCGCAATAAGCGCCATTGCCGGGGAATCCGCGGCTTTCGGCGAGCGAGCCTGTGATGGCGATTTTGCCGCGGCCGCGTTGCTTCATTGCCGGCACTACGCACTCCATTGCATAAGCCACTCCGAGCACGTTGACTTCGATAATTTTTTTGAGCTGAGAGACGTCGCCCTCGGCAAACCAGCTCTGACCGCCAACCCCGGCATTGAGGAAAACGATGTCTAAATTGCGCAGCTTATTTTTTGCATAATCAAATGCTTCATGGACTTGCTGACGATTGGATACGTCGCATTCGATGAAATGCGCGCGTCCGCCGATTGATTCGATTTTTTGCGACAACCCGGCGAGGTCGTCCGTGCTGCGGGCCATAAGGGCAAGCTCCGAACCGCGGCGACCATATTTGAGCGCCAGCTCGCGGCCGATTCCTCTGGATGCGCCAGTGATTACAATTTTTTGGGGAATTTGTGACATAATCATTTAAATATATTTGTTAAAAAAATCAGAATGCTTTACCAGGTAAAAGTCCGCCTAATACAATAAATATCAATGTGATAAGCGCAGCCCCGGCGATATTGATCATTATTCCGGCGCGGGCCATCTCGATAATTCGTAAACGCCCCGATCCGAAAACGATTGCATTCGGAGGCGTCGCCACCGGCAGCATGAAAGCGCATGAAGCCGATAAAGTGGCCGGCACCATCAGCGTCAGCGGATTGATCCCCGTTGCCTGGCTAACCGATGCGAGTATGGGCAGAATCGTCTGCGTAATTGCGGTGTTCGAGGTCAGCTCGGTGAGGAATGTAATCCCGATGCAATTCAGAAAAATTAGCAGCCATTCTGGATAATCGGCAATTCCGCGGAATGCGCCGCCGACTACGGCATCGAGCCCGGAGCTTTGGAAGCCCTCGGCCAGCGCGAATCCGCCGCCGAATAGTATAATTATATGCCAGGGAATTTTCGAAAATGCGCTCTCGTCGAGCAATCGGCCGCGCCCCGATCCGATATTTCTGGCCGGTATGAGAAACAGCGCAAATGCCACGACTATCGCGATTGTACCGTCGCCGATCATCTCTCCGGATGGCAGAGCCGACGCCCAGCCAGGGATTGAAGCAAATCCGAGATTAATTTCCTTGCGGAATATCCACAACGCAGATGCGATCACAACAGCCATAGCAGACGCCTTTTCCTCGGATTTCATTGCGCCGAGCGATTGATATTCCTTACGAATCAATGATTTATCCAGCTTGAACAGGTCACCCGATTGCCTGAAAAGTATTTTCGTCAGGAACAGCCACACCATCGCAAGCACAGCGATCGATACCGGTACTCCGAATGCCATCCACCCAGCGAATGTGATCTCCGGAACGCCGGGAAATGCATCGTGATAAACATGCCGGAACACAAGATTCGGCGGAGTGCCTACATAGGTTGCCAGCCCTCCTGCCGAGGCCGAATAAGCAATCGCAAGCATCAGCGCGACAGAGAAATTGTGCGATTCAGCACTCCCGGCGCTCTCCTCCATTTTGATGATGACCGATAGCCCGATCGGCAACAGCATTATCGCGGTTGCGGTATTTGATATAAACATCGAAAGCGACGCCGATGCGAGCATAAATCCGAGGATTATCCTGTTCGGGCCGGCGCCCACACCGCGAATAATCATAAGGGCAATGCGCTTATGCAGATTGCTGCGCTGCATTGCGATAGCTATCAGAAATCCACCAAAAAAAAGGAATATCGTGTCATTGAAGTATTCGCCGGCTGTTGCTCCGCTGTCGAGAATGCCCAGCAATGGGAATAACACGAGCGGCAAAAGCGATGTCACGGCTATCGGCACGGCCTCGGTGATCCACCAGACGGCCATCAGCGCGGCGACTGCGGCCATGGCGACGGCTTTCGGTTCGGCGAAACCGCCGAATATATATATACCGAAAAATACGGTCAGTCCCAGCGCCATTCCTGCGGCGGGCAAAATTCTTCCAGAATTATTTCTCGGAATATTCTCCAAATCAGCTTAATATATTTGATAATTTATGCAAATCGATATTCCCGCCGGAAAGGATTACTCCGACTTTTTTGCCTGCGAATCTTTCTTTATTTTCCAGAATTGCGGCATATCCCACTGCTGCTGAAGGCTCGATTACGATCTTCATACGTTCGCAGATAAGCCTCAGCGATTCCTTGATGCTATCCTCAGATACGGTGATAATGTCATCGACTTTATCGCGAATAATCTCGAAAGTCCGCCCGCTGAGCGAAGTCAGCAGCCCGTCGCAGATGGTATCCGGATCGACCGACGGCACCCATTCTCCGCTTTTGAACGAACGGTAAGCATCGTCGGCTCCTGCGGGTTCGGCAGCGATGATTTCGATATCCGGCTTAATTGCGCGGGCGGCAATAGAGGTGCCGCTAAGCAGCCCTCCCCCGCCGACGGGGGTGATGATGACGTCCAGATATAAGTAATCTTCGAGCAGTTCCCTTGCCGCGGTGCCCTGCCCTGCGATAACATTATAATTATCATATGGGTGAATAAACGTCGCGCCGGTATCGCTGACGACCTCCTCGAGTGTCGTCTCGCGGGCTTCGAGCGTAGGGCGGCAATAAACTATATTCGCGCCGTATCCCGCAACAGCCTTCTTTTTGATAGAAGGCGAAGTCTCGGGCATTACGATGGTGGCCCGGGTGCCGCGCAGCAATGCCGCCAGCGCAAGGGCCTGGGCGTGGTTGCCCGAGGAATGCGTGGCGACTCCGCGTGATGCTTCATCCGGACCGAGCGAAAACACGGAGTTGACCGCTCCACGGAATTTGAATGCGCCCACTTTCTGAAAATTTTCGCATTTGAAAAAAACATCTGCGCCTGACATGAAATTCAGCGTTCGGGAATTTAGTACCGGCGTGCGGTGTATGTATTCGCGGATTCGCTTATGCGCAGCAATTATATCCTGATAATCGGGTATCTCCATTATTTTTCCAGAGTTAATGAATCCAAAACATTTCCGTACATATCGTAAACGTTCATCTCGAGCTTATTGGGCGAAGCATCGACTATTGCATAATTATATTCCTTTGCGGTTTTTACAGTAATGTCGCCCTTTTTGGGGGTATATAGCGGGGCTCCCGCGCCGGCCACAATCACGTGGTGGATGCCGCCAGTGAAATTCCGCTGATAGAAATGCGAATGCCCGTTGAATATCAGGTCGACCCCCGCGGGCTCGAATATCTCGGTTGTCATCCGCTGCATACGCTTATTTCCGTCGTGGCCGCCGAAGCAGTATGCCGGAATATGGAACACGACAACTTTCCATTTGCGGTCGGTATTTCCGAGGTCGGTCTGGGCGAATCTCCACTGCTTCGAGCCGGGAGTCACGCCGTGCTCGGTGGAAAGAATCAGAAAATGCACATCGCCATAATCAAACGAATAGAAATATTCCTCGCCCGATTCGGACTTTGGCGCTTCCAGGAATGCACGGGTATTCTGGCGCCAGTCCTCATGATTGCCGATTGCGTTATAAAATGGCGCACTGGCGGCAAGCCGAAGCTGATTTTCGACAAAGAACTCGTCCTTCCAGCTCGAATACTGATGATTCATACACAGATCGCCGGTATAGACCGACATCCGGGGCTGGCGCTTAAGCGCTTCGCCGGCGATAACGTTGTGGATCTTCGGGAAGCTGCGGCTGTCGCCCATCGCCAGAAAACGGAAGCTCTCGCCAGGCCGCGCTGCCGTATAAAATTCGAATATTTCGGTTGTGTCTTTTTTATAAATCGCGCGGTACTGGTATTTCGCATTGGTATCCAGCGCCACGAGTTTAATGCGGTGGACGTATGATTCCCCGCGCTTCTGCTCGGCGATGCGAGTACTGGTGGTCTGGGCAATAACCCAGAATTCATCGCCAGCGAAGCGGTATTGCACAAAAATCGGCGCGGTGGATTCGCTCTCTACCATAATAACTGCCGAGGTCATATCGACCGCCTGAATGTATGGCTGCATCAGCATCTGAGCGAAAACCGTGGTATTTATTAATAGAAAGCAGGCAAAAATAATCGCAAAATATTTCTTCATAATCTATCCTGGATGAATTGTTAAAATAATTATTCAAAATGCGTAATTTTTCGGATAATTCAAAGATTATGCGCAGCAGTATATATTTAAAGGGATATATGTGTCACACGAAACACGAGAAGAAGATATAGTTACATGATTTATCTTTTATTATCTGTAAATTTTTATTAACTTTTGGTTTGTACAAATTCTGGAGATGTCAGATGTTTTCAAATTCTGACATTGAAGCTCTGATCAAGGAGGAAAATTTATTGTTTCATTCAGAGATGAATCCGATACATATTTAAAAAGAGAATCCTAATTTCATATTATTAATTTAAAGGTACATGCTATGAAAAATCTGATGTTAATTTTTGCTCTGGCTTTTGCCATTGTCGCTCTTAATTCTTGTGGAACCGAGGAAAAGAAAGAAGAAATGACTCTCAATCCCGAACTCCAGAAAAAAATCGACGCATACGCGCCCGTAGAAATCACCGCCGACGTTACAAATCTTTCCGAAAGTCAGAAGAAAGTACTGATGCTGCTGGCCGACGCCGGCAACATAGCTGACGAAATCTTCTGGGTGCAGACTGCCCCCGACGCTGCCAAAATCCGCGACTCGCTGCGCGCTGCGAACACACCCGAAGCGCTCCAGTATCTGGATTATGTGCTGATTAATTACGGCCCTTATGATGTGATTTACGGCAACAAACGCTTCGTCGGCGATGGCCCGGAAGAGCGCCCCGCAGGCGGCAATTTTTATCCCGAGGACATGACCAAAGTGGAATTCGAGGCATTCGTCAAAGAGCATCCGGATAAAAAGGACGAATTCGAAAGCCAGTATACGGTGATCCGCCGCGCTGGCGATGAACTGGTCGCTATCCCCTACCACGAGGCATATGCCAAGGTAGAGCAGCTCTGCGAAAAGCTCGACGCCGCAGCGGAAGTATGCGAAAACGAATCGCTTAAGAAATATCTGCAGCTACGCGCAGACGCTATCCGCCGCGACGACTATCTGGCCAGCGATTTAGCATGGATGGAGCTCGAGGGCAACGATATCGACGTCGTTATCGGCCCGATCGAAAACTACGAGGATGGCCTGTATAATTATAAAACCGCCTACGAATGCATCGTTATGGTCAAGGATCCCGACGCCACAGCCGAGCTGGAATTATTCAAAAAGTATATTGCCGATTTCGAAAAAAATCTACCCTATTCGAATAAAAATTATATCCGCAAAAACATCGCAACCGGTGATATTCTCCAAATCGTCAACGTGACATATTTCGGAGGCGACTGCCAGAAGGGCACAAAAACAATCGCATCCTCGCTGCCGAACGATCCGCGCGTCCACAAAGCCAAAGGCGGCAAAAAATCCATGTTTAAAAATATGATGGAAGCCAAATTCAACAAGATCGTTGTTCCGATCGCCGGCGTGCTGCTCGACGAAAACCTGGTGCCGCACATCTCCGGCCGCGCATTCACCAGCTTTGTCACATTGCACGAGATCGCCCACACACTCGGCCGCGGCTATGTTTACGGCAACGACGACATGAGCGTGCGCCGCGCACTCAAAGAGCGCTATTCGGCAATCGAGGAAACCAAAGCCGACATCGTATCGATGCACACCCACAAGGTAATGCTCGATATGGGCCTCTACGACGAAGCATATATCAAAAAAGCTATGAGCACATATCTGGCAGGCCTGTTCCGCTCGATTCGCTTCGGCACCGAACGCGCCCACGGCAAAGCCAATCTGATTCAGCTCAATTATCTGATGAAAAATGGCGCAATCTTCAAAAATGAAAAGGGCAAATATTCGATCAATGAAGAGATATTCTTCGACAAAGTTGCCGACCTTGCAAATCTCGTGCTTACGCTCGAGGCCGAAGGCGATTACGAAAAAGCCGGCCAGGTATTCGACGATTATGCTCAGGAAAGCGAAGAGCTGAAGGCCGACATCCAAAAGCTTTCGGATATCCCGCGCGACCTGAATACGACCTATGCGCCTAAATATAATTAATACATGGCAATAATGACCCTAATATATATTTTAGAAACGGAGAAATAGTCATGGCAAATTTTAAAATAACGCAAGCGGAAAAAACTCGAATCAACGACATCGATTACGGCAAACTCGGATTTGGTCTGTATTTCTCGGATCACGTTTTTGAAGCTAATTACCGCGATAATAAATGGCAGGAGCCCGAAATCAAGCCTTATGGGCCGATGCCTGTCGAACCGGGAATGTGCACTCTGCACTACGGCCAGTCGATATTCGAAGGCCTGAAGGCATTCCCCACAAAGGACGGAGCCAATCTCTTCCGTCCGGAAATGAACGCAAAACGCCTCAATCGCTCGGCCGAGAGGGTTTGTATCCCGCAGTTCGACGAAGCCCTGCTGGTAGAAGGCATCAAGGAGCTTGTAAAGACCGACAAGAAATTCATCCCGCAGAAACGCGGCGAAGCCCTCTATATCAGGCCGGTGGCATACGGATCTTCGAATTTCCTCGGCGTTCATGCATCCTCGGAATATAAGCTGATCGTAATGACCTCGCCCGTTGCATCGTATTATAAAGAGGGACTCAATCCCATCCGCATTCTGGTAGAGGACAAATATGTCCGCGCAGTCGAAGGCGGCCTCGGCTCGGCGAAAACCGCAGCCAACTATGCCGCATCGCTCAAAGCCGGCGAAGAAGCCAAGAAAAAGGGCTATGCCCAGGTGCTTTGGCTCGACGCACTGACCCGCGGAATGATCGACGAAGTCGGCGCGATGAATATTATGTTCGTGATCGACGACGAACTCGTCACACCGCCGCTGGATAAGGGAACAATTCTCGCCGGCGTCACCCGCAATTCGGTGCTCCATCTGGCCCGCGAATGGGGCATGAAAGTATCCGAACGCGAGCTTAAGATCAACGAATTGGTCGACTACGCCCACCAGGGCAAACTGCAGGAAGCATTCGGCACCGGCACCGCCGCCGTGATCTCGCCGGTCGGACTTTTCCACTACAAAGGCGAGGATATTATTATAAACGACCAGAAGATCGGCCCGGTGGCGCAGAAATTCTATGATACCATCACAGGTATCCAGTATGGCGAGATCGAGGACAAATTCGGCTGGATCACAAAAGTCGAATTCTAATCGGATTATATAATCAGACTCACAGCCCCGCCATTTTTGACGGGGCTTTTTTGTATATTTGAATCAATATTAATTTTGTGCATAAGAATCAGCGTAACATTATGAAATCAGTTAATACTCTTTTTGCAATAATAATCTCTGCTTTTTTGATTAATGCCTGTGATTCCACCACCGAATCTCCGCCGGAAGACGACGCGCTACTCTTCCCGGTTTCGCCCGGAAGCTGGTGGGCGTATACGGCATGGGAAATATATCCCAATGGCGACTGGATTTCCGGCAGCGAAACCCGCGATTCGCTCTGCATAATTTCAGATTATACATATAACGACACCGCCGGTGCTGTCTTCGGGCATTTCGTCGACGGCGCGATAGCCGACAGTATGATTTTCGCACAGATGGGCGATTATATATTAGAATTGCACGATAATTTGTTCGATATCGATCTCACCCAACGCGAATGGATGCCGATAATCGATCTGGCCACAACCGATACATATGTGATACGCACTTTCCGCAACAGGAATTATGCGATAAAATTCGGCGACAGCACGGTTCATGGCTATATGCAGGGGGTATGGAAAGGAGTATATGAACACGACCAGATATTCGAAATCAACGGCCGGAATATAAATACGCGATATTATTCATTGACATTCGATACCCGGTTTGATTTCGATTTATTGTATAAGACCGATTCCGGTAATGTCGAAAAAGTCTTAATTACGCGCTATCGCAAACCTATAATAGGCATATGGCTGGCCGACGGCGTCGGAATAGTCCGCTATCAGCAGAACGGCTTCACTGAGACTTGGCGTCCAGCACGTCCGAATCCCGCTTTCGATGGATATACGATCCCGGTAAATGGAAGACTCATGATTCTTGAGAATTATAATATCGGCGGGTGATCCCCGGGGTCTGCAAGCTTTTCGGCAATCCGCACCTTGACGCTTCGGGCGCGCGGATTGCGATGGATTTCCTCGTCGGATGCTGTGATCGGCTTTTTGGTCAGTATTTTTATATACGAAGGGTCTTCTTTGCGGCGCCCGGCCAGCTCGCGGAAAATATTCTTGACAATCCGGTCCTCGAGCGAATGATACGACATTACCACCACCCGGCCGCCCTCGACCAGCTCCGGGATGCACTCGTTCAGAGTCGATTCGAGCACATCAAGCTCGCGGTTGACGGCGATACGGATTGCCTGGAAAGTACGCGATAATGATTTGAAATGTAATTTTTTTGGAACGCATTCCTCGACCGCCGCGCGAAGATCGAAAGTGGTTTTAAAAGGAATAGCGCGACGCTTCTCTGCGATGCGCCGCGCAATTTTTCGGGCAAAAGGCTCCTCTCCGAATTTGCGGAGAATATTTTCGAGCTCTTCCTCGGTCGAATGGTTAATCAGTTCTTCTGCCGTAACGCCGCCGGCGCCGAATCGCATATCGAGCGGCGATTCCACCCGATAGCTCAGTCCCACCTGTTCGGTGTCCAGCTGGCGCGAGGATACCCCTAAATCAAGCAGAATCCCCGATACCTTTCCCCGAATTTCCTCAATGCTGCATGCCGTTGAAAAACATTTATTCAAAATGACGATCCGGCTTGTGGCGGAGCTAAGCTCACCGGCGAACCTGCGTTCGCAGTGGGCGATAGCTTCCTCATCCTTATCGAAGGCGTATAGTTTCCCCCCAGAATCCAGCCTTCGGATTATGTTTGCTGCATGCCCTCCGCCACCAAGCGTACCGTCTATATAAATGCCGTTCGGATTGGTGACAAGCCAGTCGCAGGCCTCTTCGCCCATCACCGGCAGGTGATAGTCATATTCGGCCGGCTCGGGGCGCGGCCGTGGTTGCCTGCGTTTTTTACTCATGTCAAAATCATATTGTCATGACTTTTGCTGCTACGTCTTCGTATGATTCGTCGTGACCCGAGAGATAGCTCTCGAACTCTTCCGGACTCCAGAACTCGATATGGTCGACCATGCCGACGATATGCACTTTGCCCGCGATTCCGGCGAACTCCAGCAGCTTTTTCGGTATCGAAATCCTCTGCTGGCCGTCCAGGCCGACCTCCTCGCTCCACATCAGAAGCATACGAAGGAAATAACGATTTTTCGCGTCGTACTGGTTCAATTCCTCGAACCGTTTTTCGTAATTTCGCCATTCGTCCAGAGGATAGGCCACGACACACTTATCCACTCCGCGGGTAACGGCAAACGTATCGTTCGCGTCCGGCGAGATGCTTCGGCGCATCTTTGCCGGAATTGCCACCCGGCCCTTGTTGTCGATGGAATATGTTTCCTGTCCCTTAAAAAAGGCCATCTTACTGCCGGCGAAAGTCGTTATTTTGTGTTAGGGAGAATTGTGGATTCATTCCCCACTTTTCCCCACTTGATGCTTACAAATAAACGGATACTTTTTGTAACATGCAAGTAATTTCTTTTGTTTCAATAAATTTTTATTTATCAAATAATACTTGCGAATACCTCCAATTTTCGCCGAAATTCATAATTTATACTGTAATTATATTTTGTTCACAGATCATTATATCGTAAAACATCCCTCTCATTTCCGGATTATTTTCCTGCCTGACATTTTGTCATATTTCATAATCGCAACAGAATTATCCATGCAGAATATATGCTCTGTTCTGCTAATTCTCTATAATTCAACGCATTATATATATAATAATATCGGGGCGGAAAGTGGGTAATTGGGGGCGGGATGAATAAAATCCGGCCAGGCAGACCGCCCGACCGGATTCAATTATTCAGCTAAGTATCAGAATTCATAATCAACTACGGCCGTCTGCGCGACCGTTTTTTTGATAAACTCCAGCACCTCGACGTGGGCAGGATGGCTGCGGTATGCGTCCAGAGTCTCCGCCGATTCGAAATGCGAGACCAGCGCGATATCCATCGCCGCTGGAGATTTCGAGAAGTTCAGCCCCACTTCGTAGAATTTGATCAGATCGATCTTCGCGGGCAGCGCTTCGAGCATTGCTTTGAGCTTTATCATATTGCGTTCGCCCGGGGCGCCTTCGGCCTCCGGCTTCATCGTCATCATAACTATATGATTTATCATTTTTTTACTCCATATATAAATATAAAAAGGCGCCCGCGTAATATCCGCGAAAGCGCCTTCGTAGATTTTCAAAAAATAAACGATTAATCAAAAAACCATTCGATGCCCATATTTACACGGCCGATGCCGCCGATAACGCGCATGGGGTCAAGTTGGAAATCGAGCACCTGCACTCCGGCATAAACGCCGACGCTGCTATAGGGGAACCATTCGCCGCCGACATAGAATGTGAGCGCGGTCTTGGTTACTGTTTCGTATTTGGTCTGCGATTGGTCAGCCGGATCGAAATATGCTTCCGGCAGTGATGTAAGCTCGAATGCGCCCTGGATGTAGGGATGGAAACTCTTAATCGGCTCGAACAGGTATTTGCCATACGGGGCAAACGAAAGGTAGCTCTTGGAGTCTTGCTTATCAGTGCCACCGTCAAAAAAGAACGAGAACTGGGCGCCGATATGGAAGTTCGGCTGTAAGGCATAAGCAAAAACCGGCCCGAATGATCCCTGGCCGATTGCGGCGCCGAGCCCGAAACGCTCGACCGGCACGCGCGAGCTGGCGTCCTGCGCCGAAAGATTTGCGGTGGCTAATCCAACAAATAATACCAACAGGGGTAAGATTTTCTTGAGTTTCATAAATTCCTCCGAATGTTTTTGAGAATTTTGCGTAAAAATCAAAACCGGAAAGTTCGCTTTGATATAAGCCATAAGTTAATCAAAATTCCCAAAAAAATAAATAAAAAAGCCATCCCGGGCGGGGAATTTACCAAAATAATGCCCGAAGATGGCTGATTTTATGACTATTATGTATTATTTACCATGCATAGCCGACGTTAACGCCGCCGCCATAGGCATCATAGCCCAGGCCGGTGATGCTGGTCAGGCCGAATCCAAGACGCACGATGGGCTCTACCATCCAGCCGCCCCATATCCATTTGTATGCGGCTTCGCCGCCGATTACGATGCTGACGTCATTGCCATAGTCATCGTAGAAAGAATTGTCGGGGCCGGCCCAACTCCAGAACTCGGCACGCGCAAACGGACCTGCGCTGAAGCCTTCGATCGGTGATTTAGCGTCTTTGAAAAGAGTCGGGAAATACCAGCGATAGCTGCCGCCGACTGCCATTGCTGTCCACCAGTCAGAATAATTGATATAGCTGAACTGTACGGTTAATGAATTCTCCGTCGAAAGCTGGTGCTCGTAAGTCGCATTCAGTCGGCCGATCAGCAAAAAGTCGAGCGGATCGATCGCGATGGCCTGTTTGTATGTGCCCTGTGCCGAAAGTGACTGGAAGGAAATTAAGGTTGCGATTGCAAGAGCTAATAAATAACGCATTTTCATAATGCCTCCGAATTATTAAAAAATTGGTAAGAAAAAAAAGTGATGCCTCATATTTTGTGGTGAATATTGCCGAAATGATGGATTCATACATGCCTATGACAAAAATATGAAAAATAATGTCATCAGCAAAAAAGAATTTTTCAGGTAGAAACGAGAAATCTTTAACTGAACCTTAACAGTGTTTTTGCCCTCGTTTAATATATAAATTTTCTAATGGATTAGAAAGAAAATATTAAATAAAATTTATATTTAGCACAACTTTTCCACATTCCAGCGGGTTATCCACAGAGTTTTCCACATTTTCAATGAATTAGTATGAATTTATCGTGAGCGCCACCATTCGATAGCGTATAATACATTATTTGTACTTTCGACAGGACTATTAAGGAACTAATTATGATTATAAATAATTATTTGCATAGCTATAAGCACGACCGAATCAGTCCGATAATTATTACAAACCCTGCATATTTCTAACTGAGACGAGTATGCCTAAATCCGACTGTAATAATTACTATTTCTGCGACTATTCATTATTCATAAATCATATTTTTGCGCGCTCCTAATATTCTTTAGACTTGCGTGCATTATATCACTCTTGCCGCTTCCGTTAATAGAAAATAATACTAATAGCTTATGCATTTCGTCTATTTTTAATGAATTTGCAGTAATGAATTTTCTGATTATTTTAAATCAGTATTGTTTTGATTTATGTTAATTATTAAATTGCGGCTTTTGACATTTGCCCTATGCGAATATTAAATTTTTATTTACTATATTGCTCTGCGGTAATATTGTTTCAGCCGGATATAAATATATAATGGACAAACCCAACATCACTTTTTCGGACAGCCAGCTCGATCATCTGGCCCACCGATTCAAGATACTCTCCGAGCCATCGCGCCTTCGCATATTGCGATGCCTGCTGGGCGGGGAGAAGTGCGTCGGCGAGATAAGCGAACTGGAAAACATGCTGCAGGCGAATGTCTCCAAACACCTGAAAATCATGCAGCACAGCGGAATCGTCGAATGCCGCCGCGACGGGCTCCAGCGTTATTATCGCGTAATCGACTACACAGTGGTGCAGATTTGCTCGGTGATTTGTGCACATCACAGAAATACGGAATGAAAAATTTTTTAAATAAAATCCGCACAGTTTTCCGGATGGCCGGCATTGTGGCTGTAACACTCGAATATACCGTCAAATCGACAATCACGATGAGCGGACGCCCCAACCCGGACAAATACTACCGCCAGGCACGCCAATGGTCCAATAAGCTTTTACGCGCGGCCGGAGTCCGGGTCGAAACCATCGGCGGCGACAAGCTAAATCCCGACAATACATATATATACGCCGCGAACCATTCGAGTCTGTTCGACATCCCCGCAGCATTTTTCGGCATCCCCGACGACGTCCGCATCATATATAAAAAGGAGCTCGAAAAAATCCCGCTGTTCGGCGGCGGACTCCGCAAATCGCCCTACATAGCGGTCGACCGCTCCAATCCCCGCGAGGCGATGAAGAGCATGGACGAAGCGATAGCACGCGCCCGCGAAGGCGATTCGGTGGTTGTATTCCCCGAAGGCACCCGCTCGGAAACCGGCGAGGTACAGCCATTCAAGCGGGGCGCATTCATGCTGGCAGCCCGCGCAGGCAAGCCAATCGTGCCAGTCACCATAGTCGGCGCCTCGGATATCATGCCAGCCGGAACCTTCAACATGCGCGGCGGCACAATCCGCGTGATTATCGGCGACCCGATAGAACTGCCCGCGGATATGGACAAACCCGCCGAGCAGAAAATCATGCACGAAGTCCACGAAAAGATCGTCATGACGTTGGGAGCCGCGAAAAAATCGCAAAAATGATTTTGAGCATTCGGAAAAAGTTGTTATATTTGTAGCTCTCAATGAGGGAGGTCAGGTAGCTCAGATGGTAGAGCAGTGGACTGAAAATCCGCGTGTCGGCGGTTCGATTCCGTCCCTGACCAC
>CAZEMR010000057.1:0-18810 GCA_964513465.1 uncultured Hyphomicrobiales bacterium
GGCGAACAACAAGATGTCCGACACTTTTAAAGTGTCGGACATATGAAGCAGTCCAGAATCTTCATATGTCGATAATTTCAAATATTTTCGACATATTCGAAATATATGATGAAATTCTCGCGCTTTTTCGACATATCAGCCGACCACGACTGATTCGCGCGGGAGCGAATAGCGCCTGAGGCCGCGCGGACGGAAGAAGGCCATGAAGAACGACAGCACGCCGATACGCCCTACGAACATCAAAAATATTATCACATATTTGCCGCCGGTGCCGAGATGGAATGTGACGTCGCGGCTCAGGCCGACCGTGCTGATTGCCGATGTGGCCTCGAATAAAAGGTCGAGCATGTCTTTGTCCGGCTCGATATGCACCAGCAGCAGCGAAGACAGCCCGAGCACCACGACTGAGGTGAGTATGACCATAAACGCGCGGTGGACGCTGGTATCCTCGATTTCGCGGTGGTATATCTCTACCTTTTCGTAGCCGCGGATGTAGTTGAATATTTTGATCACCGCGAGCGAGAATGTCGTTGTTTTAATGCCTCCGCCGGTCGAGCCGGGCGAAGCGCCTATCCACATCAGCATCATCACCATCAGCGCCACCGGCCCGGTAAGCTGTGCGGTCGGGGTGGTATTGAATCCGGCGGTGCGCGACGTAATCGATAGAAACGCTGCGTGGTACATTTTCTCCCAGATTGTCATATCCATCCCGAAGCTGTTGGTATCGAGCAGGAAGAGATTGATCGTACCGCCGATTATCAGGAAGCCGGAAGCGGCGAGCACCAGTCGGCTGCCCACGCTCAGCACCCGGCGGATATTATACTTCAGCGAGCCCGTCCAGGTAATCTGCGAAAGGTCCATAATTACGGCAAAGCCGAGGCCGCCGATAATTATGAGCGCCATAATCGTAGTCAGAAATCCGTAATTATGCGCGACCATGGGGTTCATCAGGCTGTCCGAAAACAGCGAGAAACCGGCATTGCAGAATGCCGATACGGAATGAAATACCGCCACCGAAAGCGCGCGGTTATCCAGCGTAAAGAGGTCGCCCGTCAGCGAATAATACAAAATTGCCGCGCCTATGGCCTCCATCAGGAACGTAAAAAGCGCGATCCGGCCGAGCAGCATCGAGACCTCGCGAACGCTCTCGCTGCTCATCATATCGCGCAGCATCAGCCGCACCTGGATGCTCAGACCGCCGCCCAGCACCGAAGCGAAAAATGTTGTCAGAGTCATTATCCCCAGTCCGCCGGCCTGGAGCAGCACAAAAATCACGGCCTGGCCGAATGCGGTGAAATCCGTCGCGGTATCGACCACGACAAGGCCGGTCACGCAAATTGCGCTGGTCGAAGTGAACAGGGCATCCACGAAGGGCAATTGCCCCTCGCCGGGGGTGGCCCGCGGCAGCATCAGCAGCAGGGTTCCGAATATGATAGCTCCGAGAAAGCTGAGCGCAAGCACCGCCCCGGGATGGATCTGCAATTTCGAGAATAAATAAAAATAGCGCAGGGATTTCATCACAAGTGCGCCCAAAAGCGACAGCTCGAGCAGCCCTAGATAGAGCAGAGTCAGCTCGATTGCTGTCATTTCCGGGAAGAACACAGAAAAAATATTCAGGAAAAATTCCGGGAAAACGAGCTCAACCAGCAGCAATAAAATTATCAGAGCTTCCTTCCATCGCTCGCGTATGTGGGCGATTATGTGGTAAGACAAAACCGCCCGGAGCACCTCCTGGATGATAAATACAGCTACGATAATATCCGTGGCCACCATTATCACACGAATTAGCCCGGAGGTCAGATAGAACCCCGCGACCGCCACCAGGCACACAAGAGCAAGGAATCCGGCAATCGCTACGACAAGGTCGAGGTATTTCCGAATCCTTTTTTTCAGCTCTGATAATTCCGCTGGTGTCATATATATACTGCTGTCATAATTTCAAAATAGGGGGTGGTAATTCCCTGAATTGGCGGGCAATATTTTCGAACTGTCCGGCCTTTTCCTCGTAATCTTTTTCGAGCAGCCTCACTATTTGCGGTAAGCGGGTTATGGCCTCTGCTTCCCTTGAGTCGGCATAATCCTCGAGCGATTTGCGCAGCACGATATTATCCTGAATTTCGCCCATAATTGTCTGTAATTTTTTAAGAAATTCATATTCATTACTTCCAAAATTAATTAATTTTGCGACATGTTCGGTCAGATATCTGAATTTTTTAAAAGCAAGCCTTACCCTGTGGATCGATTCCGGACGGTCTGCCCTTGCTGATTCTATTCGCAGCTCAACTTTCCGCCGGGCGGCATCGAGCGATTCATTCAGCTTATCGGCGGCGCTGTCGAGGCCTCCTCTATCGAAAGCCGCGCTCTGTTTCATTTCGAAAATAATTCCATCGAATTCTGCGGTATCGAAGGTACTCATCTTTTCGCGAAGCTCGCGTTTCATTTGGTCTTCAAGGCGATTGAGTTCGTCATAATAAACCTCGAGCTGTGGGAAATCCCACAGCATATTTTTAATCGTATTCATCTGCACCTGAACGTCGCGCAGGGGTCCGAACATCTTCAGCCGCCGCCTGATCGAGCCGGTCATTTCGGTTGCCTGCTCCGATGGGCACAGCGAATCAATCAGGCTGACGAGAGTTCTGAGCCGCCGGCTCGCCACCCGGAAGTCGTGCACCGCATCGTCGGAATAAGCCAGCCTGGATTCGATCAGCTTGCGGGTATAATCGGAATAGGAAGCGTCGAGCCGTACGAGCAGATAATCGCCTATCTTCGGTCGGGAACTGTCGTTGATTCCGTTCATAATTCTCCCATTTGATCTATTCAATAATTTTGAAATTGATTCCGGAAAATAAATGCGGCTGAATTTTTAAAATTATAGAATAATGAGTTAATTTTACAATTCAAAATCAAATTTATCTCAAAAATCCGAATCTTATGCGATATTTAATCATAATTATTATATTACTTTTAATTCCAATTAAGCTTTTCACACAGGTCTCGATGCCCAACGAGGTCGTTGCCCAACGAGCAGATAAGCCCATCAAACTCGACGGCAGGCTCGATGAGGAGGCATGGCAGAAAGCCCAGCGCATCACCAATTTCACCCAGCGCGAGCTGTACGAGGGCGAGCCCGCCACCGAACCCACCGAATGCGCAGTGGTCTATACCGACGATTATATATATATCGCCGCATGGTGCTGGGAGACCTCCGGCGGACGGCTTGCAGCTAAGTATATGAAGCGCGACTTCCCGTATTGGGAGGAGGACAATTTCGAAGTAATTTTCGATACATTCTTCGATAAACGCAATGGCTATGTGTTTGTGGTCAATCCCAACGGGGCGATGGCAGATGTGCAGATCACCGACGAGGGCAAGGGCTTCAATATCGACTGGGACGGCGTCTGGGATTCGGCGGTAGAGGTCAACGAGTACGGCTGGTTCGTCGAGATTGCTATCCCCTTTTCGACTCTGAAATTTCCCGAAAAATCCACCCATGTATGGGGAGTGAATTTCGAGCGCAATATCCGCCGCAAACAGGAACAGCTCTTCTGGCAGGGCTGGTCGCGCAATTATGATTTCGAACATGTTTCGCACGCTGGCACCATGCTCGGACTCGAGAATATCGAGGGCAGCGAGGACTTCGAATTCAAGCCCTATATCACCGCAGGCGGCGAGCTTGGCCGCAATTCCGAAAAGGGCATTGCCGACATCGGCGGGGATTTTAATTATCTGATGTCGCCGACTATGAAGCTTAGCCTGACCGCCAATACGGACTTTGCGCAGGTGGAGTCCGACCGCGCCCAGATCAATCTGAGCCGTTTCTCGCTGTATTTCCCCGAAAAGCGGGATTTTTTTCTCGAGGGGCGGCATCTCTTCGAAATGGATATGAGCTATGGCACCGATATGTTTTATACGCGCACAATCGGGCTTCACAAGGGCGAGGCTGTGCCGATAATCGGCGGGGCGCGACTGGTCGGCAAAACAGGCAATTCGAATATCGGCGCGATGTCGCTGCAGACCGCCGCTAAGCGAGACCTTCCGACCACCAACCACACCGTGCTCCGAATAAAGCAGGACGTGCTGGATAAGTCCTACGTCGGCGCGCTTATCACCTCCAAAAACAGCGCAGATCATTATAATCACGGCATTGCCCTCGATGCGGCTTATTATACGGCAAAATTTCTCGGCGATAAAAATCTTGTCGTCCAGTGGCAGGGCGGCCAGACGCATACAAAGGACTCCATCGGCGGCGACAATATCGCTTCGCGCCTGCTTATCAGTTACCCGAATGATATATTCGAGGCCGAGCTGATACTCCAGACCGTAGGCGAACGGTTCAATCCCGAGATGGGCTTTCTGCGCCGCAGGAATTATAATTCGCTGGCGGGAAATTTCAGCTATAACCCGCGGCCGGACTTTATCCCCGGCGTGGTGCAGATCAACATAGAGCCCGCGGATGTTCAATACTTCTGGGATAAAAATACAGGCGCACCGCAGTCCATATATATAATATCCTCGCCGCTGGGCATCGAAACCTCAGGCGGCGACGTCGTGGAATTCGAGATGTCACGCAATTACGATCTGCTCGACCGGGACTTCGAATTGCACGAGGGCGCAGCCATCAGCGAGGGCGGCCACTGGTGGGATCGCTACGGCATTCGGCTGACCAGCTTCCGGGGGCGCCGCTTCACGGTTGATGCGGGCATCTGGGGCGGAGGCTATTACTCCGGCAATCTTACCACGTATTATGCCTCCGGAATGGTCAATATCAATCGCCATCTGAATGTGGCCGCGGATTTCGAAACGAATATCGGCCGCTTCGGGAGCGCGGAATTCACCACTCACGAGATTGGCGGCCGAGTTGAGTATTCATACAGCCCGAAGCTGCACACAAGCTTTTTCGGGCAATGGAACAACCAGGACCGCGAGGCCCTGCTCAATTTCCGGCTTAACTGGATACCCAGCCCGGGCAGCGACCTCTATATTGTGGTTAATCAGCGGATATCATCGACCGGCGGGGCGATCAGCTTGCTGAATACGACGATATTGAGTAAATTTGTCTGGCGACTGGGATTTTGATTTTACAGGAATATATTATGACATTTCATTTTTTGATCAAATATTATCTGCCAAAGCATCTTATCATCTTTGTCGGGATTTATATCGTATATATAATAATTGATTATACGATTTTCTCGTCGCTGGGATGGATCGAAACAATCAAGGATGCCGATTTTCTGGCTATCTTCTTTCCTTTGATTGATATTTATAATAATCGCAAACCGCTGCTTAAAGAATATTTCGCAAAATATCCGGCCAGCAAATCCAAATTCCATTTGTCAATAATCCCATTTCTTATTTTAATTGCACTGGTTTTTCTCGCAATCTTTATGCTGATTTCCTCGCTCTTGCCCACGCATCCGATGGCCTTCGATTATCAGGAAATTGTGCGGAATCTTGTCCAGATTGTCCCGGTCGGCATTATATCAATTCTCATTTATAATCATTTTGTATATAAATTTTTGAAAAATCAGGGATTGGTAGAAAATTAAGCAGTATTTGAGAACATAACATTCCGTTTGCACACCAGCGCGGGATTTGATATATTTAGCCAAAACATTTCCACATTAATTCATTGAAACTCATGCCCGAAGATATTTCACGGCTCGGCTCATTGCTCGCCGAGTGGATTTATACGACTGCGCCCGGGCGCCCTGCTCTGGCTCAGAATATCCTTGGCTCAGCGCAGAGCCTCGCTCAGGAAAACGCTTTCGATCACAGAAACAAAGACACATGGCGACGGTTTCTCGACCTGACCGGCCGGCCGGATTTCCTATCCGCGCTTTCGGACGCCAACGCCCGCAACGACTGGGCAGAAACGGTATTTGTGATTATCCGAAATATTAATTACAACACGCGCGAGATGTTCGACCGCGCCGCCGCCGATAACCCCGGGCAGATTTTGTTCCAGGATATGTCCGCCTCGACGCCGTTGGTATGGTCATACGAGCAAACCCGGCGGCATGTGCGCGAGATCGCCGCGGTGATGTACTCCATGCGGCCGGAATCGCCGCGAGTAGCTATATGGTCGGAGAATTCCGTGGAGAGCGCTTCGTGCGATATCGCCTGCCTGTGCTATGATATCCTCGTCAGCCCGCTGAACACTCATTTTGGCGAAAGCGAGCTGGAGGAAATATTCCGGATGCTGGATATTAATATTGTCGTCGCCGACACGGCCGACCGAATGAAGAAATTGCTCAAGCTCCGCAACGAAAGCGGCCTGGATTTCGATATACTCACCACTGCGCGCATCCCGACAGATGCCGATGATGTTTATTTTCTGGGTGAATTATGCAAAAAAATGGGCATCGACGAGATCGCAGAAATACTCTCACGGCGGCGACAGATGCCGATCGACGAAGTCTGCACCGTGATGTTCACCTCGGGCAGCACCGGCAGGCCAAAGGGTATTTCATTTTCGCAGTATAATCTTATAACCAAGCGGTTTGCGCGGGCGGCAGCGGTGCCGCAGGTCGGCGAGAACGAGGTAATGCTATGCTATCTGCCATTGTTCCATACTTTCGGGCGCTATCTGGAGATGATGGGCGCAATATTCTGGCGCGCGACATACGTAATGGCAGGCAACCCATCGGCGGAAACTCTGCTGGAGCTGTTCCCGAAGGTCAACCCGACGATTTTCATCAGCATACCTCTGCGCTGGGCCCAGCTTTATGATCGGGCAATCGAAAAAATGGATACATCCGCAGACGAATCCACGCAGCTCAGGCAACTGCGCTTGGTGGTCGGCGGCCGCCTGAAGTGGGGACTTTCTGCGGCGGGCTATCTAGATCCAAGGGTATTCAATTTTTTTGAAAAAAATAATATATATATATGCAGCGGGTTCGGGATGACCGAAGCCACCGGCGGGATTACGATGACTCCGCCCGGCGCATATATCGACAACACCAATGGCATACCACTGCCGGGCATCTATGTCGAGCTCGGCGAAATGGGCGAAATGCAGCTTCGCGGGCATTATCTTGCGAGGTATTACGAGGACTCCCCGATCGGCAGCCGGATCCCCTTTCCGGAATCCGCCGAGGCCGACTGGAAGCTCGCGACCGGCGATATTTTCCGGAGGCTCGGAAATGGCTATTACGAAATAATCGATCGAATCAAAGATATTTATAAAAATAATAAGGGGCAGACTATTGCGCCGCAGCGCGTCGAGAAGAAATTCCTGAACGTCCCCGGGATCAAGCGCACCTTCCTTGTCGGCGACGGCAGGCCATATAATGTGCTGTTTATAGTGCCGGATTATGACGATGTCGTGCTCCGCGCATACGAGGGGCCGGACAATATTCGTGAATATTTCCATCAAATTACTAATTCCGCGAACAGCGATCTGGCGCCTTATGAGCGGGTTATAAATTTCACTCTGCTCGATCGGGATTTTTCGGTCGATCATGACGAGCTAACCGCAAAGGGCAGCTATAAACGGAAGAATATCGAGCATAATTTCCGTGAAATGATTGATAAATTGTATGAAAAGGATCATGCTGAGCTAAGCGTCGCGGGCCTGCGCATTATCATTCCGCGCTGGCTGTTCCGGGATATGGGCATTCTCGAGGACGACCTCGTCGCTGCGCCGGGCGGGATATTCAATAAATCCGACAACAGCTTTTTGAAAATTACCCAAAATTCAAAATCCCATACATATATAATCGGGCATTTGGAATACACACTCGCCGCGCACGAGTTCAATCTCGGCACATTTGCGCGTCAGCCGCGGCTATGGGCGGGCAATCCTTCGCTTGCGGCGTTTTGTCCGTGCAAAGAAGGCTGGGATACCCGTACCGATGGCATAAACACGCTCGTTCTGCTGCCGCTTGATCGCGACACAGACGTCGCCGGATTCCAGCCAAACGTGCGCTCGGTCCGCAGCCAGCAGCTCATTACGGTCAACGAGCTTCTGACGGCGGCGCTGTTTATGGATGCTCCGCTTGCCCGGGCAGCTATCGAAAAGCTGGAGGATTACCTCGGCGAATCAGGCCCGCGGATTGTGGATATTATCCGTAGCCGCATTCAGGCGCTGGCGCGGCATCCGGAGGAAGACATTCGCTGCATGGCGTATCGGGTGCTGCTGCTGGACGACCCCGACCCGGACTATAGCTCTGCTTTCCCGGCATTTATCAAAAGCGGCCTGACTTTTCTGAATGAGCGTTCGGTCGGCGAAATTGCCGCCAACAAGCTCGAGCGGCGAAGGCTGGAGGCACTGCGCCAGCGGCTTTATTCTTACCGCACGCAGCTCGACTGGCCGGCAAGCGATATTACCAATAAACAATTCGAGAAAATTTTCCGGCTTCTGGTCAATTTCGCCACCAATAATCCCGAATATTATAATTCAGTGCGCGCCGAGCTGGCAAGCTGGATATTGCACCGCGCCGATCCATTGCTCAGCGAATCCGCCGAAAAATATTTCACGGAATTATATCTGACTTATGAGAACGGCCTCGAAAACCGCTCGCCGAAATATTCCCGCAGCGAGTGGGACCGCTGCCTTGTGTTCGAGGATGGGCTTTCGGATACCGAGATCACTCGTATCCGCGGGGTGATTACCGGCCCGACCTTCCTGATGCAGTCGGTCATGCTCGCATTCGAAGAGGATGATTTCTCGCTCGATATCGTTCCCGACGAGGGCATCTGGATCAGCCGCATTCAGGCCCTGCATAATTATATGCGCTATCGGGTGAGCATATCCACCGCCATCGGCAAGCACTACGATCTGCAGCTCGTGCTTCGCGAAAATCTGAAGGCGGCTTCGGTCATCGAATCGGTCTTCTGGCTGGTGGCGGTGGCCAATTATCCCTACGGGCCGCGGATATTGCCCCAGCTTGGTTGCTGCCGCCCCGAGATCGAGGCGCGGTCGCTGCAATACATCGGCGATCTGACGGTCTGGGAGCGCATCCGGCAATTTTCGGGTATTCAGCGCTCGGCGATGGAATCGCCGCTGGCGAGCGAATGGCGGAATATGTTCGTCGAGGCAATGGCCGCATTCTATAAGGGCTGGCGCAACAGCGGCTACCAGATAGTGCCGGGCGCGGTGTCGCCGGGGAATGTGGTGGTGCCCGAGCTTAATTTCCACGAGGGCGCGATTATCTCCTCGCTCACGGGTTGGGAATATTATAAAAATAAATTGTCGCTTATCGGGCCGATGCTCCGCAATTTCTATAAGCGGACGATTGCGCATTATCCCTGGTGCCGCAGCTTTCTGAATACCGACTGGATATTCGATGCCTGCATGGAGGCCTTCGAACCCGATTTTGCTCTCACATTTCTGAATGAGTTAAAAAATGATTTATCCGGCCGATCCATGCTCTGCCCGGACGGACGCGAGCTGGCGGCACATCTGGAGGATTACCTCGCGCGGCTTGGCGAGCACTTCTATACTCCGCTTTCGCTATTGAAGGCTGCCGACCGATACGATTCGTGGATATCGATCAATCCCAATGCTTCGGCTGCGGCACGCGAGCAGACCATCCGCGAGCTATACAGGCTTTATCGACTCGATCGCTATCCGGAGATTGTCCGCTATTATATATATAGAACCACATATTTTGCAAATTCGGAAAAAGATGTCGTAGCGGCTTTTGACAAATTGCTCGGCAAAATGTCCGCTGATGTCTCGACCCCGGCGACTCATCTGATCGAGCTCAGCGACCTGCAATCGGTAATCACCGCCCATGACGACAAAGAGGTCTTCAGCCGCATGGTATTCCCGCAATACCGTCCAGAGCGCCGCATCCGCATACTCAAGGTCGGCGAGCGCGATCAGGTGGTGGTCAATACCTCGATATCCGACAAAACCGGCGCGAAGTTCACCATACGCGAGCCGATAGAACCCGCGGAAATCGGCCATTTATACAGATTATTCGTCAACGAAAATTATCCCAAAACCGTATCCACCGACGATCGCCACCTTGTGGTGCTGGATTCGCACGACCGAATTGTGGGCGGCCTTAGCTGGCGCGAACAGGAGGACGACTCCGTGCTGCTCGACGGCACAGTGGTGGCAGGCACTCTGAAGGGCCGGGGGATCGGCTCGGCGATGATCGAGGATTTCTGCATGAGGATGGCCCAGGCTGGCAAAGAGGTAATCAAGACGCATTATTTCCTGCGGGAATTCTATCTCTCGCTGGGCTTCCATGTCGATAAAAAATACGGCGCACTGGTAAAATTCCTCAGCGCCTCGGACGCTAAGCCCTGAATCGGCGGCGGCATAGGTTAATCAGCTTATTTTACTGAAATTATAAAATTATTTGCATCTTTTTTCCGATTTATGTGTCATTATATTGGAGAAAGGATGCAATTTTATTTATGGTAACTAATGAAGAATAAATTCAGCCAATATTCCGACACCCGGCTTGCAGGGATGCTCCGCGAGAAGCGAAAGATCGCCGAAGCGGCATTCACCGAGCTTTACGACCGCCATGCGGCAAAGGTGCACACCTACTGCGCGTGTATGCTGGGGAGCCGCGACGAGGCTGCCGATATTCTTCAGGAGACCTTCATCCGCTTCCATAAATACGCTCAAAAGAAGGATGTGCTCGAAAATGTTTCCGGATATATAATTACGATTTCGCGGAATTTGTGTCTGAATCATATCCGGAATAACCGCCGCACGGTGCCCATTGGGGAGATGGACTTCGCCGGCGACGACGGCATCCGATACGAGGAAAAGGAGACATTCGATATGATAATGACGGCTATCGATCTGCTCGACGAGAAATATCGCGAGCCGTTCATACTGCGCGAGTTCGACGGACTGGCATATCAGGAAATCGCCGATATATGCGATCTTTCGCTGTCGAACGCAAAGTCGCGGGTCGCGCGGGCGCGGCATCAGCTTGCGAATGTGCTCGATCCGTACATGAAAAATAAATATTGATTTTTGTTAATTTTATAGATTCAATAAAATGGAAAAACACGAAATACTCAGCCAATACCTCGACGGCGAACTCGGCCAGGCAGAAGAGCAGAAGCTGTTCTACCGGCTGGCCACCGACGACGAAATGCGCCGGGAATTCTCGAATATGATAACAATCGGGCGCTCGATACGCAGCAATTCGCACCGCTTTGCGCCGCCAGCGGCAGTGACTGCCTCCGTATTCTCCGAGCTGGGCTATAAGGCGCCGGTCGGGGGAGCAGCTATGGGCGCGGCAATCCCCGCATTTTTCAGCAAATATTCCCAGGCGATATACAGCGGGCTGGCATCGGCGGCGGCCACCGCAATCGTGATGCTTATGCTGCTTTGGCCCGGCGATCAGCCCGCGGCCAGCCTCGCATCCGGCGAAGCTCCGGCGCGGCCTGTGGTCGAATCCACGGCTCCGGCCAGCGAGAGCGATATATATATATCCGATAATATTTCCGGAGAAATCAAATCCGAAACTCCTGAATCTAAAACAACAATTACAAATAAAACTCAAAAAACGGCTTCGGATTCGAAGGCCGCGGCGGGTTTCACGATTGATGAAGATTTAGCTGACAATGATATTGATTATAATCAAATTGGAATATCCGGGATGCACGGTTCGCCGCTTTCGGCAGAGAATCTCGATTACAATAATGATATATCAAAAATTGCGGACTTCAACCCGCCCGCGCCGGTTGCAGCTCTGTCGCTGTTCCCGGAAAAGCCGCGCCAATCGTCCAATCCCGTGCGCATATCGATGGAATACCGCGGATCGCAGTACTGGTCTGTGCCCGAGCCGGCGGTTTATCCCGCGAAATTTGCCAAATTCAACAATAATGCAATCACACTTTTCTGGCAGGTTAATGACAATTTCTCGGTCGGGCCGGAGCTGAGGCAGGAGAATTTCTATCAGGAATTCACCGGACTCGACGCACTGGGCAAGGAAACCGTATATAAACAGCAGCCCAACTTCACATCCTTCGGCTTATCAATGAGATACGCGCTGAAGGACATCGGGGTGGTGCACCCGATCGGCCAGTTCACTCTGGGCGGCAATGCATCGGGCGCGCTTGGCCGGGTCATGGCCGGACTGGTATATAATCCCACGCCGAACGTTTCGTTCATAATCGGAGGCGAATACAGCGTGCTATTGTATCGGCATCAGGGCGGGCTTTTCGATTCGCAGAAATTCGGCCTGAATTATGGCGTTGCATATAATTTCTAAAAAATATATATTTCGGAGAAAAATCATGAATAAAATCTTTATCATAACGGGCGCGCTTCTGATCATGCTTTTTGCGGTCTCCTGCGATAACCAGCTCGGGCTGGAGCCAAACGCATTGGTTGAGACCCGCGACTACTTCCCCATGCACGTGGGCGACGAGTGGAACTACCAATTCAACGGGTCGCAAAGCTATGAACTGAACGTTATGGTCACCGGGACTGAAACCTTCGGCGCGCATGAATACTTTGTTTTCCGCTATACCACCCAGAATACATGGCAGACGTATTATCAATACTTCCGCAAGGAAGGCCGCGACCGCGTTTATAAATATCAGAATGGAGTCGATATGCTGCATATCGACTTCGATCGCTCCGAAAACGACTCGGCCTCGTGGCGCAACAGCGGCTATGTCAATCTCAACCAGAGCGAGGACAACCGCAAATCCGCGGGATTCGATAATTGCATTACAGTTGAATACGATGCGCAGGATACATACAGCTCGCGCATAAGCGAGATATATGCGCCTGGCGTGGGACTCGTCAAGCGCCAAAGCGGGGCGGGCATATTATTATTCATTGATGCGAAAATCGATGGCCGCAAAGTGGAATTCGAATAAATATATATAATATCAAAGAATTAGGTGAAGCGCTCCAGATGGGGCGCTTTTTTTATGTGTAATTAAATTCCCCAAAAAAAAGGCGGTCCCATGATCCGGGGCCGCCCTGATATTTACAGCATTTTATGCTTTATTTCTTTGCGATTACCCGTCCGACGGTTTTTTCGAACATCTGATCGACCGGAACAATTATCACATTTTCCGCCTTGATATCCAGCGGATATTCGGCGATCACCTGATCCTCGGCGATCACTGCGTCGGGCTTCGGAGTTTCGTAGCTTATGGGGCTGGGCGCGTTATCGACCAGCCGGCTCTTGAAGTCCTCGGCGTTATTGGTAACCATTGCAATCTTAATATTCTGATAATTCAGATGGTTGCGGATGGCCTCGTTCACCTGTTTGCGGGTGAGCGATCTGATCTTATTGCGGAAAAATTCGATATAATCGCCGCCGTCTTCGATGCCGAAGAATTTGCTGTCGAGCTGATAGCCCAGACGCATCATGGTATTCGGCGCATAATGCAGGGCATATTTATGTAAGAAATCCTGCGTTAATACGAATTCCTCTTCGCTGAGGCCGTTTTCGATTACCTTCCGCAGCTCGCGGATTGCCGCCCGGAGCGCAAAGTGAGCATGCTCGTGGCGGACTGGCCGTATCCATACTTCGAATATATTGCTGCGGCGGGCATTATTCGGGATCGGATTGCGCAGCGAACCGCCATTCAGGAATGGCTCAATGTATGAATAATCGCCGTAGTTCATGCCGCGGGTTTCGCGGATGACCTGATAGAGGTGGCTGGCCGAATTGCGATGCTGGCCGAACCATGAATTGAACAGCGCGAGGGCGAAGAAGTCGTCATCGCCGCGCTGCACATCAATCGGGAAGCCAAAGCTGATTGCGGTGGCGTCGTTGTCCTTCTCGACGAGCAGGACGTTGAGGCCTTCGATCTTTTCGGGCTGCGTAGCAGCCTTGAGTTCGGGTATGCGCTGGACGAGCGACTGAAAATCGACAAACATTTTTTCGGGCAACTCTTTATCGAATCCGCCGCCGGCGCCGATTACGTAATTATCGCGGGTGTAATGATCCTTATAGAAATTCTTTACATCCTCGAGCGTAATCGACTTCAGGCTTTCGACAGTGCCCTGGGTCAGATGGCCGTAGTTCGTGCCCTCGTATATATAACTATATAGCGCGGCCTTGCCGAGTTCTTCGTCGCTGGAATAGCGCAGCTCGTTGGCAATATAGCTGATCGTCTCGTCCTTGATGCGCTGGAAGTCCTCCTTGTTAAATGCCGGATGGAGCATCGCGTCGGTGAATAATTTATAATACTCATCGAGCATATCCTTATGTACGCGCCCGCTGAAGACGGTCATTTCCTTATCGACCTTGACTCCGTAATCCGCCGCCATGGGATAAAGCTTATCGATGATTTCCTCATATTTATTATTCTGTGTGGCGCCATTGGCCATTGTCTGGGCGGTCAGCCACGCAAGGCCTTCCTTGCCCGCGGGGTCGTCCTGGGCGCCCACTCGGAACCAGATGCGGAATGACACAGTGGGGTCTTCCTTGACGGAGACTGTTACTACTCGTTCGTCCATTGTGGGATATTCTCTTCCCTGGTCGCAGCCGGTCATAAATATTGCTCCTGCGAATAGTGCTATTGCGAATATGATTATACTATTTTTCATAATTATTTACCTCCCTGCAGAGTTACTACGGTTCGTTTTTCCGGTACGAAATATTTCTTCGCTGCGGCCTGAATATCCTCGGGGGTTACCTGCCCGAGCGTTTTGAAATATGTATCCACTGCGTCGATGCCGCCGGTGAGCGCAACCATACGAGCAAGGCTTCCGGCCACATTGCCCGGCGAATCGAGATTCATCAGGAAATCGTATTTCAGGTGGCTTTTGAGCGCTTCGAGCTTTTTGGCGTCCGGAGGATTATTCCGGTAATGTTCGATTGTAGAAAATATCTGCTCTTTGACGTAACCAATGTCCTTTTTGTCCTTGATCTGGGCAAATACGAACCACAGGAAGGGGTCGCGGTTGTATTCGAATTCGGGCATGAATACCTGTACTTTCTGCTCCTGTATATATAATTTCTTGAAAAGTTCGCTGTTGCTGCCGAAAGCGAGATTGCCGAGCAGAATTGCCGCAGCGACGCTTTTGTCTGCCGGATCGAATGCGTCGCCTTTATAGCCGATTGCGACTATGGGCAGTGTTTTGCCGGGGTATTTGATTTCGGCTGTGCGTTCGGCGGTCTGTTCGGGCTCGGGCTCGACCTTCGGGCCGACGTAGCCGGTGTTCCAGTCGCCATAGTATTTGTGAATTTTATTGGAAATATCTTCCGGATTAAAATCGCCGACGACCATCAGCACGATATTCTCGGGGCGATAGTAGCGCTTGAAGAATTTTTTGCTGTATTCATACATACCGGGCATGGCGATTATGTCGGTTTCGAATCCCATTGTGGTATGCTTGTAAGTATGTTTGTCGAAGGCGACTTCGGAGATTTTCTCGAATACGAGGAACCAGGGGCTGGTCTTGGTCTTGAGGTATTCCCCATAGACTGCGCCGGCCTCGGTCTGGAACGATTGCTCGTCGTAGAAAAGATTTTGGAAGCGGTCGCTTTCGATTTCCATGATCCGCTCAACGTCGTCAGCGATCAGATTGCAATGGTAGCACGTGTAATCATCTGTGGTATATGCGTTTGCGTTCGACCCGAGAGAGATCATGATGCTGTCGTAAACGCGTCCGGGATATTTCTTGGTGCCGCGGAACATCATGTGCTCGAAGAAGTGGGCGAATCCGCTGTAGCCTGGCTCGTATTCGTCGCGGCTGCCGGTGCGGACAATTGAGTAATAGCTGACAATGCCATTGCCGGGCATCGGGATCAGGATAACTTTCAGCCCGTTGTCGAGCGTTTCGGTGGTGTAGTCGTACGGGAATATCCCGCCGTCGTCTTTTTGTGCGAATGCCATAGAAGTGGCTAAGATTGTGAATAATAAAATAAATATAAATTTGCGCATAAATATTTACCTGCTGAATGATTGAACATAAGATATATTGATTGGGTTATGTCTTATTCTGCGAATCAGCCCCGAAATTATTTTCCACCGAGCAGTGCGGGCCGCTGGGTTCGTTGGCGAACAGGCTCGAGGTCGGCGATAGACCTTTCTCCATATATTCGACTTCGCCCTGGCGGACACCGGGGGTGCGCATCAGCGCTATCATCATTATAATGCTGGTGGTTAGTATTACAAAAAACAATATCCCCACGCTGAAATTAGCTATCTGGTACTGCGCGGGAATCGAGAAGAACAGCAGAATTGTGATAAGTCCCCGCGGCGAAAGGAATATTTCGGGGAATACTTTTGTTTTGAGAAATATTTTGAAATTAAGATAACGAACCAGATAGAGAATTGCAACAATTATCGTCCCGATCATAATCACACGCCAATCGGCCAATACGGCCAGATTGATCGAAAATCCGAAGGTGACGAAGAAAAAGGTGCGCACTACGAATGCCGATTCGCCGGTGACTATCTTGAAGTCGCGCGTAACGGAGTCGGCGCTTTTGAAGTCGATAAGCTCGCGCAGCCGCCCGAAGAAGAACAGCCGGGTGTTGTTCAGCACCAGCCCGAATATGAGGATAATCAATAGCGGCGAAAGATGGAGCTGCTTGCCCAGCGAATACAAAAGCGCAAGTATGGCCAGCATCAGAAAGAATTTGATGTGGGTTTTAATTTTCGTGAAGAAAAACACCAGCAGGTATGAGCTAAGTATCGAGACCACCACGGTGAAGAATATCATCATGATGCCATCCATCGAGAATATCTGCCCGCCCTGGATTACCACAAAATTGAAAAACAAAATCCCCAGAATTTCGGAAAATGTGGATTCATAAATCAGGAATTCCTTCTTGCCCTCGCTCAGATTATGCACGCTCGGGATGAGCACCGCTGTGCTTACAACCGACAGAGGAATAGCATACACCAGCGAATTGAAAAATGGCTCCTCGCGGAAATACATGATCGCCATGGCAATGCCTATCGAAGAGATGACCAGCACAATGATTGCCAGCACAAAGGATTTGCGGATAACGCCCACCTTGTCGCGCGAGAGCTTGAGGTCGACCGCGGCCTCGAGCACGATCATGATAAGGCCGATAATGCCCAGCAGCTCGAGCACGTTGAATAGAGCGGCTCCGAACTCCAGATCGAAATAGAGGCTGATGTATTTAAGGCCGATGCCGGTGGAGATCAAAAACAAAACGCTGGGAATGCTCGTTTTGCGCGAGGCCATATCGAATATATAGCTGATCGCTACCAGCAGACTGGCGCCGATAATAACAAGGTATGGATCAAATGCCATAGTCGCTTTCCGAAAATTAATAAACTTAATATCACGGGGGCCGCAGCTAATTCGTCTTAATGGCTTGCAAACAGCGATCGAAGAGTAAATTTATAAAAATCTGACGAAATAACATCGGAATATTTTAGATTTTGATTTTGAAATAATTCCGAAATGTATTAAATTTGAAGTTCCTGAATTTTACTCATTAGGGAGAAATATAATGGCCAAGAAAGATCATAGAATTACGATCACTCTGGAATGCACCGAAGCTAAAGCCGAAGGCAAACCTGCTTCGCGCTATACGAGCAAGAAAAACAAGCTTAATACGCCGGCGCGCATGGAGCTTAAGAAATATAATCCGTTTCTGAGGCGCCATACCCTGCACAAAGAGATCAAGTAATCCGGCAGGAAAATATTTATATACAAAAGGCTGTCCTTCGAACCCGCTGCAATATCGGGGTTTTAGGGACAGCCTTTTGGCGCTGTCAGTAGTTTTCGCCGCCTTTTGCCAGCCTGAGCCGTTTCTGCTCTATCCATCGCAGCTTTTGGGAGACCGCCGCGCCGAGATCGATTCCCCGCGCGTTCGAATAATTCATAAGAGCTATCAGCACATCGGCGGCTTCGTCGGCAAATCTTTCGTCGTCTACCTGCTTGCCCTTCCATCGCTTTTTCTCGATATTGGCCAGCTCGCCGGCCTCGCCGCATAGCTCGAGCGAGAAAAACTCCGCCGGCCGCTCTGCGAAATATCCGCGCTGATATTCATCGAACCCGCGCTGGACCGATGCCAGATATTCCGCCGCCTGCCGCGCGAATTCATCTATTTTTTCAAATGGCTTATCTTTCATACCGATCCGGATTATGCTTCTTCCTCGGTGCTTGCTTCTCGCATGCGGTACCCAACGCCGCGGATGCTCTGGATCAGGGCTTTGGCCTCTTCGCTCTCGATTTTCGAACGCAGCCTCTTTATATATACGTCGATGATATTCGATTCGGGGTCGAAATTATGCTTCCAGACGTGTTGGGTAATGGTGCTGCGGCTTAGGATGCGGTTTTTGTTGCGCATCAGATATTCGAGCAGTGCGTATTCCTTTGTGGTCAGCTCGATTTCCTTGCCGAAGCGATATGCCAGATGCGAAACGGTGTCGAGCACGAGATCGGCGCAGCGAAGCTTGGTCGATTTTTCGGGGCTGGAGCGGCGCAGTATCGAGCGCAGGCGGGCGGCCAGCTCTTCGAAGCTGAATGGCTTGGGCAGATAGTCGTCCGCGCCGAGGTCGAGTCCGGTAACGCGGTCTTCGGTGGTGCCGCGTGCGGTAAGCATAAGCACCGGGGTGGTAACTCCGGCGTCGCGCAGCTCTTTGAGCACTGTAAAGCCGTCTTTGCCGGGCAGCATAACGTCGAGAAGGATCGCATCGAAGTGGTTATTCATTGCCATATCCAGGCCGGTGATGCCATCGGCAGCGGTTTCTACTATATAGCGCTCTTCTTCGAGCCCATGTTTGATAAAGCTCGCTACCTTGCGTTCGTCTTCGACAACAAGTATTCTCATGACTAATCCTCACATGTTTATAAGCAGCAAAGTTCGGTCATTTTCTCAGAAATATCGAATAGATCTCTTTGCGTCCATTGGATAATTCCAGAATTAGATA
>CAZEMR010000058.1:0-18299 GCA_964513465.1 uncultured Hyphomicrobiales bacterium
TGCTTTGCCGCGCTGGTCTGCATCGAATTCGCCGAGTTCGACCGGGATAACCTGGCCGCCGTTGGCTTCGATAAAGTCAACCATTGTGCGGATCACGTTCGAGAGGTCGCCATAGTGGCGCCAGTCTGCACCGAGTGTGATAACTGTATTGCTGAGCGATGTTTTGGCTACGCCCATTGTATTGTCTTCTGCTTTTTCGTCTGTTGTGTTATAGCGATAAGCAACGGATGCTTTGCCAACGCCCTCTTCGACCACTTTCATAAGGCCGCAGTAGGGAGCTTCGTCGCCGGCGAAACCTGTTTCGAAGATGTCGAATACAAGGTGGCGGCCGACGCTGACGCCGGTGATCTGGTTGTCGTCATAGCTGACGTCCGGGCCAACCGGGTTGCCTGGCATTGCGTAGTCTGCGCGGAGCATTTCGGTAACGAATTCGTTGTGCATACCGATATTAGCTCGCACCATTTCCTGGCTGCCGATAAGGAGGTTCTTCTTGCCGAAGTCGCCGCCGGCGTTCAGGAATGTATTCAGATCGATGCGCTGCTGTTTGGTCATCGGCTCGTCGTCGCCGTCAGACCAGAACACGGTGCGATAGAGTGTATAATCAACCGCTCTGGATTCCCAGCTCATGCGATCGAATACGTCGATGTGGTGGTATCCGTCGGAATCGATGAATGTGTACCATCCGAGATTCAGAAGTGCTGTCTCGAGGCTGTCGTAGTTCAGTTTGCCTGCAATCTGATCCGTGCTGAGATCGGCATCATCGAGGTCGACGTTTGTGTTTTCGGCCGACACCATGATGCTGAGCGATGAACGTACGATATAGAAGCGCACTGTTTTCGAGAATACGTTGTTTGCATTGTTGAGATCCTCTTCGCTTTCGATTTCAATTTTGTAACGCGGAGTTACGTTTACTTCCATCGATTTGAAGTGATCCGGCACTGTATAGCTTGTGCCGAGATCGACATAGCTCTGAGGATTGAAGTCGGTGCCAAGTCCGTCTGCCAGATTGAATGCAAATTCGGTGCTGGAGAAGGATGCAACGTCTACTTCGATTGTTTCTTCGAGTTCCGGATCGCCAGGGAATGTACCGTCGGGATATTCTCTGTAGATACGAATTGTGACTTCGACTCCGGCCTGGTTCAGGTTGCCGTTATTGCGCAGGCGACCTGTTACTTCTACCGGCTCGAAGGTCATGATATATTCAGCATCGCTGAACATGCCTTCGTGGTCTTTATATACTCCGGGCTGAGGAATATCGAGCATTTCGATATCGCTTACATATACGCGGCCGTGGAATTCGATCGCGCCGATGTCGAAGGGCTGGCCTGCCTGGCCGCGGATCATGCCGTCGATGTCTTTGTTGACCATGCCGAGATCATCGCCGCGGTTGTTAAGGATCGAGCCGATCGGGCGCGGGTTGTCCTGAACGCGGAGCTTCGCAGGGATATCCGTTGTGTAGTTCATGTCCTGCATGAAGTTGCCATAGATCGAGTGCTGATCCTGATCGCTCCAGCGGCGCCACTGATTCAGATTGGTATATTCATCTGTGGTGCCCATGTCGAGAATTTCGCTCTCGTCATTGGTGCGGATAAGTCTCATCACTGTAGCATTGGTATTGCCAGACCAGTAAGCATTGTAGTCGGATACGAATCCGCCTTCGTTATAACCAGGGCCGAGTACGAAGATTGCGCTTCTGACCGGGTTATCCATATCGACTGATTCGTCTTCCATTGCGATTGCATTATTTTTGATAATAACGCCCATCGACTGCTGTGCTGCAATTGCAGCAAACGGTGCCGTATTAAGGACGTCGTTATCATTATTGATTACGATAGTATTGTTTACGATCATGTCGCCTTCGGTGAAGTAGTTTCCGACTTCGGGAGTCAGAAGCATATCGAGTTTGTCGGCCTGAGCTTCGCGGCGGGTATAAAGATCGATACCTGCGCGGACTGCTTCTGCGTCTGTGGGATAGAGTCCCCAAACGATATTGTTCTTCACAAGCGTGTGCTCGTCGACATCCGGGAATGTGAATACATTACCCATCGGGTCGGGATACTGAACGATACACTGCTCGACTCTTACGCCATGCAGCATTGTGGGCGAAGTAAGGTCGCTTACTTCGTTGCCATTGACAACGAGGCCGATATTGTTATAGCCTGCGAAATCATCGCTGCTCATACCGCCGGCTCTGATACCGCTTGCATCATAAACTCCATTGCCGACATTATATATTCTGTTGCCGACTACTTCGGTGTTTTCTTCGTAACCGAGGAATACGCCTGCGGTGGCCACATCATATATAAGGTTGTTTTTGAATGTATTGTTTGAATTGTAGAAGCGTTTCATTCCGTTGCCGTCCTCGTTGAACATCGGGCCCATACCAAGGGAGACCATACCATAGCCAAAGCCATAGATTTCGTTGCCTTCAATCAGGTTGTCCGTATTCGGGATCAGGTCGACATCGAGAACATTGCCTTCGCGGTCGGTGAAGCGATAGTTGCGAAGCACAACACCGGCGCTAAAGCTGTATTTGTTGCCTTCGATATCTTCGCGGACGTCGTCTTCGAATGAGAAGCGTCCGGTGGAGGCGCTGTATCTGTGCTCGGGAAGCGAAATATTATTCGCTATCGACTGTGTTGCATTTTCCATAATCACGTTTTTGATTGTGACATGTTCCGTGCCCGAACCAAGATAGAATACCGAGCCGTGTTCGGAATTGGAATGCAGCACCATCTTGAGCGATTTGCGCGGGCCGCCGTCGAATGTGATATATCCGGGCGAGTTCATATATTCTTTCAGCAGCGGAGTGCCGAGCACTTCGGTTATAGGCGCATAGCGGTTAAAGCTGGCAACGCCCTGGCCAAAGTTAACGCCGCGGCCGTTTTCGGTATAAAGATTGACAACCACGCCGGCGCGCATTGTCTGGCGGGTATTGGATACTCTCCATTTCATTGTATTGCGGACTCCGTTATTGACATCGCCGAGGCCGAGTATCTTCGAGCTGAAGTTCCATGCGGGATCTACATCGCCGACAGAATAAAGGTCATAGGATGCGTCGGTCAGAATAAATTCGACCGGACCTGTGATACCCCGGAGGAATAACTCATTCATTGCTTCGTTGATTGTCTCGAAGTTGCGGGGCTCGCCGCTGTATAGCGTACCGACAGTATACTGGCCGGAGAAGCCTTCGATGACGTCAAATGTCATCTCGACTGTATTATCTTCGGGAACCGGGTCGTCGGTTGCATTTATTGTAAGCACTGCTCTGTATGTGCCTTCTGCCTCGGGCGTGAATACGTCATATTTCTGGCGTTTTTTGTTGTATTTGCCGGAAGGTAAATCCTGAAGCATTTTATCGCTGTTATATACTCTGTTGCCATTAGCATCGAAAATTTCGAGCATAGTATTAGCATCGGAAATATCGCCAACACCAACGTTTGCGAATTCGCCTTCGGGAATGATCGGGCGATTCATATAATAATCATCTGTTGATGTGGGTATGATAATTCTGTTTGCCATTGCCTGAATCTCATGAGAGATTTCCATTGTATAAATGCCGCCCTGACGGGGTATACGGTTGTTATAGTCTTCCTGATCGAGTGCGCTTGTCAGATCGCAGCTTACTTCAACGCGATAGACGCCGACTTCGCTAAGGCGGAATGCGCCATAATCGATGATTGCTTTCTTTCTGGACTGAAGCGCATTGGCGGGGGTTGCCGACCATGATTCGCTTCTTTCAATAATAAGATTGCCATCGGGATCATAAATGCGGGCTTCGGTATCGAACGAAGTAACAGGATTCAGACCTGTATTCTGGACAGCCGCTTTGAAATCGATCGACTGGCCGGCCAGATATTTGAAATTACCAGAAGTCTGATTCGATTTCGGCGATTCGATCTCCCGGACGGAGATGTCGTCGTCCCACATTACCGTAAAGATTTTCGATGCGCTGCGCGAAGGCGAACCAGTTTTGTTGACGGTAAGCACAAGGCGATATTCACCGCCGCTCGTGGCTTTAAATCCGCCGGCTGATTCTGCAAACCTGCCCTGGGCATCCTGTATCTCATAATATGCATCGCCGGTGCCGCCAACCTGAATATTTGTGCTGCCGGTAACGGGGTCGATACCTTCATAAACTACCTCATCGCTGGGAAGCGGGCCAACTATCTGATAATTCAGCGTAACGTCATCATCCTGAGGCGCGCCGAACGTAACCGAAGGCTGCGGAAATTCCATTTCCTCGCCGTCAATTGTTCTGGTCTCGCCATTATAAAGATGGTTGGCAAGCAGGATGTCGCGCGGAGGCACATCATCCGGGAACGATTCTTTGAATGCAAGCTGGAAGTTAAGGATATAATCCTCGACTTCGCCATAGCCATATACATAAGACGGAGGATTCTGAGTATAGTTATAATATCCGTTATAGCATGCGTTTGCCGGATCATAGTATGGCGAATAAGGGTAATAATACGAATGCATTACGCGCATCTTGGTTTTACCGGGCTCGATATCCGAAGGAACATGAATAACATATTCAAATTCGGTTTCAGCCGAACAATCTTCCATATAACGCCATGTATAGTTGTTCGACGGATGGTTGTTAATTCTGTTCGGATGATTATAACGGTCGTCATTAATCCATTCGCCGGATTCGGGAGACGGATCGAAAATGCCATCCATATTCCAGTCAATGAAAATTCGCGTTGTATAATAGGTCCTATAATTATACATTTCGCAGTAGTCATTTCCGCTGTATGAATAATAAACTTCCTGCACTTTGACATAAAGCTTATAATCACCGCCAAGAGCAAGCTCTCCTTCTACACCGGTATCAATCCAGCAGCCTTCGAAATCGGTCTCGGGATCGTTGCCGGATTCTCGCTCGAGAGCAGTTTTCTCGTTATTATAAATTTTCACATGTGTGATCATCGCCGGGAAGTACCAGTCGTAGTATGAGGATAGTGACGGCAAGTACTCCGGATAGCAATAGTATCTTCCATTGTTCGCAAGCTCCGGATCGGTCGGAATACAATAATTCGTGGGCTGCGCCTGTGCCTGCGTGCCAAACATGGCAAGCAGCGCGACCGTAACAGCCAGCACGAAATTAGTTAAACGTAATTTTTTCATCATGATGCTCCTGAAAAAGTTAAACGAAATAAATTTATACTGGAAAAGATTTTTCACTTCATATAGCAATAACAACAATGTTGCCACTTTGTTACACAAAATTTTTAACAGCGGATTATTTGCCGTAAATCTGTTGTGTTTTGCGCATTATGGCATAATTCGTCTCCATAAAATAATATAAATTTATTAAAATTTTAAATATTTTTCTAAATTAAATCCTTGACGGAACGAAATATCCGGCTGGAATTAAAATCTATGAACCTTTTCCAATTTAATATCAGATAATTTATTGTGAACAACTCTCCTGTTATACTAAAATTTGGCGGCGCAGCGCTCAACGGCCCCGAGGGATTCGCGCGTTTCGAATCTATTCTGCGTGAATACGCCGGCCGCAAAACCCTTATTGTAATTTCCGCATTTTCGAAATCAACCCGCCGACTTGCCCGGGCCGCTCGATTCGCCGAATCCGGCGAACTCGATTCCGCGCTCGATCTTGCCTGCGGAATTGTTTCCAGCCATCGCGATTTTGCCCGCGCACTAATATCGCCCGGCACAGAATTCGACCGCCTTATGAGTGATATAGACTCTGCCGCCGACCGGCTGAACCGATTTCTGAGGGGTATATATATTACCCGCGAGCTGACCGCCCGAACCCTCGATTCAGTGCTCAGCTTCGGTGAACTCTTCGCCCTTCGGATTATCGACGTTTTTCTCGACCGCTGCGGCATTGGCCACCGCACAATCGACGCCGCAGAGCTGATAGTAACAGATTCTTCGCACGGCCGCGCAGAGCCGATAACCGATCTCTGCCGTGATAACGTATATCGAAGTCTGATGCCAGCATTTGACTACTCCGACCTTGTAATCACCCAGGGATTCGTCGCCCGCAGCGCCGACGGCGAAATCACCACCATGGGCATCGAAAGCTCCAATCTGACAGCAATACTGCTTGCAGACCTGACCGGCGCCGGTCGCGTCAGCTTCCTGACCGATGTCGATGGTATCATGACAGCCGATCCACTTTATATTAATGATGCAGTCAATATCCCTCACATGGACTACCTGACCGCCCATCTGGCCGCACTGGCCGGGCTTAAGCTTATCTATCCGCCGATGATCGAGATCGCCGCAAGGAACAATATCGAATTCGAATTCCGGAATGCTTTTTCCGATGGCCCTTCCACCATAGTCAGCGCCGGCGCCGGCGAAATCCAGCGGCCTATGGTGATTATCCGCCGGGATTTGTGCTGCCGGAAATACCGTTTCGACAAAAGCTCGCAGCTCAAATCCGCGATTAATATGTTTGCCGATCAAATCCCGGATATGTTTTCAATGAACATTATTCAGCCGGAGATCGCTATAACAGCGCCCTGCGGGAGAATGTCCAATTTAAATATTTCCCACGCTGATTTGTCCGCTGAATTGAATTCATTAAACGCAATTTCCGTGATTTTTCCAAACGAATTCATATGCAATAACTATGCCGGAAAATTAGTTGCGGATATGGCTCCCAGAGCGGTTATGACCGAATCAGCAGGAAGAGTTCTGCGGTTTTTTACTATCGAAGACCCGGCCGCAATGGCTTCGGAAATTCACAGCCGGATTGTCTAACCCCGCTTGAAGCGCTCGGCGATGCGGCCTAAGAAGTCCAGCCCGGGCAGACGGAATGACTCGTGGTGGATACGCAGCGTCAGCAATATACCCAGCATCCCCACGATTATATTGCCCAGCCACATGCTGAACGCAGGCGAGAGAAATCCCCGGTCGGCCAGTTTTTCACCGCCGATCAGACAGGCCCAGTATATTATATAAAATCCCAGGCTTATGCCAGCGCTGATTCCGAAATTACCGCCACGGGTCATCACCCCCAAGGGACATCCCACCAGCACAAACACAATACAGGCAAACGGGATGGCGTATTTTTTCCATATTTCCACGCTATATTGCCTCGCCCGCGACGAATACTCCTCTATCTGGAAGCCGTCCGACTGCACGCTCGACTTCAGAAAGCCAAGCCGCTTCTGCGAATTCATCAATGCGGCTGCCCGGCTGGTGTCGCCGGTAGCGGCCATGCGAATCATCCCCCTATTGGCAATCGTATCCTTCGGCGGCATCCCCATCAGATAATCATAATGCTCGCGCAGCTCCTCGTCTACCCGGCTGCGGGCGGCATTTGCTTTAGACTCGGCTTCGTCGACAATCTCGCGCATATCGGCGATATCCATCTCGCGGTCGCCGCGAAAGCTTCCGTCATCGGTTGACCTTACGAAATTGAATCCCGAAGCCATTATCAGAATCTGATATTTTTCGAATATAATTTTCTTAAAATTCTCCGCTTCGCGGTGCTCGAGCTGGTGAATCTCGCCGTCGAACAGCGTCACTATCAGGCTCTCGAAGTCGGGCGTGAATTCCACCACCCCGGAATCCGCCGATGCTATGTTCGTACCACGTCCGCTGCGATCATTATATATGGTTACGCCGAAAAGCATCCCGGTCAGCGAATCCACCCGCCGCGAAAGTATCGTATATCCCTGCAGCTCGGTAACGAACTGTCCGGCCTCGATCGAAAACGTAGGCTTTTTGCGCTTGATGTCGCTCATCAGAATTTTCGCCTGGTGGTTGGCCTCGGGAAGCACATAATCATTGAACCAGAACAGCCCCCCGGTAACAAAAAAGCTGGCAATTACCACCGGAATCATCATCCTGATCAGACTTCCGCCGCTGGCTTTGATAACCGTGACCTCGTGAGCCGCCGACATTCCCCCGAACGAAAACAGCGATGCGAACAAAACGCCCATAGGCACCGCCAGCACCACCATCCATGCCATATTTAGCACCACAAGCTGGATAATAATCCATTCGTCAAGCCCCTTGCCCAGCAGCTTATCAATTGTGTTCATCAGGAATTGCAACAAGAAAATGAACACCACAGTAAGCGAGCCGAACACAAACGGCGCGGCATTATTTCGGAGAATATATCTGTCGATCAGTTTCATTTATCGAAATTTAATAAAATAAATGCAGAAATCTGCGTCAAACTAACTGAAGAATCTCAAAAATTAAAATATTATTTGCATAAAAGATTTTTCTTGATTAATTTTAAAGTTCAGATTGATTGACACATTAAGCAGGAACAAAAATGACTGGTTTCTTGATCGTTTTGATGATAATCATTTCTATCTTACTGATAGCGGTTGTCTTGCTTCAGCCCGGCAAGGGCGATATGCTCAGCGGCGGCCTCGGCGGCCTGACCGGACAGTTCTCAACTATGTTCGGCACCACCAAAGCAGCCGGCCTTCTGCAGAAAATCACTATCGCTTTCGCAGCGGCAATAATTATGCTGGCGCTGGTTACCAATAAGTTTTTCATCGGCGGCCCGGAGGAAACTCAACGTCCGGTCACCGAAGGCGTCACTGTACCGCAGACCGTTCCGCAGCAGCCCCAGATGCAACAGCAGCTACCTGCGCCTGCTCCTCAGCAGCAGCAGCCTCAGCAGCAGCAGCCTCAGCAGCAGCAGCCTCAGCAGCAGCAGCCTCAGCAACAGCAGCCTCAGCAGCAACAGCAGCCTCAGCAGCAGCAGGGCGGCGGCGAGAAGTAAGATATAATAATTCAAAAGATTTAAGAACCGCTTACTCCGATCGGGGCGAGCGGTTTTATTTTGCCCGGATGCCGGTCATCGTGATGTCGTCGTACTGCTCGGCACCGCGCGAAAAATCCCTCACATCGCCGATTATTCCGTCCATTATCTCTCTGATCGATCCGCCGCGGAATTCGACTATCTGCTCCATAAGCCTGTCCTCGCCGTATTCGCGGCCGTTCGCGTCGAGCGCTTCGGTGATGCCGTCGGTAAACATAATCACGCTGTCGCCGCTGTCGAGCATAACCTTCCCGGTGGAATACTCAATGCCGCCCTCCATAATTCCCAGGATCAGTCCGCCCTCGGTCAGCAGCTCGGGCCTGCCGTCGTCGCGCATCAAAATCGGCGGGTTGTGACCGGCGTTTATATATATAAATTCACCGTTTTCGATGTTGAGCATTCCCATGAAAAAAGTCACGAATTTATCGGCGGAGGTATTTCTGTAAACTATTGAATTGATACGCGTTATAATCTCGCGTAGGTCAAGATGCAAAGGCGCCAGCGCGCGCAAAGCTGCCTGGACGCTGGCCATAATCAGCGAAGCGGGCATCCCCTTTCCGGATACGTCTCCTATTGCGATAAGCGTATGATTATCATCGATATGAATGAAATCAAAATAATCGCCGCCTACGTATCTCGATGGTACGCTGAACCCATAAAATTCGAAATTCTCGGCGTCGGGGGTTTCCCTTGGCAGTAAATTTTTCTGAATATCCAGCGCAAGCTCGAGCTCGCTTTCTATCCGCTTCTTTTTTAATTCCTCGAGGAAAAGCCGTTCGTTTTCGAGCGCCGCAATAGCTGTATTGCCAAGCGCTTCGATGAACATCAGATCGCCGTCGCTAAATTCCCCGCTAAGCTTTTTGCCAATAATCAGATAGCCCTTCACACGGCCCTGCACCTTCATAGGCGAAACCATTCGCGCATCAACCCGTCCGAGAAATCCCGAGGGATCGTCAATTTTATTTGCAGGGGTTATGTGTTCAATTTTTTTTATAGAATGAATAAATTTCGGATCGGTTTCGACGGCAAAACGGTTGACTATGGACTCCATCAAATCGCCGTCGCGCGTGGCCAATAGCGCAAAGCGGCTGACCATAAGCTGACCCATCAGCCGGTGGGCAAGCATTCGCAAAATCTGATCGCGCGAAAGCAGCGAGCTGAAGTCGCGGCTGATTTCGATCAAAGTGGTCAATAGTAAATTACGGCGGTCGGCCTCGCCTTTTGCGCTGACAAGCGAAATCCGCTGGATAGCATTCTGCATTGCATTAGCGGTAATTGTGGATACCAGCCCGGCGTAGTGCTTTTCGGCAGTGTCGAGGCTTTCGCCTGCTGCTGCTTCGCCTAAGCATATAAGCGCAAAGAGCTTATCCTGATAACGCACCGGGATTGAATAGCGAAAACCAGCGCGATATAATTGCGATTCATCATCGGAATCATGCTCCAGTGTGCGGAATTCATCGATGTTCGGCCGGGCACGAATTATATCGTTTTCCATGCGGCCTTTGGCATTTATTACTTTCCACAAATCCTCGCCCTCCGGCTCCAGCACGGCCGCGCGAAGTATTTTGAGCTTGCCCATTAGTGTGAGCAATGCGGAATTCAGAATAAATGCAGTATCGTCTGTTTCGTTAAGCCGGGCGCTCAGCTCCAGCAGCGATTCGAGATTAATTATTGCAGCGATCCGGCTCATTAATTCCTTTAATTATAAAGCACATATGCTGTAAGAATTTCGTATGGCACTTCGTAAATCGAGTCGAACTGGCCGCTTATCAGATCGCCCAGAGCCACTTCGTAGCCCGATTCGGATTTGCGCATAAGGAACATCTTCTCCACTTTGTGCTCATAATAAAATTCCGGGAAAGAGTTCCGGTTGGGCAGCATTACCCGGTCGTGAAACCGTGCGTCAATCCGCAGCAGGTAGTCATCCGTAGGGATAAACGCCCAGTCCTTAGGCGAAACTGCCAGGCCATACGGATGCTGCTCGACCGGGTCTATACCGCCGAATCCGAGAGCGGTCTCGGCCAGTTTCTCCCGGGTGGTAATATCAATAAATGTAACAATTGCGGCGCTTTTCTGCTGGGTTTCGTCCAGTTTGCCATAGCCGAGCGATACGACCACCATCTCGGACTTCGCGTTATTTGCCTGCACATAAGTGGGATAGGGCGATACCAAAATAGTTGCCGCCACCTCGTTTGTTCGGGTGTCGATCACCGAGACGCTGTTGTCGGCCTGATTGCAGACATAGACCTGATTGCCGGCGCCGGTAATTCCGCGAGGATCGTTGCCAACGGCTATCACTCGCGCAACCTCGAAAGTGGTTATATCCACGAGGCTTACGCTGGCGGCATTGCCATGGCTTACATATGCGGCGGTGGCATTCGGAAAGCAAATATCGGTCGGCTCGAGATCCTCTGCCGAGAAATCTATCGTAGCCACATGCGAAAAATCGTATTTATCGGCAATTACAATCTGCCTCGCTGACGGAATCAGGAAATACAGATTACTTCGGAACTCCGTTATTTTACTTATATTTCCGGGCGCAGGCCCTCCGAGGATCGTTGCCATCACATCAGGATTGGCAACCTCGAGCGATGGCATTTTGATACGCACCACTTTCGAATCCTGCGTCGCGGCCAGCAACTGCCAGTCGGTATCGCTATTGTCGATCACTTTTTCTTCGGACGAACAGGCCGTGAGCACAAGCGCAGCGGCCATTGCGAGGAGGCACAGATAGATTTTCATAATAATTTCGGCATTAAAAAAACAAGCATTTTAAAACTTAACATAACAATAATATCATTTATTTTAGATTTGTGCAACAACTTTTTGAAGCAATAGCGTTAATTTTGGTTCGGCTTCGGCGGCTGTCGCTATAATTTCTTTAATATCAGTCTTTTTCAGCGCTTCGGGGTAGCACTCATCTGTGATAATCGAAAGCCCCAGCACCTCCATATCCATATGCCGTGCCACAATACACTCCGGCACTGTGCTCATCCCAATCACGTCCGCCCCGATTGTCCGCAGAAAGCGGTATTCAGCGCGGGTTTCCAGCGTCGGACCCGCCATCGCCGCATATACGCCTTCGTATAAATATATCTTATTCTCCAGCGCTATATCACGCGCTATCTTTATGAGCCGCTTGGAGTAAGGCTCGCTCATATCCGGAAATCTCGGGCCGATTTCATCGTCGTTAGGGCCGATCAGCGGATTGCCCCCCAACAGGTTGATATGATCGTCTATAAGCATGATTCCGCCGCGACGGAAGTAAGGGTTCATCGTGCCGCAAGCGTTTGATATTAAAAGGGTTTGCGCGCCCATGTATTTCATCACCCTCACTGGAAAAGTGATCTGCTGCATCGAATATCCCTCGTAAAAATGGAAGCGGCCCTGCATCGCTACTACCTTCTTGCCCGAGAGCGTGCCGATTATCAGCCTGCCAGAATGCGATTCAACTGTCGATATCGGAAAATTCGGCAGGCCTTCATAACTGATCTCCACCTCTGGTTCGATTACCTTGGTAAGCCCGCCCAGACCGGTTCCGAGGATAATTCCAACCTCCGGTTCGATCTTCGAATACTTACGAATTTCGGCAATGGATTCTCCGATTTGCTGCATCAGCGCGCTGGATTTTTTTTCCATAACTGTTCCTTCGAAATTGTGATTTGCAGATATTTTCATTCGGACACGCTATTTGCCAATGCCGAGTGAATTATAATGTAATAACACGCAATCAGGCGCAATTACCCGCAATTTTTTTGCATTTTTTTGCATTAAGCTGCATTTTTAGTTGCCGCGCGGGAAGTCTGCGGTTTGGCGGCGTGCCAATCAACTATTTATCAAAGTTCAGGCCAAAATCCAAGTAAAATATTTAATATCGCTTCCGAAAGCTGATTTTTTTTATTTTCATATTAATCAAATACGCTTTAAAAATTATGCATAATCCCTTTTTCCGAAAATTGCAGTGCCGACCCTCACGATCGTCGCGCCCTCTTCGATCGCAAGTTCGTAATCATGCGTCATACCCATCGAAAGGTGCTCCAGTACGAGCTTTGGGAAACGTTCGCGGGCGTCGCCGAGCAGCGAACGCAGCAGCTTGAATTCCTTGCGGTTCTGAACGCCGTCGAGATCGAAGGAACCGATCGTCATAAGCCCTTTTATTTCAATATTATCGAATTCGGACGCCTCCTGAATTATATCGAATACGTCCCGCGGCTCGCAGCCGAATTTGGATTCCTCGCCGCTGGTATTGATCTGGATCAGAATCGGTATAACCCGATCATTTTTAGCGGCTTCCTTGTTTATCTCGCGTGCCAGCCGCACCGAATCCACCGAATGGATCATATGCACGAACGGCGCAAGATATTTTACTTTATTCCGCTGCAAATGACCGATAAAATGCCACTCCGGCTCGGCAAGCCCCGATTCGGCGAGCTGCTCCTCTTTATCGCGCAGCTCCTGGGCATAATTTTCGCCAAACACCCTGATTCCGGCGCGGATAGCATTTTCGATCATTTCGAATGGGTGGGTTTTCGATACCGCGACGACTTTCACGTCCTCGGCGCTGCGGCCCGCTCCCACAGCGGCCTTGTCGGCTTTTGTACGCACCTCGCGCCAATTTGACTGCAGTTCTTCTGCGTTCAGTATTTCACTCATATTATTCCCGTTTTTTATCATTTTTGAAAATATTCAACATGGCATTATACCAAGCCGGCAATTGAAATCCAAATATTTTAACCAATCCCTTAACAATTAATTCTTTGTTAAAAATCAGCAGATTCAGCGAATTTTTTCCATATTTTTTATATATTGGAAAAATTATTTTATTCAATTATTAGTTTGTGCTAAATCACCAAGGAATCCGATGAAAAAATTATCACTCTTTTCGCTTATCTTATTGATTGCGCTGGCGTTTACCGCCACTGCCCAAGAGGTCGAACGCCGCGAACAGGGCAATCTCGTTATCGAGAATATCCCCGAAATCCCCGCCCAGCTCAAAAACCGGCTGGAACAGTACCAGAATACCCGCTCGGCCGGATTCGCCGGATGGGACGCCACCGATAACGGTTTGTTCATTTCCACCCGCTTCGGCGAGACCGCCCAGATTCACTACGTCGCGGGGCCCGCAGTATATCGGCGCCAGATCACATTTTTCGACGAGCCCATTGGCGGCATCGCTGTCCGGCCCAAATCCGAAAATCCCGGCTTCCTGTTTATGAAAGACTATGGCGGGAATGAGACTTACCAGATGTTCTATTTCGATCTGATGTCCGGCGAATACCGCATGATCTCCGACGGCGAAAGCCGCTATGGAGGCATCGACTGGGCGAATTCGGGCGACCGCTTCGCATTCGTATCAAACAAGCGCAATGGCCGCGATTTTGATATCTACGTTGCCGATTTCGACAACCTGGCCAATCCCCGCATGGTATTCCAGAACGTCGGCTACTGGGGGCCGGTCGACTGGTCGCCGGACGATAAAAAGATGATTATTTATAATTATATATCAATCAATCGCAGCATGTTCTACATTATGGACGTAGCCACCGGCGAGACCACTCCGCTGCTCGAGACCGAGGAAGACGTGGCATTCGGCGGAGGCACATTCGCCCGCGACGGCAAAGGCGTTTATTACACATGCGATTACCAGAGCGAATTCAAGAATTTATATTATTATAACCTTGAAACAAAAGAGCGCAAAAATCTGACCACCGACATCAAATGGGATGTGGACTACGTCACGGCCTCTAAAGACGGTAAGTGGCTGGCATTCCTCGTAAATGAGAACGGCGCCAGCGTGCTTTATATGTTGAATATCGCATCCGGCCAGATCAGCAAGCCCGTCATCCCCGAAGGCCAGGTAAGCGGATTCGGCTTCACCCGCGGCGGCGACCGTTTGGCGATGACCATCAGCTCTTACAATACTTCGGGCGATGTGTACGTGATGGACGTCGCATCGGGCGAAGTCGACCGCTGGACATTCAGCGAAATCGGCGGCCTCAACACCGACGAATTCGTCCAGCCGGAGCTTATCGAATACCCCACATTCGACAAGGCCGACGGCAAAGACCGCACGATCCCCGCATATTACTACAAACCCGAGGGCAATGGCCCCTTCCCGGTGATGATACTCTTCCATGGCGGCCCCGAAGGCCAGTTCCAGCCAGGGTTTTCGTCGACAATCCAGTTTTATGTGAATGAACTCGGCATTGCTGTGCTGGCGCCAAACGTTCGCGGCAGCGCGGGTTACGGCAAAAACTACCTGAAGCTGGACAACGGCTTTCTGCGCGAGAATTCCGTCAAGGACGGCGGCGCATTGCTCGACTGGATCGCCCGGCAGCCCGAACTAAATAAAGACCGCATCGCAGTCATGGGCGGCTCTTACGGCGGATACATGGTGCTGGCAATGATGACCCACTATAACGACCGGCTCGCAGGCGGAGTGGACATCGTGGGCATATCCAATTTCGTAACATTCCTCAAAAACACCGGCGAATACAGACGCGATCTGCGGCGAGCGGAATATGGCGACGAGCGCGACCCCAAGATGCGCGAATTTTTGCAGAATATCTCGCCAACTACGAATGCATACAAAATCACAAAGCCTATGTTCATCGTCCAGGGCAAGAACGACCCGCGGGTGCCCGTCACAGAGGCCGAGCAAATCGTTCAGGAAATCCGCGATAATGGCGGCGACGCCTGGTATCTGCTGGCGCTCGACGAAGGCCACGGCTTCCGCAAGAAAACCAACCGCGATTATTACCAGGCTGCGGTAGCGCTGTTTTTGAAGCAGGTGCTCACCGGCGGCAAGTAATATATATAGCAATTTTTTAACAATCGGGACGCATTCATTTTGCGTCCCTTTTTTTTATCGAAGATAGAGGGACTGCTTCGCTAAAGCTCGCAGTGACAATCGTATGTACTTTTAAATCTTACACTTGCCAGTTCATTGCGAGAAGCAAGGCGACGAAGCAATCCATTCAAATGAGTAATAGAGGGACTGCTTCGCTAAAGCTCGCAGTGACAGTTATTATTTTTTTACATAAATAAAAAAAGCAGGCCGCGATTGACCTGCCTTTGTTAATTAAATATATATAATTGCTAAAATTGAAATTCCCGACTAAACCAAATCACTCATGGCGGAGCGCCTCGACCGGATCGATTCGCGCAGCGCGGTATGCCGGATAGACGCCAGCCGCAAGGCTTACGCACATCGAGAATCCCAGCGCGCCGAATATCAGCCATAGCGGGAAGTGGAACATATCGATCGAGCTGGCTGCGTCGGGCTTCAGATAGCCGTTGATTACCAGATTGGCAATCTCTGTGATTACCCACCCCGCGGCCAGTCCCAGCGCGCCTCCGATCAGTCCGATGATTATCGCCTCCACGAAAAACACAAGCCGTATGTCGCCTTCGCCGCCGCCTATGGCCTTCATTACGCCGATTTCGCGCGTGCGCTCGAGTATCGACATCACCATTGTATTGATAATTCCCAGCGCCGCGACTATCAGCGCGACTATGCCGATTGCGCCCAGTATTCCGTCTATAAATATAAATGCGGTGCGGATCTGGTCGAGCTGGTCGGCCAGCGAGAATGTATGAAAATTCATTTCGTCGAGCTTCTTGCGGACGGCCTCCATGTCGGACATGCTTTCCGCACGGACGTATATCGAATTATACGTGCTGGCGGCCGAGTCCGATTTGCTGCGATCGCCGAGCACATCCCAGATGCTGTGGATATTAGTGCGCGGGAGCTCTGCGGCGCGTGCGACCGGGATCACCGCGTCGGCGCTCATCCGGCCATTGCCCATCGGCGAGTTTTCCTCGAGTATGCCGCAGATTTCGAATTCGTGCGGTACGCTCTCGAACGGATTGACGTCCTGCGCTTTGTTGAAGTCGGCCTTGTCGTCGCCGAACATCATGCCCATCACCATCCGCCCGGCCATGCTCTTGATTTTCTCGCCGCTGATTACGGCCGTGACGATATTTATTTTATGGCCGATTAACTCATTCGGAGTCATCAGCTTAACGCCGGCTGCCGAATCCGCTGCATCGAGCTTTTGATTCTTTTCTTTTTTAATAATTATATTCAGCCGCCGAAGCATATCCTCGGATAAAACGATTTTTGCGGCGGTATCGCTTTTGAAATATTCGCCCCACTTAATCCCTTTATATGGCGGATAGTTGCCCATTTCGGCGGGCATTGCGCGGATCGAAGTCGAAACCTTGTTCGTATCGAATTCCAGGCTGGCCGGAAACGAAACCTCGGCGAATGCAATCTCGACGCCGTCGATTCCTTGGATAATCGCAAGCGTGGAATCATTAAGCGGAGGCGAGATTTTCTTTTCTTTGTCAATCAAGCCATCCTCTAAGTCGTCCAGATTGATTTCAGCGCTGGTTACGAACAGGCTTGTGAATAAGTCATTCTTTTTAAATACATTTACGATATTTTCCTCCATTCCCGCGCCGAAGGAAACCATCGAGCTTAGCGTTGCAATTCCGATTATCACACCGAGCGTGGTCAGGATTGTCCTCAGTATCGCCCGGCGGAGATTGTATTGCGCCATATCGAGCGCGTCAGACAGCTTCATTGGCGCCCCCGTTCGATCTGTTGTCCTCGATTGTCAGTATCCGGCCGTCTTTCAGCGTAATAATTCGATCGGACACCCGAGTGGCGATCTCCATTTCGTGGGTAATCATCAGAATCGTGATGCCGCGGTCGCGGTTGAGATGCTCGAGCAGCGCCATAATCTCGGATGCGGTATTCGTATCCAGATTGCCCGTGGGCTCGTCCGCAAGCAGCATTTTCGGATTATTGGCCATCGCGCGCGCAATTGCCACACGCTGGGCCTCGCCGCCGGACATCTCCGATGGCTTATGGTTGATGCGGCCGGCCAGCCCCACGCTCTCGAGCAGTTCGCGCGCAATATCCTTGCGGCGGCTGCGCGGAATACCGGTGAATACCATCGGCAGCGTGACGTTATCCAGCGCCGAGCGGTATGAAATCAAGTTGAATGACTGGAAAATCATACCCACAGAATTGCGCCGGTGCAGCTCGAGCGCTTTGCGGCTCATATCCGGCAGCCGCTCGCCGTCGAAGACGATTTCGCCGGTGTCGGGCGTATCCAGTCCGCCAATCAGATTCAGCAGGGTGGATTTGCCCGAGCCGGAGCGTCCGACCACGGTGACAAACTCGCCGCGCGCCACCTCGAAGCTGACTCCGTTGAGCGCGGGGATCGCAACCTTCTTTTTTCTATAAACCTTACTAAGATTTTCTACGATTAATATAGACACAATACCCTCTCAGATTAATTTGAAACTCAAGAAATAATACGAAAAAATTGCGCAAAAGTTCCGAAAATTCTGAGGCAAAATATCGTTTAATGTGTCACTGCGAGCGCAGCTATCAGGCAAACATCCCCTCGTCACTGCGAGTAGCGCCAGCGACGAAGCAATCTCTCCACGCCGCACCATCGTCACTGCGAACGAAGTGAAGCAATCTCTCTTCGTATTTAATTAGCTGTTGCGCTGCAAC
>CAZEMR010000059.1:0-18216 GCA_964513465.1 uncultured Hyphomicrobiales bacterium
CTCGGCTCTCCGCTATTTATATAATAATGGCCGGCCCGACAGCCTGGTTGCAGGAGTGCGCGATCCCGGGCCGGAGGATTTTTCCGAATACCCCGGCATCGGCGTTCGCCGTTTCGATTTCGCCGATCCGCAGACCTTCGCCGGGGCACTCGATGGAGTCGACCGCGTATTCCTGCTGCGTCCGCCTCAGCTATCGGATGTCGATAAATATTTTCGGCCATTCGTCGAGGCAATGCAGGAGCGGTTTATCCGACGGGTGCTGTTTATCTCGGTGCAGGGCGCCCAGCGCAGCAATATCATCCCCCACCGCAAGATCGAAAAATTATTAATGAAATACGGGCTGGACTATATCTTCCTGCGCCCTGGATATTTCATGCAGAACCTGACAACGACGCTCTATTCAGATATTCGCGATAAACGAAAAATCATACTCCCCGCCGGAGAGGCAGTCTTCAACTGGGTGGATATCGAAAATATCGCCGAGGCAGCCGCAATAATGCTGACAGAATTTGACCAATATAAAAATTCCGCCGAAGACATAACCGGCTACGAGAATATGACTTTCGCCGAGGCAGCAGGTGTGATAAACAGCGCAATCGACGGGCGAATCGAATACGAAAACACCAACTTATTCAGTTTCTTTCGTATTAAACGCCGCGAGGGACTGCCCTCGGGCATGATTCTGGTAATGATTATGCTGCACTTACTGCCACGATTCCAATCCGAACCCGAAATCTCTAATTTCTACGAAAAGCTGACCGGCAAAATGCCAAATACCCTCAGGCAATTCGTCGAGCGCGAGAAAGAAAAATTCCTGAATTCGTAATTCCGGAAAAAATTATATATATTATTTCCCTGAAAATCGAACAGAAAAACAAAATAAGCGAAGAGAAATGACCCCGGAAGAGAGAATTATCGAGCTGAAGCAGGCCGTAACCGATCTGCGCGACAAAATCGAAAAGGTGCACGAAGAACGCTCCGAAATCCTGCGATTCTTCGAGCTGGCCATAGTAGACACCAACCAGGACATGCGAATCATCAATTCCGACGGCGCCACCGACGACATCTTTCGCGACGCCGGCGAGCTCTTCGATCGCGGCAACAACCTGCTCAAAGTGGTCTATAAAATCACCAAAAGCACCAAGGAAAAAATCGAACCCCCCGACGCCGAATCCGAAGAAATCGACGAGCAGGCCGACCTCGAAAAAGAAATCGACACTTACGTACAAGGCCCCCGCGAAGAACGAGTTTTCAGCATAGTGGGCGAAAATTCCACCGGCGAATTGTTTATGTTAATATGGCGCATCCGCCGTTTGGGACGCATATTCCGCTCCTATTTCCGGAAGATCCCGTCGAACACCATAGTAGAAAAAGTCAACGAAAAGCACGACCGCGAGCTTGCCGAATACGAACGCAATCTGAAGGTGATATTCGAGGCCGTAAGCGACGGAATTACCCTGCTCGACCCCAACAATATGATTATATATATGAACGAAGCCGCGCGCTACAGCTTCCTGAGCAATCGCAACATGCTGCTCACCCACGCCTCGCTCGAGGGCAAATATTTCCAGGACATCTTCCAGAGCGAAGACCCCGACGTGCTCAAACGCCGCATGGACTACAACGCCCAGGTGCTCTCGGTGAAAAAGCCCGTCAGCTATACCGCAGAAATCAACAATATGACCATTACATATACCGTCCGCCCGATGTTCGGAGAGGAAAGCCGCCTTAAAGGGCTATTCATACTCTCGAAAATGCCGCGCACGGTGATCCAGCCCAAGCCCGAGAGCAACCCCAAGATAATGGAGGTATTTAAAAATATTAACGAGCAGAAAAATTATCTGCTGCGCAAAAACGAAGAGCTGAACGACAAACTGGAGCACTCCGCCAGAAAAGCCAGGGAGCTTGATTCCATCCTGCGGCTGCACTTTACGAATATGGAGAATATACCGGCGGCAATGAGCATCCAGAGCGCAGAAACCGGCAAATTCGAATATATTAATTCCGCATTCGAAAAATTATTCCATAAAAATAAAAAGCAGGTGATCGACCGCACCGACGAGGAAATACTGCCGCCCGAAATCGCAGTGGCAATAGCCGAGGCCACCGAAAAAAGCGAGGGTAAACCCAGCGCGATCGTGATCGGAGAATTTGCCATCGACCAGAATATTGTCAACGAACCCTCGTGCTATTTGCCAAGAATTATTAGAGTTTATCAAAAAATTCCACAATAAAAAATTCGCCAATCAGTCATATTTCACTTGCAAATGTACTCGAAATAATTAAATTTGCAGAACTTTTCCTGTGCAAAAAGGAATCATGACTGAAATGGCAACAAACCCCGCAATGCCTCAGCGCTTATCGCAGCGCATACACGCGCTCGACCTGACGCGACTGCTGGCCATGCTGATGATGATCCAGGGCCATACTATCTATGCGCTCGGATCGCCGGATGTGATCAATATACAGGAATTCCCCTGGAATATATGGCACTTTCTGCGCGGATTCACCGCTCCGGTGTTCCTGATGGTTTCCGGCGCTGCCCAGGTATTCGCAAACCGCCGCGACGAATTCGGCCGCATTCCCGAAAAAACCGTCCGTAAGCGTCTGAAAGTCGCGCTTGCGATTATCGGCATCGGCTATCTGCTGGTATTCCCCGCAGATAGAATCTACGACCTGCCATTTATCGAATATACTTACTGGCAGAATTTCTTCCGTGTCAACGTGCTGCAATTGATTGGCGTCACTCTGCTTATGGCGCTGGCGGCGTTCACCCTGACCCGCAACGACCGGCAGCTTTTGAGGGTTTCGCTTGCAGCAGGTATTGGCATAGTCTTCCTGTCGCCATTCATGCAATTAATCGATTGGTTTGCGATATTGCCCGACTTTATGGCCGCATATATATCTTATGCCCAGGGCTCCCTGTTTGCGATTTTCCCATTCGCGGGCTATCTCTTTTTCGGGATTGCGCTTGGTGTGATCCTAAAACGAATGCCGCAGGAGCGCCGCGAAAGTTTCCTGTTCAAATGGGGGATACCGATCGGGCTGGCATTCCTTGCTTTAAAGTGGCCGGTGAGCGCCGCATACGAAGCTATGATTGGGAATATGATGAATCAGGTCGATCCGGGAGTATCTCTAATGCGTGTCGGGGCGGTATTCGCAGGCATTTCGATGGTGACGCTGCTTTATCGAAGCACTAAATCGCTGACGAAATATTACACATTATTTGGCCGCAAAGCATTATTTATATATGTAATCCATCTGATAGTAATCTACGGTTCGCCGATATTCTCCAGCTTCAATGCATTCTACGCCAAATCGCTGGGGCTGTGGGAAGTATTGCTGGCAGCGGTATTCGTCGAGGCAGTCACTCTATTGATTACTTATCTTTTGGATACATCTACCCGAAAGCTGCCCAAATCGAAATTCTTATTCAGGTATTCGCTCACCGCATATCTCATATATGTGTTGTTTATATAAAATTATGGGTTAATATACCTGTGTATTCTCTTAAAAAAATGATATTTTCGTAAATCAGGCAATTTGCATTATGAATTTACGAAATATATCATGCTTCAAATAGTTCAATATCAGAAAAGCGGCGAGATGCTCCTCGAAGAGCTGCCCCCGCCGGTCTGCCCCGACGGCGGCATACTGGTGCGCAATCTTTTTTCCGTCATCAGCGCCGGCACCGAAAAGACATCGGTCGAGAACGCCCGCGGATCGCTTATCGATCGCGCGCGGCGCCAGCCCGACCAGGTGCGCACCGTGCTCGATATGGTCAAATCCCAGGGCATCGGCGCCACATTCCGAAAAGTTAAATCAAAGCTCGAGAGCTTCAAAGTATTGGGATACAGCAGCGCCGGAGTGGTGCTTCAGTCCCGCTGCGACGAATTCAGGCCGGGCGACCGCGTGGCCTGCGCCGGCGCCGGATATGCCAACCACGCCGAAATCGTCGCAATTCCTAAAAATCTTGCCGTACGCGTGCCCGATGGCCTCGGGCTCGACCGCGCGGCTTATGCCACGGTCTGCTCGATAGCCATGCAGGGCGTGCGCCAGGCCGATCCGCGGCTGGGCGAGAACGTCGCCGTGATCGGACTCGGACTGCTGGGGCAGATCACCGTCCAGCTATTGCGCGCGGCGGGATGCCGGGTGGCCGGAGCGGACATCGACGAATCGCTCTTTGGCCGCGCCCGCGAATTCGGCTGCGAGTCCGTATTCCCCAGCTCGTATGAATCGATCGACGAGATGATGGCCTTCACCGACGGCATGGGCTTCGATTCGGTATTAATCACAGCGAGCACCGAATCCAACCAGCCCCTCGATCTGGCAGTAAAAATTGCCCGCAAAAAGGGCAAGGCCGTAATCGTCGGCGCCGTGGGCATCCACCTGCCGCGCAATCCCTTATATATTAAGGAAGTCGATGTGCGAATCTCCTGCAGCTACGGCCCCGGCCGCTACGACCGAAGCTACGAAGAGCTCGGGCAGGATTACCCCTATTCGCATGTGCGCTGGACCGAAAACCGCAATATGCAGGCGGTGGTGCAGCTTATGGCCGAAGGACGCCTCGACGTCGCGGCGCTTACATCGCACCGATTCAAGCTGAAAGACGCCGCAAAGGCTTATGACCTCATTACCGGCAAAACTGACGAACCATATTCAGGAATTCTGATCGAATACCCCGAGGGCGGAATGCCCGAAAAGACCTCGATTGCAATCCATCCGGCAGAGGAAATGGGCAATATCCGCATCGGATTCGTCGGCGCGGGGACGTTCGCCCAGTCTAATCTGCTGCCATTTATCAAGGGCAAGGACATCGAGATGGTCGGCGTATCGACCGCGCGGCCGGCAAATTCCAAGGCGGTGGCGCAGCAATGGGGCTTCCGGATAAGCTCGGCCGATTCAATGGAAATTATTGAATATAAAGATGTTAATGCGGTATTTTGCGCATCGACTCATAAATCACACGCCGAATACGTGCTGGCAGCGCTGCGTGCGGGCAAGCCCATATTCTGCGAAAAACCGCTATGCACCACCCGCGAAGAACTCCGCGAGATCGACGAAGAAGTCGAGCGCCGCGGCGGGCGGGTAATGGTAGGCTTCAACCGCCGATTTTCCGCGCCATTCCGCAAAATCGCGGATATATATAATGAGCGCACACAGCCCATGATAATCAATTACCGAGTCAATGCCGGATTCATCCCGAAGGGCCACTGGGTGCAGGACCCCGACGAGGGCGGCCGCATAGTCGGCGAGGTCTGCCACTTCGTCGATTGCATGGTCTATCTCGCCGGCGAGCTCCCCGTGCGGGTATTCGCCGAATCGATCTCGACCGCCGCGCCCGAGGAAACCGCCGAGGACAACGTGGTGATTACCGTCAAATTCAGCGGCGGCAGCGCCGGAAGCATCCAGTACGTAGCCAACGGCGGCAAATCTATGCCCAAGGAATACTGCGAGGTGTTCTGCGAGCGGTCGTCGGCAGTGATGGACAATTTCGCGGAAGTGATTCACTACAAATCGGATAAGCCAAAGAAATATTCATTCGACGGTAAAAAAGGCCACGCCGAAGAAGTCCGGCTGACGATTGAATCAATGCGCTCTGGCGGACGTATGCCCATACCGTATGAGGAAATCCGCGCCATAACGCTATCGACCATAGCCATGCGCGAATCACTCATCAGCGGCCGGCCTGTGGAACTGTAAAAAATTTATTAAATATTAGAAAAACAAGATAATTACTCAGGAAATAAGTCATGCGTGCCATCAGAATTATCACCCTTCTGACAATATTTTGTGCGGCGAATCTGCTTCATGCCGCCGATTTTAAGAACTATCGCCCGTTCGACAGCCAGCAGCGGCATTTGCTGATCAACTCGGAGTCCAGGTTCGTTACCTCGCTCGCGGGCAAATGGAATCGCGGCGTCGAAGAAGGCGACTGGAACAAGGTCTATGTGCCGTATTCCGATCCATATCTGGGCGATATCAAATATCGCAGGAGCCTTAAAATAGACCCTTCGGTGGCTGATAAGTATATATGGCATCTATACTTCCTTGGCGCGGACGACAAGATCAATCTGACGATAAACGACCAGTATGTCGGGAAATATTTCGGCGGAATGACTCAGTTCAGCGTAAAAATTCCAAATAATCTGATCACCACCGGCATTAATAATTTCGAGATCGAGACGTTGCCCGCCACCTCGGGTGAACGCCAGATTAGAGAGCTTCAGCTTTATAACCCGCGGATATTCAACGGAATGATTCGCGAGGTGTTTCTGATGGGTACCCCGCTGGTCTGGATTGACGATATGAATTATCAAACCCGGCTGACGGGCGGCGGCAATGGCGAGCTATCGGTGCATATCGATATTGCCTCGGGCGATCTCTCCGCCGCAGAGGGCCGCGAAGCCTTCCGCGATTCGGTGCAGCATGATTTCCTCAAAAAGCTGAATGCGATTCTCCGCGTGGAGGTGCTCGACGCACGCACCGGCTCATCGGTTGCCGCCAGTGGCGATATTAATTTCGAAATCGAGAGCGAGCGCACGGTAAGCCGCGACCTCCGGCTCAGTATTCCGGACGTAAAGCTCTGGTCGCCCGATTCTCCCGATTTATACAAAATTGTGGTAAAGGTAGTCAAAAACGGTATCACGATTGACGACTACCATTCGAATATCGGATTCCGCCATGTAGAGGTCAATAAATCAGGCGAAGTCCCGCAGATATTCCTCAACGGCAAGCCATTCAAAATCCGCGCGGTTACTTATGTGGAGGATGTGCAGAATCTGGGGCAGACCCTCTCGGCAAAGATAATGGAAGAGGATATTCGCCGGATAAAAACATTGGGCGCGAATACGATAAAATTCAAACACCAGCCGCCGCATCCATATTTCATGTATCTGTGTGATGAATATGGACTTATGGTGCTGATCGATCTGCCGCTGTATTACGCGCCGGCCAATGTCGCCGGCCAGAACGAGATCAAAGTGCGGATGACTAATACCGCCAAACGATATTTATTCTCCTACGATAATCATCCCTCGGTGCTGGGCTATGGCCTTTACGAAGGCCTCGACGAAAGCTCCGCAGAAGTGCGCAATCTGGCCGATCATCTGATCTCGGTATTCCGTAGTGATACCGACAAATTAATCTATAAAACCGTAATGCTCGAAATGGACGGCGTTTTTACCGATGGCTTCGATTTTCTGGTATTTTGCGAAAGAATTAATCAGGCGAATCTGACCAATATAAAAGCCTCGATGGAGAAAAATATTAATTCACTGAAAAATATCCCGCTCGTTTTCGATTATGGCACGGTGATTCAGCCCGAAAACCATAATGGCTACTCCGATCCGCTTTCGACGGAATACCAGTCGTATTATATACGCTCTATATATAAATATCTGGAAGGCAAGAAGATATACGGATCGATCGTTTCTACTTACAATGACTATCTGCTCAATAGTCCGCTGCTGACGGCGAATATCAACAATCAATATCTCTATGCCTCGGGGCTTGTCAGCCGCGAACGCCAGCCACGGCTTTCTTTCAATACTTTGCAGACCCTGTTCAATCAGGAGAAAGAGCCGCTGCTGAACGCTGGCTCGTATTCCGAGAAGACGCCGGTGTCGTTTATCATAATCGGCGTGGCGATGCTTATCGTAATCGTATTCCTTGCTAATCGATTCCGCAGATTCCGCGAATACCTTTTCCGCTCGCTGCTCCGGCCGTATAATTTCTATGCCGACATTCGCGACCAGCGGATAATGTCGTCGGTGCAGACCATATTGCTCGGACTTGTGATCTCGATCACAATCGGGATATTTTTCTCGTCGATGCTCTATTTCTACCGCGCGAACGAGCTCGCGCAATATGTGCTGATGCTGCTGCTGCCTGGCGATCTGGTGCAGGAATTCCTCTATCGGCTTATCTGGATGCCCGAAATTCTGATTATATTTATTTCAGCATTTTTCTTTTTAATGATTTTCATAATCGCCTTTATCATTCGTCTGTTCGCGTTCTTTATGCGGGCGCGGATATTTCTGAACGACACCCTTACTATCACCGTCTGGGCGGGCTCGCCTTTCCTTTTGATGCTGCCGTTTTCGATAGTGCTGATCCGGCTGCTGGTGCTGTCGCCGCACTTTTTCTGGATATTCACTCTTGCGATGGCGCTGCTGTTTTTATGGGTGTTTTTCCGGATGATGCGCGCCAGCGCAGTGGTATTCGACAAAATGTCGCGCCAGGTATATATAATCGGATTCATTATTTTATTGATAATTCTTGCAGTTCCGCTTGCTTTATATCAATATTATTTTAAATTTTTCTCATATATCGAATATTTTACCGAAGTTTTATTATCACAATGAATAAAATAAATTAATGGCAGAAGAAAGAATAAGTCTCAGCCAGCCGGCGGCGGATGTTTTCGACTCGACACTGTTTCTGGTCACAGTGCTCCTGATTTCCATAGGGCTGATTTCCATATACAGCGCCACCTACGAATCGCACATGAGCTCCTTTTTTTATAAGCAGCTCGCAGCGGCGGGGCTTGGATTCGGCGCAATGCTCGCAATCACCTTCCTGCCCGAGCGCTGGATCGCCGGCAATGCATTCATTTTATACGGATTAAGCATTGCCGGGCTGATTCTGGTGCAATTCATCGGAGTAGAAGTCAACGGCACCAAGGGCTGGATACGCCTGGGCGGCATGTCCGTACAGCCGGCCGAGCTCGCCAAGCTGGGCACCCTGCTGGCAATTGCCCGCCACCTTTCGCACAAGGGCACCGATGTGCGCAATATCCGCGACCTCTCGATAGTACTCGCTTTTGCCGCATTGCCGATTTACCTGATTATCGCTCAGCCCGACTACGGCTCGGCGACCGTTATCATGGCGCTATTGCTGGGCATATTGCTCTGGAGCGGATTCGATCTGTTCGCAATCTATTTCGTGGTGGCTATTCCGTTGATCATGTTCATGTCGCTCGTCGGGCAGATATGGCAGATCGTCTCAGTAACTTTGATCTCAGGTATGTCATTCTTTTTCCGGAAGAAATTTGCGATAACGCTGGGCGCTATCTCCATATTTATATCTATCGGATTTATAGCCCCGATTATTTATGACAATCTGATGGAACACCAAAAATCCCGTATCGAGACATTCCTCGATCCCGGAGCTAATCCCCGCGGCACAGGATATAACGTGCTGCAGTCACTGCTGGCTGTCGGCAGCGGTGGCCTCACGGGCAAGGGCTTTCTGCAGGGCACCCAGACCCAGCTCCGATATATCCCCATGCAATGGACGGATTTCATTTTCTCTGTGCCGACCGAGGAGTTCGGCTTTGTCGGCGGGGCGCTGGTAATTTCACTACTGACAATTCTGATATTCCGCTGCATTAAAATTGCTTCGGACTCCGACGACAAATTCTACAGCATTGTGGCAATAGGCGCGGCGACCATATTTATGTATCACACAATTATTAATGTGGGCATGGCTATCGGCCTTATGCCGGTGATGGGCATACCGCTCCCGTTCATGAGTTATGGCGGCACCTCGCTGATGGTCAACATGGCGCTGGTGGGACTGCTGCTCAATGCGGTCAGAATCAATCGCATCAGAAAACGCAATTTGTAATATTTTTTTAATAATAATTATGAAAATAATCGTAACAATCGGCGATCCCAACGGGATAGGCATCGAAGTAATGATAAAAGCGCTCGAAAAATTCTATTCAGATCAGGATAATTCAGCGATCGAAACCGTCATCGCCGGGAATTCCGAAATAATTCGGAAATACATATATATGCTCGGACTGCCAATAGAGGTGGTCAATTCATCAGTCACGATTGCAGGCAAACGCATCCGGATAGAGGACTGCGTCCCGCCGATGGATATAGACCCGGGCCGCCCGGCAAAATCGGCCGGAGCAGCCGCACGCGCCGCTATCGAATATGCGGTCGATCATACCATCGCCGGCGACCACGACGCAATGGTCACAATGCCGGTATCAAAAGAAGTGCTAAAGCTCGCCGGATGGAAATACCCCGGCCATACCGAGATGCTCGCCGCACGCTGCGGAGTGAAAAATCCACTCATGGTGCTCATGACCCGCCACGTACGAGTGGCGCTGGCCACGATTCATATGGCCATCCGCGAAATACCATATTCCATATCCGTGCATTCGATCGTAAAGCTTGCCGGAAGATTTAACGCCTGCCTCGCCTGCGATTTCGGCATAGAGCGACCCCGGATAGCCGCGCTTGGGCTTAATCCCCACGCCGGCGAAGGCGGAAATATGGGCCGCGAAGAGCTCGATACGATCATCCCCGCAATCGAGCGGCTGCGCCTCCGCGGAGTCGATATCGACGGACCGCACCCCGCCGACGGATTCTTCGCCCACGGAGCTTATAAAAATTATGACGGAATTCTGGCAATGTACCACGACCAGGGCCTGATCCCCCTCAAGATGATCGCCCTCGGCGCAGGAGTCAACTATACCGCCGGGTTGCCGATTGTGCGGACTTCGCCCGACCACGGAACAGCTTTCGGAATAGCCGGAAAAAATCTGGCAGACTGCGCCAGCTCTTACGAGGCGCTGACCATGGCGCGCGATATTGCCCGCAATCGAACTAAAGCGTGATATATATTTAATCTTCGGCGGATTTGGGAATGGTGAATCTCATCGTTGTCCCACCTTCGGGTTTGCTCTCGGCATAGATCGTTCCGCCATTGTGCTCGACGAATTCGCGGCTGATAACAAGCCCCAGCCCGGTGCCGGATTCCTGGCTGGTGCCCGGAGTCGAAATGACTCCGCCCGGGGTAAACAAATTCATCAGCTTTTTCTCCTCGATTCCGATTCCCGTATCCGTTACCGACACCTCCTCGAAATCACGGCCTGCGCGGGATATTTGCCTCGAGTCAATCGTAACGCTTCCGCCCTTCGGAGTAAATTTAATAGCATTTGATAATAAGTTCTGAATAACTGCCGAGATCATATTCTGGTCGCCATAAACATTCGTGGGCACCCTGATTTCGTTTTTTATGCTAATATTTTTCGCATATGCCGGCCCTTGCAGGAATCCGATGTTGTTCTTAACAAGGAATCCCACATCGAACCTCTCCGGCCGAAAGCTGATGCGTCCCTGCTGGCTGCGCGCCCATGTCAGCAAATGATCGAGCAATTCATACACATTGGCCGACTGGCGGCTGATTTCGCGAATCATCTCGTGGCGGTCGGCATCGTCGAACTCGTTATATTCCCGCGCGAGAATGGCCGATGAGTCCTTCATCGCGGCGACGGGATTCTTCAGGTCGTGCGCAATTATCGAGAAAAATTTATCCTTGGTTTCATTCACTTCGCGCAGCTTTGACTCCGATTCGCGCAATTTTTTGATTAATTCGCTGCGTTCGAGATAGCGCATATAAAATGCGATCACCACCGCAATCAGCAATATCGAAATTCCAACAAGCGAGATAATCCAAAGAAACATTTCCTGGCGCTCGAGATTTTCGAGCACACGCGATAGTCCCCGGTTATCGCCTATATCGGCCAGAATTAGCCCGGGCATGATTTCATTTATCAAATTAGGAAAAATAATATAAATCCAATAAAGCATTACTATATATATATTTATTTGAAAAATAATCTGTGAAAAAATCTCTCAGGCGGACTCTTCGAAAAGTGATGCACCCAGCGGCTCCAGTTGCGAGAGCGGCACGTAATATTTCACATATCTCCTGCCGTCCGCGCCGATCCAGCTCCCGCCGGAATGGCTCACCATCACGGTTGCCCGCCGCGTGATTCGCCGGATGATCCCCTTTCGCCGGATATTCTTATACCTGAACGAAACGCAGTCGCCCGGCCGGAAATCATATTTCACGCGCGGCTTAGCCTGCGCCGGGCATAGCTCATGATAAACATCCGTATGGCCGAACAGTCCGAATGCGATCGCGCGGAAACGCTGCCGCCTGCACGAGGAATTCCCGAACGCCACGAACTCGACGACGTGGACGATTTCGTGCTCCATCACCCGCATGAGCGCATCGGTGCGGCTGGCCACGGGCATTCCGTTGACCCTCGCATCCGTACGGCCCTCGTCGAATGGCCGGCATATAAGCGGTTTCGAAATGGCTATTTCGCATGAACGGTCGCGCGGCCGGAAGCGGGTTTTGCCGGCGGTGCGGGTCATACGTCCCGAAGTGCGAAAGCTCAGCCGACCACGGAAATATTCGGAAAGATATCCATCGAAATAATATTTATCATATAAATAAAACATCCGCCGAACGTCCGAGCCGGTCAGCTCCGAATGCCGTTCGCCCGCGAGAAATGCCTCGCGGATCGCATCCCTGCGCGATTCGATTGACTCCGGGTTGAGCTTTATTTCGAGAATTTCGTCGATCATTGATGCAATATATCAATTTTTCCGGAATTAACAGGAACCGCACTTTTTCCGAACAATTTAATTTATATATATGAATTATTTTCCGACCATTTCGATTTTTTGCGATTGCACAAACTGGGCGCTCCACATATTGAACAAGCTGTCGCGCAGCGACTTGCGGCGCGCGTCGTCCAGCTCCGCCCTGACGATGTCGCCCACCTTATACACCGTGAAATAATCCCCCTCGGCGAATGGCCCGAGTACCTCGTTCTCCGGCGAGGTGAATACCTTCGCCTCGACCTCGTGCGGCAGACTGCCGCGGGTGGCCCGCCCAAGATAGCCGCCTGCGGCTTTGGTAGCATTTTCGGCCGAGTATTCCATCGCCAGCTTCGAGAAATTCTCGTGGTCGTCGCGGGCCTCCATCAATACTTCCTCGGCGGCGCCTTTGGTCTTAAGATAAATTTTATAAAGCACCACTTCGGTGAATTGCAATTGATTTTCTGCGAAATATTGCTCCAGCTTTTCGTCGGTGATCACATGCTCTTTGATCTTATCGCGCAATAATTCGAATTCCAGCTTATCCACCCACTGATCGGTCGATATACCGAGAGTGCCGAGGTAATTCTGAATATCCTGCTGGCTGAACAGCTTCATATCCTTGCGGTGCTGATTGACGTATTGCTGCAGCTCGTCGTCGCCAACCTCGATATTATTTTCCTTTGCATAATTCTCAAGCGCTCTGACTTTGATCATCTCCTGCAGCGCCGCCGAATACTGGCCGTTTGCCTTCAGTTGTATTACAATCTCGTTGTGGGTGATCTCATTGCCGCCCACCGAAAGCAGAACCGGATTTTCCATATATATAATTCCCCATTGAGCAAAAAAAGGGCGAACCCATTGCCCGGATTCGCCTTTATTAAGATTGATTCTGATTACAATTTGACTTCGAGCTGGCCAAGCATCTGGTTGGCGTAGCGGTCGAACGTAATGTTTTTAATCGCTGTGGCGTAATTATCGCCAGCCTTCAGATGGCTGTCGATTTTGTCGATTGTCGTCTCTTTGTCGTATAATTTCTGGATATAAGCCGCGTATTCGCAGTATTTTTCCCATTCGTCCATCCCGAGGTGGTGGGTTTCGAGCCAGCGGCTGAAGTCGTCCTTTTTATGCATGCCCTTTAGCCGGCGGATGGTATTGGATTCTTCCTCGAGGTCTTTGTCTGTTAGCGAGATGCCGTCCTGCTCGGCGATTTTCTTGAGGCCGGCCATCTGTTTGAATTTATTAAATGAATGGGTAAAATGCTCGGATGCTTTGATATAATGGTCGATTTTTTCGGGATCGAACAATTTAATATCCTTATCGGCAAATTTGCGCTTCAGCAATTCGGTTTCCATCAAAAATTCGAATTCCTCGCCTGTGAGACCGGTCGCCTGCAGCCATACACTGAATGATTTGGCAGAATGCAGCTTCATCGTTCGGCGGAAATTATCGCTGAACTGCTGCAGCTCGTCGTCGCTGATTTTGATGTCGTGCTTTTTGGCTTTTGCGTGAATAATCGAGCCGAATATCATATCTGTGATCATATTATTCAGCACCGGGTATTTGCCGAGTGCGGTTTTTACTTCGCCGCGAATAATCTCATCGACCTCGCCTGCCTCCATTTTGCCAAGGCTGACATTTGCGTGGACGTTTTTCTCCCAGTCGTCCTCGTCCATACGCAGACTGCCGAGTATTGCGCGGAATTCATCGGCGCTGTGCATACCCATCAGCCGGCGGAATGTATCGCTGACCCGCTGCATTTCCTCTTCGCTGACGTCGATTCCCTTTTTATTTGCGTGGCTCGAAATGGCTTCGGCCATGTGCTGGCGTACTTCCGGGATGCCGCGTATCAGGCGCCATGCGTCGAACATATATATATTCTCTCCGTACTGGCTTTTGACTTTCTGGCGGAACAGCTCGTTTTCGAGTACTTCCTCCCACTCGTCGAGCGAGACACCTAGGCCGTCGAGGTATTTCTGCATATCGCCGGCGCTGTGCAGCCCGAGCTGCATACGCCGAAGATCTGAGTAAACCTGGAGCGCGTCGTCGTCGATAGTCATGCCGCTATGCAGGGCATGATCGCGGATGACTTCGTTCATCACCACTGCGCGGCGGGCGTCGTGATATGCGCCGGTGACCTTCATGAAATCGATTACGTCATTGGCTTTTACGGGTTCGCCATTGACCGAGCAAATCTGATTGTTCATGTGATTATCCTGTAGGTTTATGATGGATAATAATTTTAATTGACTGGTAATGTTTTTTTTGATATTTTATACGAAATGAAAAGGTAATGTATCTCTCTTATCGCATCGATATTTTTCTTTTCCGGATATTGAATATAATATATAAAATTTCCGAACGATTACATAGCAATTTTTAACATTCACTCATTTTCTAACATATTCCGGAGCTTCTAATGGCAAAGATCAAATTGAATGACCTCGAGCAGAACGAACAGCTCGACAAAGAGGCCATGAATAAAGTCATGGGCGGCGGGCTCGGACTTGGCACCTCGGCAACCGGACTGGCCGGAAACACCGGCACCAAAACCGGCGGCACAGGCAATAACTATGGCGACCAGACCGGCGGCGGCGGCGGTGCAGGCGGCGCAAGCTGGGGCAGTACCGACAACGACAACTTCGGCGGCTCGGGCGGCGGCGCTTCACAGTCTGCAGGCGGCGGAGGCCACTGGTTCGACTGGGGCGGCGGCGGCTCGATCACCGGCTCGACCGCAGCAGGCGGCGGCGGCGGCTCGATCACCAATATCGGCGCGGTTGGCGGCGCAGGCGGCGCAGGCGGAGCGGCAGTAGGCGCTATGGGTGGTTCCGTATCCGACAGCGTGACCTCCTCGGTCAGCGTACCGATTACAATGAATATCTAATCTCTATCCGGGCCGGACGATCAAAGCCGGCCCTTTTTATTTCCAGTCGTATTCCGCGGCGAGGTATGCCTTCCATTTATTAATCCCGCCGCCGAAGGTGAGCTTGAAGTGGTGGATAGCCCGCTTAAGTCCGTACGCTTCGAATCGCCTGCCATCAATTTCGAATCCTTGCGATGACGATGGATCATATCCGGAGAATTCCGCGACGGCCCGGGCCGCAAGGGGGTTGGCCGCGCCCATTTGAAATAACAATTCCAGAAATTTTTTCTGCTTAATATATATATCCGGCCCAAGTGCGTAGAACTCCACACCGATCTTCTCACCGACTCCTCTATCGACGATCTCGTATTGCAGCGAGAGCGCGTCATAAAGACCATCGAATCGGCCGATCTCGCTGTCGAGCGCTTCTAAATCCCCCGGCCATTCAATTTTTTCGAGATATTCGATAATTCCCCGCCGCGAGAAATTAATCGCCAGCGCACGCGCAGAGCTTTCGCCGCGCGAGCTCATCTGTCCAATATGCGAAAACGGCGTTCGCGGGTGCAGCAATTCGATATGCCGGAATAATTCGGAAATTATCTTATCGCCGAAATCATAAATTCCCGAATTATTAATTAATTCAATAAATCTTTTGCATCGCGCGGGATTATGCGAAAAATCCGGATCAATCGCGACTCCTGCGAAAAACGATGCCGCCGGCCGCGCCGGATCTATGCAGTCCATATCGAACTCCAGCCAAAGATTTTCAGCCAGCGTCCATAATTCCTCATTATTCAACCATTTATCAAGAAAATTATCTAAAAATACGGAGCTGTTTTTCTCCATAGATTTTTTAATAATACTATCTTTATATATATATTCAATCACTTCCCGGGCATGAGGCCCGATCCGCGAAACCGACGCGAAATAGTCCGCCGAATCGCCGTCCGCCGCCAGATCGATCTCATAGCCATGCAGAAAGTAATCGAATTCACGGGGGAGATTTGTCCGCAGCTCGTTGATGCTATTGTTTAACAAATTGCCGCCATTATATTTATGAATTCTTTGAATTTGTAAAAAAATATTATTTTTATTCGTGAAAATATCGTATTTTTTCTGATGATCTCCTAACTTTACCTTCATTTTTCCACATATTATGAGGAGTCAAAATGGCCAGAATTCAGCTTTCCGATCTGGAACAGAATCAGGAACTCGATAAAAAAGCCCTCGACAAAGTTGTTGGCGGCGGACTCGGCCTGGGCGATAAATACAGCGCAGGCATAGGCAATACCGGCACCAAATCCGGCGGCACCGGCAATAATTATGGCGACCAGGCAGGCGGCGCAGGCGGCGGCGGCGGTTCGTCCGAAGGCAGCACCTGGGGATGGAACCAGGGCGGCTCGGGCGGCGGCGCTTCGCAGTCGGCAGGCGGCGGTGGTGGCGGATGGCTATCCGCTGGTGGCGGCGGCTCGATCAGCAACAGCAATGCTTACGGCGGCGCAGGCGGCGGCGTGACCGACATCGGCGCGGTCGGCGGCGCAGGCGGTGCTGGCGGCTCGGCAGTCGGCGCAATGGGCGGATCAGTTTCCGACAGCGTCTCGACATCCGTTTCAGTTCCCGTAACAATGAATATATAAACAAATCTGTGGGGCCGGGCCGCGGTCCGGCCTCCTTATTTATATTATGAAATATTATCTCGTCATATTGCTTGCAATTCTGACGCTGGCGGGGTGTGCCAATTCCAGCGATCCCTCGAGCGATAACACCCATCCGTACGATACTCTTTATGCCGATGTCTCGGGCGCATATACCCTCGCGTTCAACACCACCGCGGTCAATATAAACGACTACCCGGCCGATTCTGCAACGGGCTACCTCATATCCGGCACCTTGCCCAAAGGCCCGCTCGAGCTATACACCATATATATATACTTCGAGGACTCGGGCGATGGCCGCACCGAGTACGATCTGGCTGGCACCGAGGGCATGACCCGCTTCGTGTTCAATGCGGGCCTCACCGGCGCGGAGACGCTCGGAAGCAATATCGCCGGGCATCTGACGCTCACGAAAAACACGGACAAAGAAATGTCCGGAACCTTCAGCTACTCCGCCGCCACCCCCGACAGCAGCAAGTCAATTACAATAAGCAATGGATTTTTTTCGTTTACAATAGAAAATTGACACCAACCAAAAGAGCTTGATATGGCTAAAGTTACACTCCACGATATGGAAGAGCACCGCGAACTAAGCCGCGACGAAGCAGACAGCATCGCCGGCGGCTCAAATAATTACGGAATGGCCGGAAACACCGGCACCAAAACCGGCGGCGCAGCAAATAATTACGGCGACCAGACCGCTGGCTCGGGCGCTGCGGGAGGCAATGCCCACGGCTCGACCTTCGGCAATAATACATCCGGTTCGGGCGGCAGCGCAGGCCAGTTCGCACCCTTCGGTTCGCACGGAATATTCGGCAGCAACTCCACCGGCGGCGCAGGCGGCAACATCAGCAATATGGGCGCGGTCGGCGGCGCAGGCGGCGCAGGCGGCAACGCGGTCGGCGCCGAGGGCGGCAGCGTGACCGACAACATCGTCACGGAAATCTCCATCCCCGTGACCATGAACCTGTAAAAAAATTACGAATCATCCGATCCAACCGCAAAGGCCACCCCGACGCCGTCTGCATCGCAAAAGAAAGCAAAAACTACGTCTGCTCGTAATTGGCGCAGCAAAGTTCCACCCAAACCTACCGAAGGTTTAAAACCTTCGGTAGGTTAAGCAACACGGCGCATTTCCCTCAATTTTCAAAAAGATAATGGGATAGCGGGGCTGCAGATTGATCTGTCCGACACTTCCAATTTGTTAACCCAAACCCAAACCAACCGAAGCCCAAACCAACCGAAGCCCAAACCTACCGAAGGTTTAAAACCTTCGGTAGGTTAA
>CAZEMR010000060.1:0-18174 GCA_964513465.1 uncultured Hyphomicrobiales bacterium
CATAATTATTAACGAAGGATATTGAAGGGAATAACTTTGCTGCCGGACGACGCGCTGATTATCGCAAAATAAACGCCTGTGCCGAATTGCGAGACGTCCGCCCGCGCAACTGCCGAATAGTCGGATTCGCCGCGCGCAAGGGTTCTGCCGGAGATGTCGCATATTCGCCAGTCGAAGGGCATTCCTTCGGCGCCGGTGATAGATAGCTGGCTGCCTGTTAGTTTTGCGCTATATATATATTCCGATTGCGGCTGGTCGTCTTCGGCCGATGTATATGCCGCGATCGGGAAGATGAATCCGTCGGGAGACAGCCCGCTGGCGGTAATTGCCGGGAGCGGGCCGGGATATTCACCCGCACCGCCCGGGCCTTCGACTATCAGCCATGCTATGGGCCGCGCGCCGGGAATGGCGGATTTGTCGGAATATGTGCCTGCAGAGATTTGCGCTCGTTTTGCTTCGGAATTTATTTTGTAATAAAGGAAGCTCTCCGGATCCGTGAACACATCGCCGGGCTGGATGCCGAGCACTTCGTAATCGCTATCGAGGGCGGATAAATCGGCAGTGAGCGCCGCGGCGAGTATGGGCTGGTCGCCCGAGGCAATTATTGGTATTCTGATTGAATTCTCGCCGGTCTGAATTTTTTCATTATTAAAATATTTATTCCTGATCTGGGGCAGGTCGGTTTTGCCTGTCTTGCTGTGACTTTTCTGGAAATTCTTGCGCATTACGAGGATGTCAGTTGCGGTGACTATCCCGTTGCCGTCGCAGTCGGCATGGGTAACGATCGAGCTGTCCCATGCGAGGCATCGCTGAGGAGTCCAGAGCGTGCTCGCATCGGGCCGCTTGAAACTGCGCATGGCGTTGGTCGGCGAGCCCATTTCGAAGAAAAGGCCGATTTGAAGGCCGTCTCCGACATCGACATAGCCGCTGTTGTCGGCATCGCCCGGCCATACGTCGATATAGCTGTGGATGCGGAATTCCAGCGGGTCGGCGTCCATGGGCACCTTTGCGCCGATGCTGTCGGTGATAATATCGACGCGGGGATTGATGAACGAAAACACGACGGTCTAGTCGTGCGGCGCGGAACGGGTCAGCGCAAATTCGAGATGTATAACCCGCGGATTGGTAAGTCCGCCCTTTTCCAGCGGCACGGTCGACGATACGATCACGTAGAGAAATCGCTCGCCGGTGGCCGGATCGGTGGTATCGATTACCGATGTGATGGACCTTTTGCCGAAATCGCCAGTGCTCCACTGGTTGAATTTCACATATTCCTGGTGCGTATAATGCAGATCGAATCCGACGCTGTTGCAGTGCTCAACATCCATTGCGAAGACGTCGATGCCGAATATATATGAAGCGGTTATGAAGTCTTCGCGTGTGGAATCGACGTCGGTGCGGACTACTTCTATCCTCTGCGCCAGTGCATGATTAGCGGAGGCGAGGAAAGCGATCAGCAAAATATGGAGGAATATCCTTCGCATAGATTTTCGGTTTTTCGAAAATAAATATTATATATTACCCGAAATTATAGCAAGCATCATGCCAAAATGGGGTTTTTGCCGCTGATTGCGGTTAATATTCTTATTAAATGCTTATATTAATAATATCGACCGCAAAGGCTGCAAACTTAAGGGGTTGCCGCAGAGGTATTTATGGCTCGGGCGATTCGGGGTTTGGCTGATCGGGGCCGGGTATTCGGATAATCGGGTCATTAGTGGCTTTATTTCGCCAATCGTTGAAAAACATCACAAGGGTGGCCGTTGTGGGGACGGCTATGATTAGTCCCAGAATACCGAAGAGTCCTCCGAATACGAATAGCGAGGCAATCAACAGTACGGGATGCAGCCCCACCTGGCGACCTGCGATGTTCGGCTCGAGGAAGTAAGCATTTATGAAATGCAATGCATTGATGGTGGCGATGACAACAATTATCTGAGTTAATAAATCCTCGGGGAATGCGAGCAGAATCGTCAGGATGCTGATTATCATGCTGGCGAATATTCCCAGATAAGGTATCGGATTGAACACGCCGCAGAGTATGCCCAGCAGTATGGGGTATGGGATTCCGGCTATCGAAAACACAACAGAACTCGTTGTGGCGACGATAGTTGCGGCGATCATCTGCCAGCTGATATATTTGCGCAAGATTACGTTGATGCGGCGCATGTCGTAGAGTGCCTTCTGGTTTTTGCGCTGAAGTATCGAGCGCAGCAAATTTTTCAGATCGGGGAAATCCTTGAGCAGATAGAATGATAAAATCGGGATCAGTATTGCGTTGATTAGTTGTGTGGCAATCCCGGAAAGACTGTTTAAAAGCGAGAGCAGCGCCTGGAATAAAAGCGAAAACACGTCCTTCAGTCGGGGAACAAATTCGGTTTCGACTACTTTGCGGACGTCTTCTTCGGAGAATCCCATATTGGCGAGGTATTCATAAATAAGCCGGCTGTCGAGATATTTCGACGAAATCATCATCAGATTCGACAGGCGCCGTATCACCTGGTCGAGCTGGATGAATATCATCGGGAATACGAATACGGCAATCAGAGTGACCAGGCCGATGAATATAATTATGAGCCCCAGCGAGGCCGCCCAGCGCGGAATGCGCCGCGCATGGAGATAGTGCACAAATGGGTCGAGCAGATATGCGATCAGAAACGACAAAACGAAGGGCATCAGCGCATAGCCGAGGTCGTGCATCAGCCAGCCGGCGAAAAGGAATGTGACCAGCAGCAGAAGGCGTGCGGCGATTCGGGATTCCTTTTTGAAAGGCATCAGAATGAAAATGGCGATGACAATAAGCACCAGCGCGCTTTTGATGATACCGGTAACGTAAAGAAAGCCTGTCAGCGCCATCAGGCCGATGATTATCGCAATTATCAGAGAAGATTGCTTTTCGAAGTAAGTTTTATCCATACCTGGCCGGTCAGTTGTTTTATGCAAAAATAGTATATATATATATTCTAAGCAATATATTCCTGATTAAACTGAATATTATCCCAAAATAATCTTTCCGAACGGTCAGGCCGCCCGCAATTTATCTCAATTCAATTATTTAAATAAATATTTTTCAAAAAAAAGCCGCCCCCTGTGTGATAAGGAGGCGGCTGTGATTTTATATGTTTTCGATTATTTTGCGATTACAAGTGGACGGGTCTCGACGTATGGGCCGGACTTCATCTTGTAATAATAAACGCCCGAGCTGAGATCGCTTACCGGTATCGGGAAGGAGTACTTGCCGGGTTCGAGCTGGCCTGCAATCGGCAGGGCAACCCTGACGCCCTCGCTGTTGTAGATAGCAATCTCGGTATATGTGGGCAGGCCCACGGAGAATTCGATCTCGCCGCCATTGCTGCCAACGGGATTGGGGCGCACTTCGGAAAGGCCGAATTTTGCGGCCGATACTGCGATAAGCCGCAGATCGTAGACGCAGACCGGGCGCATGGAGACGCTGGTATTGGCCGGTTCGAAGTCGACGCAGGCATTGCCCGTCGCGGTGACTATCTGGTTGATGGCGGTGGTGCTGTCGGTAATCATGGCGTCCTGGTTGTCGATCGAGGTGCTGGGCAGATATGCTGTGAATTTCATGGTCGCAATCCGTCCCGAGCCTGTCAGAATATTATCGTCGATTGCGCGAAGCGTAAATGTCAGCTCCTGCAGGAATGCATCGGCGTCAATTGTTGTTTCCTGAATGTCGACCAGTTCGAATTGGCCATTGAGATGCGATCCTACCTGGATGCTGGATTCGTCGAGCTTCAGGAAGTTATTCTCGTAAGTTACGCGAATATCGAGCTCTTTTACTTCAGCCATTGTAATGTCGGAAGTGCCGTCGAGATCGATTGTGTAGTCGATTGTCTCGCCGATAACGACCTGATTTTTGGTGACTTTGCCAATCGTTGCGCGGTCGTAGTGCACGGATTTGGAGCTGATCGGTATGCGTATTTCCGGATTTTTCAGAGTCGAGTTTTTAATCACGACTTCTGCATCGCGGTCGACCACGCCAAGCGGCGCGAATTCGATATCGATATTCTTAGTTTCATAGGATGCCAGAGTAAATCCGTTTGCAATTGACGGATCGACAAATGCAAGATCGGGATATGGCGGATCGATTTCGACGGAATAGACTTCGATTTCGCCCTCTTTGGTGTTTTCGAGCACACAATTGAGGATGTCGGTATCCTCGATGCAGATTTCGGACTGATCGCCGGAGAAGTCGAGTCCCTCGGATACTCCGAATCCTTCCCAATTCGATGTGACGTCCTGCTGAAGCGCGTCGCTTACGGCAGTCAAATTGGCGATATGATCGCCGGAATGCTGCGAGAGGAATCGCGCCGGGAAGGTGATCGAATCGCCGGGGGCTAATTTCACTGGCAGCCCGATAGCTGATTTATCGAATGTAAAGCCTTCGGCGCCGAAGTTGGTGCCATTTGTGGCAATTTCATTGCCATCCGGGCCAACCACCAGGTCGGTCATGGTGAGTGTATCGCCGTACTGCCATTCGCTGAGCGGCGGCGTGCGGAACGAAATTGTGCGTTCGGGCTGGGTGCTGTTGTCGCCCACGATTGTGCGTCCGAAGTCGTAATCGGTTGTTGTAAGATACGGCACGGTGCCAATGCCCATCAGTGTGGTTCTGGCATCGATGCCCTCGTTATTTGTATAAGAAATGACCAGTTTGTGCTCGCCGGTGACTGTGGGCTGGAATTCCACCGGAATGAATACCTCGGAGCTGTCTTCGATGGTCAGATTTTTGATCATATCGCGATCGAAAATAAATGCGTCGCCGTTGTTCTCTTCTTCGACAGCGAAATTGGATATTGTAATAGCTTCGCTGCCGTCGTTGCGCAGGCGGATAGCATTATCGGACGGATATGGCCCTGCGGGGAATTCCGGGCGATCTATGCGGCGGCGTCCCCAGTTTTCGCTGGTGGCTGCAAGCTGGGCCTGGATGCCGCGTCCGTAGATTTCTGCGATTTCGTCAGTGCCGTCGGCATTGCTTTCGAAGAATATTGTGTCGGCATAACGGATTTCTGCGTCGGGGGTGAACTGGACGGTGAATTCGCGATATCCTCCGGGTTCGATCACCCAGGGGTCGTCCGGAGTGAAATTCTTCGGGAATATCGGATTAAATACGCTGTTTGTCGGACCGCGGTATCCGGTGATAATCAGATCGGCGTCGCCGGTGCTCTGGATCATCAGCTTTTTCGGTATGGTTTCGCCGACAGATATATCGCCGAAGTCGTGGTCGGCGACAATCATTGATGCGCTTCCGACGCTTGCTTCGACAAATGCTTTATTTATAAACATACAAGTATCGCCCACTCCGACCGAATCGCGGAAATAGCCTTCTTTGGTGGCTTCGAATTCCACTTTGAACGGAAGCTCGCCGTTGGGCTCGAGCATAAGCGGGAATACGTGGTCGTGCACAAGGCTGAATCCTTTATCGCCGTCTTTGAGCTTAAGCTCGGTCAGCAGAATTTCGCCGGTTGTGGATTCATTTTTGACAAAGAAATTCTTTGTGCCGGTTTCGCCTATCTGGAGCTGGCCATAGTCGTGATCTTCGGGATAAATCGCGACTTTGGTCGCATAATACTCAATTGCGATGGTTGTGTCGTTGCCTGCGCGATCGATGAAAATCAGCTCGGCATAGGCGTCCTTATTAATATCTTTTACCGTCAAATCCCAGTTGGTTGTGCGAGTATCGCCTGGTATAAACGGCTGATAAGTGAATTTATAGTTCTCGCTTATCTCAGGATCTATATATATCTGATAGAGGTTCGAGCGAATGCTGTCCACTTCGGGATAGTCCGTTACCACTCCGCCGCGGACGCTGCCGTCGCAGTCGAGCACATAGGTCGGCACCGGGTCAATCGTATCGGGGATCGAGAGGTCGGCCAGTGCAGCGCTGGTCGGATAGCCGTATGAATCGTAGGAATCATATCCGAACGAATACGCTGCGAACGGTTTTTTGCCGCGAATTTTATAAACGCCGTCGGACGGCAGAGTTATTGTCTTCACGGCAAATTGCGTGCCCTTAATATCATAGGTAAATATTTCATCCAGACCGGGAAATTTCGAGCGGATAGGTTCCCACTGAAATTCTCCGCCCTGCACCTGGGCAATTTGCAGATCGGGAGGCATTAGTCCATGTTCGTCTGTTTCATAAACGAGATTAACATAATTTTCGCTGAATCGATCGCCGCCGAAAGTCGATGGCGTACAGAATGTGATCTCGTTCTGATACTGTTCTGTCGGCGTAATCACCATCACAAAGGGGTCGCTGTTCGGATGCGGGGTTCCGTCTTCCTGGACTCCGGTATTATACAGCACTACGCCGATCGGCTTATCGCCTGAATAAACAGCCGATACCGGAGGCGGCCCCATCGGGCCCATGCGCATTTCGAGAAATCCGCGGCCGATTACTCCGCCCGCCTCGGGAATAAATCCCATCTGATTGCCATTTCTATAAATTTTGGTCTGAGGCTGTTTTGCAAAAATTCTCACAATAGAAGGATATTTGCGGTTTGGCACTTTGGGCACATGATAGTCTTTGCCCCAGACATGAGTCGGAAGGCCCATCTCGACGGTATAGTCGCACCACTGGTTGCCCACCGGGATGTTCGTACACATATTGCCGGACACAACTGCAACCGGCTTGGTGGCTGTGATTTTGCTGCCCGTGAGGTCGTGGTTGTCGCCGTTGGACATAAACATCCATACGTCGCCCTTGTTCAGGGTCTCGGTGGCTACCTCGCCGGGCCTGAGTCCGCCGGCGGTCTCCGAAAAAACATTGCCGCCCATGCGGAACCGAACCTGTGTCTGGTCGTATGCGGCCACAATCCCTGTTGTGCTGGGGAATTTATCATTCCATACCGCGCGGAACATAGGGTCTTCGTCGTATGCAGCAACTATATATTCCTTGCCGAGCGAAGCCATTGGGATTGCCAGAAAGCCATCGCTGGTATGGCGGTAGCGCACGACGACATAAACCACGATCGGGTCTTCGGCCCAGATGTGGATTCCGCGGCTGCGATACACCTTCTCTGCGGGAGGCTGCTCTGTCTCTCCTTTTGTAAATGGCTGGCCATCGGTCGGTTTAATATTAAATTCAATTACATTATGAGCAATTGTTGGCTTCTGCTCGTAATATCCTTTGCCGGGCACTTCGACTTTTACCAGAGTTTTCACTGGCGAAGTAACGAATATCTTGATAAAGTTGTCTCCGGCCACTTCCTCGTAGCAAGGCGGGATTGTAATCCAGAATTCCTTGCCTATATTGTTGGCGCCGAGCAGTTTCGAAATCTCGCTTTTAGCGCGGGATTTAGTCGCATCATCTTTCGCATTCGCATCGAATGCCAATAAGAACAATAAGAGAATGGAAAGAAAATAAGTAAATTTTGTTTTCATATGAAGCCCCATTTTGTTGATGATGATTCTATTTGGAATGATTTTCCCGGTAATTAATAAATATTACAACTCATGAAAATATTTTTATCGAGCGTCGCTAATAAATATAAACAACCTTTATGAAAAATAGTTACATAATTATTATAATTTATTCTATTGCAGCGATTTCGAAGTTTATATCATATCCCAGGGTTTCCTCGAGCAATGGCTTTCTGCGGTCGGCGCCCCATTTTTCGATGTCCGGAAATGCGCCTGTCGGCTCGGGAATCATTTTTATTTTTATCTTTCCGTCGATTATTGATGTCTCGACCGAGCTGACGTTTTGCTGCTGGCGGCGGTCTATTCCCTCTGCGATGCGGAGTATCCCGGCCAGCGTACGCACGATTTCCTGCTTGTGGTCATTTAATTTACTGAAATTCTCGTGTTTTTTCTTGGGGTGACTCTTGCGGTGGTAGCGCGCTATGTTTGCTATCAGCTCGGCTTCGTCGTTGGTAAATCCGGGCATGATTGAATTTTTAATTATATAATAGCTATGCTTATGGTGTTTATCATGCGATATATAGTACCCCACATCGTGGAGCAGTGCCGAGGCCTCCAATAGTTCGCGTTCTGCAGAATTCAGCCGGTGGATACGCTCGAGGTCGTCGAATATCGATATGGATAATTTTTTTACGTGCTCGGTGTGGTTCAGATCGATCTTATAGCGGACGCAGAGCGAGGCGACGGTCTGGTAGCGCAGATGGCTCAGATGCCTGAATTCCCTGATGATCCTGTCCTTGCGTATGCGGTCGAACACGATTCCCTCTCGCAGCGCGTAAGCCGAATAAAGGATGCGGTTTATACCCAGCTCGGGGATTGCCTGCTCGAGTATCAGCGAGCCGGCGAGTATGATATCGGCGCGTTTGGAGTCCATTCCGGGCAGATTAGAGCGCTTTTTGATGGTTTCGGCCGATTTAATGTCGTCGATAACTGCGAGCAATTCGTCTGCGGTGACGGCCACTCCGTTGAATATCTCGGGTACTGCGCGGCCCTTGCGGATAAGGGCCATTTCTGTAAGGGTCTGGATAGTGCCTGCGGTGCCGACAGCGATCTCGAATCCTTCGGTTTTTAGTTTTCGCATAATCGGGGCCCATTCGCCACGGATATATTCCATGCAATCTGCGATCTGCTTCGGTGTAGTCTTGTCGGTATTGAAAAAATGACGGGTAAGCCGGATTGCTCCGAGCTTGACGCTGGCGATGTATTTGGTCTCGCCTCGGCTGCCGATGATGGTCTCGGTGCTGCCGCCGCCGATGTCTATGATAAAAGTTTTTTTGTCGTAAACCGGAAGTGCGTGGATAGCGCCGATATAAATAAGGCGGCCTTCCTCGGCGCCTGAGATAACGTGGATGTCGATGCCGGTTTCGTTTTTGACGCGGCGGAGGAAATCGTCGCTGTTGTTTGCCTCGCGGATGGCGCTGGTGGCCACAGCGTGAATTTCGGCATTTTCGGAGCGTGATATTTTGGCGAATTTGGAGAGCGCTTCGGCGCCGCGGTCCATAGCGTCGGGCAGAAGGTATTTCATATCGCGCGAGCTGGAGCCCATACGGACCATCTCTTTTACCCGTGTGATCGGCGTAAGTATCCCTCGGTTGTTGGCCGAAGCCACTACCAGATGGAATGAATTAGTGCCACAATCTATCGCTGCAATTGTCTTAGCCTTAATTTCCATTTCTATCGAATGCCATATGTTAAAAAGACCGTTACCTGAGCAGCTTATGAGCGATTATTGCCTATTCGCTGCGTTCTTTTTTCTTTTTGCCCGCCTCGCCTTTGAGCACCACCACGTCGTCGCGGTCGTAGACAACATCGTCTGTGCGCTCGCGCTTTTGCGTTTTGCCGCGGCGTTCTTCAGAGGGTGAAAACATCTCGAAAAATCCGCGGATTTTTTTATATATAAATGTCAGCCCCAATATCGCCAGAGCGAATATGACCAACAAGATAAGCAAAAACTTTGTCATTTGCGTAACTTACATTAAAAACGAATCTAAAATAAAAACGACGCAGAAACCTATTATTATTTTGAGCTTATGGATTTTATCGCGCTTATCGCCGCATCGCGCGATTCCTCGAATCCGATCTGCCGCCCGGCCGCCTGCGACAGAGTAGCCGCATGACTCTCCATAAATGACTTCAGAACCATCCGGGTGCGCTCGCCCTTGCCGGCTATAACATCCGCAAGGCGCTCGTGACCCGGCCCGAGCAGGATCGATCCGTGCTGGAGCAATACGTCGCCGAACCGCCGCTGGGCGCTGCCGACTATCTTGCGGCCCTGCCATTCGATCTCGTAGCGCGCCGAGCTGGCAAAGCATGCCGCCGACATCCCCGATTGGCGGTAATGCCTGCGGAAATCAGCCTGGGCTTTTTCGAATTCGAGCTCGCAGCCAAGCCCTGCAAATGCATCGACCAGCACTTCGTGCACCCGACGGTAAATATCGTGGACTGTTAATTTTTCGGGGATTGACATAACAACGGAATAGGTCAGCTCGTCGGCGTGCAGCACCGCCCGGCCTCCCGTTGGCCGCCTGACGAGTCCGAACCCGAGTCGTTTGCATTCGTCGGCGTCGATATCTTCGGCTTTCTGGTTAGCGCCGAGCGACACCGTCCAGGGCTCCCAGCCATAAAGCCGGAACATTGGCCGTGCCGCTCCTTTTTGTACTTCGAGCGTTCGGCCGTAATCGAAGTCCATATTATACCGCCCTTCGCGCGGGCCGTGGACGACGAGGTCATACTCACCGCCGAAGAAATCCGAACTCAGGGTTTCCGTGAATTCCAAATATTCAATATCTTTTATCATCGATTTTGCAAAAATGTTTTAATCAATTTTTTAAATTACTAATTCTTTGCATAAATTGTAAAAATTTTTGAAAATAATTTTAAGGCACAGCAATCTTTCGTTTTGTTATAATGCAAAAATATATGATATTTGCCGAGAGTTCGATTAAATTCCGATAAGGTGTGGACATTTGACATATTATTCTGTTATCACAAGGCCAAACAAGGAATTCAATACATCAAAACACCCGCTTTTAGTAACCTGTGAGGATTTGGAGGATTATGTCTGTAAGCACAATTTTGGGTCGTCTGCATCATTATTCAATGAGTATTTATCCGCATGTTTTTGAATATCTGGAAAATAGCCACACCGAATTGCATTTTTATATCTTCACGGGATAATTATTTAATTAAATATGCCAAAAATAGTTTTGATCTATCGGCTAAATGGTTCGAGAAAACATGTTTTGGATCGCAATATCTTCGTTTCGCCAAAGATGTTGATGATTTTATTGCGATGGCAAAGAATAATATAATAAAGATCAATAAAATTGATTTTCTTAAAATTGCCCTGTTTGATCTTTGGATTTCTAACGAAGACAGAAGAGCGGGAAACCCAAATATAATTGCTGAAATCAAAAAGGATAAAATTATTTTGAATGCAATCGACCATGATAAAATCCTTAATAGCAATTCAGGAATGCCGCTTTTTCTAATATCCCGGGACGAAACAATCCTAAAGCATAATTTGTTCAGAGCACTATACAAAAAGAATGAAATTATCAAATATGATATATTTTCCGATATTATTTATGAATTCGAAAATATAATAGAGTTATGCGCGCGAAACATTGATGAAATTCTATCAAATGTTCCTGTCGATTGGAACTTAGATATCAAATCAAAACGCGACTACCTCTTCGATAATTTGTTTGATCCCGGATGGATTAAAGCAGTGTCTAAATCGTTTAAAGAGTATTGTTCATTCTATCTAAGATAATCATGAGCGCATATTATTCAATTTTGTTTTGCCCGATTCGGCCAGCTATTCAGGAGCAGGTCAGTATTGCCCTATTGCTTATCGAAAGTGATCGGATATTTTTTCGCTATTCAAATCAGAAACTAAAACTGATAGAAAAACTAATGGCCAAAGAAACAATTACTTTCATTAAAAATTATTTGAACGGAATCAAAAAAAACGTGGAATCCGTAAATAAGGATATTTCGAATACGGAAAAAATTCCGGAGGACATTCAAAACGTCTGGCCGCATTATTCGCAAAAATATTTAAGCTCTATCTTTATATCTAACAATAATTTGATTTCTTATACTCAACCCCAAAGTCTTAATATCAGGATTACTGAGAATACTTTAAAAACTTTGTATTTGAAATTTATTGCAGACGATTTTCAGGTCGATAGTATAATCGAAATGCCCAAAAAATTAAAAATTGTTCAAGAAAATTTATATCCCAAAATCGAATCCCGCGTAAATTTAGATGTCGATATAAATAATATTTCAATCCCTGAGATTAAGTCCCCAAAAATTATTTTGCCTAACAAAATAAATATTATCGGAAAGAATGGCAGGTATATGTCCGGACAATTTTTTGATTTTGAAAAACAGGTTAATTTTTTAAAAGCGGAATTAAGCTCTTACACAAATTTTATTCATGATATTGACAACGATAGTACTCATTTTGTTATTGGCGACGAACCAGGTAACAGGGGATCCAATAATCACCGATATTGGGAAGAAATCCGGGATTTTGATAAAATTTCTTATGTTTCACTGGATGAAATCGATAAGATCCGGGATTTTATATATCAAAATGATGTTCATAAAATCGACACAATTTAATAATTTTTGAAAATTTATTAACACAAAAAAGCAATATGCCGTTTGAATCCGCTCCCGCTGCTGTTATTATTTTTTTGGTCACTATCGGCCTGAGCCTTTATACTATGTTCCGCAACCAGTCGCTGTTCTTCAGGATGGCGCTAAGTCCCTACCAGGTGGTGCACGAAAACCGCTGGCAGCAGATGATCACCAGCGGGTTTGTCCATGCGGATATGCCTCACCTGCTGTTCAATATGCTGACGTTTTATTTTTTCGCATTCAAGCTGGAGATGGTACTCGGCACTATCGGCTTTTTGATTCTCTATTTTGCCAGCCTTGTTTTAAGCGACATCTCTACGGTCGTCCGGCAGAAGGATAACCCGCATTACCGCTCGGTCGGCGCGTCCGGAGCGATCAGCGGCGTTTTGTTCAGCTTCGTGCTTTTTGCGCCGTATTCAAAAATCATGATATTTTTTATCCCGATTGGCATCCCCGCGCCGATATTTGCCGCGCTATACCTTGCCTATTGCCACTTTGCAGCCAAACGCGGCGATGACTTCGTCAACCACGACGCCCACTTCTGGGGTGCGCTCGCGGGGGTGATTGTGACTATCATCCTTGTGCCCGAAGTAGTGCCCTATTTCCTTGATTATATCTTTTAATATTTAAATAAATAAAAATCCCCGGCATTTCCATGAACGCCGGGGATCGGGTTAAGTCATTTAAATATAGTTATTTGGCGAGCGATACGCTGCGGCGCTCGCGGATTACCGTGACCTTGATCTGGCCGGGGTATTCCATTTCGTTTTCGATGCGCTGGGCGATGTCGTTGGCCATTGTGTCGGCGGTGACGTCGTCCACTCTGTCGGGCTCTACTATGACGCGGATTTCGCGGCCGGCCTGGATTGCGAATGTCTTGGCGACTCCGTCGAATCCGTTTGCGAGCGATTCGAGTTTCTCGAGGCGTTTGACGTAGTTCTCGAGCGATTCGCGGCGTGCGCCGGGGCGTGCGCCGGAGATGCTGTCTGCGGCCTGCACCAGCACTGCCAGCGGGGTTTCCATCTCGATATCCTCGTGGTGGGCGCCGATTGCATTGCAGACTTTGCCGTTTTCTTTGAATTTCTTGGCCATTTCGTATCCGATGAGTGCGTGCGGGCCCTCGGTGTCGCGATCGACGCATTTGCCGATGTCGTGCAGCAGTCCGGCGCGCTTGGCGAGTGTGGCTTCGAGTCCGAGCTCAGCAGCCATAATTCCGCACAGGTGCGCGACTTCGATCGAGTGGCTCAGCAGGTTTTGTCCATAGCTGGAGCGGTATTTCATCTTGCCGACCAGTTTGGTCAGTTCGGGATGAATGTTGTGGATACCGAGCTCTGCGGCGGCGTTCTGGCCGACGGTATAGATTTCTTCGTCGAGCTCTTTGCGGGTTTTTTCGACTACTTCCTCGATGCGTGCCGGGTGGATGCGGCCGTCGAGCATGAGGCGCTCGAGCGAGAGCTTGGCCACCTCGCGGCGGAATGGATCGAATCCGGATATTACCACGGCCTCGGGCGTATCGTCGATTATGAGGTCGATGCCCGTTGCCGATTCGAAAGCGCGGATATTGCGGCCTTCGCGGCCTATGATGCGGCCTTTCATTTCGTCGCTGTCCAGATTGACGACCGATACCGTTGTCTCGACGCTGTGGTCGGATGCTGTGCGCTGAATTGCCTGGATAATAATGCTCTGGGCTTCTTTTTGAGCTGTAAGCCTGGCTTCGTCGCGGATTTGTTTGATTTTGTGAGCGGCTTCGGTTTTGGCGTCGTTAATAAATGCGTCCATGAGGGATTTTTTGGCTTCGTCGCGCGAAAAATTGGCGATGGATTCGAGTTTTTGCAGTTCCTGCTCGACAATATCATCGAGCTCGGCGCGTTTTTCGTCAACTTTTTTCTCTTTGCGTGTAAGCTCGGCTTCGAGCACCTGCAGATTTTTCTCTTTTTTGGCAATTGTGTCGAGCTTGCTGTCGACTCCCTCTTCTCGGGCTTTTATTTGTTTTTCGAGCACCTGCAGCTTGCTTCGTCGGCTCTGGGTTTCGCTTTCGAATTCCTGCTTGCGGCGGTGCCATTCCTCCTTCATTTCGAGCATCTTTTCTTTTTTGATGCTCTTGGCCTCCTTATCGGCCTCCTTTATGATAGAGGCTGAGTTTTGCTCGGCCTCCCGGATTTTGGCCGCCGAAAGCTTATTGCCTGCGAAATACGATATGGCAAATCCAATCGCAAGGCCGGCAAAGCTCAGCAATACAATTAATAATTCACTCATAATAATTCACTCTCCTGTGTTTCTTTCTTTGTTAGGTAATCAAATAAAAATCATATAAATAAGGCATTTAAAAATTTCTGAAATTAAATACGGGCATAAAAAAACCGCATTATATTGATCGCAATGCTTGAAAGCATTTTTCGTGAGAGTTAAGAATCCTCTCTGACACGGTGGGTAGCATCCTGGCTATATCTACCATCCTCCGAATCCCATGCGCCGGCCCTCTGGGCCAGCGGGATTTCCGCGCAGCAGAATCGTGCGTCGGATGAGGCCCGCTATCAATAGTCAGAGCCTGCTTCCCTATTATTCTACTTAACGATTCTTACTCATTGTGACAACGATAATATAATGCGGCTAATTAGTCGCTATATATGCAAAGAACGCATCCGGGATGCAGTATCCCGGCGTATATATTTTCGCCCGAATATTCGGGGAGAATACGAGGACTGCCCGATTCGAATGGGCAGCGGAAGTATCTATATTAATTTATTGACTATTGCGGCCGATCGCGGCACCGAGATAATCAGCCATACGGTTTATTTCCGTCTTCAGATAATCGCGGTCGGCATCGGCCTGCCCTTTGGTCTCGTTGTACTCTTCGGCTATATTCACCGCAGCAAGCACAGTCAGCTTGGGGGCGGGCAGGTCCCTGTATCTATTCTTTATTCGATTAATATGTATATCTACCAGACCGGCCGCCTCGCGTACCAGTCGTTCGTTTTCTCCCTTCAGAGGATAATTTTGTCCTCCGATTGTAACATCAAATGAATCAGGCATATTTAAGTGTTAAATTTCGTTGTCAGCTTTATGTATCTATATTAAAAAAGTATGTAAGTATTGTTTCTATAGGCATTGCCTCTGATTATTTATAATGCTTTTGCTGATAATTTACATTTTCTCTGCTTTTAATGCAAGTAATATTTTACTTTTGGGTAATATAAATTTTACAGCAATCGCAAATGAGAAAACGCAACAGCCGAAAAATTATTATGATTATTTGTTAATTAATTTTGAGGATTTTATAGTCTGCGCGCGATTTTGTTCATAATGCTCTCTAGCTGGTCGATGGCTTCGCGGCGGCGGCCGTCAACCTGACGGAACCTTGCCGTAAGCCGCGAGAATTCCTCCTCGATATTATCCACATCGCGTCTGGAGCGCGAAAGCTCCGATTCGAGCGTATCGACCCGGCGGCTGAGCCTGGCGGCTTCGGCGCTGCGGCTTTCGGCTATGCTCCGAAGGCGCCGAATTTCGAATTCGCACGAGGTAATATTATGATTGCTTTCTTCGGCCTGGGCGGCGACGGATTCGAGCTCGGCAGCTCTCTGGCGAAGCCGGGCGGTACGGATATGCTCCTCGGCGAGCATGTTTTCTTTTATCACGCATTCGTTGCGGGCCTGGCGGGCGGTGCGTTCGGCGTCGCCAAGCAGCCGGAGCAATTCCTGCTTCTCGGTCGTCAGCCTGTCGAGCTGACTCATTTTCTCGGCGAGCTGCTCGTTTTCGGCTTCTACTGCGTGGGCTTCGGCTTCAATTTCCTTCAGCCTGCGGCGCAACTCTTCTGATTTTTTGCTATTTATCAGCGATTCGTTTTTTGCGGCGCGAAGCTCTTCGCGGAGCTTATCGGCTATGGTGGCGGATTCGCGGCCTGCCAATTCGGCTTCGGCGAGCTTTTCCTCTGCATCGGCGAGTGAATTGCGCAGCGACTCGATATTTATATTAAGCTCGCGATTGCGCTCCTGCAGCTTTTTTGCGGTCGATTCATCGGCAATGCGGACAGCCTCCATCTTGCTGATTCGCAGCCGCAACTGTCGGTTTTCCTCGTCGCGGCCTGCAATCGTGGCGTTTTCGTCCCGAAGCTTTTCGATTTCGGCTTCGAGTGCGGCTATCTTCTTATCGCGCAGGGCAATAGTTTCGCTTAGTTCCTCAATCTTTTTATCCTTCGATTCGAACTGGCGATTGAGGACGTCTTTTTCGAATTTTAGATTAATTATTTCTCCGGATTGTCCGGCGATTGTTTCGTCTTTTTCGGCAATGCGCGCTTCGAGGTCGCCGATTGCGGAATTGAGCGATTCTATCTCTTGATTATGCCTGGTGCGCTCGGATGCGAGCTTATCCTGAGCTTTTTCCAGCTCTATGGTCATCCGGCCGATTTGCTCTTTCAGCTCTTCCTGCTTTGCGATTTCGGCGGTGAATTCGGCTGCTTCTTTCTCGAGGCGGTGTACTCTGCCTTCGAGCTGGGCGGCGAGTTCCTTATATTCGGTGACCTTATCGGCGGCCGAGTGGAGGTCGATATTTTTGCGGGCAATCTCCTTGCGGGCAAATTCCAGATCGAGCAACTCGCGCTTCATTTCCTCATATTTCAGCAGAATGCTCTCATTTTTGCGGCGTAATTCCCGGTTCAGCTCTTTCTGAATTTCGATCTCGCCATGAATGCGCTTAATTTCTTTTGCAAATTCATTTTCGCGATCGGATATTTTTTGCTTTTGGGCCGCAAATGATTCGTGCATACCCCGCGCCAGTGCCGTCTGATACTCATATTTCCTGCTGATAGCGGCATATCCAGCGCGCATGGTTTTCCAGCGGCGTTCGATATCGGCAAGCGCCGCGGCAAGCCGCTCGTTTTCGGCCGCCAGACCGCGGTTATCCTCGGCGAAGCGGTCGAGCATCTCGCCGGATTTGCGTACAAGCTCCCAGAGCCGCACAATGGATTCGCGTATTGCCGGAGCGGGCCGGAATTCGTTATTTTCGCTGTTTTCGGGCATATTTTTTAGAATTCCCGCAGTTTTGCGTTGAATTTATTTTCGACTTCTTTCACAATTTTTTTGACAATTTTGTCCACTTCCTTGTCTTTCAATGTGCGCTCTGTTGAAGAGAATTCCAGCGCATAGGCAAGGCTCTTGCGGCCATCGCCCACTGATTTGCCGGTATAAACATCGAACAAACGAACGCCTGCAAGTAATTTGCCACCGGTCTGAGCGATCAGATTTTCGATATCGCCGGCCGGGGCGTCTTTATCGGCGACAAATGCGAGGTCGCGCGTCACGGGCGGAAATGGCGATACCGGCGTGTATTTGTTCGGTTTGACCGGCGCGCTGACGAATTCCTCGAAATCGAGCAATATCATATATATATTGTTTTTGATGTCGAATTTTTCCAGAATTTCGCGGCGGATCTGCCCGAGGCGGCCGATTGGCATTTTCTTTTTAATAATTGCAAGCGAATTCTTCGAAAATAGCGGATCGTCTGCATCGACGGCTTTCAGCTTAAGCGATTCGAGGTGCAGGAATTCGATCAGGTCTTCGGCCACGCCGCGGATGTCGTAGAAATCGACTTCCCGCTCGGGCGCGCCCCATTGCATCGGCGATAACTGGCCGGTTATTGCGATCATTAGCTGATGGCGCTCGCGTATGCCGGGGATGAATGTATCCTCGCGCTCGTCGCATTTTTCGAATATTCGGCCGATTTCGAACAGCCTTAGATTATAATTATTTATGCGGAAATTTTTCTCGGCAACGCGCAAAGCCGAGGGCCCGGCGGAGGGGCGCATCACCGATAGCTCCTCGCCCAGCGGATTGGCAATTCGGACGGGGTCTTCGGTGTGCAGCGCGGCGGTTGCCGGATCGATTTGATTCTGGGTAATTATTTCGAAGAATCCATTGCTGACCAACCAGCGGCGGATATCCTCGCGAAGCGGCAGCGGGCGGAGTCTTTCGGGAAGCGGACTGCCGCCGAAGCTGATCGATGTTTCGAATTTGGCCTCGAGCTTTTCATAATTATACAATCGGATGATTTCCTCGATGAGGTCGATTTCCCGGGCGATGTCCT
>CAZEMR010000061.1:0-17468 GCA_964513465.1 uncultured Hyphomicrobiales bacterium
ATGGTTGTCTACCGGGATGGCTCGGTGATGTCGCAAATGGGGCTGCCGGATATGCGGCTGCCGATTGCGTACGCGCTTACCTGGCCGCATCGTGCAGCGCTGGACTTCCCGAAGATGGATTTATCCGAGCTTACTTCGCTGGAATTTTTTAAGCCGGATTTCGATAAATTCCCCTGCCTGCGGCTTGCTTTCGATTCATTGAAGCTGGGCGGCACTGCTCCTGCGGTGCTCAACGCCGCCAACGAGATAGCTGTCGAGGCATTCCTCGGCGAGGAAATCCGATTTGTGGACATTCCCGCTGCAATCGAACATGCGATGAAGAATTGCGAAATTATAAAAAAACCATCCTTCGAAGATATTATTGCGGCTGATACCCGCACGAGAAAATTCACGAGAAATTTTATTAATTCACTTAAAAATAATGAGATAGAGTAATGGGTCTGATAGCGGATATTATATATTTTGTGATTGTAATCGGAATTATTGTGGTCTTCCACGAATTCGGACATTTTATTTCGGCACGGCTTTCGGGGATGCGGGCGGATGTGTTCTCGGTCGGCATGGGGCCAAGGCTTTTCGGATTTAACAAAAAAACGGGCTTCAGCCTTGGGCGGCTGCCGAAGGATTACGAACACGAGGGCGAAACCGACTACCGGGTGGCTGCATTTCCGATTGGCGGCTATGTGAAAATCGCGGGAATGGTGGACGAAAGCATGGACACTAATTATGCCGGAAGCGAACCCCAGCCATGGGAATTCCGCTCGAAAAATACATTCCAGAAATCGATAACTCTGGCCGGCGGCGCGATTATGAACGCAGTGCTGGCTATTTTAATATTTACTGCGATTGCTTTCTTCCAGGGCAAATCATTATACAAAACCACCGAGGTGGGCTATGTCGATCAAAGCTCGCTGGCTTACGAAACCGGCTTCCGCGAGGGCGACAAAATTCTTTCGATCAACGGCAATAATGTCGAAACCTGGGACGAAGTGCTGCAGATGCTCACACTCGATGATTTCGGCGAATCGCGCGATATTAAACTCCGCCGCGACGGGGAGATAAAGACTATTCATGCCGAGGGCAAAGCGATTATTAAAACCATGGCCGACCGCCAGGCTATCGGACTTCAGCCGGCGCATATACAGACTCAGATCACACAGGTGCTCGGTGGCCGCCCCGCCGCCGAAGCGGGTATGCAGGCCGGAGACGTCGTCACCAGTGTGAATGAAGTGGAAATTGATTCTTATACGGAATTCATCGATATAGTCAGCTCCCATGCCCAAACCCCCGTATTTATTGAATGGCAGCGCAACGGCGAGGCTATGTCCGCCAGCATCACCCCCGACGAAAACGGAATGATCGGCGTCGGCATAGGATCGAAATATACCGGCCCGAAAGAGCATGTCAACTACGGAGTCGGCGAGGCGCTGGTATTCGGAGTCGACGAAACTATCCGCGCGGGCGAACTGTTCATCAGCACAATTTCGCAGATAATCAGCGGGAACATCTCGTTCCGGCAGTCGATCGGCGGGCCGATACAGATAGCCGCAAGCGCATCGCAGCAGGCCGAAATGGGGATCATCAATTTTCTTGGCTTTGTGGCGCTTCTATCGATTACTCTCGGTATTATAAATATACTCCCCTTCCCCGCGCTGGACGGTGGTCATCTGGTATTCGTTCTGATCGAGGGAATAATCCGCCGCGAGGTGCCGCTAAAGATTAAAATGGGATTCCAGCAATTCGGAATTATCATTCTGTTAATGCTTATGGCATTTACTATTTACAATGATATAGTCCGTTAAGCCATAACAATTAAATATAATTAACTTGTTTTATTGGCTTATGTTTATTTAATTTTTCGGATAGAAATGAAAGACAAACCCTATATATTGGTGACAAATGATGACGGGGTTGACGCGCCGGGTATTATCGCATTGGCCGAGGAAATGAAAAAGCTCGGCGAAATAATTGTCGTCGCGCCCGACCGCCAGCAAAGCGCCGTGGGGCATTCGCTAACGATGTCCACCCCGCTGCGGGCAACCAGGTTCAGCCGCAACGGGAACATCCCGGGCTTTGCGATAAACGGCACCCCGAGCGACTGCGTCAAGCTGGCGATCTCGAATCTGCTGGAGCGGCCGCCTGATCTGCTGGTATCGGGAGTAAATCATGGCCAGAATACGTCGATAAATGTAATATACTCGGGCACCGTATCGGCTGCGACAGAGGGTATGCTGGTCGGGATTCCGTCGATTGCCGTATCGCTGGCTTCATACAGCTACGAAAGCGACTGCTCGGTAGCCGCTGAATACGCCGGCAAACTGGCAAAATATTTGCTGGAAAACAAGTTGCCTGAGGGCACTCTGATAAACGTCAATGTGCCTGATTTGCAAAAAGATATGATCAAAGGCATTAAAATCACAAAGCCCAGCCGTTCGGTATGGCGCGACAGCTATATCAAGCGCACCGACCCCTTCGGACGTGATTATTACTGGTTCGCCGGGGAATATCGCGCCGACAGTCAGGATCCCGAAACGGATGATTATGCGCTGGCCCAGGGCTATGTATCGGTGATGCCGCTGAGGTTCAGCTTTATTAATGATGAATTTATCGAAGAAATGAAATCACTGGAGGACAACTAATATTTGAATATGGCGGAGATTGTTCAAATAGACCAGATCGAAGAAGGCATGGTGCTGGCCGAGCCGATTGTCAATAATTTCGGTCAGACTCTTCTGCCCGCCGATATCGAATTGTCCTCGAAGCATGTAAATATATTAAAAACATGGAACATCCGCAGCGTCACGGTCAAGGGCGACACTACGCAGGAGGATTTCACACTTAGCGAGGAGCTCCGCGCCAAAGCCAAAGAGCATCTGGCCGGGCGAATGAAATGGGAGCCCCGCGATAAGTTCGAAAAAGAATTATACAAAATGGGTATTGTGCACGTGGCGCGATATATCCTGAATAAAAGCAAGGACTAAGCTTGGACGTTATCGAGAACATAATCCAAAGGATCGATGAATTTCCGACGCTTCCGACGATATATTCGACGCTGTCGGACGTGATGGCCAATCCGCGCTCGACCGCAAAAGACGTCGCCGATGTCATCGCCCAGGATCAGTCTTCGGCATCGAAGGTACTTAAGACTGCCAATTCATCGCTCTATGGATTCCATGGCCGGGTGAATACTATCAGCCAGGCGATCCTTTATATCGGATTCGACGAGGTAAAGAATCTGATAATTGCGCTTTCGATTATCGATATGTTCAAGAAAAAGGACAAAAACGACAGCTTCAATCCGGTTGATTTGTGGAAACACTCTATCGCAGTGGGAGTAATCACGCGGCTTTTGGGCAAGGAGATCGGCATCAAAAAGCTGGAAAATTTTTTTATAAGCGGCATACTCCACGATATCGGTAAGCTGCTGTTTTTTAAATTCATGCCGGATGATTACCTCCGTGTGGTCAACCAGGCCATAGAAAAAGGAGTCACCGCCAGGGAAGCCGAGGCCGAAATTTTAGGAGTCACCCATACAATCGCCGGCGATCTTTTGAGCGAGCGCTGGAAGCTGCCCAAGTCAATTCGCAATGCAATTTCATACCACTATGTCGGCAAAGTAGACGGCCGCCAGAACGAACTCGTTGCCTGTGTGCATCTAGCCGACGTAATCGCATGTATGCTCGAGTTAGGCCAGGCCGGCGACGACATTGTGCCCGAGCCGTCGCCCGGGGTTATCGAATCTCTCGGATTCAAGCCCGGCAGCCTGATGAATTTGTATCCGAGGATTATACACGACTACGAAGAATCCGTCAATCTCCTTTTGTTCACATAAATATTGATTCAATGGATAAAACGGACGAAAATATGGCTCAAAAGGCCGCTGGCGGCATCGCCGAGGCGATCTATGACGCTTTCCTCAGTGACGGCAGCTCATTATATAAACACCACGAAATCGTCGCATCCGCGCTCGAGGGGCTTTGCCGCTTACAGGGTGTCGAATTCGCCTCCTTCTTCTCGCTCAGCGACGAGAGTTATGAATTCTCTCACGGCCGGACATCACCGGAAAGCGCCACCGAATCGGGTAAAGCGCTGTTCGCGGGATTACTCGACAGCGGCATTATTGGCTCTGCTCTCGAAAAAGGGGCTCCCGGAATCGAGGAAGATTCTAAGGGGTATGCAATAGCTTTGCCGCTAAGGGCTTCGTGGGGCATTCAGGCGATTCTTCTGATGAGCGGCATTGGCAACAGCGCACCCTCGGCGGGATTGATCAGCCGGATCGCACCGGTGCTGGCCTCCCGGCTCGAGGCCGCTCTGCTGCGTTCCAGGCTGAAAAAAACGCGCGAAGTGCTCGAGCAGAAAGTCGCCGCCCGCACGATGGAGCTGGCCAACAACCAGCGTAAATTCCGCGCTATTCTCGATTCGGTGCACACAGCGATTATGATTATTAATAATGAAAATAATCTGATCGAAATTGCCAACCCCGTTGCAGTTGAACTTATCGGCGACGAAGAGAAAAATATAATCGGCAAAGATGTGTTTACATTTTTAAAAGATAAATTCGATTCCGAATCTAATTTCGAATCCGAATTGCGCAGCGCCGACGGCGGCCTGATACCGATTATTCGGACAATTTCCTATTTGAATCTCGGACAGGACAGATACAGAATCGAAAGCTTTTTTGATATCACAGAACAGAAGCGCGCAGAGAAAGCGCTTCGCGACACCAACGAATTGCTCGAAATGAAGGTCGAGGAGCGCACGCTGGATCTCCAGCTTCTGGTGCATAAGCTTAAATCCGAAGTGGCCGAGCGCGAGAACGCCGAGCGCGAATTGCAAAAACTGCTCGACCGCGAAAAAGAACTGAACGAACTGAAGACCCGATTTGTTACGATGGTATCTCACGAATTCCGGACTCCGCTGACTATTATTCGATCGTCGGCGCAGATGACAGACAGATTCGGCCCGAATATGTCTGCCGACGAAAAGCACGATTCGCTGAATCGCATAATCAAAACGGTCGATGTGATGACCGATCTGATAGAAAATGTCATATTCATCGGCAAGAACGACAGCGTCGGAAAAGGACCGAATATTGAAATAGTCGACCTTCCGGAATTATGCCAGAATATTATCAAAGACCTCCAGCTGGCGCTAAACCGCCAACGCGACGTCCGGTTTGCCTTTTATGGTGAATGCGAAGAGACGGCTACCGACCATAAATTGTTCCGCCTGATAATGAGCAATCTCGTATCCAATGCGCTGAAATATTCACCGGATAATTCCATAGTCGAAGTCGAACTAGTCTGTATCGGCGATCAGATAGTGCTCTCGGTGAAGGACCAGGGAATCGGTATTCCGGAAAACGAGCAGGCGAAAATATTCGAATTATTTTACCGCGGACGCAATGTAAGCTCTTATTCCGGCACCGGGCTGGGCATGTCCGTGGCACTCGAATCGGTGGAGCTGCTTGGCGGCAGAATAGATATATCAAGCAAGGAAAACGCAGGTACTACGTTCAGAGTAGCCCTGCCGATCAATCAAGGGGAAGATTCATGAAAAAATTAATACTCGTTATCGAAGACGAATTCGAAATCAGAAACGGACTGGCGCGCACTCTGCAATTAAGCGGATTTGATACAATCGAGGCCTCAAACGGCCGCATAGGGCTCGATATGGCAAGAAGTCACATTCCGGATCTGATAATTTCCGATATAATGATGCCCGAGATGGATGGGCTCGATATGCTGCGCGAGTTGCAAAAAAATGAGAAAACCGCTACCATCCCCTTCCTGTTTCTGACTGCGAAATCGGCCAAATCCGATATGCGAGAGGGGATGAATCTCGGCGCGGACGACTTTATCACCAAGCCATATGACATCGACGAGCTGCTGACCGCCGTCGATGCCCGCTTTAAGAAAAAAGAGAAAAGCCAGAATCAATTCAATAAAAAATTCGACGAGCTGCGCTCGAATCTGCGCAAAACCTTGCCTCACGAAATCCGCACCCCGCTGAATATTGTGCTCGGATTATCCGAATTTCTGATGAAAAATTATCAGAATACCTCACAGAAAGACGCGTGCGATATGCTCGAAAATATCCACGAATCCGGCAAACGGCTCAATCGATTGTTCGAGAATTACCTCTTTTTTGCAAATATGGAAATAATTGCCACAGTGCCCGGGGATATCAATCGGCTGAGAAATAAAGTCACTCCGCTATGCGAATTTGTGATCAGGGATATGTCCGCTCATCATGCCCAGATGGCTGGCCGCGAGGACGATATAGAACTCGATCTCGAAGACGCCGATCTCGCTATTCTCGAAGAGCATTTTGTGAAATTAATCGAAGAAATGATTGATAATGCGTTGAAATTCTCCGACCGCGGCACTCCGGTCAAAATATTCTCGGCTGTGAATAAAGATATGTATGAGCTGTCGATCACCGATTATGGGCGGGGCCTTACCAAAGAGCAGATCCGCAATATGGGCGAATATGTACAGTTCGAGCGTAAAATCTACGAACAGCAGGGCAGCGGTCTCGGGGTGGCGATAGTTCGCAAAATCGCCGAATTATACCGAGGCCAGTTCGATATCGATAGTGAGCAGGGAGTTTATACACGGGTTTCTGTGCGCCTGCCGATTTCCAATACGCGGATCACTTAAATTCCGTGGTAAGCGGCGATTATTCTTTTGGCATTGCTTCGCCATGTGTAATTGCTGATGACAGTATCGCGGGCGCTGCGACCAATTGCAGCCGCTTTTTCCGGATTATTATATATATAAATGATTTTTTCGGCCAGATCATCCGGCGAGCGCTCGGCGGTCAGCAGGCCGTTTTTGCCATGCTCTATTACCTCGGCTATCTGCCCCACAGCCGAAGCCACCACCGGCCGGCCCATTGCCATATATTCGAATAATTTAGTCGGGCTGCCGAAGAACTCAGTGCGGTCCGGGTTCTGAACCGTGGGCGAGGTCAGTACGTCGCAGGCGGCCAGATGTGGGGGCACCTCGCTGTGGCCGATCATCCCTGTGATTATGACATGGTCGCGAACACCCTCGCGGTCGATTATCTCCTCTACCTGGGGCCTGAGCGTGCCGTCGCCTACGAAGAATATCATCGCTTCGGGGACTCGCTCAATAATCTGCGGAATTGCCCGCGCGAGCTCATCCACTCCGTGCCAGGGCCCGAATGTGCCGAGAAATCCCACAACAAATCGATCCTCCATATTATATTTTCTGCGAATCGCGCTGCCGTCTGTTTTGTCCGAGAATACATCCGGATCGCAGGCATTGGGGTTGACCACGATCTTGCGCTCATCCGCGCCGTATCGCACGAGCTGTCGCTTGACGGCATTCGACGGCGCAAGCAGCCTGTCGGCGGCCTCGAACTGCATTAGTTCGGCGATTGTGTGGATTTTTTTAAGATATAATTTGCCCCAATTGGCCTTTACCCACTGCTGGGCGGCGTCGCAATGCAGAAAAAATGGCAACCCGGTCTTCATGTGAATCTCCGATCCGGCAATCGTAAAATCATGATTATGCTGGATTAGTAAATCGGGCTGTTCGATGTCGATAATCTCGCGCAGCCGCCGGATTATCTTCGCATTATACGGCAGATTCAGCACCTCCGGGAAGTTCATAAACATCCCGGAATAGGGCACATAATAGCTGCTGACGCCATCGGGCAGCTCGAGCGGGCCGGACGATACGAATACGCATTCGTGGCCAAGCGATTGCAGCCCGCCGATTATTCCATTATACATGGAAGCCACGCCGCCAGTGGTCACCGCGCCGTAATACTCCGTCCGCAGAAACATTATCCTGAGCCTTTTCCCCATCAAAGCTCCCGCTCGAGTATGGAGCAAATCTGTTGGGCGGCGGTGCCGTCGCCGTAGGGATTGACCGCCCGCGCCATCGACTGGTAGAAATCTTCGTCCGAAATCAGCCGGTCTGCGTATTTGGTTATCCGGCTGCGGTTGCTGCCTACCAGCGCGGCGGTGCCTGCCTCGACTCCCTCCTGCCGTTCGGTGACCTCGCGCAATACAAGCACCGGCTTGCCGAGCGAGGGCGCCTCCTCCTGGATGCCGCCTGAATCGGTTATCACAAAATCCGCGCGGTTCATCAGCCAGATCATTTTTTCGTAATCGACTGGCTCGATAAGATGGATATTCCCGACGCCTGATAAAAGCTCCTCGACGGGCCGGCGGACGTTGGGATTGAAATGCACCGGATATATGATCTCGTGATCCGGGTGCGCGGTGGCAATATCCCGCAGTGCGAGCGCAATATTGCGGAATGGTTCGCCAAAGCTCTCGCGGCGGTGCCCGGTGACGAGTATAATATTTTTCTCGAAATTAATATTATTAAAATAATTGAGGAATTTCTGTTCGCTCTGATCGCGGATAATCTCCAGCCCAAGCATCAGCGCATCGATGGCGGTATTGCCGGTTATATATATATTGTCGCGAATTCCCTCGGATTCGAGATTGCGGCGGGCGCGGTCGGTCGGCGCAAAGTGGAAATCCGCCATGTGGCCGGTAAGCTGCCGGTTTACCTCTTCGGGATATGGCGAATATTTCTCGCCGCTGCGGAGTCCTGCCTCGACATGGCCGATTTTCACCTGTGAATAAAACGCCGCCAGCGCTCCGGTGAATGTCGTCGTCGTATCGCCCTGAACGAGGGCGAGATCGGGCTGCTCTTTTTCGAATACCTCTCGTATCCATTTGAGAATTCTGGCGGTTATATCGAAAAGGCTCTGCCCGGCCTGCATAATATTCAGATCGTAATCCGGTGCGATCCTGAAAAACGCCAGAGCCTGGTCGAGCATTTCGCGGTGCTGGCCGGTAACGCAAACAATCGGCTCCAGCACATTGCTCTTGCGGAGTTCGAAATAAACCGGAGCAAGCTTGATCGCTTCCGGCCGGGTTCCGAATATCAGCATTACTTTTTTCATGATTTTTTCCGGAATTTTCTCAGCAATGGAAATTTTAAATAGTAATAAATAATCACAAATCCGCTGGCAATTGCTTCCAGCGCAATCGCAGGGACGTCCCGGAAAATGAATCCGAATGTGTTATATTCAATCCGCTCGCCCGATTCGTCGATGATTGCGCCGCCGCCGTCGGAAAATCGCCAGATATAATATTTCATAAAAAATATGAAGCGCTGGAATGCGAGGTCCTGGCACGCGAATACCACGCGGTGCGGCTTGTGGACGGCAATTATGCGCCGGATTTCCGCAGCGCTCGCCAGGTCTTTCTCGTCGATTTTGACCAGCTTGAGCATACCCCGCCCCTGCATTCGTATTAATATTTTATCGGGGCTGCCGTTAATTAACAAAATCAGTATCATATATATTTGCGCAATTTGTTTGCCAGCTCTTTGCAATAATATTATTTTTGTAGAACATCTAAAATAAGAAAGTTTTGATCAATGCCCGAAAATAATGACAAAATAAAAGACGATGTGCGAAATTATTGGGACAACCAGGCCTGCGGCACTTGGGTGACCGACAAGGAGAAATTCACCCGCGAATATTTCGAGGAAATCGAGGAAGACCGCTACGCGCTCCAGCCGGAGATTTTCTCGTTCGCCGAGTTCACGCGCCACCACGGCCAGAAGCTGCTCGAGGTAGGAGTCGGCGCCGGCACCGATTTCCTGCAGTGGGTGCGCGCCGGCACAAAGGCCCACGGGCTTGACCTTACGCGGGAGGCCGTCGAGCACGTCCGCTATCGCCTTTCGCTGTACGGACTTGAGGCCGAAGACATCCGAGTTGGCGACAGCGAATCGCTGCCCTATGAGGACAATTCATTCGATGTGGTTTATAGCTGGGGCGTTATACATCACACTCCCGATACAGAGCGGGCCATGCGCGAGATCGTGCGCGTGCTGCGGCCCGGCGGCACCGCAAAGATTATGATATACCACCGGCGATCAATTTTGGCATATCTCTTCTGGGTGCGCCATGCATTGCTCAAATTCCGTCCCTGGAAATCCCTAAAATGGGTGCTGTGGAATCACATGGAATCGATCGGCACCAAGGCCTATACCTGCGGCGAGGTTCGCGAAATGCTGCGCAACGAGCCGGTCGAGGGGCTGCGCATACGGCCGGTGCTCTCGTATTACGACAAGCTCGGGCGCTTCAATGCTTTGATGCGCGGCACGGCGAAGCTGCTGGCCGTTTTGCTCGGTGGCGATCGCGCGGGCTGGTTTATGACAATTCAATTCACAAAGAAATAATCATTGCATATTTTTCGGCGGCTGGTTGCCCGATTCGATTATTCCGCGGGGGATATTCACAATTATTAGCAAAATTATTCCCGCAATAAAAAATATCCCGAGCGAAAGTATCGCTATGCGATATGAGCCATAGAATTGCAGTGCAAGCCCGAACAGCAGCGGCGCCAGCCAGCTTGTGCCTCGCTCGCTGACCTCATAGAGTGAGAAATATTCCGCTTCGCTGCCCGGCGGTATCATCAGCGAGAACAGCGAACGGCTGAGCGCCTGGGTGCCGCCCATCACCAGCCCCACGGCCGCTCCCAGCGCAAAGAAACCGGCTTCGGTATGCAGATACATATATGCGTAAAAAATTGCCCCCAGCCAGATTACCAGCGTTATCAATATCGCATTTTTTGAATTGAGCACGCGCGCCACCTGACTGAATAGCAGCGCCCCGCCGAATGCGACGAATTGCACCAGCAATATCACCTGCGTGAGCGTGGACATCGGAAGGCCGAGCTCCTCCTGACCGAATTGCGCCGAGAGGGCGATTACGGCCTGCACCCCGTCATTATATAATAAATATGCGCCGAGGAACACCAGGGTTTTTGGGTAATTGCGCGCCTCGCGGATTGTTGCGGCCAGTTGGCGGAAGCCAACGGTCAGCAGATTCGACCGGCCCGGGATTTCGCGAGTCGGCCGCCTGAGTCGAAGCGTTATCATCGGAAATATGGTAAAAAGCGCCCACCACATCCCCGCCGAGGTCAGGCTTATACGGACTGCGTGGCCCTCGCTGATGCCGAATTCCGCGGCGTTAGAGAATAGCAGCAGATTGAGCAATAGCAGCACTCCACCGCCGATATACCCCACCGACCAGCCTATCGAAGAGACGGCGTCGCGGCGGTCGGGTCCGGCGAGATCCGCCAGAAATGAATTATACAATACTATAGACGCGCCGAAGGAGAGATTTGCCAGCAGAAACAGCGCACCCCCGAATAAGTAATTGTCGCCCTCGAGGAAATAAAGCCCCATGGTGGCAAATGCGCCGAGATATGCGAACCCGCCGAGCAGGGTCTTGCGGCGGTGCGTATAGTCCGCCAGCGCGCCCATAAGCGGGAGTATGAGCACCTGCAGCAATACGGAAGCCGACACCAGATACGGGAAGAATGATCCGGCGAATACGGGGATTCCCAATATATAAATATTCCCCGAAGCGTCTGCTGCCGATTGGGTTATGCTGGTCAGATAGGGGCCGATGAATACGGTGACCACGGTAGTCGAAAACGCCGAATTAGCCCAATCGTACATATACCAGCCGATACGTTCGGTGCGGGTGGACTTCACAAATTCTCCGGATTTGTTCGATAATTAATCAAAAATAAGAAATATTAATCAATTATCTGAAAATTCGGAGTTAAGCGGGGATTAATCTTCGCGGCGTTTATTGATAAATAATGCGGTAAATGCTGAAAGCAATAGTATTGCAAATATTTTTTTCATAGAGCATTCACAAAGAATTTGAAGGTATATTTTTAAATAAAATAGAAATAAATAATATATTTATCAAATATATATTTAATGCAATACAAATATCTGGCTTCGTTAATTTAATAAAAAAGCCGCCTTCCGAATCGGAAAGCGGCCTGTGTGCATTAATATCCGTATATCATTGAGTATATGCAAAGCAGGCGATGGCGGGCGTTAAACTTATCAAACTGATATATTTTTGAAGCGGGTTACAACCGTTGAATTTACTACTATCAAGCCTATTTTTTATATACATTGTTACCACCCGTTTTTCTCTAAATTGTTTCGTAATAATCCCTTATCTTTTTAGCTATCAATTCTCTGCGTTCCGTAATAAAGTCCTGATAGTTTTCAAAAATCATATTAAAAATACTTGTCGGAATGCAATTTTCTTTCATATTTTGCATTAAATCTTGCATATCAGTTATGCCTCCATATTTTAACTCACCTCCGTTTGATTGTTCTTGAATTTCTTTAAAATAATCATTCGGTGCTTTTTTACCAATTTTAATATTTATCTCACTTTGAGTGTAAACATAGTTGGCAACTTGATTATAATGTCCTCGTTGCATTCCTTGTTTTTTCAGATACTCTCTTGGGAATAAATGATGAACATCTCCACGTTGTTCAATTAGGTCTTTAACGGTAATTGATTTGGAAAGAAATCCTCGGTCGTTAAGTTTACATTGTGCTGCCAGAAATACATTAAATACGGGACTACTCGAAACTGATGTATTTAATCTTTGTATTAATTCGGCTGTCCAAAAAGCGTCTGACAATCTAGCTGATTCAACGTCACTTAAATATTCCCCAAAATCTCTTGAATCTGTATTCTTTATATCATAGTCAAAAACACTTTCAGGTGAACCTGAATACCTCCCTGTCAAAATAGATAAAACAAACCATTTCTGAACATACTTTTCAATCAATGCTGGATTATAATTTTGTTCTTTAAGTTTTAAATATAGCACATAGGCAAAATTCAAAGCATTTTGGGAACGGATAAGCTTTTCATTAACGAAACCTGCTGATTTTATAATCATTACAAATCTTTTAAAGTTGGTCTCGTTTATAAATCCAATTACACCCTCTTTTAGTTTGATGTATGATTCAAATGCAATTTCTTCTTCAAAACCACGTGTTTCAAAGTTTCTGCCTGACAATAAACTGACTAAATCACTTAAACGACCTCTTGCAAATTTAAAAGTAAATGCAACTCGTAAAACATCTTTATATGTTGGGTCATAAAGTGCATCGTTTTCGTCTTTTAGCCATGCAATTTTTGGAAAGTAGTCAGTCTTAACAAAGTCTTTGTCAAATTCTGTTACGTTGGCATAAAACTCTGGAGCAACTGCTAAGTGGCTGAAATAGTCGATACATTTTCTTAATATATTTCCTCCATATTCCTCGTTTGCAGCAATTTTTGACATTACAAAATCCGCTTGACTTAATTCAACTCCTTGACTATTTATTCGAATGAATATTTCTGTTACTTTTTCGATATCAAGATTGCCAGCAAGTTCAATTAATCCAATTTGTTTTTTAACGATTGATTTTAAATTTTCTAAAACATCTTCGATTACACCTTCATTCACTTCTTCGTTTTGTTCGCAATAATCTCGAATTACTTTTGATAATCGGATTTCGTTTGTGATGATGGGCGAAATATCATTAATCCACTTTTTGTCTTTCTCAATTGCCGGGTTTAAAACTTCGAATTTTTGCTCAATTGGATGAAATGCAATTTGGATTTTTATTTTTTTATATTTCTTATTAACAACCTGATGTCCCAAAATAGCTGCTGTCAGAGCTGTAACTCTTTGTTGTCCGTCTATCAATACGCGTTTTCCTTCGGAAACTGTTCCGTCTTTCAATCTTACATTCGGATTTCTCCAAGCAATTATATAACCAACAGGATAACCTTGATATAAACTATCCATCAAGTCCCTGACTTTAGAAGAGTCCCAAACAAACGGTCTTTGTATTTCAGGAATTGCAATTTCACCTGATTTTACCCAAGTTATAATAGTCTCTATCAAATGTTGGTTTACTGAATATTTTTGCTCATTCATTGGCAGCATGCTTCCTTGTTCTTAAATGTGTGATAACAAATATTTATTCATAGTATCAAATATTTATTCGTATCGCAATGCTTCGATGGGGTCGAGCCGGGCGGCCTTCCATGCCGGATAAAGCCCCGAGGCCACGCCCAGTATGGTGCATATAACCACGCTGAGGATAATGAGATCGATCGGGAACGACAGCCGCACATTGATCATTACGCTGAACAGCGCTCCGGCAGCCGCTCCACCCAGAATGCCGAACAACCCTCCAATCTGGCACAAGGTGACCGTTTCGATGAGGAACTGGTACATTATCCAGCGGCGTTTGGCGCCGACTGCCTTGCGGATGCCGATCTCGCGGGTGCGCTCCTTGACCGATACGAGCATGATGTTCATAATGCCAACTCCCGCGGCGATCAGGGCGATTCCGCCGGAGATATATCCGAACCATGATAAATATATTGTCAGGCTTGAGAACTGATCCGAGAGCGATTCGTTGGTTTCGATCTCGAAATTATTTTCCTGCCAGGGCTTTACGTTGCGCAGCGATCGCATAACGCCGATGGCCTCGTCCATCGTGGCCGGCAGCGCTTCGTTGCTGTAGGCGCGGACTGTGATGTCGAGCGATTCGTCCCACCAGGAGGCATAGTATTTCAGGAATGGGGTAATCGGGATGATCGCCATATTGTCCTGACTCTGGCCGAGAATCGCGCCCTTTTGCTCGAGGATGCCGATGACTGTGAATTTCTGATTTTTGATTTTGACTTCTTTGCCGAGCGGGTTTTCGTTCGGGAATAATTTGACGACGATGTCGTTGCCGATCAGCGCCACGCGCTTATCGAACTGGATATCCGATATGCTGAATCCGCGGCCTGTGGTTACTCCGCGATTATTGAGCAGGAAGTAATTCTCGTCGGTGCCGACGAGGGTAACGTCGTTGTTGGTCTCCTTGTCGCCCGCTTCGAGCATGTGGCCGCCGTCGATGCTCTGGCAGGAGATCAGCTCGGTGGAGGTCATTTCGTTGCGGAAATCCCGATATTGGGAATATGTAATTGCCTTGCGTTTCTGGTATTTGCGCCAGGTGCCGCGTCCCATCTGGATTTTTGGAATGCGATATATCGCAAATGAGGATTCGCCCATTTCGGCGAGTTCGCCGGATACTGTGGAGTTTATCGAATTGACCAGCGCTCCGGCGCCGATGATGGCGAATACGCCGATTGCTATGCTCAGCAGGGTGAGCGATGCGCGCAATTTATTGACTTTAATAGAATTGAACGCCAGCAATATTGATTCTGATATATTCATTTATTTCTGCCTGATTTATTCATATCTCAATGCATCCACCGGATCGAGCCGCGATGCGCGGATGGCCGGTATAAGCCCGGCAAGCATTCCGACGATTACCGATACCACGGTCGCCACAGCCAATAGTTCATAAGGGATAACCGGCGAAAGGAAGCTTAGCCCGGGCACTGCCTTGGGCAGCAGTGTGGCAGCCGCGTAAACGATTGCCGAGCAGACTATGAACGCGATTATCGCGCCGATAAAGCAGAGCGCTGCGGCCTCTACAATGAATTGCAGCAATATCGAGCGGCGTTTGGCTCCGATCGCCTTGCGGATGCCGATCTCTTTGGTGCGCTCGGTGACCGATACGAACATGATATTCATTATTCCGATAATTCCGACTAAGAACGAGAGCACAGTCATGCCGATACCCACCGACCAGACGCCGTAGCGGATTTCCTTGACCGAGCTTTCGAATGCTTTGGTTTCGTTGATCGCGAAATCATCATCCTCCCAGGGCTCGAGGTTGCGGATCATGCGCATATAGCCGCGGGTCTGCGATCGGACGAAATCGAGGCGCTCCTCGCTGCCGGCTTTGATTGCGATCGAGAAGCTGCGCCCGAAATTCCCGAATATTGCATTAAATGTGCTGAGCGGGATGAATACCTGATTGTCGATAAAATCGAAAAACATCGTGCCCTGTTTGGTAATCACACCCGATACGAAAAATTTATGGCCATTTATCTTGACAGTCTTGCCGATTGCGTCGCCGCGCGGGAATACCGATTCGTATACGTTATACCCCAGCACCGCCACGTTCGCGCCGATTTCTTCCTCGAATGGGGTGAAGTGGCGGCCAATAAGGATTTCGCCTGCGGGTGTGCGGGCGTGGTTGCTTTCGGCGCCCACCACCGTTATGCCCTGGTATTCCTCGTTCTGGTATTTGATATTTGTACCCCAGTTGCTGGCGCTGGTGAATGTAAGCTCTGCGGATTCGAGCAGATACTGGAATTCCTCTGCCTGCTCCATCGAGATAGGTTTGCGGTTGCGCAGCTCTTTCCAGTGCTTGCCTCCGGCCCAGTCCCATTTATCGACATAGAGCATATCGACACCGATGATTTTGAATGTGTCCATCATCGCGCTGTCGAGGCCGGAGAGTATCCATCCCATCAGAATGACGAAGGATATGCCGATCACCACGCCGAGCGATGCCAGCAGCGAGCGCAGCTTGTTGACGCGCATCGAATCGAAGGCGAGCTTGATGGCTTCTATGATTTCGGAAAATTTCAATTTATTGATTTATATAAATTATACAATTTTTAAATAAATTACTGCGCCAGATCGGGTGTTTCGCTGAATCTGACCGGATCGGGATTGACCGAATCGTCCTCGATCAGTCCGTCGCGAAGCCGGATTATGCGATGGGCGTGCAGCGCGACTTCCTCTTCGTGGGTAACGAGGATGATCGTATTGCCGTCCTTCCATAGCGCCGAAAACAGCGCCATTATTTCATAGCCGGTTTTCGAATCGAGATTTCCGGTGGGCTCGTCCGCTAGTATGATCGAGGGGCCGCTTACAAGTGCGCGGGCAACCGCCACACGCTGGCGCTGACCGCCGGACAGCTCGTTGGGCTTGTGGTCCATGCGGTCGCCCAGGCCGACGCTTTCGAGGGTGCGGATGGCGCGATCCTCGCGTTCGGTGGTTGATACTCCTGCATATACGAGCGGAAGCTCTACGTTTTTGCGGGCCGAAGCGCGCGGAAGCAGATTGAAGGTCTGGAACACAAAGCCGATCTCCTTGTTGCGGATGGTGGCCAGCTCGTTGTCGTCCATTTCGCTGACGTCCATGCCGTTGAAGAAGTAATTGCCCGAAGTGGGAGTATCGAGGCATCCGAGGACGTTCATCAGGGTGGATTTGCCCGATCCGGACGGCCCCATGATCGCCACATATTCGTTTTTACGGATATTCAAAGAAATATCCCGCAGGGCGAATACTTTCTCCAGACCCATTGTATATATTTTGGAAATTCCTTCTATTCGAATCAGTTCGCTGTTCTGGCTCATAGTCTTTTCTTTTCGATTAAAATAATTTATTTCTTAAATTTCCCTGCGAATCCGGTTGTGTCAACTTTGATCTGCGCGCCGTCGTGGAGCAGTTTGCTGACTGCCTGATAGGTTCCGCTGATCACGGTCTGGCCTTCTTCGAGCCCTTCTTTGATCTCGATGAATCCTTTGTCGCTGATTCCGGTTTCGACTTTCTGCATTTTGGCGGTTTTGTCCTTTTTAAGAAATACGACCGACTGCGTACGCTTTACGCGCGCTACGCCCTCGGATTCTTCTTTACGGACACCCATTTCGCCTTCCTGAACGTCTGGGGG
>CAZEMR010000062.1:0-17429 GCA_964513465.1 uncultured Hyphomicrobiales bacterium
GCCGAATCCCCTGCCGAATCAGCCGTCCGCATATATCCCAATCCGGCAAGCGAGGCGGTGAATATCGAACTTCCCGCGGCAGACGATGCGGCGATATATATATATAATATCTCCGCCAATCCGGTGATGAGCTTCCGGCTGCCCGCGGCGCGCGTGCACACGTTACCGGTCGGCGAACTCCCGGCGGGGGCATATGTTATGCAAATACGCACGGGCGGAGGTATTTATTCCGAGAAATTGATTATAGAGTAATTCAAAATATATTGAGTAATTCAAAATATTCACCGAATTTCAAAAGCTCCGGCAATTTTTGGCCGGGGCTTTTTTTTAAAAAAATTGATTTGTTTTTGATGAACTATTTCATTAAATATTAATAACATTTTTCCGCAAAAATTCTTTTTGTATAAATCTTATTTCGGTGGCTTATGAGAAAGTATTTACTCATTTTGATTATCCTGGCGATTGGCGCATCGCCGCTGTTTGCGCAATATATCGATCCGCTTGAATCCGCCAAAAAGCGTATCGCGAAAATCGAAACCGATCAGTGGAGAGAAGAAATCGGTGAGGTGACCAACCGCGAAGTTTATGAATATACCGACGGCAATCAGTATCTGGTTACCCAGATTTCATGGCGCGGGCAACGTTGGGACACGGTCTATAAATCATACTATTACCTCGACGAACCGGGCCGCGACACGCTGATGGTGCGCTGGGACAAGGCTACCGGCGAATGGGAACGCCAGTTCTACTGGTCGAACGAATACGACGCAGAAGGCCGCCCCACCGAGACAGTATTCAAAAGCTGGCTCGGCGGCAAATGGGTGCCCACCGGCCGCCAGCGGAATGTATATAATTCCATCGGCAATGATTCCCTGTTTATGGTCGATACATGGTCGGACGGCCAGTGGCTTCCGAATGTGATCAAATATTTCTATTACGGCGATGATGACCTGCTCGACAGCGCCCGCTCGGAGAGCTATCAGGAGGGCGAATGGGTGAACGACACCAAATATGAATACACATATCCGGGCAACGAGAAATATGAAAACAGCTATCGCTGGCGCGACGGAGAATGGAAGAAATGGCAGGAAGTGCAGTATTATTATACCGGATATGATGAGCTATCGAATGTAATCACATATACATTCATGAACGGCGAGCTCTCAGGCCAGCAGAAGCTGACATATGATTATATCCAGATCGAGGGCGAATTCTATCTGAAGAGCATCTGGACGGGATATGTCAATTTCGAGACCGGCGAATACGAAGCCGAGAAAATCGACCAGTACCTGCGCGACGATGCCGGCACGCTCGAAGAAATCCGTGAAAACTACTGGCGCGATTATAACGACTGGCGGCAAACCGGCGAACAAACCCGCACCTACGATGGCGATTCGGAGAGATTATTACAGAATATGATATATTATCTTGATTATGCGCTAAATATACCGCAAAAGAAAATATCCCAGGAGCATTCCTACGAATATTATGATAATAATTTATTGAAAACAAAAATAATCGACAATGATGGGGCCCAGAATAAATGGAAAGTCGATTATTTATATGACGATAACCAGAATAACATCAGGCAAAATTACTATGATTATAAATCAGAAGAGTGGATTCTGGTCGATTTTACTGAATTAACCTATGATGCTGATAATAAATTGGCAATGAAAATTGAGTTTGATATCGAAAACGAGGCGCCTGTACCCGTCAGCAAATATGAATACACATATTATACACACGGCAAAACGGATTCCGCCAGAATATATCAATATGATGAAAGCAGTGGGGAATGGAGAAAATATTATTTTAAAAAATATAATTATGAGCTGATTAATGGCGAGTACCTTGTAATTAAACTGGTAAACACATTCTTTTCCGAAGGGTCAGATCCCAGACCACAATATATCGAATATGAATATGACGCCGAAGGGCATTTGACACTCGAAAAAAAATTCGACTGGGATGCCTCCGCAGGCGAATTTTATGAAACCAGCCAGACCGTTTATACATGGGAGAACGGCAATCTCGTGCGTCAGGAACAAGACAATCCGATCAATATTACCGAAACCGAATATGACGCCGACGGCGATCCGGTGGTTCTGACCCACAGCTGGGCATTCGGCAGCGAAGAGCCGGAGCCATCGATGCGCCAGCGGATTACATATCTCGACCCCGTCAGCGTGGCCGAGCCCGAGCGCGACAAGGGGATCAACATCTACCCCAATCCCGCGGGGGATGAGCTTAATATCGAGTTGCCTGATGCGATTGAATCACGCGTAAATATATATAATATTTCGGGCAATCCGGTGATGAGCTTTCGGCTGCCTGCGGCGCGCGCGCATACATTGCCGATCGGTGAACTCTCCGCCGGGGCTTATGTGATGCAGATCCATTCAGGCGGCGAGCAGTTTTCCGGGAAAATTATTATTGAGTAATTATAATCATGATGCTGCGAATTACGCCCCGGATTTTCATTCGGGGCATTTTTTTGGGAAACAAATTGTTTACATAATTAGCTGTTTTTGCAACTTTTCCCTGCGATTTATGGTTAAAAATATTATAAGTGTTAGTATTAATTATCCCGGAGTATTTTTACATGCATAAGTTTACTTTTTGTTTTTTGGGGTTACTGATTTGCGTATTTGTGAAATCGATTCCAGCTCAGACTCAAATGTCTAATCTGATGCAATGGCGGCTGATGAAAGATATTACGAAACATGTCCGACAGACGGATCATAAAATGTGGTTAGAAACCAAAGAAGTAATGACCGAGGTCGAGAGATATGAGTACCCCGAGAGCGAGGATTACTATATCGTCAGGCGCGCCAAATGGAACAATGAGATTTGGGACACTGTGTATATGGAATATCGCTATACCGATCTGATGGGCCGGGATTCTTCTATAGTTATTTATAAGCCCGATGGGGGAGCCTGGGCAAAAGACTCTTCATGTTCGATTCAATACAACGAGCATGGGCAAATCGAGGAGATCAGGCATTTCGACTGGGAAATGCAGCTATGGATTCCCGTCCGGAAAGAATTTTATACATTTAATCAGATGGGTCTGCCCGAAACATATAATATCAATATCCGCAAGGAAGGCCGATTTGTCGATTATCTGCGCGAAACCTATGAATACAACGAGGATCGGCGTTTGGTCAAGGCCCAGACCGAATTCCAGAGCGGCGAGGGCTGGCTTTATCATACAAAGAAAACATATGATTTCGAGGGATTCATTACTTTCGAGAGTATTTATAAATGGCAGAATTCGAGCTGGATGATTGACGAAAAGTCGCGCATTACGCATTCCACATCATGGAAGAAAACCAGAGTCGAAACCGAATATTATAAAAATGGAAATTTAATCCGCCAGCAAAAGGTCGATATTTCATATGGCCGGGCAAATCTGAATGGTATAATTACGGGCTATAACTATTATGAACTGGATTTAAAAACTAATGTTTATAATAATACCAAAAAAGTAAAATATGAATACGACGATGACGCCAGACTTGTTTTGATTTGCACCGAAGAACGCATGCCATATAATGACTGGGTTAAGGTAAACCGCTATACTTATAGCTATCTCGGCGAATCGGATATATTCACGAGCGAAATATATCACTCATACGAATATGAATTCAACGAAGCATTTTTGCGACCGTCTATGGGGTATTTATGGGAATACGATGCCCGGGGCAGGTTGAAAAAAAAGATCAATATTAGTTATTATAAAGGAAAGCAGTATATAAATAATTACATAGAATTTTTCTATGAAGATCAGGATTCCGTAGTTCGCTCGGAAATGTATACGAATTTAAACGACAGCCTGAGGTATATTTTCGAAACCAAATACTATTTTGATGAAAATAATCGCAGAGTCCGGACTGAGCGATACAACCATCCCGATTCGGCAAATACATTGTACGACTTCTGGGAGTATAAATATACTGATTTCGGAATGCCGGATTCTGTCCTGCAGTGGTCGCGGCCCGAATCGGATACAATAATTCTTGAGAAGGTGTATGATTATGAATATATATATCAAAACGGCGAATATCTTTTGTCTTCTGAAACAAATATCGATTTTTATTCCGAAGGCGAAATATCGGACAAAAGCCAAAGAGTATATATATATCGGACAACCGACAACAAGCTGCAGTCTGAAAAACTTTTTATTTACAATTGTAATGAAAATGACTTGAGATTTGCGATGGAACAAGTATATTTTTATGAAAATGGCAGGATTTTCCGATCGGAAAAAAATTATAATGCCAAATATGGCAATAGGGTGTATTACGACGAGCTTGTGCTCGATTCCGATCTCGACCCGATACAAATCCAGTCTTACGAAATTATCGACGATACTGTTCGCCGCAACGCAAGGTGGATAGATATCGAATACCTCGAGCCGAGCTCAGTAGCGCTGCCCGCCGCGGAGGCGAATATCCGCATATTTCCCAATCCCGCCGCCGAAGAAGTTAGCCTCGAACTGCCCGAAGCAAGTGATGCAGCGATTACGATTTATGACATAAACGGCGTGCGGCGTATGATGTTCCGCCTGCCCGCAGCAAAAACACACAGGCTGCCCATCAGCGAACTTCCGGCAGGAGCGTATATGATGCAGATCGAGACTGGCGGGAAGCAATATTCAGAGAAATTGATTATTCAATAATTATTATATATATGAATCATATCAAATAAGCCCCGGTAAAAAAGCCGGGGTTTTTTATGGTGAAATTTTCATATTTTGCATATATTCATCTTTCATATTTGCTATGAACGAATTAATTTATTATAATATACTATAAGTGAAATACCGCGATGAACCGCATTTGCTGTCAATTCTCTGACAAGACATCCCGATTGATTTTGTAAAAACATACTTTCCATAATTATATATACCGGAGGCATTATGAAAAATTTATACTTAATCTTAATATTTATAATCGCTGGCACCGTCGCCATCGCTCAGATCCCTGACGGTCACGCCAAGCTTCTTGTTCGCATTGATTCCTACGACTACATCCGCTGGGACTGGGACAACGCAAACAAGGAGGAATACCGCTACGAAGACGGCCTGCGCATTGGCATGACATCTTATAATTATTACAACAACGAATGGATGCCGACGCTGAAGGACAGCATTTTCTATCATGAGAGCGACAGCGTAAGCCGCCGCCATCGCATGATTTGGGATTTTATCGACGAAATATGGGAAAACGGATACGAATGGACTAAAACTTTCGACGCACAGAATAAGCCAATCGAGGAAATCTTTAGCGTTTGGCGCGATGGTGAGTGGCGAAATACAAGCCGCCAGATATTTACTTTCGACGAAAACGGAATGCTGGTTCAGACCGATGTTTATGAATATTTCGAGGGCGAGTGGATCGAGCAGGGCAGAATCGTTTTAGAATATGATGACGAAAACAGACTAATAACACGAACCGAGAGCTTCTATCAGGAGGGCAATTGGGTTGACAACGAGAAATTCGAATATACATATAATGAATTTTCTCAGCCGGTAAAGCTAATAAAAAGTGTCTGGGACGCAGGCAAATGGAATTTGTGGCAGGACATAACATATGAATACATAAGCAACGAACCGGATGCCGAAGAGGCGATTTTGTATACGGATGTATATATCGACGACGAAATCGAAGACAGATGGAAGGAAGTAAACGAATTTACCGATGAAGGAAATATACTGCATAAAAGCACATATATATTCCAAAATGGCGAATGGGTGAACTACGACCGCTCGCGACGCCTGTACGAAATTATCGACGGCGAAGAGCACGCAGTCGAAATGGTCAAAGAGGTCTGGCTCGAAATCAACAAATATCGCGCTGACGGGATCTATGAATATGAATATTACGATCGTTCGGACAATCGGCGCATCGCGACTACCTCGGGAGTCGAAGACGGCCTTGCTGTGCCCAAATACCGCCAGACATATACCTATGCCGAATTCGACAGCCTCGAGACCGAGCTTGTAGAATTGTGGGACATCGACGCATGGATGCCATTCCGCCGTGTCGATTACGAGTATAATGCCGCCAATCAGATAACCGGCCAGTTTATCCACTACCACAGCAACGGCGATTGGGAGCTTAATGGCAAAATCCTATACGAATACGAAGAAGGCCGTATTACGATCGAACGCGCCTACAACCGCGAGCAGGGATGGGATGTTCCCGTCAACCAGGTCAAATACGAATACGACGAAAACGGCCTGCTGACAAAAAGAATCTATTCAATAGTCGGCGATTTCCTCGATCCTGACTATACACTCTCTTATAAATACGACGATATGGACCGCCTGATCGAAGTCGAGCGCGACCCCAAAGATACGCCCGCAATCGACTGGCGGCGCTATATTTACGAGGGCGGCCGGCTGACCGATCGCACTATCGAATATCAGCTCGAGAGCAGGATATTAGTCTATACCGACGAGCTGCATTACGACCAGGACGGCGATATAGAAACGGTACTCGAATATGCCGACTATCTGCCCGATCGCTCGATGATAATCCCGAAGGACTCGGTTATTTACAAAGATGAATATTCATACGAAATAATCTTCGGCGCCGAGGATAATGAATTCACCGACGAAACCAATGTTTATCCGAATCCGGCAAAAGATGTCGTAAATATCCGCACATCTGCCACCGGTGAAATTGATTACAGGATCGTTGATCTCTCTGGTCGAGTGGTAATGAACGGCCGTACTTTGGCTGGTAGCGACGGACAATTCTCGCTCGATGTATCCCCGCTGGAAAGCGGCGCATATATCCTGAATTTCATGAATAATAAAGACAAAAAAGCATTTAAAATAATGATTCAGTAATTCGAAAATCAATCGATTATGATAATACTCCATTCCGTTGTTTGCGGCTAATCGCCCGGCGGGATGGAGTTGTTTTATATTTATGCATATAAAAGAGTTAGATGCCGGAAGTTATGATGAGCGAAATAGTCTGCAACATTTAAGTTATAAAATCAAAGGAAATGTGTTAAAATCCCAAAAAATTAGTAAATTAATGAGAACTGTATATAATATATAAATCGGCACAGGCAGAGATCAGACGCAAGCATTTCAGATACTCAGCACGGCGAAACGACATCCGGAGAAAATTCCTAATCAAATAAATTTTCATATACCCGGCAAAATTATGAATCGTTTCAAATCAAGGATTTCGACCAAAACTCCAGCTTACAAAGAGAATTTCGAGTATTCCCGCGAAATAACCTCACGGCTGCGGGAACGCCTCAGCGAAGTCAAATCCGGGGGCCCGGAAAAATACCGCCAGAAGCATATCGAACGCGGCAAACTACTTGTCCGCGACCGCATCAAATTACTCTGCGACCGCGATACGCCATTCCTGGAGCTTTCCGCGCTTGCGGCCTGGGATATGTACGACGGCGCAGCGCCCTCGGCCGGTATGGTCACCGGAGTTGGGGTAGTCAAGGGCCGCGAATGCATGATTGTGGCCAACGACGCCACGGTCAAGGGCGGCACATACTTCCCGATGACTATTAAAAAGCATGTCCGCGCCCAGGAGGTTGCTCTGCAGAACAGGTTGCCCTGTATATATTTAGTCGATTCCGGCGGGATATTCCTGCCATTCCAGTCCGAAACATTCCCTGACCGCGACCACTTCGGGAAAATATTTTATAATCAGGCGCGGCTATCGGCAGAAAACATACCCCAGATCGCCTGCGTAATGGGATCGTGCACCGCGGGCGGAGCATACGTACCGGCGATGAGCGACGAAACTATTATGGTGCGCAACCAGGCTACGATATTCATCGGCGGGCCGCCGCTCGTTAAGGCCGCCACCGGCGAAGTCGTTACCGACGAAGAGCTTGGCGGGGCGGATGTGCATTGCAAAATTTCCGGCGTATCCGATCATTACGCACAGAACGACGAGCACGCAATCGAAATCTGCCGCAATATTATCGAGAACTGCAATAAAGAATCAAAATTCGACATCGGCCGCGACGAACCCGAAGAGCCGTATTACGACCCGGAAGAGATTTACGGAATTATGCCCAAAAACGTACGCACCCCCTTCGATATTCGCGAGATAATCGCTCGCATGGTTGATGGCAGCCGCTTTCAGGAATTCAAGGAAACCTATGGCACTTCAATTATTACGGGATTTGCCCGGCTTATGGGCTATCCGGTGGGCATTCTCGGCAATAATGGCGTGCTGTTCAGCGAATCCAGCCTTAAAGGCGCGCATTTTATAGAATTATGCACAATTCGCAAAATCCCCCTTTTATTTTTGCAGAATATCACCGGCTTTATTGTCGGCAAAAAATACGAGCACGGCGGTATCGCCCGCGACGGCGCGAAGCTCGTGCATGCGGTGGCCAACGCCGACGTGCCCAAATTTACCGTCATAGTCGGCGGCAGCTACGGAGCAGGAAATTATGCCATGTGCGGACGCGGCTACGACCCCCGGCTGCTCTGGATGTGGCCTCACGGCCGGATATCCGTAATGGGCGGCGAACAGGCAGCGGACGTATTGGCAACCGTCAAGATAAAGCAGCTCGAGCGCTCTGGCAAGGAGCTGAGCCAGCAAGAGATCGACGCCATTCGCCAGCCGATTATAGATAAATACGAAGAAGAGGCATCTCCGTATTACAGCACGGCCAGGCTGTGGGACGACGGAGTGATCGATCCGCTGGATACCCGTACGGCGCTTGGCCTGGGGATATCAATGTCGCTTAATTCGTCGATTCCCGACCAGAGATATGGAGTATTCCGGATGTAATAAAGATTGCATTTTCATTAAATTTAGTTTATATTTATTGAAATTGATTTTGCATATCTTTATTCTCATTCCAAATAATAAAGTAGTTAGTTATGAATTATTTCCCGGAATACGACACAATAATTATTGATCGTGAAGAAAACGTCGCACGGATTACTCTCAACCGGCCGGACGTTCATAATGCATTCAATAACGAATTAATCGACGAACTGTTCGACGTTTTCACCCGTCTGAAACAGGCAGAAGACATCCGCTGTATCGTGCTCACCGGTGCTGGCAAGTCATTCTGCGCGGGTGCCGATCTTAACTGGATGAAGGGCGTCGTGAATTATACATATCGCCAGAATTATGATGAATCGCTCAAGCTCGCTCGGCTGATGCATCTGATATTCACCCACCGCAAACCTGTGATCGCCCGCGTGAATGGCGCAGCAATCGGCGGGGGAGTGGGGCTGATGTCGGTTTGCGATATATTAATCGCTTCGGAAACCGCAAAATTCGGTCTCAGCGAGGTGCGGCTCGGACTGGTTCCGGCTGCCATATCTCCATTTGTGATGAGCCGGATCGGTCAGGCGCGAGCGCGCGAATTATTTATCACAGGCGAGCGCATCGATGCCAGGCGCGCAGTCGAGATCGGGCTTATAAATTACGCAGTGCCGCCATCCGCGCTCGACGCAGCAGTCGACGAAAAGGTGGGCATGATAATCCGCAACGGCCCTCGCGCAGTGCAGACCGTCAAGCGCATGATATACGAAGTATCGCAGATGAAATACAGCGAAACACTCGAGTACAATGCTGAGATTATCGCCAATCTCCGCGTAAGCGAGGAGGGCCAGGAGGGAATGAACGCATTCCTCGAAAAGCGGAAGCCTTATTGGGTCAAAGATGAATAATTATATATAAAATCGGAGCAGGAATTTGATCCGTAAAATTTTAATTGCTAACCGAAGCGAGATCGCATGCCGGGTGATCCGCTCCGCACGCGAGCTCGGACTCGGCACAGTTGCGGTTTATTCGGAGATCGATCGCAATTCGTTGCATGTGCAGCTCGCCGACGAAGCCGTATGCATCGGCCCCGCCCCGGCAAATGAATCATATCTCAATATGCAGGCAGTTATCGCGGCCGCCCGCGACACCGGATGCGACGCTGTTCATCCGGGCTATGGCTTTTTATCCGAAAATTATGTTTTTAATAAAAAAGTACGCGATGCCGGGCTGATATTCATCGGTCCGCAGCCCGAAGCTATGGCGCTGCTGGGCTCGAAGGTGCAATCGCGTCTGACAATGATCGACGCCGGAGTGCCTGTAATTCCAGGAATGAAAGGGAGTTCGCGTGACCTAACCGAATTCGAACAGGCCGCCGAGGAAATGGGCTATCCCGTTTTGATCAAAGCATCGGCCGGCGGCGGCGGCAAGGGTATGCGTGTGGTTCACCGCCGCGAGCAGCTAAAAAGCGCGGTTGAATCGTCCATGCGCGAATCGCTCTCGGCATTCGGCAGCGATGAAGTATTTCTCGAGAAGTATATCGAATCGCCCCGGCATGTCGAGATCCAGGTCGCCGCGGACGAGCACGGCAACGCAGTTTATTTGTTCGAGCGGGAATGCTCGATTCAGCGACGGCATCAGAAAATTATCGAGGAAGCGCCTTCGCCGGCGATGACGCCTGAATTGCGCAAGAAAATGGGTGAGACTGCCGTAAATGTCGTCAAGGCAACAAATTATACAAATGCCGGGACAGTCGAATTTCTGGTAGATAAAGACCTCAATCATTATTTTCTCGAAGTAAATGCACGAATCCAGGTGGAACATCCCGTAACCGAGATGACCACAGGGGTCGATCTTGTTAAGGTCCAGATTGCAATCGCCAATGGCCAGGAGCTGCCTTTTCGCCAGAGCGACCTAAGCCAGCGCGGCCACGCAATCGAGTGCCGGATTTATGCCGAGGACGGAGATAATAATTTTATGCCGTCATCAGGTAAAATATTATACCTTCGCGAACCCAAAGGCCCGGGCGTTCGCTACGATTCGGGAGTTTTCACGGGAGCTGAAGTACCTGTTTTTTACGATCCGATTCTCGCTAAGTTAATCGTTTGGGGCAGCGACCGCGAGGAAGCCCGCAAGCGGATGATACTTGCGCTCAAGGATAACGCAATACTCGGCGTAAAGACCTCGATCCCGTTCATGACCGAGGCGCTTTCGCATCCGGAATTCATTGCCGGGAATACGTTTACGGATTTCATTGAAAAGCATATGGCCGAACCAGCGCAGCCTGATGAAGACACGATAAAAATGGCAATGGTCGCTGCGGCTATTCATCAGCGCGAATCGCGATCGGCGAATGGCAACGGCACCGTCGAATCCCGCGGCATACCTACCCCATGGGAGTCCGTGGGAAGCTGGGAAATTGCAGGAAATTATTAAAATAATCCGGATATATATTTATGGAAATCAAATTCAATAACGAAATCCACGAGATTATCCCTGAAAAACGCGATGACGGATTTGTGGCCACAATCGGTGGAGAAATTTTCGACGCAAAAGCCACCGCCGCCAACGCCAATACGATAATATTCCGCCGCGGAGGCCGCACATTTGCAGCGTTTGCGGCACAGGATGCGGAGAATTATTACGTCGTGATCGATGGTAGGCCATTTGTATTCGAAAAACCGAAGGATGAGGAAAAATCATTCGAATCCGCAGCCGATAACGGAAACCGACAGGACGTGACCACTCCGATGCCCGGCTCGGTCGTAAAAGTAGAAGTCGAAGTAGGTCAGGAGGTTAAGGAGGGCGATCCACTTGTAATAGTCGAGGCGATGAAGATGGAGACTTCGCTATTTGCATCGATCGACGGAGTGGTGACAAAAATATCCGCCACAGCAGGCGAGCAGGTCGATTCGGACACGGTTCTTGTCGTGGTCGAAAAGCCCGATTCCGAAGAATAAATATATATAAGAATTTGAAAATTATGGCTTAATTTAATAGCTTTGCATAGTTGCATACCATAATCAGGCAAGGAATGTTTATACCAATAAATTTTCTCACAAATCGAAGAGTCCGCTTATGAAAATCCATGAGTATCAGGCCAAAAACCTTCTCAACAAATTCGGAGTGCCGGTTTTGTTCAGCCGGGTCGTATTCACCGCAGAAGACGCCGGCAAAATCGCATTCGAAGATTTTACGTCTCAGGACAAAAATGTAATCGTAATGAAGGCCCAGGTTCATGCCGGCGGCCGCGGTAAAGGCGTCATTCACGACATCGAAAGCGGCAAACCCATCTCCGTGGGCAGCAAAGAAGTGCGCGGAGTAAATATACTCAAAGGCGGAAACGTGGCCGACAAAGCGTATAACTACGCCAAGTCAATGCTCGGCAATAAACTTGTTACAATCCAGACCGGCGAGGCAGGCAGCGTTGTGAGACGTCTGCTGCTTGAGGAAGGCGTCAGCATAGCCAAAGAATTCTATGCCGGCATCGTGCTCGATCGACAGACCGGTATGAACACAGTCATGGTATCGACCGAGGGCGGAGTCGAAATCGAAAAAGTCGCCGAAGAAACTCCCGAAAAAATACTGAAAGAAGCTATCGATCCCGGAATCGGATTCCAGGGCTATCAGGCCAGAAGGCTTGCTTTCGGACTCGGACTCGAGGGTCAGGCATTCAAGAGCTTTATTAAATTTATTCCGAAATTAATCAAAGCATACGAAGATCTGGACTGCAGTCTGCTTGAGATCAACCCGCTGGTGCTGACCGCCGATAACGAAATGATCGCGCTCGACGCAAAAATGAATTTCGACGACAACGCGATGTTCCGCCATCCGGATTACTCCGATTTGCGCGATACGGACGAAGAAGAGCCGCTCGAGGTCGAGGCTTCGAAATTCGATCTTAATTATATCAAGCTGGACGGAAACGTAGGCTGTATGGTCAACGGCGCCGGTCTGGCGATGGCAACGATGGACCTGATCAAGCTTTCCGGTGGCAATCCCGCGAACTTCCTTGATGTTGGCGGAGGAGCCAATGTTGAGCGTATCGCAAACGCATTCAGGATTATGATGAGCGACCGGAATGTCCGCGCTGTGCTGATCAATATCTTCGGCGGAATCGTGCGTTGCGACAAGGTGGCCGACGGCATCGTCGAGGCGCTCAAAAAGGTCGAGGTCGATGTGCCTGTTATCGTACGGCTCGACGGCACCAAAGCCAAAGAGGGCGCCAATACTCTGAAGGCATCGGGCCTTGAGTTCAAAGTCGCGAAAAACTTCGAAGACGCTGCGAAAAAAGTAGCCGAAGTAGTTAAATAATATATATTTATATGAAATACAAAAGGGATTGCCTGCGAAATCGGGCGATCCCTTTGTTGATGTTTTTTAAAAATATTACATCAGTGGAAATTCATCATCATCGGCCGCGGGCAGGGTGAAAGAAAAAGACGAGCCTTCGCCGACCTGGCTTTCAGCCCAGATGCGCCCGCCATGCTTTTCGATAAATTCCCTGCAAAGCAATAGGCCGAGTCCGCTGCCGCGCCCGCGATGGTCGCCCGAGCGAATATCGTGATTTTCGACCGAAAACAGCTTGCCGAGATTTTCGGGGCTGATTCCTGCGCCGGTGTCGGAAATTGTGATTGTGATCATATCGCCGCTTTTATGCGCTGTAATTCGGATAGTACCCTCTTCGTCCATAAATTTGACGGCGTTCGAAATCAGATTCTGGAGCACGCTAACAATCATTTTGTAGTCTATACGGACAAGATTATTGACGGCGACTTCGTTTGCAATATGTATCTTTTTTTGCTCGAGCTGATTTTTATGCATATACAAAGTATTGAAAACGAGCTCGCTAATATCGTGAATTTCCGGAGCGAATGCCGAATTTCCGCTCTGAAGTGTAGACCATTCGAGCAGATTATCAAGCAGCCCGAAAAGCATTTTTGCGGATTCATTCAGTGTTTTCGATTTTTCTTCAAGCTCCTCGATCGTGAGATCATTAAATCCTGAGAAAAGCACATCGGAATTCTTCAGGAATCCCTCGAACGAAGACCGCAGATTGTGAGTGATTATCGAAAAAAATTTCTCTTTTTGAGCGATTAATTCACGCATTTCACGGTGGTAGCTTATTCTCTCGCGCAGATCGCGGCAGACCAGAAGCACTGCGTCCTGTTCGTGGAATTCAATGCCTGTGCTGCTGATTTCCAGTCGGATGCTTTCTCCTTTGCTACCGCGAAAATCGGCTTCGCTGAGCTCTCCGCTGTTTTCTATCAGAAAATCTTTTAATTGAATCGGCGAGCCTTCCGCGAAATAAGAGGCAATATTATCGCCGATAAATTCGTGGGGCGATTTTTCGAAAAGAGCTGCGGCTGTGATATTGCAATCGAGAATTATTCCGGTATTGGAAATCACGAACATCGGATCGTGTGCCATCGAGAATATCGCGCTATAATTCGCCCGGCCGGATATGGTTTCGCGTTCCAGAGTTTTGATGCGGTTAATATCGCTTATTACCAGCCTGTAGAATTGTTTTTCGCGTGGAAGTCGTGCTATTGCAGAGCCTTCGAACAGCGAATAAAAATTCTTGTTATTAATCCGTAGTGTGATTTCTGCGCGTGTTTTCGATTCGCCCGAAATCATCTTCAGCCGGAAATGGTGGAAATCATCCTGAGAGTCGCGATGTATAAATTGAGTAATGAACTGATCTTCGATTTTTTTGACCGGCAGGTCGAAATATGCCGATGCAGTATTATTAGCGCGAATGATCAGCCCCTGGTCGGTGATTATCAGATATCCCACCGGAGCATTTTTGAAAAGATCGGAATATTCATTGCGGGTTCGCTCCAATTCGAGCTGGGTATTGCGTAGCTCTTCGTTCTGAAGCTCTAACTCTATCTGGTGCACACGCAATTCGTGAATGATCCGGTCTTTGTCCTGACTTCTGAGGAATTCATTATCCGGAGCGTTTCGTTTGAAGTAATTTTCCGCTTTTTCACGATATCCAGAAAAATTTTTTTCTTCGTCTGACATTTGTTTTATTAATTCATCTTATATTTGGTTTTCCATAATTAACTAAGCTATTTTAGCTTTTTTTTACTTAATAATCAAATTAAATCTGCTGCTGGTGCGTTGAATATTTCGTTAATACTCATAAATGTCATATTTTGCGAATTGGTTTTTAGGTAATTCACGCTCAGCTATATATATAAAATGATAACTATTTCGAACATATCGATTTTTACGGGCGATCGCTGGCTTTTTGACGATGTTTCGCTCACAATTCGCGACGACGACCGCATCGGGCTGATCGGTCGCAACGGCGCGGGCAAGAGTACTTTGCTGAAAATTATCGCTCGCAATATCGAGCCCGAAAGCGGCACTCTGACTATGCCCTCGGATTATACCGTTGGCTACCTGCCGCAGGAAGCCTCACCGTTTTCGGACAAATCGGTCGTCGAGGAAACCAAATCCGCGCTCGGAGAAATTATATATTTAGAGAAAACAATCGCGGAAATTAATCAGGAAATCGCCGAACGAGAGGATTATGAATCCGATGGATATTCGCGTTTGCTCGAAAAACTCGGCGAGGCAAGCGACCGCTACGAAATGCTTGGCGGCGGACAAGCCGAAGCTCAGATAGAGAGAATACTTACCGGATTGGGATTCGAAAGCGAAGATTTCGGCCGGCCTGTAAGCGAGTTCAGCGGCGGCTGGCGAATGCGTATAGAGCTTGCAAAAATACTGCTGAGCCATCCGGACTGCATTTTGCTTGATGAACCGACGAACCATCTGGATATTGAATCTCTGACCTGGCTGGAGAATTTTCTGAAAAATTACAAAGGTGCGATTTTGCTAGTTTCGCACGATAGGCGATTTTTGGATAATATCACCAACCGCACGGTAGAAATCAGCGCAGGCAAAGTATTCATGGGCGATCTGCCATATTCCGAATTTGTTGAATTCCGCGAAAAGCAGCGTCAACAGCAGCTCGCCGCGCAGAAAAATCAGCAGAAAAAAATCGATCAGACCGAGAGATTCATCGAGCGTTTTAGGTCGAAGGCAACCCTTGCATCGCGCGTACAATCCCGAATTAAACAGCTTGAGAAAATGGAGCGTATCGAAATCGACGAGGAAGAGGACTCCCGTATTCGGGTGCGATTCCCCGAGCCTCCGAGATCGGGCGCAACGGTCGCCGAAACACGCAATCTGCAAAAAAGATATGGCGACCATCAAGTACTCGGAGGAATCGATTTCTCGATTGGACGCGGCGAAAAAGTCGCATTTGTCGGTCGCAACGGCGAGGGAAAGACCACGCTCTCGCGTATTCTGGCCGGCGACCTGGATTACGAGGGCAATCTAAAAATCGGCCACAACGTATCGGTCGGATTTTATTCGCAGCATCAGGCACAGCTACTCGACGACAGCTCAACGGCTTACGACATAATCGACCGCGCCGCCACCGGCGAAATGCGCACGCGAATCCGCAGCCTGCTCGGAGCATTCCTATTCAGCGGCGACGATATATATAAAAAGGTCAAAGTGCTCTCAGGCGGCGAAAAATCACGCCTTGCGCTGGCCCGACTGATGCTCGAGCCGCATAATTTCCTAATCCTCGACGAACCCACAAACCATCTTGACATGACCAGCAAAGACGTCCTTAAAGAAGCTCTCGCCGAGTACGCAGGCGCGCTGATAGTGGTATCCCACGACCGCGACTTCCTGGACGGACTGACCGGACGTACAGTGGAATTTCGCAATCAAGGAATCGAGGAAGTCATAGGCGGAATAAATACTTACCTCGAAAAAAAACGCATAGAAAACATCCGCGAAATAGAACGAACGAGCAAATCGAAATTTGTTGAATCTGCCAGCAACGTGAGCGATTCCGAGGCCTATCGTCAGCAGCAAAAGGCTTATCAGCGCGAGCACACGCGGCTCAGCCGCCAGATAGGATCCCTCGAAACTGAAATTGAAGTCCTCGAGTCTAAAATCGCCGGACTTGATGAATTATTTGCCGATGCCGAACTATTTGCCGATCCAGAATTCGCCCGCGAAAAACAGGAAGAATACACCGCACTTAAAAATCTATTAAATCGCAAAATGGACCAATGGAGCGAACTCCAGGAAGAAATGGAATCTCTAAGTCACGAATAAACAATAGATTACCGCTACTGTGTCCATCAATAATCACCCACAAAGCTTAAATAAATTTTGCAGATTAGTATAAAAGTGTTAATTTTGCCGTGCTCCCTTAGCTCAGTTGGCCAGAGCAGCTGACTCTTAATCAGCGGGCCGGGAGTTCGAGTCTCCCAGGGAGCACTGAGCATAATCCGCAAGTTCATAATATTGATGGGCTTGCGGATTTTTAGTTTTGGGTGTTAACGCAGTTGTTAACGGATTTGCAATGTAAACATCATTTTTTTCTATTCAAATACTGCAATAATTGCTCCGGCTTGCAATCTATTATCTTATAATTTCTCCCTCACAATATAAGGAATTTTTGAAAATGGAAATTCTTGATACTCTTATTTCGCTCTTCGAAGAACAACTCGCTAAAATCGCCAAAAGACGTAATAAGAATGAATATGAGCAAATGAAAAAGCAAATTGACGATATTAAGTTAATACCCAGCGAGCAGGATGTGTCAGATAA
>CAZEMR010000063.1:0-17062 GCA_964513465.1 uncultured Hyphomicrobiales bacterium
TCTGCCCGTCCGATTATTCACAGGCTCCGGAGTTTTCTCCGGAGCCTTTTTTATTTAAATATCACCAAAATGTAACTTTTTTGCCAATTGATACGTCTTTGGTGTAGAGTTTTGCAAAATGAATTCAACTATCCCGGATTATCAATGATTTACAAATATATTATCCCGATTTTCTTTTTAATATTTACTTCGGTTTCATCTGCTCAGCTTCAGCTTCAAATTGAAGAATTCAGCCCGAACCAATACGTCAGGACGGAGAATTTCCCGCTGCTGGAAATGCGGGTTTACGCAGCAGAAGCCGGACAGCCCGTGCAGCTCGATATTTCAGAGTTGCTGGTGGTCGAAAACAATATTTCAGTACGGCCCTCAGAGCTCGTTTACGAAGGCAACGGCTGGCATGATATAAAATGGATACCCGGAGTCAAGGGTTGGGACCCCAGCGTTAATTATGCCACACTCGTGGTAACACGCGGCACTCAGTCAGCAGCGATCACCGGAATTTATCCATATCCGGATCCATATCTTCTGGCGCTGGTCGACCAGAGCAATCTCCAGATCGACCGTATCAATTTCGGGAAAGTCGCCGTGGGCGATACCGCAAGAACGCAAACACGGGTGGTTGCATTGCTTTCGCGCACAAATTCGGCCGGCAACGAGATGCCTTTCTGGCTGGATTCGATAAGCTTTTCGACAGAGCATTTCGCGTTTAAATGGCATGGCAATAACCTTACGACTGCTCCGCCGCCAGTGCTCTTGCAGCCCGCGTTTTCATATTATATGGATATACTTTTCGTGCCTAAGCGCGAGGGGTTTATCCAGGACGTCATTACTTTCCATTACCAGGGCGGAATCACCCGCCAGGTAAGGCTTACCGGCAATGAATATAAAATCGAGCGACAGACCCTGCTGAAGCTTGTGCAGCCCGACAGCGCCGTCGTGCTTGCCCCTTGCCAGAAATACGAAATCAAATGGACCGGGCATTCGCGAAGCATTCCAACTCATATTTTCGCCAGCTATGACGGCGGATTGACATGGGATAAGATCGAAAGCTCGATGGATTCAACGTATTTATGGACTGTGCCAGACGTCGAGACCGACCGCATGCTGATCAAAGTACGCCAGGACATGATTCCCGATATTCGCCGAACGCTGGTGGCGGGCGAGGCTCCCGTAGCGCAGCTTGCGTACAACCACAACGCGACCCGGCTGCTGGCAGCGGATCAATCTGGCAAAATCACCGAATTCAACCTGATGAATGATACAAAAATCAACGAATATATCGCCGGGGATTATTCATATCCCGACAAGCAGATTAATCCTTTCGGGCTGGGTTATACTAATCCGGATCATGACTTTATTCTGACATATGATCCTTTTTCTATTCAGCCGCGCGATACGATCGCATTTTTCGAAAATGGAGCTTCGCAATTCGCATCCAAAAAAAGCTTAGAAGCCGCATATAAAATTCGCCACACCTATATTGATCCGCAGCAGAGATTTATCGCAATGGTGCCTGCGCTCAACAATCAGCTCAAGTTTATTGATCCGGCAGACGGCAGCGAAATCGAAACCATAATATTCGATAATCCTGTTATCGATTTTGCATTTAATCAAACGCTCGAGCGCGCGGTAGTCGCACTGCTCAATGGCGATTTTGTGCTGATAGATCTGCCGAATTTCGGAATTATTAAAACGATGAATTTCCCATCGGTTCCGGTCATCGAGCGTGTTGCGTATTCCCCGGACGGCAAACTGCTCGGGCTTGGATCGCGGGCTTCACGTGGCACAGTCTCGTCTGGCGCATCTGCGGAAATAAATATAATCGATATCGATACCGAACAGATTGTCCGCACCAATGAATTCAATGCGACCGATCCGCTCGGGCTGCAGTTCGACCCCGCATCCAATATGCTTGTGGTCGGCTCGCGCACCCAGCCCCAGATTGCATTCTGGGATCTGCCCGCCGACGTATTCGCTGGCACTTTTATGGGCGCCGGAAGCGATATAGTCGAATTCGAGCTTTCGCCCGAAGGGCATTCGATAGCATTCGGCCTGCGCAACGGTGCTGTGGTGGTTCGTTCGTTTACCTATCCGGAAGAAGACCAGAGCAATGGTTATAACACGATCGCGCGTCCGGCCATTGCCACAGAAGCGATCGTGATTGAGCCAAAATTTATTGCCACCACGAATAATTATACATATACGGGCAAGCTCTGCAATGCCGGAATTTCGAAATTTATTTTTACCGATGTGTTTTTCCTGCACGGAGAGCATTTTGCTTTTGGCAATATTTCGATACCTGATACGCTTGAACCCGGCGAATGCCTTACGTTCGACATTGCATTCAGGCCGCGAAAAATCGGGAAAATCACGGATTCGCTGGTTTTCGAAAGCTGCGGGCATGAATATATTGTGCCGCTCCATAGCGAGGGTCTGGCGAGGAATATCACATTTTTGCAGAATGATTTTAATTTCGGAGATGTCTGCATCGGCGATACGGCTTACGCGGAATTCGAACTATTCCGCAACGAAGACCCGGTGCCGCTCGAAATTAACAGTCTGATTTCGCTGAACAAGGCTAATACCGGAATTAGTGTTGCCGAAAATTATACGGGAACTGTGGTGCCGCCGGGCGGAGTGCATACTGTTCGCCTGCGGTTTATACCCCCCGATCTCGGCGTTTTTTCGGATACTCTGGCAGTGTATCATTCCGAGCAGATGTTCCAGATATTCAAATTCCCGGTCAGCGGCCGCGGAATAGGCACATTTGTGGACATGAGCCATCAGGAATTATTATATATTCCGGAAATCACCACGCGCTACCTGACAATCACAAACACTGGCGGCGATGCGCTGACAATAAATCAGGTGAATATCGCCCCGGTGGGTAATTTTCGGGTGACCACTCCGATGCCCGTCAGCATTTTGCCCGGCGAAACCGACAGCATTGCAATCGAATGGTTTGGCGGAATACGCAAGGGTGCGACTTTATCGCTCGATGCAGTACCATGTCTGGTGCAGAAATACATATTACTCGACTTTTTCGAGGGCGCTTCGACCGTCTCTATACCCACTACCGAAGCCGATCCGAGAGGCAATGCGATTATTAATATTAATTACGAAAACCGCCACAACAGGGATTATGCCGGCGAGAGATTCTGTGAAGCGGAATTCAGCGTCAACCCCAGGCTGTTTCTGCCCGAAACGGTCGAAAGCGACCACGGCCAGGCCACTATCACCCGCAATGAAATAGTCGGCGATGAGCGGATTGTGGGCATCAGGGTCGAAGGCGATTTCCCGCGTCAGGGCACCCTGGCGCGCGTAATCGGCCCCGCGGGAATTGCCGAAACCGATCGCTCCCCGCTGCAATTGCAGAACGGAAATTTATATTGGGGCGAAGCGGTCGATGTAACACCCGTCGATGGCGAGCTAATTATAACCGGCCTATGCGGAGACAGGCGAATACTGCAGAACGATGCGAAAGTATCAATAGTCAGCCTTATGCCCAATCCCGCATCAGGAGTGGTCAATGTGGTGTTCGATTCCGAAACCGAAGACTCGTATTTTGTGGAAATTTATGACGAATTGGGTCAAAAAGTGCTGACTACCTCGAGATTTTCCGGCCATAACGGTCGAAACGAAATCGGCATAAATCTGACGGGGATAGCCCCTGGAACCTTCCGGCTGATGCTGCGCTCGGATGATTCATGGAGCGCCGAGATGCTTGTGATAATCAAATAATATGGACAAGGCCAAGATGAAATACTGGATTTTGCTGGTAATAATATTTTTCGGAATAAACAATTCCTCAGCCAAAGACGACCCTGCAAACTGGACAATAACCGGGAGCGCAGGCGGAGCATGGAATATTCATACCGCTTCTTTCCCTCGATTGCCGGGGCTTGAGACCTGCTGTACGGAATTTACCGGCGGATCGGGCATCGGCTGGTATGCCGAAGCCGGCGCCGAATACCGGCTCGACGGCGGGCTTTTCGGCAGGCCTGCATCGTTATACCTCCGCGGCGGAATAGCAGGCCTTAGCGCCGACCTTATCGAAGAAGAATTCATCGGCCATGTAATATCCGGCAACGAAGCAGGACGCGCATTGGTCGAATACCGCATTTATCCAGAGCTAAGCGCATTGATGTTCAGCCCCGGAATAAAAATCAGACCACTCGATGAACTGCCGCTATCGATTAGATTCGGCGGCAGGATTGGTATATATATGTCCCAAAGCTTCGAATCCGAGGAAGCTCTTATTTCGCCGGATGACGTAACATTCGAAAACGGCGAACGATTCCGGCGTCAGCGCAGCGGCGAGCTGCCCGACGCATCCGGGCTTTATGCCGCAATCTCAGTTGGCGCCGAATTCGATGCATGGCAAAGCGGCAACTGGCTGGTACGCCCAGAACTTATGTTCGATTATTCGCTGACTAATGTGGTCTCGCCGATCGACTGGAAAGCAAATGCACTGCGAGGCGGCGTGACAGTGGCCTATGTAATTCCCGCGCCCGAAGCGCCTGCGCCGAAGCCGGCGCCGCTGCCGGGTATGCCGGAGCCTCCCGTGCCGCCGGTGATACATCCGGCTTCGGTCGATCTTAAGCTTATGGCCAATGGCCGCGAGATAGGGCAGGGCGATACAATTCGGATCGATGCGGAATATAAATATGAAATCACGAAAATGAGCTTAAGGCCTGCGGTATTCTACGTTCCGGGCAAAACCGCTCCGGCGGATTATTCAATTGAATTCATGAACGGGAAAATCGATCAGCGGAATGTGATCGATGCGGTGGCTAATTATCTTAAATCGAATGATAAGCCAGCCGGAATGGTTGCGCACATCACCAGCGCAGAGACTCGCCAAACGGCCGAAGAGCGAATTGAGATGATCGCTGATAATCTTTCCGAACTGGGTATTGATACGGGACGCATCCAATCGGAAATCGTGGTTCACGACACAGCAGGATTCAAAAGACCCGAACTGGCTGCCGAGCATAGCCGCATCGAGTTCCGCTTTGATGGCGCCAGGGCTCTCGATTATATCACACGCGAGGATTTAAGTGAAACAATCCGCGAAACCGAACTTGTCATAAGCGCAGACATTGACAGCAAGGCTACGATTATGCGCAGGCGCACAACGGCCTATCTTGGCGGTTTGCAGATACTCGATGCCGCGGATACATATGCGAAATTCAAACTTGGAAGGGATATTGACCGGGACGGAGACTATCTTCAGGTCAATTCCTATGCGCTGAATTCGGATAATCAGACCGGCGCGGACAGCATTGGCGCTTATGTCCGGATTCATATTGACAAACGCGATACTTCGGTCAATCGCCTTGGCGAAGAGAATATATTTATACTCGGATTTTTCGAATTCGACGGGTCGGAATTCACCGGTGTCAACCGCTCCGCTCTCGAAGCGGTACGCAAATCCGCCGACGCAGGCCGGAGCATAGAGCTCGTCGGACTGACGGACGATTTTGGCAGCGAATCCTATAATAATTCTCTGGCGCGTCGCAGAATGCAGGCCGCCTCGGAATTAATTGCACGCCCCGACGCTGAATTGAAATTCATTCAGCCGGATCAGTACTGGTTTTCAAACAACAATCCAATGGGCAGATTCTATAACCGCAGTGTAATTGTCCGGATTAAATAATATTTTCTGATTAAAAATTCATCTCAAAAAACTTGTTTTTATTAAAATCTTTTCCCAATTTATAGAGCGGGAAGAGATTTTATATTTATTGAATCACGTCATTATTTCATCACGGTTAGTCAATCCGGGATCAGAGGTTAAATGCAATCGCGTAATAAAATATTAGTCATAAACGCAGATAAAGATATCGAACTACAGCTCAACCGGGCCGTAAGGGATTTGGGCGGCGGGATTGAACTGATTTATATTAAAGACCGCATTCGGGCAACAGAAATGATTGCGGATGAATCTGTCTTTTGCGTGATATGTGCCTGCGATTCGACCATCGGCAATTATAAAGACATGCTGTCGGCGGCCCGAAGCTCGCCCTTTGATCCTATGTTCGTGCTGATTTCCCGCAAAATCGCATGGCAGGACATACCCGATATTGTTCGCAATGGCGTGGATGAAATCGCCGAAAAAGACGATACGAATGCGATAAAAGAGATATTGCGCAAAGTCGCAGCAAAGTTAATCACAGAGGGAAATATGAGGCCACGCCTGGATTATAATGATTTATACCGTAATTTTTTTCTGCTTAGTCCCGTTCCGTCCGCTCTGATCAGCCGCGAGAACGGCCGTATTATTGATGTCAATCCGGCTTTTGCGGATTTGTTCTGTGTTTCCCGCGAGAGTTTTATCGGAGCCTCCGCAGCCGAACAGCCATGCTTTTATGACTATAAAGAAGGAAAAAATATAGTTAGCGAGAATTTCGTCCCGAATAACTATTTCAAAAAAGAAGTATGGCTGCAAAACGCCGAAGGCGATAGGATTATATTGCTTGTTACAATGAATGAGGACAAAGTGGCCGGCCGCCAGGTGATATTTTTCAAAGGGCTCGATATTACCGACCGCAAAGCTCTCGACGAAGAGCTCGAACTGGCACTCGATAAGCAGCGTGAGCTGAATCTGCTCAAGTCCAAATTCCTCTCGATGATTTCTCACGAATTTCGTTCGCCGCTGACTACGATTATGCTTTCGACCGACATGATAAAGCAATATGGCAATATGTGGGACGATGCCGAGCGCGAAAAGCATTTCGGGCGCATCCGCAATACTGTGCTTCGGATGACCCAATTAATGGAAAATGTGATGATAATCGGCCGTATGGAAACCGGGATGATGGAGGCCAATCCCGAATATATCGATCTGGAGGACTATTGCAAGGCGCTGGCCGACAACATCGAATTCAGCCACGGCAGCCAGGGCCAGTTGATTAATATTGCCTGCACCGGCAATTGCCATGATATATATATAGACGAGAATCTTCTGGGGCTGATAATCAACAATCTGCTTTCGAATGCAATCAAATATTCGCCGACCGGCACCAATGTGGATTTCCGAGTTAATTGCTCGAAAAAAGGCATAGAATTCCGTATAAGCGATCGTGGCATCGGTATTCCGAAGGAAGATATACCGCATTTATTCTCATCATTTTTCCGGGCAAAAAATACCAAAAACATCAACGGCTACGGGCTGGGGCTTGCGATTGTCAAAAATTGCGTGGACTCCCTCAGGGGCGATATCCGTGTGGAAAGCAAGATCAACCGCGGCACTACATTTATCGTAAACATTCCGCCACTTGATTGATCATTAATCCCGCATCTGTGGCCATTTCCGGCTAATTCCGGCATTATTTTTTTTTCTGCCTCCCGCCTTTTTATTATCTTTGCCAAGATTTACCTGATGCAATCGAAGAGATTGAAATTATTGTATTTAATATAATCATTATCAACTAACAGATCTAATTGCAATGGCAGAAAAAACAAAGAAAAAAGCAGCTTTCAGGGAATTACCCTTTACTTATTGGATAGCAATTATTTACGAGTTCTTCGAAAGAGGCTCGTATTACGGAATGATGAGCGTCCTCTCAGTCTATCTGGTTGACCAGCTCGGATTTGACAAAACTCAGGTGGGTGTGATAAAAAGTACTATACAGCCCTTGCTGTACTTCCTGCCTATCATTACCGGCGCTATTGCCGACCGCATGGGCTATCGCAAAACGCTTATGGTGGCCTTCGCGCTGCTTGGTACGGGTTACTTCCTGACCGCACAGGCAACGGAGTACCTGCCGGTATTCCTCTCGCTTGTAATTATGGGACTCGGCGCGGGTACGTTCAAGCCCGTGATTTCCGGAACAATCGCAAAAGTGACGGACGAGGAGACCAGCACCCTCGGCTTCGGAATATTCTATTGGACAATCAATCTCGGGGCCTTCCTGTTCCCGATGTTCATCGTCCCGGCGCTGAAATCGATCGACTGGTCGTATGTGATTCTCGCCTCGGCCATCGGTACCGGCGCAATGCTTATTCCGACTATATTTATATATAAAGAGCCGCCGCGCGAAGAGCACGCAAAAGAGCCCTTTATGGTTGCGCTCAAAGACATTTTCTCGAAAGTATGGATGGTATTCAGGGACTGGCGATTTATCCTGTTTATTTTCATTTATTCATGGTTCTGGATTCTGTATTTCCAGATGTTCGACAGTGTGCTGTGGTATGTGGACGCATTTGTTGACGCCTCGCCCCTTGATAATTTCGTACAGAATACGCTCGGGATAAACTGGAGCTTTGCAGTCGAACACGTTACCGTATTGAATGCGCTTACAATTATTCTTTTGCAGATTTTCGTATCAACAATCGTCCGTAAAACCAAGGCGCTGCCCACGATGGTCGCCGGCATTGCGATCGGTACGATCGGCATGGCGATACTTTCGCTCGGCACCAGCATCTGGGTGTTTATGCTCGGAATCTTCCTGTTCTCGATTGGCGAAATGACTGCTCACCCGAAATTCATTTCTTACCTCGGGCTAATTGCGCCGCCGGATAAAAAAGCGACCTATATGGGATTCGGATTCCTATATGGCGTATTCGGCTCGGCAATCGGCGGATACCTTGGCGCGCGCCTGTATGTAGGATTTATCGACAAACCGATGATCGAATATGTCCGCACCACAATATATAAAAAGGGGTCGGACGTCTTAGTCGGCGCCGACGCGCAGATTCACCATGCGATGGAGGCTGCGGAAAAGGCAGGCATACCCAAGGCCGACGTTGTCACTATGGCAAATACATCCGAGCTATGGCTGACTTTCAGCCTTATCGGAGTGGTGTGTATTGCCGGACTTCTGCTTTATCAGAAATTTATCGGAACACGGGAAACCTCGAATGGGAATAAATAAAGTAATAATAGCATTTTTTGCGATCGTCGCAATGGCTGTGTCGTCATGTACGGCACAGCCCGGCGACGTCCGCAATCCAATATTCGGCTCGGCATATCTCGAAAACGCCGGATATGATTTCCTCGGGCGCATGTGCGATATGGCCGGGGGCAGGCTGCCCGGCAGCCCCAACAACAAACGCGCCGTGGAAATGCTTACGGCGGAATTGACCAAATTCGGCTATTCCGCAGAAATCGAAACATTCCAAATGCCCGGCTGGGTCCGCGAAAATGACGAAATCGTCGTAATGGCGCCCTACTACCGCAAGCTTCGGGCCTGCGCGCTGGGTTATGTCAACAAAACATTCCCGCTCGAGGGCACAATTTACTACGCAGGCCACGGCTACGAAGAGGACTACGACAAGGATAACCTCGACGGCCGCTTCGTACTAATAGAGCAGGGCGGAGCAAAGGGCAGACGCCGGATACTGCGCTATGAGCAGATCGAAATCGCCGCCCGTAAAGGCGCATACGGAATCCTGTTTATAAATAATAAAGAGGGCGGACTGCTCCAGGCCGGAGTAACCAATTTCGACGGCGAACCCTCGGCAATCCCGGCATACAGCATTACCTATGAAGAGGGGATGTGGCTGAAGCGGCTCGCTGAACGCGGCGAAACCGTATCGCTCAAAATGTGGAACCGCTCATATACTACAAAGGAGCCGATCGAATCGCAGAATGTGGTTTGCAGGCTGCCCGGACGAAGCGACAAAAAGATTGTAATCGGCGCTCATATCGACTCATGGGATCTCGGTCAGGGCGCGGGCGACAATGGCCACGGCACGGCAATACTGCTGGATGTGGCGCGGCTTTTGAAGAAATATGCTCCGGAGAATGAATATACACTCGAATTCGTATGGTTCAACGCCGAGGAGCTCGGGCTGTGGGGGTCGAAGGCATATGCCGCCCGCCACGCAGACGAAGTCGCGGCGATGATTAATATGGACATGACCAGTTCGCCGAGCGGGATCAATCTGATGGGATTCAAAGAATACGAAGAATTTTTTGAAAATATTATCTCCGAATGGTCGGGTTATGACATGAATAAAGGCGTATTCAATCACCCCTGGCCGAACAGCGACCACATGTATTTCATGTTCGAAGGCATACCGTCGTTCACCCTTACCGGCGAACTCGAGGAAGGCCTGATAGAAAATTACCACGCATTCGGCGATACTTTCGACAAAGTCAATGTCCGATTCCTGAGCGATGCTGCGGCTGTGGTGTCGCTATTGGCATACAATCTGGCCAACCCCGGAGAATTCGCGCATCCGAAATATTCGAGAGATCAGCTCCGAGAAATGATGATCGAACATGGCATGGACGAGCGGCTTAAAGAACAAAAACAGTGGCCATTCGGCGAATAATTTATGATTAAATATCTAATTATATTAATCGCATTATCGCAGATCGCCGCAGCGCAGCTATTGCCAGGCGGGGAACGCGAACGCTACGAAGGGGGCGACCGCAAGCTCAGCTCCGGTATGGCCTACGCTGACTTCGCAATGAAAGGCGCCAATATGCTCGACGAATGGGGAGTAGAGGCCGGCCTCGGATTCGGAGTCCACATTACCCGAAAATTCACTCTCGGCATTGGCGTTTATCAGCTATTCTCGCAGAATATCCGTATCCACATCGACGAAACTGCCGCCAGCCCGCTGCTTTGGCTGACCTACGGCGGCGCCGAGCTCGGATACCGTACTCCGGTTATGGGTGGGTTCGAAATAGGCGCAGAGGCTCTGATCGCAATGGGATATTCGAATATCTCGCTATCGCCGGATGTGGGAGCATTTGTCGATGCGAATAACGACTGGTATTTCCTCGCCGAGCCCTCTTTGCTGGCGGGCTGGCGATTCACCGATCTGAGCTTTTTGCAAATATCACTCGGCTGGCGGATCGCTGCCGGAGTGGATTATAAAAACGTGCTGGACGACTCCGATTTGAGCGGGGCCGTCGCCGGAATAAAGCTGATCACATCTTTCTGACCGCACTATGAGATTAACGCTTATATATATAATGATTCTATTTTGCGCGAGCAACGCTGCAGCCCAGGATGGCCTGTTCGGCAGCGTTTCGGGATATGGCGAGCCAATGATTCAGGTGTCGCAGGTCGAAGACCACACCGTACTGCTCGCAGGCGCAAAGCTGGGAGTCATACTCGGCGGCAGACTGATGTTTGCTGCCCACCTTTCGAATATGATCAGCCAGAATGTCGAATCGCAATACCTCGATCCCAAATCCGGCCGCAGACCCTATCTGACGATGGATTTCTATGCATTCGAGCTTGGGTATATATTCACCAGGGGCGAAAAATTCCACTTCTTTGCGCGCGCGACCGGGGGCTGGGGCTATGTCAATTATTTCTCCGACCTCGTCCGAATCGAAGATGAGGTATATAATCCGGACTATGGCTACGACCTGTATTATACGCTCGAGCCGAGGATCGCATTGTTGATGGAAATCAACGACTGGATCTACCTCGCCGCCGACGCAGGCTGGCGCATAGCAATTGGCGCCGATTACGAATATCGGGGCGAGGTATACGACAACAGCCGCCTTTCGGGCTATACAATTCAAATATCCGTAATTTTCGGAACCATGAAATGAAACATTTTACCGGAATATTAGTATTAATAATTGTTTTGTCAGCAAACGCTAAGGCGTTCGATAGCGAAGAGCAGACTCTCTTCGGTAATGCGGCCAGCCAGCCGATCGGCTTCTATGGCGCGCTCAGCGGTTCGCTCAGCGGAGTTGGCGGCAAGGCGGTATTTATTAATGGCGTGCGCGCCGGAGTGATACTGAATCACTCGTGGGCAATCGGCGCAGGGGCCTATAATCTGGCCAGCCGGAATATCATTTCCGAATACAGCGATCCGGTTGTCGGCGAATCTCCGATGCTGGATATGAACTACTTCGGAATTGAGATAGAATATATAAATAATCCGGAATCGCTGATTCACATTGCTGTTTCAACCCTCGTCGGGTCCGGAATTATTCGTTATAATCTGCGCTCTTACGACGAGGAAGAGTATAGTTTTTACGATCCGGAATACGGGAATTCATGGTTTTTTGTTGTCCGCCCCCAGGCCAGCGCTGAAATCAATCTGACCGAATGGATGCGCGCAGGGCTTGCCGGAGGCTACCGGCTGACTATCGGCGCGCTTTATGATTACCATGAAAAATATACCGACAAAACGCTTAGCAATTTCGAAATGCAGTTTTATCTGAAATTCGGAGTTTTTTAAGAATAATTTGATAAGCAGTAAAAAAAAGATTAATCGGAAAAGAGAAAATCGGGCAGGCAGAATGAAGGCATTAATATTTTTATTGATAATTGTATTCTTATTCGGAATAAATTCTAACGCGCAGGACAAACCCACTACAACAATCCGCGGCACACTTGTCGATTACCAGACCCAGCGACCGATCCCGGGCGCGAGCATCACAATCACAGGTTCGAAGCTGGGCGCCAATTCCCAGAGCAACGGCGAATTCCGCATCGAAGACGTTCCGGCCGGACGCCACGAGCTGGTCATCAGTGCGATTGGCTACGAAACCCAGCATCGGCGGATTGTAGCTACCTCCGGCAAAGAGCTGATAATAACAGCCGAGCTCAACATGAGCGTTGTCGAGCTCGAGGGCGTCACCGTTACCGATTCGCGGGGCAATTTCGAACCGATCAACGAATCAGCCATCGTCAGCTCGGTGCAGTTCACAGTCGACGACGTCGAGCGATTCGCAGGAAGCCGCATGGATCCAGCGCGCGCAGCGCAGAACTATCCCGGGGTCATCGGTGCAAACGACCAGCGCAATGATATAATAATTCGCGGAGGCTCGCCGACCGAGCTGCTCTGGAGGCTCGACGGACTGGATATTCCCAATCCCAACCACTTCGCCACCCAGGGCGCTACCGGAGGTCCGGTGAGCGCGCTCAACAGCACATTGCTCGACAACAGCGACTTCCTGACCGGCGCATTCCCGGCGGAGTACGGCGATAAAATGAGTGGTGTGTTCGACCTTCGTACCCGCCGTGGCAACGACGAACGCTATGAATTTATGGGACAATTCGGATTCAACGGCTTCGAATTCGGAGCCGAAGGACCGCTGCCCATGCGCAAATCCTCATTTCTGGCGAATTACAGATATTCATTTCTTGATTTGTTGAACCAAATCGGTTTCGACTTCGGATTCAGCGGTATCCCGCGCTATCAGGACGGCACGCTGAAGCTGGATTTGGCCCCCGCGGAGAATCACCATATCAGCGTGACAGGGCTGTTCGGAATTTCGAAGATAGATATTAAGGAAAGCCTGGAGCAGGGCGTCGAAACCGGAGACAGCGACATAAGCAATGGCACAGATTTCGGCTCGCTCGGTATAAACTGGAAATGGCTTTTTGCCGAAAATGCTTATGGCAATCTTGTCGTTGGCACCGTTTACTCGCAGTATCATACATATATTGAGGAAATCACCACCGACGGCAATCACCGCGTGACCGATATTTCGCCCGAGCTGACGAGCGAGTCGATCGAGGCCTATCATACCGCGCGATATAGCATAAATTATTCCCCATCGTCGAGGCATTTTATAACAGCCGGAGTCGAAGGCCGATTCCGCTATTATGACCTCTACGGCGAAGACCTGATGGACGAAAGCGAGGACAAATGGCTTATGAACGAGCGCGGCAACAGCGTCCAGACCCTGAGCTATATCAACTGGAACTGGCGCATCACCGAGGATATTACGGCGAATATGGGGCTTCATTCGCAATATCTTGCGCTCAACGAGAATGCGACTATCGAGCCGCGGTTCGGGCTTTCGTGGCGATTCCTTCCGGCGCATAAGCTTGAGCTTGGGTTTGGCGTACACCGCCAATCGTTGCCGCTGATCGTATATTTCGACGGCGAAGGCAACGAAGACCTCGATTTTATGCAGTCGATTCATTATGTGGCGGGATATTCATGGCAGATAACCGCCGACGCGATGATGCGGATCGAGGGATATTACAAGGATATATCGAAAGCACCGGTCGAGCGCAGCAGCAGCTACTGGAGCTTCCTGAATTCCGGCACGGGCTTCGGAGTAGTGGAAGGCTCCGGATATGACGCCGTCAGCGAAGGCCTGGGCAAAGCATATGGTGCGGAGTTCTCCGTAATCAGGAATTTTTCTGGCAATTATTATATAACAGCGACTGCCTCATACGTCCGGCAGCAATATCTCGCAAGCGACGGAGTCTGGCGATTCGGCGCATTTGACAATATATATATAATGAATCTGCTCGCGGGGTATGAGTGGACGCTTTCGCCGTCGATGTCGTTCGAGTTTTCGGGTAAATACACACTCGCCGGTGGCAATCCGTATATCCCGATCGATATTGAGCGCTCGATTTTGTATAATAAAACAAAGCGGGACTATGACCGCGCATACAGCGTCAGGACGCCGGATTACAGCCGTTTCGATCTCAGGATCGATCTGCGGCACAACATGGAATCGGTCTCGGTGATAAGTTATATTTCGGCAGAGAATATATTCAACACGCATAATGTATTGAATTATAAATTCAATAAGTCCACTCAGTCGGTCAGGGCAGTTTACCAGACCGGCTTCTTCTTTGTGGGCGGCGTAAGGGTGGAGTTTTAGGGAATCTGGATGCGCTTGCGAACGTAGCGGGATTTGCCGATTCGCACCTCGCCGATATAATCGCCCGACGGCATTCGCCGGCCTTCGTCGCTGCGCAGATTCCAGTCCAGCTCGTAAGCGCCGGCTGGCTGCTGCCCCTTGAACAGAGTGCGGATCACAGTCGCATCATATGAATATATTACTACCTCGACTTCGGCGGGATGTTCCAGTGTATAACGGATTCGCGGCGAAACGTCTTCGCTAATCCCCAGGAATTGACCAATAGCGCCCATCGAAATTTTCGCTCCGTAAGGATTATAAGTAGATACGAACGGCACATGGAATGCTTTGATGATACCTATCTCGTGCTGAACGATTTCCATCGGCGTTGGCTTCAGGAATTCGCTGTGAATATTTTCCATATTCTGCATAGCGATCTGCCAGGGCATTCCGGAGCGGATTTTATCCCGAAGCTCGAGCTGGGGTCTGACTGCCTCCAGATCGTTCTGCAGGCGTGCCAGTGGAGTCATATTGAGCCTCATCGCCCGATAGTAATTGCTGTCCTGTTGCGCAGAGAAATCATAATCCAGATAGCCTGGCAGCACCGGCTGATCGTCGGCGCCGAGAGTTGAATCGGGCGAATCGGTCAGCACTTCGCGCGCGGGGCGCTTCTCGCGGCGGAGCATCAAGTCGATATCGACGGAATCCTGTTGCTGAAATGCATAAGCAGCGCAGGGTGCGAAAAAAGCAATTAACAATATATATACAGGCAGAGATAGATTTTTCATGCGGATATTCATATTTAATTAAGATAGTTAAAGAAAAAGCGCCATTTGCTAAAAAATGAATTATAATATAATAAAAAAAGCCGGTTTTAATAATTAAAACCGGCCTTGTCGGAAAAATATTTCATCTATTCGTTGCCGCCGTTTTCCATCAGGCGTTTTTTCTCGGCTTCGCTGAGCATATCAAGCAGAGTGATTGAGCTGTGTGTCTGTTTCTGCTGCGGGGCCTCGCGCTGGCGGCGCTGTTGCTGGCGTGCCTGCTCGCGTGCGAGTGTTTCCTCGTCTACTATCGGCGCCAGAATAAGCGATTCCTGCTCGGGTACGAGATCGACAATTTTGACGTCCACTTTATCGCCTACTTCATAAGGCACTTTCTTGCCCTGCATGATGCTTCTCATCTTGCTGCGTGGCATGAAGCCGTCTACTTCGTCGTCGCCGAGGCGCACGATTGCGCCCTGGGGCATCACCTGTGTGACTTCGCCGCTGGTTTCCTGGCCAACGGGGAATTTCTCCGCCATCGACTCCCATGGGTTGGGCAGGGTGCGTTTCAGGCTCAGCGCCATGGTCTGTTTTTCTTCGTTGACATTCATTATATATACATTAATCTGCTGGTTGGGCTTAAGCACGTCCGACGGCGATTTGATGCGCTTCGTCCACGATAATTCAGATGTGCGAAGCAGTCCGTCCACGCCCGGCTTGAGTTCGACGTATGCGCCGAAATCAGTAAGGCGGCGGACGATGCCCTGATGAGATGTGCCCTCTGGGAATTCCTCGCTGATATTCTTCCAGGGGGATTCCTCAAGTTCTTTGCGGCTGAGAGCGATGCGTTTTTTCTCGCGATCGACGTCGACCACTACTGCTTCCATGTCCTCGCCTTTGGTTGCAAAGTCGTTCGGATCGTTTACGTGCACCTGCGAGAGCTGTGATATATGAATAAGACCTTCGACTCCGCCAAGATCGAGAAATACGCCGAAGCTGGCGATCGATGATACGGTGCCGGTTACTTTTTCGCCGGGATTGATATTATTCCAGAAATCTTCCTCGATGCGATTTTTGCGGCTGAAGATGACGGTCTTACGGCCGTTTTCGTCCTGCAGCTCGTGTACGTTGACTTCGAGAGTATTGCCGACTGCCGACTGAAGCTCTTCCTCTGCGGGATTGCGGCGCATTGAGAAATGCGATGCGGGCAGAAATCCCGGCAGTCCTTCGAAATTCACGCGAAGGCCGCCCTTGATCCGGCCGGCTACTTCGACTTCGACTGTTTTGGCCTCGGCTTCGGCCTGGCGCAGCTTTTCGAACTGCTCGTCGTAAGCGGGTTCGGGGGCTGCTTCGGTTTTGGCGGCCTCTTCCTCTTTGGCTTGGGCCTGTTTTTCTTCGGGCTTTACCGGTTCGGAAGTTTTGATGTCTGCCTCTTTGGATTCGACATCTGCGGGAATGTTAGCTTCGGGTTCGAGCTTTCCGGTCTCGGGTGTTGTTTCGGCCTGAACAGGCTCGGACTTCTGGGGTCCGGCTTCGGGATCGGCGTCTTTGGGAATATCTACTTTGGCATTCTCCTCCTCGGGCTCGGTGGGCTCGGGTTTATGTTCGTGCGTTTCCGCTCCTGGCACTACCGGCGGAGAGGGCGGAGACGGCTGTGGCTCAGTCGCTTCGGGTCCTTTGTCCTGTTCGGCCTTTTCTTTAGTCCGGGCCTCCCCGGCCTTGTTGATATCTTGGTTTTTTAGTTCCTGGTTTTGTTCCATGTTGT
>CAZEMR010000064.1:0-16832 GCA_964513465.1 uncultured Hyphomicrobiales bacterium
AGTCTATATAAATCAGCCACAAAGCCGGAGCGCTATCAAAATGCTCCGGCTTTTTATGTTAAAAGTAATTTTTTCTAAAGATATAAAAGGAGTAGTTTGCAGTTGAATAAAAATAATTATAATTGACTATTAAGGATTATTCCAACATGGTAAATGTCGATAAATATTATAACCCCCTAGCCGAAGTATTTGGTTTCCCAATAACAAATAATGGGAGTCAAGCAAAGCGATACAGATCAAAACAATTGTGCCCTTATAATAATAAAGTTCCAAATTGCACAAAAGATAAAGCTAAGAATCCCTTGGGGGTGTGCAGCATAAATCATAATAATGCTCCAATTATCACATGTCCTGTAAGATTTCGTCAAGATTGGATAATTATTGAAAATGCCGCAAATTTCTTTTTTTCGAAAAGTGACCAGTGGACATCGCTTTCTGAAATTAAGTTATTGGATAAAAATGGACAAACGGCTGGCAATGTTGATTATGTTTTAGTATCATACAATAAAAATGGAGAAATAATCGATTTTGGTTCTCTCGAAGTACAAGGCGTTTATATATCGGGCAATCTAAGAAACCCATTTGAGAAATATAAGGAAAATCCAAAGGCAAATTTTAGTTGGACTCCGGGATATAATTACCCGAAACCAGATTATTTGTCATCTTCAAGAAAAAGATTAGTTCCGCAAATGCTTTATAAAGGTGGAATATTTAAAAAATGGGAAAAGAAACAAGCTGTTGTTTTACAAAAACAATTTTGGGATACATTGCCTGTGCTTCCAGTGGTTCCTGAGGAAAAAGCTGATATTGCGTGGTTTATTTACGATTTAGAATATAACAATAAACTGAAGATATTCGACGTTGTATTAATTGAAAAGGTTTTTACAGAATTTTTGCCAGCATTAGATAAAATAATTATTCCAACTCCGGGCAAGGTCGAAAATTTCATTTCGCTTTTGCAAGAAAAATTAGATGTTAAATTAGATAATCCTCCGGATGCACCTGCATTAAATGAGATAATTAATAATGAATAATCAGCTGAATATATTCCAAAATCAAGAAAGACCAACAAAAATCACAAACGTCGCATCAGTACCGCAACGTAGTCCTTTCAGATATCCAGGCGGCAAAACCTGGTTGATACCTGTTGTAAGAAAATGGTTAAAACAATATCATGCCTCACAAATTATTTTAAGTGAGCCTTTTGCTGGTGGAGGAATCGTCAGCCTTACTGCAGCCTTTGAAAATCTTGCTTCAAAAGTAATTATGATTGAATTGGATACTGAAGTAGCTGCTGTTTGGGAAACAATTTTTAGTGATAATAACCAATGGCTGGCAGATCAAATCATACAATTAGACCTGACTATTGAAAATGCTCAGCAAATCCTGAATAAAGAAGATAAAGACATTCGTGAAATTGCTTTAGCAACTATTCTGAAGAATAGAATATTTCATGGCGGAATTATGGCTAAAGGCTCAGGCCTGATTAAAAATGGTGAAAACGGTAAAGGCATTTTGTCAAGATGGTATCCTAAGACATTATTTAACAGAATCCGCGCCATCGATTTTATAAAAGATAAAGTATGTTTTCTGCAAGGTGACGCCTTTGAATTTTTAGATGCTAATAAAATAAACAAAGATATGTGCTTTTTTATTGATCCGCCGTATTTTAAAGCAGCAAAAAGATTATATAAACACTACGATATAAATCACTATGATTTGTTTAAATTGGCCTCTCAAATCGAGGGTCATTTTCTAATGACTTACGACGATGATCCCGAAATTCGTGAGTTAATTGATATTTTTAATTTGGACTATATTCGAATTCCAATGAAAACCACTCATCATTTAGAGAAATATGAATTATTGATAACAGATAAACTTATAGAAATTTGATTTAAGTTGTCCTCATTTATTAAACTTTTTCATATTGTCTTCTTGCCCATCCTCACCTGCCGAATTTATTGCGGATTTTCATATCGCTGAAGTCGTTGCTTTTTATTGAGCTTACGCCCACTGGCATTGCGCCCGAGACGTTCCCGATCATGCGCGCGATGTAGGCGAACGCGTCCACCTGGTCGTCGTGGCTGCCCTTGGGGAAGTTCAGCAGCTCGGTCTCGAAATCCGCCAGCCAGGGCGCCTCCGCCGGGAAATATACGCCGCCCGACTCCATGCGCGCGGCCATCGGCAATGCACGGGTTACCTTGTCCGCGTCGGGCCGCAGCTCCAGCACCGGCAGACCCTCGCGAAGCGCGCTTTGTACGAGCGAAATCTGGTACTGGCTGCTTTCGATTCCGATCATCGCCGGGCGCCAGCGCAAGTTTATATTTTTCAATAGATTAAGGTGGTCGGCGCCTTCGAAGCGCTCGCGGACGACGTCGAGCACGAGTATTTTCCGCGACGAAGTAAGCCCGAATATTATCACTACGGTGTAATCCGATGTCTGCTTTAGAGTTGCGGCGAGATCGGCTACGGCCATGATGGACAACATGTCCCGCGGAATCCTTTCTTCTCCATTTTCATTATTTAATATATAATGATCCTGATTTGATCTGTAATAGCGGAAAAATTTGCGCTTGAATATTCCGCCGCTTGCCGGAGCGGGTTGCTGCTGATAAAGTGCCGAAAACCAAAATTGACCTATTGTCGCACGGATTTCGCAGAGTTTATCAGCGCCGAATCTCCCTGGCCATAGTGCGTCGCCGGGATTGCGTCCGAGCGGATCGCCTGCCTGGGCGATTGCGGGCAGCCGCAGCCATTTCCATTCCTGATTTTTCATCGCGGCGATTCGCCCGCAGAGGTCGTCTTCGTGCCAGCGGGTCATTACGATAACGACGATGCCGCCGGGCGCGAGCCGGGTGTAGGCCGTCGATGCGAACCATTCCCAGACGGCGTTGCGATATGTTGCGCTCATTGCCTCGGCGTCGTTTTTGACGGGGTCGTCGATTATCAGCAGATCGGCGCCCCGCCCGGTGATCGAGCCGCCTGCGCCGGAGCAGATCATGCCGCCCTCGCGGCCATCGAGGTTGAATTCCGCTGCCGCACGCGATGAGGGATCGAGCGCGATGCCGAACTGATCAGGGCCGCATTTGGCGATCATGTTGCGGACGCGGCGGCCCCACGACGCGGCGAACCCGGCCTCGTAGGAGGTCAGAATTACGCGGTGGTCGGGGAAATTGCCGAGGTACCAGTAGGGGAAAAATCGCGAGATCAGCTCGGATTTGCCGTGCCGGGGCGGTATATTGACAACGAGGCGAGTGATTTCGCGATTGGCGCAGCGCACGAGATGCTCGTCGATCAGACGGATGTGCGGCGGATATTTGTAATCATAAGCGGAGTTAGTCCATGCGCACCATGCGGGGGAGATTGTGTGTTGATTTTTGTGGAGGGATGATTTTTTCATAATATTTTCAAATAAATATAACAAAACACCGCCGCGAATATGCAAATTCGGAAATTAACCACAAGTAAACGGATTATAAATCATTTTAGAATTGGGATTAAGAAAGCTGAATCGCGGAAAGAGATTCCTTCGGTTCGCCCGGAATGACGCGGAAGTGCGTCAACGAAAAGTTTAGCGGAGTGCGCCTGACGTATGCGAGCATAGATTTTTATACTATTCCATCGGTGTCACTGCGAACGCAGCGAAGCAGGCTCTCTAATAGGATTTTAGGATTAATGACAGGCCGGTTTCTCAATTTTTTTTCAAAAATCCGAAATCTGGGGAAAGAGATTCCTTCGGTTCGCCCGGAATGACGCGGAAGTGATTAAACCATAGGCGCTTACGGTTGTTGATCTCTGTTCGTGATGACAAGGAAGCGACTTTGCGCAGAGAATTAAAGCAGGCCTTTTTTATAGAATGAATAGCTGTCGTCTTCGGCGATGATGAGGTGTTCTGCGAGCTGTATGTCCATTAATTCCAAACTCTTGCGGAGTTCCTCGGTGAGGTCGAGGTCTTCCTCGGTGGGTTCGGCGCTTCCGCCAGGGTGGTTGTGGGCGATTACGATGCTGGTGGCGTGGCAGCGAAGCGCGCGCTCGGCGACTTTGCGGGGATAGACGGCGGTTTCGGTGACGGTGCCTTCGCTTATGATTTCGCTGTCGAGTATTTCGTTTTTCGTATTAAAATAAATTACAAAGAAAATCTCCTCGGGGCGACCGCCAATCTGGGATTTGACCAATTTGACAAGTTCGCTGTGCGAGTCGATGGGCATTGATTTACCGCGGGCTGATTCCTCGTGGTAATACGCCAGCGCGCTGCGGAATGCCTTGAGCGCCAGCGCCGATTCGCGGCCCATGCCCTCGACCGCGGCGATGTCTGCGGGGTCGGCGTCGAGCACGTCTGCGAATCCTCCGAAACGTTTGATCAGGGCTTTGGCGCGGGGTTTGGTGTCGACCTGCGGGAATATGTAGAAAAGGATGAATTCGAGCACTTCGTAGTCGTGAAACCCCGCAAACCCACTCGAGGCAAAGCGTTCGCGCATTCGTTTACGATGATTTTTGTATGTATTTTCTCCGCTTTTAGCCATTTATTTGCCAATGATGATTTTTTCGGAAAATGTTCGTTTACCGGAATTTATATATAATATATAAGCGCCTGCGGGGAGTTCCGGCAATGCGATAAATGCTTCGCAATTAAGGGGTTGCGCTGCCGTTATGGGATATCTGCGGCCATTCTCGCCGATCAGACTGACGCGGTCGATGCGGAAATCGCCGGCTATGCGGACGAAATCATCCGCTGGGTTGGGCCATATGCTAATTCCATGATAATCAAGCGAATACTGCGCCGAATTAACCGCTTCGTATTCGAATTCCTCGCGGGTGTCGTTTTCCCATTTGCCGCAGAGCGCGTTTTGATGGGTACGTCGGATCGGATTGCCATTTGCGTCGTACTCATTCAGCGTGCGCTTATAAAATACCCACGCAGTGATGTATCGGGATATTGTGACCTCGGTGGCCAGGTCGTCCTGATTGCGCACATATTCGGTTTTCTCGTGAAGCTGCCATTCGCCGTTCTGGTGTTCCTTCGAAGTCGTTAGCATTAAATGGTTTGCGTCGTAGGTGTTTTCGAATTTGCGAGCCGGCTGCCATTCGTCTTCGGTCCAATAATCCAGAGAATAAATATCAACACGCCCTTCGGAGTCATAAGTAAACCGATGCCTGCTGATATTTAGCAGCAAATCGCCGGATTTGCTTTTGATCACATAGCAGGAGCTGCGGCCATCGGGGTCGTATTCATATTCGGTGGCTGATGCCAATTGCTCGGAGCCATCCTCGGGTGCATAGAGCTCTTCTTTTTGCAGCAAATCGTTTTCGGAATATATATAAAGTCTTTGCCAGTAAAGGACTTCCTCGCCGTCTTCGAGCGCAAAATGCGTGTGGGCGGCGAGCAGTGAATCGCGGAATTCGTAGCGGTCGATAAATGCCGGGATGAATTCCATTGATTCATAAATATAATGAGTTCTGCGGTGGGCGTATCCATCTGAATTATAAAGAGTTTCATATTTATCAACGGGCAGCCATGCCATGCCGTCCCACTCGCTGACGAAGCGGTTTTTAAGGCGGAATTCGCCGTTCTCGGCCGCTGCATTATTGGCACAAATCGCTGCCAGCAGAATTAATATAATTCCGAAATAGTTTTTCATTTTTTCCTGAAAAAATAAAGAATAATAAGGAATTCGCGGCAATGATTCAAACAAAACTTTGAATAATCAAAAAAATGATTTAGTTTACTTCCGATCTTTCACAAATCCGAATAAAATCATGAAAATATCGCTTTCCGCAGCGATTATTGCAAAAGACGCCCAGGAGGGAATTGCCCGCGCAATAGAATCGGTGCGGCCTTTCGCCGATGAAATCATCGTAGTAGATACCGGCTCGGCCGACGCCACGCCGCGAATCGCAACCCGTTGCGGCGCAGAGGTGCACTATTTCGAATGGACGGGCAGCTTTGCCGAGGCTCGCAATTATTCGCTCGGGCTATGCCGCGGGGAATGGATTCTCGCGATTGATACCGACGAGGAACTCGACGAATCGAGTTTTTGTAAATATATGTATTTGATGAAAGATAGCTCATTAGCCGGAATTAATCTCCGGATCCGAAATCCGCTCGGAAAAAATAACGGCGCTGCGGTTACTTCGCACCGATACACCCGGCTGTTCCGCAATTACCCGGGAATCCGCTACGAAGGCCGGATTCACGAGCAGATACGCGAATCGATCGAGCGAGCCGGCGGCCGTATAGCCGAGGCGGAGATTATCATCCATCATTACGGATATGCGGATAATCCGCCGGAAAAAGCCGCTCGCAACCGCGAGATGCTGCGTCGCGAGATCGAGGAATCGCCTGAAGATTCGTGGAATATATATAATCTGGCCGAGACGGAATTCTCTGCCGGACACTTTGACGAAGCCCATGGGCTGTTCGTGGAAGTGTATGATAATCCTCAGCTTACGCCGGTTCAGCGCGAGATGTCTCGAGTGCGTCTTGCGCAAATTGAACTGAAAGCCGATAATTTTGCCGAATCAGAAAAATGGCTCGATTTTAGCTGCGAATCCGGCGATATGGAGGGCTTCCGCAAATTCGTACTCGCCGCGGTGCGATTGAATACGCGGCGGTTCGCCGAGGCACTGGAACTGTATGAATCACCGGAGGTTACCGCGTCCGAGCTTGTCGATCGAAGCCAGCTTGCAGCCGCTATCGGAGTAGCCGGCCGTGCTGTGGCGCGGGGTTTGATTTAAAATATTTGCGCTGGTAATACTTCATTTTTTCGTGTTTGTTTATTCAATATAATATAGTTATGGCAAAAAAAGATTTGGCATTAGATAAAGACGATATTCTTAATTCGCTGGAATCATCGACGACCAACCGCTCGGAAATCCCATCGAAGCTGACGGTGCTGCCGCTGCGCGACATCGTTATTTTCCCGCATATGATTTTCCCCGTGCTGATAGGCCGTACCAATTCGCTCAAAGCGGTGGCCGAGGCGGTCGAGCGCGACAAATTCATATTTGTAACGCCTCAGAAAAACGCTGCGGTAGATGATCCCAATTTCGGCGATCTTTATGCCCATGGTACGATTGCCCGGATTATACAGGTGCTCCGGCTGCCGAATAATCTATTGAAGGTGCTGGTCGAGGGATTATTTCAGGGTAAAATTCAGAAGCGATTGAAATCAAAAGAGTTTATGGAAGCAGAGGTGCGTCAGCTCGAAGTGAAATATAAAGAGGGCGACAAGGAGCTTCAGGCGCTTGTCCGCCATAATGGCGACCTGTTTGCTGATTACATAAAGGCGAATGAAAATCTGCCGCCGGATATTATCACGGCCTACGATAATATCGACGACCCGGTTCGCAAAATGTATTATGCCGCTGCAAATGTGCAGGCTTCGACCGATTCGCGCCTGAAAATACTGCAGCTTACATCGCTTAAAAAGCAGTATTTTACGCTTTCGAAAGTTATCAGTTCGGAGCTCGAAATGCTTCAGCTCGAGGACGAAATCGATTCGAAAGTCCACAGCTCGATTCAGAAAACGCAGAAAAAATTCTTCATTCAGGAACAAATCCGCGCCCTGCAGAAAGAGCTTGGAGAGGACGAAGAAACATCGCCCGAGCTGGCCGCAATCCGTGAATCAATCGAGAAGGCCGATATGCCCAAAGACGTGCGCGATAAGGCCTTCGAGGAATTCGAGCGGCTGAAAAAAACATCGCCGATGTCGCCGGAATTTTCCGTCAACCGGACTTATCTCGAGCTGCTCTGCGCTATGCCCTGGAAGCAGCATTCAGAGGATAATCTGGACATCGAGCATGTCAAAAATATTCTCGACGAAGACCATTACGACCTTGAAAAACCCAAGGACAGAATTCTCGAATACATAGCCGTGCTCAACCTTGCGGGCAATCTGCGCCGCCAGATACTCTGCTTCACGGGGCCTCCGGGCGTTGGTAAAACCTCGCTTGCAAGGTCGATTGCGCGCGCGCTTAACCGGAAATTCGTGAGATTTTCGCTGGGCGGCATCCGCGACGAAGCCGAAATCCGCGGCCACCGACGCACTTATATCGGCGCCATGCCCGGGAAAATTATCCAATCTATGAAAAAGGCCGGTACGGTCAATCCGGTGATTCTGCTGGACGAGATAGACAAAATGTCCGCAGATTTCCGCGGCGATCCGTCGTCGGCATTGCTGGAAGTGCTTGATCCTGAGCAAAATGTGGCGTTCAACGATCATTATCTCGAAGTCGATTACGACCTCTCGAACGTATTATTTATAACCACTGCGAATGTGAAATTCGACATTCCGCTGCCCTTGCAGGACAGGATGGAGATCATCGACATCAGCAGCTATCTCGATCCGGATAAGCTCCAGATTGCGCGCCGGCACATCATTCCGCGCCTTTCGGAGGAATTCGGAATCGACAATTTGAATATCGATTTCCGCGACGACGCGATTATGAAAATTATTACCGATTACACGCGCGAGGCCGGAGTCCGCAACCTCGAACGCGAAATAGCATCGGTGCTGCGCAAACAGGTCAAAGAAGTGGTACACCAATACGACGAGAAACGCCGCCAGGCCCAAAAAGGCCGCACCGTCAGCCGCAAAGCGCTGAAGGACAATCCATATTTCAAATCATCGATGCGGAAGCAGGAATTCGTAATCGACGCCGAAAAGGTTGAGGAATACCTGAAAGCGCCGAAATATAAGCTCAAAAAAGAAGACCTCGAGGACAAGGTCGGAGTCGCAACAGGCCTGGCCTGGACAAGCGTCGGCGGCGATACGCTGCCAATCGAGGTGACTATAATCCCCGGTCCGGAAAAGCTGACGCTGACCGGTAAGCTCGGCGATGTAATGAAGGAATCGGCCACCGCCGCGCTTTCGTATGTGCGCTCGAAGCTGGACGAGCTAAACGTGCCTAATAACTTCAATAAAAAGAAAGAGGTACACATCCACGTGCCCGAGGGCGCAATACCCAAGGACGGCCCCTCGGCTGGTATTACAATGGCTATGGCGCTGGTGTCGGCGGCGTCCGGCAAGCCCGCTCGCGGCGATGTGGCAATGACCGGCGAAATCACTCTGCGAGGCAAGGTATTGCCGATCGGCGGATTGAACGAGAAGCTGCTGGCAGCCAAGAGGATAGGCATTAAAACAGTGCTCGTCCCCGCGGACAACATGCGCGACGTGGAAGACATCAAAGACGAAATCAAAGAGGGGCTCGACATAATCCCAGTAAAACATATCAGCGAGGCGCTGTCGATAGTATTCCGGGACTGGAAGAAATCCATACGCAAAAAATAAATAATAAAGCATAGTAAAATTATTAAATAATTAATCCCTTGTCAAATCCGGCAGGGGATATTTGTTTTTTAATGGGATGATTTATTGAATTATCAATAAATGAAAAATTTTGAAAATTGCAGAAGATAATTTTGAGGAAATAAATCAAAGTGCGCATCAATTCGCACAACCGCAGGTGGTTGCGGTGGATTGCATAGATTGAAAAATATCATGAGCAAATAAATGCAGCTATTGAAATAGGATCGAGAGGATGTCGGTCTCCCATGAGCGTGATGGATGCTCGATTATGCGGCCCATTTCGACGCCGTCGCGAACAATCACCAAAGTGGGTACGCGGGTGATTGCATACATTTGCGCAGTGCGGGAGGGTTCGGATTTTTCGCGGTCGAGTCCGAATAATAATATGCGGTCGCTGTCTATCTCTGCGAAATTCAATAGCTTATAGAGTCGAGGCATCTCCTCTTCGGAGTCAGGGCACCATGATGCCCCGAATATATAATAATGAACATCGAGGCCGTCTGTGTATTCTTGGATTTTTTCTGCTGCTAACGGGTTTGGTGAATACTCCGGAGCCGAGTATTCATCCCAGTTCGCGGCTTTTTTCCAGTCCTTCCACGAAAGCTGTCCGACGACCATGGTTTTGCCATACGGGCCTGTGTGAGTGGAATAATTGCCGGACGGCGCGCTTGCGCAGGCTGTGATTGATGCTATAAGCGCTATATATATAAGGGTATTACGTAAATACTTCGCGAGCATTATCTATACCTCTTAGATTTGGTTAAATTGTCCAGAATCCCTGCGAGGTGGCGTGCAGCCTCGCGTCGTTCGTATTTTGCGACGGCGTTTTCGTTGGGATCGAACATTGGTTCGCCTCGCAGCCAATTATTATATAAGTCCTCGAAAATATTAGCAATTAGTGGAATCTGAGATTGATGCGCGACGCTGCCTGAGCGGGTTTCGCGCATGAGGTCTGCGATAGCGCTGCGCTGAGGTGCGATTGCAATGATGGGCCGCTTAACTCCAACATATTCATAGACTTTGCCGGGAACTATCTCTTCGCTTTCCTTGGATTCGTCGACGATAAGGAGCAGCGCGTCGGATGTCATCAGGTAGCGGAGGCTGTCCTCATGCGGGACGTAGCCGATTGTCTCGATCGCGTCGGAAAACGTGGCGCGGCGGAACATTTCCTCGACTTCTGCGCCGAAACGACCGACGAACCGAAGGCGAATTTTTGATGGATCGATACGATTTTCGGCAATAAGTAAGTCTATGGCGGCAAAGAGGCTTGCAGGATTTCGCCGGCCATATAGCGAGCCGGTATAAGTGACCGTAAATTTATCGTTTGGCGAATGCTCCACATCCGGAAAGTCAGCGGAATCAAACCCGTTGGGGATGTGGTGAAATTTCCCCGGATTGAGGCGTGGATACTTGCTCAGGGCGTCTTTGATGATGCCCTGCCATGCGCATTCCACTGCGTCGGCCTCCTGGAATACCGAGCGCTCCATGCGGATATCGAATATCTCGGGCAGCCACCAGCGTTTAGGCGCGGAGATGAAGCCCCGCCAGGGGTCGCGGAATCCGGCCACCCAGGGTAGATTATGCGCGCGTTTGATGCCGCGGGCTATCAGCGAGGTGGTATAAGGCGGCGAGCTACTGTAAAGAGCGTCTATCTTATGCTGTTTCAATATCTTACGGGCGCCTTTGCGGGCGGTCAGTCGCCAGCCTGCGCGTGCGTCCGGAATAAAAAAAGTAGCGCGGATCAACTCGGCGAATTTTTCTTTGGCGGACATCGACTGGCCTTCTTTTTTGATGGTGTTGACGTCGATGGCCGAGCCGGGCTTTTTGCCTGTTATAAGTCGATATATATCATAGGGTTCTGGGATGCGAGTGCGGACGACAGTGACATCATCGGGTACCTGCTCGAGCAGGGATTCGTCGCGCGCGGGGAACTGGCCGTTCGAAACCGTGAGTACATGGGGGTTCCACCCGAATTCAGGCAGATACCGTACATGCTTCAGAACTCGCTGTACCCCAGGCCCGCCGGACGGCGGAAAATAATATGCAACAATTAGTAAGTTCTTCATTTATAAATAATTAATCCAAAAATTCAATTGATTTCAAAAATGCATTTCCCGGGGCGCCGTTTATCGAATCGGGAGGCCCGACGATAGAGAATTCATAGAAAATGCTGTCGCGATAAAACAGCCACACGCGCATATTATATTTATCATTGATGCGGGTTTCAACTTCTCGTCCATTAAGTCCTTGATATTCAAGCGGATTATTGGTTGCTGGCTCGTAATCCCATTTGATATGGTAGTTGTCCGCTTTTTCTCGAAGGAACTCCCGGACGTCAGACGGGCGGCGGGATTCGAGCAATATTGATGCAAAAGAGTAATAAGTGATTTCTGTCTGCTGATAATCCTTTTGATAAATGATTTCGCGTTTGATGCCGGGTTCACTCACGTCGCGTGAATCGGCATGAAATGGCTTGCCGGGGAAAACTACGGAAAACCTTGCGGTATCACTGGTTATGCGGTATTCAGTGAAGGGGGCAGCAGCGCTTTGGCCCTCGACTCTGGTTTGCGCGCGAAGGTAATTATTCTGAAATAAAAGCAATAAAACCAAAATTATAAATATCATTAATGATCTTATTGTTTGCATGTTTCCCCTGTGAATTACTATAAAAATTACTCTGAATTAGTAAAAACGTAATAATTACAAAAGAATTTTGCCGGTAGTGATTCTTCCGTTTTGCGTGATTATAAGTATATATATACCAGAGTATTGCGCGGAAATGTCGATTTCCGTACGATTAATTCCCGCATTAGATATTATTGATTTTTCGTAAACCCTGCGGCCTAGCATGTCTGTGATTCTGACCTCTGCCGATCCGCCTGCCGGGGAGAACCACTCGGCGGTTACAAAATCGCTTTCGGCAGCGGGAGAGGGATATATTTTTAATATTGATAAATCGTTGTAGTTAATTGAATTACCGACGGATACAGGCATTTCTCCGAGCTCGAAATAATGATCTTCGCCAAGTGGAATACGGGTCTGCCAGTAGCGATTGCTGACCCCATGGAAATAATACTGAATACCCGTAGCGCCCTCCTGGAGCGGGATGCGAGCGGTTGCGTAGCCCTCTTCGCTTACCTCGAGAGATATTGCGGTGAAACGCATGTTTTCGGCAAATCGGTAGAGCACCGTTGCGCCCTGCACTTCGAAGTCGCTGAGCTGCGGGTGGCCTTTGATCCGAAGCTGGAGACCGAGTGTGTCCAATTGCGTAAATGCTTTAATAACAGGGGGATAGTGATATAAGTAAGGCGGATGATTCCATGCAAAATCCGCGTAAGTCTGTTGTCTGCCGGTTCCGGGGCGGCGGAAAAAGCCCCTGACTTTATTTATATATGCGCAATATTCGCCGGTTCCGAATAGGCAGTCGATAGCGTAAACCGTTGTGACTTCGGGAAGTAGCTGGTCGTAGCCGCGCTCGCCGAGGTTATGATATTCGATCAAATTTTCGAATGAATCCGCGTTGTAATTGAGCAGGCCCGGTTTGCGCTGAATCCCATCCGGGCGCTCGAATTCGCCATCGACATACATGAGATGATAGTCGCGCATTTCGAGGTCGTCGACGTACATGAATGAGTGGTCCCAGACCATTGCGCCTGGGGTTTGCTGGTCGATTAAACGCCTGGATTCACTGACGTTATATTCGAAAAGCTCTGTGGGCGTCAGGTTCCGGTCTTTATCGCCGAGGTCATAATTCATTGCCGAAGGCAGTGTGTGCTTCAGGTAATGCTCATCAGGTTGGAAAATTGCGTTAATATCGGCGCTGACCTGTGCCATGAGATCGTAGGCGGACTCAAGGCCCATGGTCATTGTTACATTATTTTCGGGATATGGAAATGCATGAAAATATGAAATCACGAGCGAATCGCCATCGACGAAATTGCCTTCTGGCATAATCTCAAAATCTGGCGGTGTGTGATAATTCTCATAATTTCCGGCTATGCCATCGGCCCGCCCGAGTAGTGCGTCTTCAAGCCGTTTATAATCAAGGCCTTCCTCGTATAAGATATCTTTAATCGTATGTGAAACATGAAGCGGAGCGCCATCGCGGCGAATCAGATTCACAAATGCGGTTTCCTCGATTGTAAAATCGTCGATCCAGGCTGTGTCGTTCTGTGGTGTGACGAATAAATGCACATAAGCTGTTTCGCGCTCGAGCGGATTGAACAGGACATCGACAGATTGCCATTCATCAGTATCGGCCATGCCAACCGACTGGAAATGAATGAGTTTGCGATAATCCGGCTCGGATGCGAGCGGAGTTCCGGATATGTATATGAATGCGTGCACTCCGTTGGGATTATTTGTGTTAGCGCGATATTTGAACGAAAGCCGATATTGCGTAAACGGCGTGACCGGTGTGGTATAGCTGAATCCGAGCGTGCCCATCGGAGTCTGTTCGAATCGCAGCGAGACCGAGCCGGAGCTGGCCGAAAGAGTATCCGGAGTGCCGCTGACTTCGTCAAATCCCGGAAAATCATAGGATTGGCCGGTTTTTGCGAAATGCTCGAAGCTGCCGTTTTCAGGCGAGGTATGGGTTTGAGGCACCACGCGGGCAATGTCGCCATCGACCACGAATCGCTGACCCAGTACCGGGAGTCCGGCTGCGTAATCGGGGTCTCGCGCCAGCGCTGAGGATGAATTGCCCCAGGGCATTGTGACGGGTACGATCCGGATGCCGTAAGCCTTTGCCATATCGGCGATTTCGATAAGCCGATTGCGGTAGCTTTCGGGCATCAGCGGAATTTTGCCCAGATTTTTATCGTCCAGAACAATTTTATTTATTTTAAAAAATGAGGAATTCGAGATCATGTCCTTCAATCCGGCAAAGTCGTCGTCGTTGGTGATGTCGGTTTCGGCTATCTGCCAGCGCTCGCGCCATACCGGGGCATCGACCACCCGCGCCGGGAAGACCATATTATTATTCTGCGAATGTTTTAGTAATTGCAGGAAGGTATTGACCGCGTTGAATGTGCCCGCAACGTCGCTTCCGGCCAGGATCACGCGGCCCGGCATAATATCGGCAACATAGCCGCCGGGGCCGGGGTAATCGGCTGTAACCTCGATTTTCTGGTCGGGCGTTTCCGCGAACATGCGATTGACGTGGAACATTGGCGTCGAAATCACGACGCCGTTGTCGACATCATCGGGCGAGGAAATCGTAATGAATTCAAGCGTATCGACCTCGAGCTGCCTGAGGCGCTCGTTCAGGTATTCTGCGGCTGCGCGGCCCTGGGCTTCTTCGAAGAGATAAATTCTTTCGCCGGCATCGAGCGAGAAAATTCCGCTATATATATACCGGGTATAGGCCTGGCGCGGCTGCGGCACAAGGTTTTCAATTGCGTTCTGCGAATAAGCGGCCATTGCCGAACAAAAAATTGCCAGCAAAATCAGTATCGATTTCCTCATTTTTACACCTTTTATTTTTCGAAATATATATAATCATTATTATATATAACACATTAATCGCCCAAAAGACTCATCCATGGCGAATATTTAATATATCGCCGTCGCGGACGATGTATTCCTTGCCCTCGAGCCGCAGCAGGCCTTGATCCTTGCAGGCGGCCATCGATCCCGCCGCGACGTAGTCCTCGTAGTTGACCACTTCGGCTCGGATAAATTTGTTGTAAAAATCCGTATGGATAACACCGGCGGCCTCCTGTGCGGTCATTCCTTTTTTGATAGTCCAGGCGCGGCACTCGTCCTCGCCGACGGTGAAGAATGACTGAAGGCCGAGCAGGTCGTAGGCGCTGCGGATAAGGCGCGAAAGCGGCGATTCGGTTAGTCCGTATTCCTCCATAAACATCTCTTTTTCCTCGCCTTCGAGCTGGGATAGCTCCATCTCGATTTTAGCGAAAAAGGGCTCGATATTAATACTTTTTCCGGTGATTTTCGATCGGACGTCTTCGAGGATTTTGCCGGTATTCTCCACATCGCTTTCGTCCAGATTAAGCGCGATCAGCAACGGTTTGGCCGTAAGCGGCTGGTAATTTTTGACATACTTCTGCTCGATATCGCCGAAATCGAGTTCGCGCAGCGGCTGTTCGTTCTGGGCGGCCTCGCTCCAGCGCTTCATTACCTCGAGCTCGCGTTTGGCTTCTTCGCGGCTGCGGCCCTTCTGAATGTCGAGCCCGAGCTTTTCGACACGGCCCTCGAGGAACGCCATATCGGTGAATAGCAGCTCGTCTTCGAATGTGCGGATATCGCGCACAAGATCGAGCGTCCCCTCGACGTGGGGAACGGCTTCGTCGTGGAATCCGCGCACGACATGGAGCAGCGCGTCGTTGGTGCGGACCCGGCCGAGGAAGTGGCTCGAAAACAGGGGCCCGCCCGAGTCGGACTTATGCACTCCGGCCATATCGACGATTTCGATAGTGGCGTTGACCTTTTTTTTGGGGTTGAACATATCGGTCAGTTTGTCGAGGCGCTCGTCTGGCACCTTGACCATAGCGATATTGGCGTCGCGCTTCTGAGCGGCATTGGCGTCTATAGCAGTTTCGGTAATCGTCTGGAAGAGGGTGGTCTTGCCCGAATAGGGCAGCCCCACAATACCAATTTGCATAATAAAATCTCCGAGAGAAATGGGAAATAAGTTTACTAAAGATACAAAGTTAAGAAAAAGCCGGGAATATTATTCGGAACGTATAAAATGCAATAAAATTTAATTTGGAAATATTAAAAATTATAGATAAATTCTAATCATTATTATCTCCTCGGACGTGAACCATGAACAAACTAATCTTCTTGTTATTAATTTTAATATCACCTGCATTGTATTCTCAGGAGTTCCAGCAAAATCTGATCGCATGGTGGAACTTTGATGATTCCACCGCCGCCGATATGAGCGGACATAATTATCATGGTTTATTGGTGAATACGCCGGTGCCGGTAAAGGGAATTCAAAACACCGCTATGAGATTCGAGGGCGTTGGATTCGAAGGAGATAGAGGAGATTATGTGAAGCTACCCAGGATTCCCTTTGATCAGATGCAGGAATTTACAATAACAATGTGGGTCTGCCACGAGGATGTGTCTTATAATGGGGGCATAGGATATTTTTTTTATGGTAATCATAGCATTGGCTGGTTAGGGATTTTGAATCATATAGACCCGGACAAACCAAGCTGGCAATTAAATTTACAATTTGCTACAGGCAGTGCTTATAATTACTTGATATATCCACTTTTCTACGCTTTTGATTATCATACCAAATCAAGATGGGTATTCTATGCAATGACCGTTGCAAATGGAAAAATGACCGCATATGTTGATGGTTCTCAGGTAGGACAGCTAGATCAGCCGGTCAGCGTTGCCGAACAAACAAATAATGTAGCAACCAACTCTGCATGCCTTGCATGTCACTACTGGAATGCGTACAGCAGTAAACATATTGCAACTAGATTTTTTGGTATGATCGACGATGTGCGTATTTATAATAAGGCGCTGACGGAGGAGGAGATC
>CAZEMR010000065.1:0-16564 GCA_964513465.1 uncultured Hyphomicrobiales bacterium
GTCATCCGCCCCAATCAGGGCGAAAACGACAAAGCAGTCGCCGCGCTGGATATGATGAACGCGATGATCTCGCCCGAGCAATTCCCGATGGATTTCGATCTGGAATACCGGGTGGCGATGGGATATAGCAACGTGGGCGCGACCCAAAAAGCCGACGAGTGGGCCGAGCGCTGCATCAAATCATGCCGCTATTTGCTCGACCACCAGGACATTCGCCCCGAGCTTACGTATTATGAAACCACCGGCCGATACATCGGTCCATATCGCACAATGGCAATGCTCTACGAAATGAAAAAGGACTATGCCGCCGCGATCGAGGTGCTGCAGCAGCTCTATGCGGTCACCGACAACACTTATTCGCAGTATAAGGACGCTCGCGGCTACGAACAGCAGGCGCAGCAGATCCAGTATGTCCTTTATGATCTGATTCTCAATATGGACGAATACCGCATCGACGCGATCGGGCATGAGGGCAACCTTGAAGTCGCTCTCGACAGCGCCCGCGCCATTTATCAGCGATATATCGACAGGCAGGACCCGGTATATCAGACTCTGGCGAAATATATCGAGCGCAAGGTCAAATCACTCGAGGAGCGCATCGACAGCGCCCGCGGAGAAGTTTCCGCAGACGATTCCCCCGGTTCGGATCAGTAAATAAACCGAAAAGAGCGGATTTGCCAATATAAAAGGCAGTCCGCTCTTTTTTTAATTACAATCCCTTGCGGTGCCTGACGTTAATATTTTGAATCGATTAAAATTTTTGGAGTAATTATTTAAGTGAAACCATATCTCTCGCTGGTGATTCCTGCGTATAACGAAGAAAAACGCCTCGGGAAATCGCTGGAAAAAGCATATAAATATTTCACCGACAATAATATCGACTACGAAATCATCGTGGTGGACGACGGCTCATCGGACGATACGATCGGAGTTGCACGCGCTGCGCGCGGAAATATCCGTGCTATCGGGCAGCCTGCAAATATGGGCAAAGGCGCAGCAGTCAGGCGCGGCATGTTCGAAAGCCTCGGAGAGGTGCGGATGTTCGCCGATGCAGATTTCTCCACCCCGATTCACGAAACCGGCAAACTGCTCGGCGCGATAAGCTCAGGAGCCGACGTATTCATCGGCAGCCGCGGCCTCGACTACGGAATGATCCGCGAGCACCAGCCATTCTACCGTGAATTTATGGGCAAAACCTTCAATTTTATCGTCCAGTCATTGCTGCTGCGCGGCATAAGCGATACCCAGTGCGGATTCAAAGGATTCACCGAACGTGCCTCAAGCATAATATTCCCGCAGACAAAGATCGACGGCTTTGGGTTCGACGTCGAGATACTCTACCTTGCGCGGCGAGCCGGCCTCGAAATCGCCGAAATCCCTGTGGAATGGTATAACGACGAACGCTCTACGGTCAATCCGGTAAAGGACTCCATCCGAATGTTTCTCGACGTATTGCGCGTTCGGCGGCTCCACAGCGGCCAGCCAAAATAATTTGGCGGAGAGACCTTCCTATATTTCATGAAATTCACGCACAATATCCGTGAGGCCGGATTCTTGCGCAGATTCCGCGATATTCTCCGATCGGACGATTCGGGGGGATTATGGAAGCGCAATCTGATTGTGCTCAGCGTGGCGCAGTTCATAGCCATGGTGGGGATGATGGCCGCCGTGCCATTTCTGCCATTATATATACGCCAGCTCGGGGTCGAGGACATGGCCTCGGCGCAGATATGGAGCGGGCTGATATTCTCCGGGCCATTCTTCCTGTCGATGATCACAGTGCCGATCTGGGGTTCGCTCGGCGACCGCTATGGCCGCAAGATGATGGTTGTTCGCGCGCTCATAGGGCTTGCGCTGGCGGTATCGCTGATGGGGCTGGTGCAGAACGTGTTCCAGCTAATGGCGCTGCGCATTATACAGGGCGCGGTCAGCGGATTCGTGGCTGCAAGCCTTTCTTTCGTATCGGCCAATACCCCCGACGAGCGCTCCGGCTTTGCGATCAGTATGCTGCAAAGCTCCATCGCCGCGGGCAATATCGTGGGGCCTCTGGCGGGCGGGGTTATCTCGGACATTGTCGGCATCCGGCCGGTGTTCATCATCATCGGCGGGCTGTGTCTTATCAGCGGATTGGTTGTGGCATTCGCGCTTAGGGAGGATAAAACCACCGTGGGCACAAGCCGCGGCATCGCAATATTCCGCAATTTGCGATACGTCCGCGAGCACAAGATGCTGCTATATATTTTAATCCTTATCCTGATCTCGCAGGGCGGAATATTTTTCACCAATCCCATATTCGCATTTTTCGTAGAGCAGAAGGGGGCCCCGGAGGAATACATCTCCTCGATCACCGGCGCGCTGTTCGGCATTGTCGGTCTGTTTATGATATTCTTCGCGCCGCGCTGGGGCCGCCGCAACGACCTGAAGGACTTCCGCAAAACCCTTATAGTCGCCTCCGGCGGACTGGGATTTTTGATGGCGCTCCACATCCTTGCGCCGGATTATATATATTTATTCCCGATTCGCGCCGCTGCCGGGGTTTTCGTCGCGGGCATCCAGCCAACGCTGTTTTCGGCGCTCAGCAAGCGCTCGCCCGTCGAGAGCCGCGGCGGGATTATGGGGCTGGCCTCGAGCGCGACCATCATCGGATCGTTCGTTAGCTTTAACACCTGCGGGATAGTGGCCGCGACGTTCGGAATGGACGCCACATTTGTTATCTCTGCGGGGATGCTCGGCGCTGTCGCAGCCGGAGCCGCATTGCTGCGCGGCCGCGAAGGATGATTTTTTCGAAATGATTTTAAAACCATTTCCAAATAATAAATAATTGCCATATAATTCATTGGCTTGCAGTTGCTTGCATTTGCCGTAAATTTATTCCGAATTAATTTATTTTTAAAATTCAGGAATAAATAATGAATCCATGGAACAGACAAAAAGGCGAAACCGCACGCCAATACGAAGCTTTCTGCGCATTTCTCGATATGGGCACCAGCCGCAGCAAAACGATTACTGCCGAGAATATGGGGATTTCGATCCGGACTATTCACAATTACGCGGGAAAATGGGACTGGAACGCCCGCGCAGAGGCTTTCGACAGCTACCGCATCGCGAAAAACCGCCGCCAGATGGAGATATTCATCGAAAAAAATGCCGAAAATACTGCCGAGATCGCGCGAATGATAGCAGGCAATATTCAGTCCTTTTTACAAAAAATTCATGAAAAAATTGCTGCAGAGCAAATGGACCTTTCCGGAAAAAAACTCGACGATATGCTTAAACTTGGCCAGTCGATGGCGAAAACCCTGCCAGAGCTGATGAAAGCTGTCGATGCGCTGGCTGATATGCAAATCCAAAGCGTCGAATCAGATGGCGACAAACTTGGCGATGCTATTAGAAAAGACGAGATCGCGAGGGATATGTCATCTGATCTGCTGAGTCGTATAACTGAAATAAATACAAAAGGATAGACGCGCTATAATTTGCGGATAACATGCCGCACAACACCCTGAATTTCGAATTCCCAGAATGGCTTGATTTCGATTGGCAGAAATTTTTTATTCGCAGAAAATAAATATACGCTGCCGTCGATTACGCGGAATGTTTTGACAGCAAGCTCGCCATTGAGCGCAGCGATTACGACTTTGCCGTCGGCGGGAACGGCGCTGCGGTCGACCACGAGGATGTCGCCGTCGAGTATGCCCTCGTCGATCATGCTCTCGCCGTTGACCCGCACCAGGTAATAGTTTGCGGGGATCGGCGCCAGCAATTGATTCAGATCGAGGACTTCTTTGGAATCGGCAGCCGGTATCGTGCGCATTTTTTTGATGCGTGCAGGCAGTATTGGCGCTTCGAAGCTGAAGCGGCTTTTTAGTTCGACAATTTTTTTAACTTTCATTTATTCTGATTTGAATATTACGAAAAACAGAAAACGATACTTTCGGAAGGTTTTGCAACTCTCCGGTAAATAAAGCATTTACGGCGATCAGAAAGAGTGGATCACGCGAGTGACGACTCCCATCACAGCAAACTGCATGAACGGCTCGATTTTTACGGGCAGAAAACGCTTGTCGTGCGATTCGAGATAGGTACAGCCCTCGATTTCGCGGTAAACGCGCACCATGGGCTCGTTGCTGATCGAGGCGACCACAAGGCGGCCGTCCGTGGGGTCGATCGACGCATCGACGATGAGCACGTCGCCATTGCGGATGCCAGATTCTGCCAGTGAATTGCCGCTGACCCTTGCGAAAAATGTTGCCGCGGGATGCTCGACAAGGTATTCGTTGAGATCGATTACGCGCTCGACGTCCTCATCGACCGGTACCGGCAGGCCCGCCGAAACGGACATGGTGAACATCGGTATCTTTCGATCGGAATCCGGGCGGAAACCGAAAATTTCGATATTGTCCATAAGTGATTTTGTTTAAATGGTTTATGCTGACTGTTTGATAAATGATGTGAAATGTCCCCCCTAAGGACAGTCACTGAAAATAAATATAAGATTTTTTGATCATAATTTCCACAATTATTTCGATTTTTTTTCGATTAATTTATTAGTTAGAAAAATATTGTTAATTTGCCCAAAATCGTATTCAGAATCAGGAAAATCAATGCCCGAAAAAGATAAAATCATCGTATACACCGACGGCGGATCGCTCGGGAATCCCGGTCCGGGCGGCTATGGCGCGGTTATAAAAATCAACGACGACACAATCGAACTGACCGAAGGATTGCGCAGAACCACCAATAATCGCATGGAGATGCTCGCCGCGGTGATGGCTCTGCGAGCGCTCCCGCCGGACAAAAAGCGCAAGGTGGTGCTCCACACAGATTCGCGACTACTGCATGACACGATCGAAAAAAAATGGATAGACAGCTGGCAACGAAAGGGCTGGCGAAAAAGCGACGGCAAACCAGTGTTAAATAAAGACATATGGCAAATGATGCTCGTCGAAATGCAAAAGAGGGACGTCGAATTCCGATGGGTAAAAGCGCACGCCGGAATCGAGGAAAACGAGCGCTGCGACGAGCTTTCGAAGGCTTCCGCTGCGGCGCAGAACCTGAAAATCGACCACGGCTACGAAGCGCCGTGCGGCGAGGGGCTGTTTGCCGCGCCTGCTGCGCAGAATTCCTCGAAAACACTGGCCAAAGCTGAGTCCGGCGATATTACAGTCGAAGCCGGCGAAACGGAAGGACGCCTCGAACTCCGCATCGGCTCTGCCTCGGGAGCGCAATTCGGGATGGACTATAAATATATAGATGATCTTATCGAATCGCTCAAAAAATTACGAGAGAGCTTATGAAGAAGATGATTGTGCTTTTGTTATTTATTGCTTACGCACCTGCTTTATTCGCTCAGAATGCATCGGAAAAAATCTTTTATAATACATTGATAAAAGTCCGGAAAGAAGGCTGGGTGCGGCTTCCGACGCAGGGCCTGATGGCGCGCATTGCTTATTCCTGGCTGGGCACACCTTATGTTGCGCACACGCTCGAGGGTGACGGACCGGAGGAGATACGGGTGGTACTCGACGGCCTCGATTGTTTTACCCTTGTTGAGCAATCCCTTGATATGTCACGGGTTATAAAAAAGCACGGCTTCACATTCGATAAACTCGAAAGCGAGGTGCAGCAGACGCGCTACCGCAATGGTGAAATTGATGGATATTTGTCGCGCCTGCATTATACGTCGGAATGGCTATATCACAATATAAATCAAGGGGTTCTGGAGGATGTTACGCCCGCGCTGGGCGGCATTGAGTTCAATCCCGATGTGAGATTCATGTCGGCGCATCCTCAATATTATCAGAAGCTTAAAGCAGATAGTACGCTGATCCCTCCACTTCGGAAAATCGAAGATAGTATTAACAAGCGCACTTTTTATTATATCCCAAAGGATAAAATTCCTGAGATTGAAAAATATCTGCAAACCGGTGATATTGTTATGTTTACGACAAGTGTCGCTGGGCTTGATTACGGTCATCTTGGTCTGGTCTGGCGCGATGGAAACGATGTACCCAGATTGTTGCACGCTTCATCGTCCGAGAAGCAAGTTCATCTGGATAAAGGAATTAGCGAATATATCGACGACATAAAAATATTCACCGGCATCACAGTAGCACGTCCACTTGATCAGAGCATAAAATAACGCAGTGGCGCTGGCATCTAATATAAAGCGCTATCGTTCGCGATTCTGGTATCTGAACGCAATTCAGATGATAGAGAGACTTGCATTCTGGTGCGCGTTGCTGCAACTGCCCATTTACATAGCGCAAAAAGACGCAAACGGCGCCCTTGGCTGGAGTCAAACAGATAAGGGTGTTGTTTTTTTTTGGTGGGCGCTTGTTCAGAACATTTCCCCGGTGTTTGCCGGAGGATTTGCCGACAAATACGGGCCGAGGCGCACGTTTGCATTCGCTTTCGTATTGATAATCCTCGGCTATTCAATACTTGCCACGCAGCGTGAATTCATGCCATTTTTGGCGGGAGCCTTGATTTTAGGTCTTGGTTCGGGAATTTTCAAACCCGCGATGCAGGGCGAAATTGCGCGTTCGATAGAAGGCGAACGCCAGACTGTGGGATGGGGTATCTATGTGATGCTTATAAACATAGCTGTATTCCTCGGGCCGCCAGTGGCGATTTTTCTTAAAGGCATATCATGGTCGGCGGTGTTTTTTGGATGCGCAACGATAATGGCGCTTAACTTCCTGATATTGCCTGCGGTTGCATCTGATGGCATTCGAAAAAAAAGCGATTCTGCGTTAGAAATTCTTAAAAAGACATTCTCCGGAATAACAAACATATTGCCATTCATTTTACTAATGTCGGGTTTTACAATAATTTATATGCAGTTTTACGAGACTCTGCCAAATTTTATATATGATTGGTCTGACACATCGGCTGTAGCCCGCTCTCTGCCTGGGTTTATGACAATGGAGACAGCCCGCGGCACGATGATAGCTTATGAATGGCTGTATAATCTGAACTCCGGAATTATCATATTGTCAATAGTGTGGCTATCCTGGATATTTTCAAAATATAATATTCTGAATATGATTACATTCGGTATCCTGATAGCCGCTGCTGGTCTGGCTTTAGCGGGATCTGCAATAGGCGGAGGCTGGCTGATGGTTGGATTTATTATATATACCATTGGTGAAATGCTGACGAATCCGCGATTTAATGAATACATGGGTATTATCGCGCCGGATAAAGATAAGTCGTTATACATGAGTTGGTTAAACATAGCCTGGGCGATTGGTCTCGGAGGCGGATCGTTACTTGGTGGATATTTATATAAAAACCTTGGCGAAAAATCCGGTTTCGCAATGGATTATATCGCATCTAAGTATCCTGAAATAAAGGATATAACCCATTATAACGCGGTTGATAAACTAGTGGAGATCGAATCGCTTACTCATACGGAGGTAACCCATTTATTATGGGAGACTTATGATCCCTGGATGGTATGGATGCCCTTTGTTGCAATTGGAATTGTTAGTGCATTTGGAATATATGTATATTCTAAAAAGAAATCATTCGATAATATTTAAGTATTGCAGTATTTCCCGTGTGATTTCTTCTCTCGCCTTAATATATTTAATAGAGAACTCTGGCGCATTGATATTTATAGCAAAATAATAAACATTGTCTTTTGATTCAACCCAGCCTACCCACCATCCGATATCCTGTTCTAAAGAAAAACCGGTCTTTGCGCGAATAGCGTAACTCTTTGTGCTATCGACAAGTATGATCTTTTTCACAATATCCATATTCCTTTGCGAAAAAGACATTTCATTATTGTATAATTTACGTAGAAATTCAATTTGCTCGTGTGCGGATATTTCCAATGGGCCGCGAAGCCAGAACTGGTCTATCCTCCCGGATATTTTGCGATTGCCATATGCCGCTGAATCAATCCAGGCCTGCATTCTCTGGCGGCCGATTTTACGAGCAAGAGTTTGGTAGTACCACACGACTGAGTGCTCGATTGCGGTGGCCAGGGTATGATCGCGATTCCATGACTCGATTGGGTACTGGCGCCCATTCCAGGGGATTTTGTAGTGTTCGTCGGATGCGATTCCGGTTTCGAGCGCAATAAGGGAGTTGAGTATCTTAAAAGTGGACGCCGGGATAAATCGTTTTTTACAGCGTGCGGAATCAAATGTGATAATGCTGTCGGCGGAGGTATTGTAAATTATTATACAGCCAGCAGTACCGTGGTTAGCGAAAAATTTCTCAAGGTCCGGACGTTCGCCTGACGAAAGATACGCTGTCGGCAAAAGTAAAAAAAATAATATCAGATATTTATTCATGTTGATTGCAGATAAGTGAGTAATTTAATATAAAATTAATAAACTTCCGGTAAAAATCACAGCCGGAAATTCGGCCGAGATCTCATAAATCCCTCCAGGATAGCCGGTTAGATCGGCATGTATTTCGTGAAATCCGGCTGGCAGTTCTCCGGAAAAGATTATATCCGGTGCGGAATCTTCATATGTTATGCGGATTTGCACAAATGAGGGCTCGATTATTTCTATATTGAAAACGGCTGCATGGCAGACTGGCTGCGGAGTTACCGAGAATCGCACTCCTTTCGATTCGAAGTTGAATGCGGTGGAAGTTAATATTTTTTCGAAAAAGTCAAACACAGCGTTGGAAACTCTATCTCCCTTATATGCAAAGGAGATATCAATTCCGGCGTGGGTGTGGCGGAGCGCATCAACGGTATCCGCGCAGTAACCAGCGAGTCGCAGAGCACTCATGAACCGCGCCGATGTGTGCTTGCGATACGGACCCGGGCGGTCGCCATTACTATAGGATACCAACATCGGTGGAATGCGGTTTCCGGGGGATCGGTGCTCAATCGGTGAGGCCATTTTCCAGCCAACAGAATCCTGTCCGAAAACCTGGGCAAAAGACCTGTGAAGGGTATGGCCCCAGGAATGGCGAGCCATGTCTTGCAGGTCATAAACCCTTGTATCCAAAGCGGATAGCGCGCGAATGATGCCGGGGTCGAGATCAAAATCAGATAAGTAGCTTTCGTCGGTAGCAACGAGCGAAACCAGATGGGCGCCGGCAGAATGTCCCATAACGACAATTTTCGATGAGTCGCCGCCGTAATGGGCGATATTTCTGTAAGTCCATGCGATTGCGGCGGCTACGTCGCCTGCCTGTTCGCGAATATTGGCGTCCGGCCATAGTCGGTAATTAGCAGAGACCAGGAGCCAGTCACGTGAACGTGTGGCTTCGGGCTTTTCGTGCACGTAGCTTTTGTCGCCCTCGCGCCACATTCCGCCATGCACATAAACGAGAACGGGCTGGCGTGAAAAAGTAGCATCCGTATATATATCAATGGATTGCAGGTAGGGGTCGTAGCCAGCGCTATCGACGTATATAATGTCGGTGAATGCAAGTGGCTGCGCCGGGGAGCTTCCCGAAAAGAGCATGAAAAGAAGAATTGCACCGAAATATTTAATCATCCGGGATTATCATAATAGTTAATAAATGACTGCAAAGACGGAATTTGGGTGATTTAGTTTTGTCGTAAAAAAAGATTTTTCTAATATAAAAAAATGACTATTTTGCTTTATATAAGTTACTTCTAAATGCCTCAAAAATCAAATGAATGAATTTACATTTACAAGTATAGTCAATCAGAAAGACTCACCAATGACTTTTATTACACGAGAAATGAACGAAAACGAAATTCATTATGCTATTGATGCTGCCGCAAAGGAGGGATGGAATCCGGGCATTAATGATGGCAAATGCTTTTATCAGACTGACCCGTACGGCTTTTTCGTGTCGGAAATGGCCGGCGAAATTGCGGGATGTATATCCGCTGTTGCGTACCAGGAAACTTACGGATTTATCGGATTTTTCATTGTTGATGAAAAATATCGCGCGTCCAATATTGGTATGGCTTTGGGGATGCGGGCGATGAAATATCTCGGCCAGCGAATTATCGGAATCGATGGAGTGGTCGAGCGCGTCGGGAATTATCGTAATCTTGGTTTTGAGCTGGCCCACCGGAACGTAAGATTCGAGGGCGTAGGCGGGGGAGTCAGACCGGATGGATTAACCGATCTGAACGAAATCCCCTTCGAGTCGCTTGCAGACTACGATGCACGGCATTTTCCGGTAAGGCGCGAGAGGTTTCTGCGTTGCTGGATTGATATGCCAAATGCGATCGGATATGCTGTAAAAAGTGGCGACAAGATTGACGGCTACGGCGTAATACGTTCATGCAGAACGGGTTATAAGATCGGCCCATTGTTCGCGAATGACGAGCATATTGGGAGGCAGATTTTCGCTGGATTGATATCGAAGGCAGACGGGCAACCGTATTATTTTGATATTCCGGAGCCGAATGAGGGCGCGCAAAGGATAGTTAAAGATCACAAAATGCAGCAAGTCTTTGAAACATCAAGAATGTACAAAAACGGAATGCCGGATTTGCCGATTGATAATATTTTTAGTATTACCAGTTTTGAGCTTGGCTGATTATTTTACAACCTGGCGCGGGATTTCCGAGGGCAATCGTGTAAGCATCTCGTAATTAACATGCTTGGATAGCTCGGCGAATGATGCGACGGTGATGGTCTGCTTTTCCTGTTTGCCAATTAGTACGACCTCGTCGCCTTTTTTGACATTCGGGATATAGTTGACGCTGACGAGCAGCATATTCATATTCACAAACCCGACCACAGGCGCCTTTCGGCCGTGGATGAGGGCATAGCCGAGATTGCTCAGACTGCGGCTGTATCCGTGTGCGTAACCCACTGGCACTACGGCGAGTATCTCGTTTTTAGTGGTAAGGTACGATGTGCCGTAGCTTACGAATTTTCCGGGGGGTACTAGCTTTAGGCTCATCACGCGGCTTTTCCATGTGAGCACGCGGTGCAGCGGATCGACTGTGAAGGATTTATCGCGCGAGAGCAGGTTGTGCATACGGGTTTCGGTGCTCGGCCAGAAGCCATATTGGGCGATTCCGAAACGAACCATATCCATTATGGTGTTTTCGTAGGTGAGGGCTGCGGCGGAGCAGGCTGTGTGCTTGGTTTTCGGGAGAATCCCATGGCTGGCGAGCCACTGGCTCATTTCGTGAAACTTTTCGATCTGTTCGGTTATGCGGGCGTAATTGGCGATGCTTTCGGCGCCAGCGTAATGGGTGCAAAGGCCGTCCAGCTCTATGTGCTCGCGGTTTTTGCCGATTATGTCCACTACCCTGCGAAGTTCGCCGTTATCGAATCCTGTGCGGTTGAGTCCGGTCTCGAGCTCGATATGTACGCGTGCCGGGCGGCCGAGTCTGCGTGCGGCGCGGATGGCGTGCTCCATGCGGTCGGTCTCGAATACGAAGAACGAGATGTCGTTTTCGATAGCCCATTCGATGTCGGCATTATCGATCATTGCCATGATAATAAGATGCGAATCCGGCCCGAGTGAATTGAGAGCGCGCTCGGCTTCGAATGCGTCAGAGACGGCGAATGTGTGGACCCCGCACTGTTCGGCGATCGGGATAAATTTATCGACGCCGTGGCCGTAGGCGTTGCCTTTGATTACCGAACAGAATCGCGCTTTTTTGCCGATGCGTTTTTTCAGGTAATTAATATTTTTTCTGAGGGCGGATTTGCTCAGCTCGATTTTCGAAGTGCTTTTCATATATGTATTTACGGCTGCTGATTTAACAAAATGTTAAAAATTTCCTCGAACATATTTACTCCTTTTTCGATTAATTCATCCGGGAAATCATATCCGGAATTATGAAGCTGGACGTGGTCTTCGCCTGAGCCAATTCCGAAAAATGCGCCCTCGATATTTTGTAAATAATATGCAAAATCCTCCGACCAGGGGAAGGGCTGATCCTTTTCGATAAAGGTATAGCCGTTGCGGTCTGCCGAACGCCGTACCAGCTGCGACATTTCGGGGGCATTGACTGTGGCCGGGAATACCTCTACCCATTCCTCGCTGTGGTCGAGGTCGTAAATATCGCACTGTCCTGCGATCAGCTTTTCGGCGCGGCTGCTGATTGTTGCCATGTCCGCGTCGGTATGCGCGCGAAGGGTGGCCATAACCTCGGCGTATCCGGGGGTGGTGCCAAATGCGACTTCGCCGAGCCGGGCATGAATGACGGTGATCAGCGCGGCCTTGTGGAATTCGGTGAACATCTCCGGAATTGCGAGCAGTCCCTCGATGATGTGCGCCATAGCCAGCGCGGGATAGCGGGCGTTTTCGGGGTGGCCTGCGTGCGATGATTCCCCGCGGAGATGTGTGATTAACCCTTTCGAAGCTGACGCAAAAACGCCGTCGCGGACGATGATTTCGCCCAGCGGGTATCCAGGCAGGTTGTGCAGCCCGAATATATACCGTGGCTTGATTTTGAGGAATTCCTCGTCGTTCATTATCGCGTTTGCGCCGCGTGCGTCCTCTTCGGAGGGCTGGAACAGCAGCAATACCTTGCCGCCGAATTTTTTGCGGCGGGCGGCTATTCGATGAGCGAGTCCGAGCAGTATTGTCATATGTCCGTCGTGGCCGCATTTGTGGCCGACTCCGGGAGTTTTGGAAATATATTCGAAATCGTTGGATTCGGCGATTGGCAGCGCGTCGAGTTCGGCGCGGAATGCCACCGCCGGGCCGGGGTATTCGCCCTCGAAAACGGCTGCCAGACCGTATCCGCCAAGGCGCTCGACGACGAGATCGGGATTCAGATCGAGTAAATAATCCTTAATATATTCTGCCGTATTTTTCTCGCTGCCGGATAGTTCGGCCATCGAATGCAGTTGGCGCCGCACCTGCCGGAGATCGGATTTATCGCTCATTGCGTGATTCCCTGATTATAAATAGAAGAGCCGAACACCAAGTCCGGCTCATTTATCAAAATATCTAATTTTAGAATAATATACAAAAAAATGGTCAAATAAGTTTCTTCTCGACAAATTTGGAATGCATCAGGCGCGCAGTGCCCATATATCCGGGCTTGAACGCGATGCGGTCGCCTACGTTATATTTTGGCTTGCCGCCTTTGCCTGAATTTTTGCCCAGGTCGTAGACCGTCAGATCCGAAGTGGTGCCAAAGAATTTTACGGATTGGTCCTTGGGCGTGATTTCCTCGGTGTCGACGTCGAGAATTCCAAAGTCGAGGATTGCTTTATAGCTTTTATCCTCGGGCCCCCAAGGCTGGTCTTCGCTGGTGTGCCCGACGTTGCCTTCGCTGATGTTGCCTTCGGGGATGTAAGCCTTTTCCTCGAGCTCGAGTATATTGGCGGTATATTCGAAAGCGTCGCCGCTGAGTCCGTTGAATATCTGGTTGTCGAATGGCGAAGTGCCCAGAAAAACCGCCTCTCCGATGCGGAAATGGTTGACTGTTTTGGGCAGCTGTCCGGTTTTAACGAGGGGCAGCGTGATTGAGCTTCCGCCGGAGATGAAGTCCAGCTTTCGGTCGAACTTGGCTTCGAGCAATTGTTTATAGAGCGATAGCTGGATCAGCTTGTCGTAGGTTGGCTCTACTCCGTACATGCAGCCGAGGTTGGTGCCGATGCCGACTATTTCGATATTCGACAGCTCGAAAACGTTTTTATAGAAAGAAAGGACGTTTTCTCGCATGATGCCTTCGCGCAGCTCGCCCAGCTCTATCATGATAATGACCTTGTGGGTTTTGTTCTGTTTTTTGGCTTCTTCGTTGAGCGCGCGTATTGTATCCTCGGAGGTATTTAGCGAAATATCGGCAACGCTTACGACGGATTTGACGTATGGCATGGGCGGCGGTTTTATATACATAGTTGTGACGTCCGGATTGATCTTTTTGATCGCCTCCAGACTCGATAGCCGCGAATCGCCAACCGAGCCGATGCGTGCGATTTCCGGCGAAGTCAGGATGCGCCTCAGCGTTTCCTTATGACCGGATAGCACCTTGCAGATAAGAGTCCATTTGATATTGTGCATGTCCAGCAAGTCGTTGATTATTTTGATATTGCCAATCAGCTTTTTTGTATTAATAACAAGTTCTGCCATTTTATTTCCGATTATTTGACATATCTCATTTCAGCATACTTGGTGGTGAAGCCGAGACGCTCGTAGAGCCGCTTTGCGGGGTTTTCGTATTCCACATGGAGCTTGACGTCGCCTTCGGCCATTTCGATGGCTTTTTTGCAGAGCTGGCCGCCTATTCCCTTGCCGCGGGTACTTTCGTGGACAGCGACGTAGACGAGTATATTCGGGGGAATGTATTCCTCCATGCCGGTTTTATTCATTATCAGCGCTCCGATGAGCTTGCCGTCTTCGAGAGCTGCGAGAGCGAATCCGCCCTGGCCGCCGTCTTTTTCGAATGCGTAGTCAAGGCATTTGCCGATGGCGCGTTTGGTGTCGCCGAACTGGTCGAGGTGAACATATAAAAAGTCGATAAAGTCTTCGCGGGAAACCCCTTTCGGGAATTCGTTTTCGTTATGGATTTCTTTGATCTCGATCATAAAATTAAAGCCTCCGTTTTCTTAAACTATTATAATATATATAATTATAGATGTCCCGGTTTTATTCCGGGAAATTTTTCGAAATACTTCTTTATTATTTTAAATATGACATATTAAAAAAAGCAGTAAAATGCAGGGGGCGACGGGAATAGCTCGGATAATTGCCGCTACATTTTGTCCATCATATACTTACATATTTCTGTAATCAAAATGTTCCCAAATATACGGAAATAAATCCATAATCCCAAATCGCTGATTTTCTGAATGCTTATGATTTCGCTGCCCGATTTGCAAGGATATTTTGTATATTAATCTCATAATCTTCACAAATTATTCTTCGAAGCAAATCCTATGGCAAAATTATCCCGCGATAAGAAAATCGGCCTTGCATTAAGCGGAGGAGCGGTGCTCGGCGCAGCCCACATCGGTACGCTCCGGGCCATCGAAGAGGCAGGAATAGAAATTGCCTGCATTTCGGGTACCAGTATCGGCGGTTTTGTTGCCGCGATGTATGCCTTTGGCATAAGCCCCGACAAAATGGAGGAAATCGTCAGCGGGCTCGACTGGTTCGATGCCGCCGGGCTGTCGCTATCAAAATACGGGCTGCTCGACAACGAGAGATTCGGCAATGTGATTAGCCGGCAGATTGGCGACCGCGACATCAGCGAGGCCCGCATTCCGCTGGCGATTATCGCTGCAAATATTGCAAATGGCGAAAAGGTCACGATACGCAGCGGGCCGGTCGCCGAGGCAGTACGGGCAACCTCTGCCATACCCGGGATATTCCGTCCGGTCGAGCGCGACGGAGAAATGCTGATCGACGGCGGGGCGATCGAGAATGTGCCGATCAGCCCATTGCGGGATATGGGCGCAGATGTGGTCATAGCATGCGATCTGATTTCAACTCAGGCCTTTTCGCGGCCGGAGGGGATAATCGAGATTTTGCTTAACAGCTTTCATATGGCGCTGGTACAGATGGCGCGCCAGACCATGAGCGGAGCCGATATTCGGATAGCGCCCGAGCTGAGCGAATTTGATCTGATCGACGCAGATCAGACTCCCGGGCTTATCAAAGCGGGATACCGCGCTGCGAGCAAGTCGCTAAGTGATTATTTTTAATCATACATTCATTGGCCGTAAAAATTATAAATTATTAAAAAAATCTTTCAGGTTAATTCCGAATAACTTATTTTTGCCATCGAACCAACATTCCGTAGGCCACCCGAATGCGGATATTTATATATTATTGGCGGAGATATATTTAGCAAATTAATTATGTGTTTCTGCCGAGGGCTTCCCCGGCCATGCTTTCCAAATATCTATAAAAATTTGTTTCAAAAATAATGAGAGATCCGAAGATGAAAAAATCTTTGCTCACATGGTGGGCCGCGTTTGCGATGGCCTTTGTCTTTCTTGCTGCTTCCGCTGTGCCTGCCATAGCACAGGAAGAGGAGTACGAAGAAGAAGAAGAGTATTACGAAGAAGAGGAATATTACGAGGAAGACGAGGGAATTCTCGAAGGTGCGCTCGAGGATACGCCCTATTTTACAGGGATGGACAACTACCGCGTGGAATACGCCAACGATACGGAATACGATATGTACCGCTTTTTCGACGGCACAAAATTTCAAGAGATCGAGGGAAAATTCTGGAAGAAGGAATACAAATTTTATAATCCGAAAGTCAAACGGGCGAGCATGCTCCAGATAGCGCGCAACTATGGAAATGCGATAAAAAGCAAGGGCGGCACTATCCTATTTGACGACGTTTGCGAAGCGGACGCCTGCGACGACAAATATTCATATCGCCTGGTGGTCGGACGCATCCCGCTGGGCAATAAAGAGATATGGGTGGAAGTCATGCCATGGGACGACGGCATAGGCTACGATCTGACGGTGATCGAGACCGCACAGATGCGCCAGGAAGTCACTGCCAGCGATATGCTCAATGCGCTCGAAAGCCAGGGCTTTATATCGCTCTATATCAATTTCGAGACCGCCAAATGGGACATCCCGACGGACGCCATCGGCACCATCGCCGAAATCGCCAATATGCTGAAAAGCTCGCCCAATCTGAAGGTCAGCATCGAGGGCCACACGGAC
>CAZEMR010000066.1:0-5783 GCA_964513465.1 uncultured Hyphomicrobiales bacterium
TATAATTTTCGTCGGGCATGAACAGGCACTGGTTGACCGGTTCGGGATCGACTTTAAGGTGCCAGAGCAACTCCCCGGCGTTCTGCGCGCGCAGCGGCGTTGCCAGCATCACCAGCGCAATTAATAAAAGCAATGTTTTTTTCATAAGGCTTTCTCCAAATAAAATAATAAATAATTAATCGGGCATTCACGCTGCCCGAGTCGAAGCTCCAAATAGGAGCGCCGAATCCTACAGCGCGCCGATCTATGCAGAGGCTGCAACAATGGCGATAGCTGGCAAGGCATTGATTGTGCGGGTCATGGGTCTCTCCTTCGTAGGTTTTGGAAATGGATTATTATAATGACACATCAAATGCGATTTTTCTTCAGCAGAATGCAAAATATTCTCTGGGGTATGCGGAGGGGCGTTTATTCCTGTGCTGATCGGTCGTTGAGAATGCTTCGTTAGGCCGTTTATTCATTATTTTCGGTAATTTATATAATAAATATTAAACATACAAGGTTTAATTCAATAATATATTGATGCAATATCATTTTATAATCCGACGATTATTACATAAAAAGAGGAGATCGAAATAAATCGCTCCCGCCTCTTGCGCTTGCAGGCGACGGGAGCTTGCTGTGATTTTAAATGACTTACGAATTATTCCCCATACCTCTCCTTTCTATATTCCTCGACCCGGCGGTCGCTGAAGAGGTTGAGCGTGGCCGTATCCCAATAGATCAGCCGGCCGGTGAAGACTTCGACATCGAACATCGCGGCCATTTCCAACCAATTAACGAAGCCGTCGTTGCGGGCGAGGTGGTCTCGATCCGATGCCGTGGAATATTTCTTCGAATCGATAGTGTATTCCTCGCGCCGGAAATCGACCGCGATGTCGCTCACTTTTGAGCATATTCCCTCGGCGAACGGGTATGGCCGCAGTTGGGGATTGCGGGGATTACCACGCCAGAAATGGATTTTGCGGTCGGGCTTCCAGCGTCGGCCCGGATCGAGCCGGATTGTGTGTATCTTCTGACCTCTGCGGATCAGATCGACGAATCGATCCCACGAAAACGTAAGAATCATTTTGTTGCCTCCTAAAATATTTCACTTATTTTTCTCAATCACCCGGCGGATATACCTGCGGGTTTTGCCGGTTTTTTTGATTAATACCTGAATCGGCAGATGTTTGTTATTTAAAATATATCTGTGCAATGCGGATTTGAATGCCCCCAGCGGGGTTACGTAAAGGTTCATGCTTTCGTGATCCTGAATCAGCCGGCGGGCGAACTCGACGCCCTGAACCTCGGCGATCTCTTCCATCTGGCCATGGCCGCGGAAGTCCTCCATTGTCAATGATTCGATTATTTCGCGCTTTGCTTCCATTTTGCCTGCTCCGTTTGGTTGTCGATAAACTTGATCTCTTTGCTCCTTCGCGCGTAAAGCCTTACGATTGCTTGAGTTGTCCGTGTGCTAAGCGTGTCTTTATTCAGAATGCGATAAACGCAATATCCCTCCATCGCGGCGAGATTATATTTCTCAATGTCCCGCAGAATTCCCGAAACGCTGCCGTGCGCCTGACCGGTAAATATCCCGCCCTCGATCTCGATTAGTAATTTAAGCTCCGGATACGCGAAGTCCGCTTTGAATAATCGCTCGGGATAGAATCGAAATTCTTTCCTTGGCGGCGGCAATCCCGCCCGTGTCAGATTTGCAATGAACTTACGATCTCTGATTTCGCGCTCGCGTTTTTGTTGCTCTCTTTTCGCCTTACGAAGCTGTTTTTGAGTTTCGGTCAATTTCCTTTTCGTCCTTTTCGCTCCGGTTTTCCGGCCTGCCATATTTCGCTATCTCCCTGATTTAATTAATTATTTAAATTTCGTCCCACGACGCCGGGTAGCCCTCGTCGCCGATCTCGACGTATTCGTTCAGCAGATTTTCGCCATAAGTGCGGCCGCGCTCGGCTAAGCGCCCGAGATAGTATTCCATATCGACTTCGCCGAGCCGACCCATGAAGTCCTCGCGGACCTTTTTCACGTAGATTTTCGTGCCGTCGCGGACGTGGGTGCCATCGTCGAGATGCTCCTCGTGGGTGCGGTGCACAACGATCCCGATGTCCGCCTGATTGTAGAAATGCGCCGAGCCTGAGACGTCGTAAAGCCCCGGCGGGATGTAGTTTTTCAGCGAGCCGGGAATGCGCTTCAGCTTGGTGGTGTGCGCCACGAGGTAGATATTTATACCCAGCCGGATCGCAGTGTCGGTCATCGTATTCAGAATCCGCGCGTGATATTTATCGTCGCTTTCATGCGGCCGCTGGAGGTGCGCGAGCTTCATCCAGCTATCGATCACCAGGTTTTTGATGCCGTGCTTGACCACGAGATAATGCGCACGCTCGTAAATTTCCTCGAGCGTGAAGTCAGATTTTTCGGGCTTAATGTAGAAAATATGGCCTTTGATAAATCTATGCGCCGCATCGAGTTCCTCGCGGCTCATGCGGTTCGGATGCGCATCCTCCCAGGGCTTGCCGGTGATTATCCGCGAAAGCTTGAGCATGTGGGTTTCCCAGCGCTTGTTCTCGGGCGAAAACATCGCCGTTTTGTAATCATACATAATCCCCTGCAAAATCATCCAGTTATCCAAAAATGTCGTCTTTCCCGAACTCGGGATCCCGGTGATTAATACGAGATTCGAATCGTGATAGGTCACAAGCTCGTCGAACCTGCGCCATTTGCCAGTCCAGGGCCCCTCCGGAAAGCCGTTCTCGTAAAGGTCGATCAATTCATCGTATCGATCGTCGGCGGTGTAAATGCCTGATACCGGATAGGGTTCGGCGTTTTCGACGGCTTCGCGGAGCTTATCTGCGCCGTGCTTTTGGAGCAGGTCGTTGGCGTCCTTGCAGCCCGGCGGATATTCCACAATCCAGCATCGCGGCTTGCCGAGACGCCGCGCAAGCTCCTCCCGCATCCGGATGCCCGGAGCATCGGTATCCAGCGCGAGGTAAATTTTCTCGATATGCTCAAAATATTCCACGCAATTATCGAGAAAATCGAACTTCTTCCCCGCATTTTTCACGTTCCCGTTCAATCCGCCGTCCGGCACCGAGACCGCGTTTCTGAATCCCGCCTGCTCGAAGCTGAGCGCGTCGATCTCGCCCTCGGTAATTATCGCGGTTTTGGATATTGCGATGTCGTTCAGCTTGTAAAAAGTCCTGACGCTGTCCTTTTCCTGGCGAAAATCCTTGTTCGGACTGCGATATTTGATATTCACGAGATTATCGCCGACGTGATAGCAAAAGCCGATCGCAGGCAATTCTTTTTTGTGCTGGGGGAAATAGGTTTTCGTGTAAATTATTTTATTCCGGTCGATTACCTCCTTCGATATTCCCCGCTTTTTGAACCATGAGTAGGCGTTTTCGGTCTTTTGCTCGGCGATTGTTTTGCCCTTGATGTCCGTTTTGATCGGCGACCAGAAGGGGTAATATTCCTCGGATCCGGATTTTTCTTTCAGCGATCCGGCCCATCCGCAACGGTGGCAAAACCAGATGCCCTCGTCGAGATTGACGGCAAGGTCGCGGCTGGTCTGCTCGCTCGAGCGGTGTTTGTATGGCCGGGCGGTCGGGCATTGCGGACATTTGGCGCGGACTTCCCCGCTCCCGCCTTCGCTTACGTCAATTCCGAAATCTGCGTAAGTCTGTTGCATTTAAATAAATTCCTCCCGTTATAAACTCATTGCAAAAGGGTCTTTGGCTGCCCCGTTATTCTTTGGCATTTGCGCTTTGATGGTGTCGAATTTGGTCACGCCGTCTTTGTTGGTTTTGCGCAGTGCGGTGGCCGAGAGCAGGTTCGCCTTCCAGAATCGCTCGTCTTTTCTGGCGAATTCTGTAACGGCGTAGATTTCCTCCGGCGACCGCTTGTCGATGCGGATCAGCTTGTCGAAGGTGTCCGCCCACTTCGCCTTTTGCCTAGCGAGCCGCTTTTGCTGCTCTGGCTCAAGGGTGGACAAAAACCAATTTGCAAATTCCTGAGCTTCATCAGGAAAATCCTCGGGACGAAGCCGTCGGGACGCCCCGCGTTCCGACGTTTCACGCTCTTTTTCTTTCTCTTTACTCTTTGTATTTTCTTTTTCTTTTACTTTTACTTTTATATTTGTATCGGTTTGTATTTCATTTGAATTACAAGTGTATTCATTTGTATTACATTTGTATTCATCATGAGTAGAATTGTATTCATTTGAATCGCGTTCGTATTCATTTGAATCATCGTCGTATTCATCAGTATTTCCCCAGCGCCGGTTGATCGCGTCCCTGCGCTTCTCGCTTATCTCTTTCATTTTCGAGATGTTGCGATCGACGCGGGGACTCCGGATCGTGTTATCCTCGAGGATAAACAGATCGTATTCGGCGCATTGCCTGAGCACTTCCCCGACCCGTTCGGCGTCCTCGTTCAGATCGCGGGCGATGGCCTTGATGCGATAGGCCTTTAGCTCGATGCGGTTACCTTCGGCCTCGTGGAGCCGCTCGACCGTCGCGAAGTAAACCGCATAGCCGAGCGCTCCGAAGTCCGCGATCAGGGCCTGAAGCTTGTCGTCGTTTCGCGCGTCAAAATCATGCTGAAAATATTTCTTCATACTGCAGCCTTGTTTTTATATCGTTTCGGAATATTGATATTTTTCTTGTTTCTGAGAATCCTGATTCTGGTCTTCAATGCTATCACTGTTCGGTTTAATCGCTTTGCTATTTCGCGTATCGGTTCCCCGGCTTTGTAAAGCTCGATCAGCAATTTATCCTCTTCTTTCGTGTAGCCTCGTTTGCCCGGCTTAATTTTTCGTTGTTTAATATTTTCACGGTTTTCTCTGAGACACTTCAATCGATAGGTGATTCCCGAAACGCTCCGATTTAATCGCTCCGCCATTTCCTTGTAGCTCATTCCGCGGTTATAAAGCCCGATCAGGAGCTCGTCTTCCTCGGGGCTGTATTTTATATACCTGGGATTTTTGGGCTTGATTTTCGGGCGGCCGGGCAGGATTTCGATGTCGAAATAGTAGGAATCGATAACATTATATATATGGGGACGCCCGCCGGACCTCTCAGTAACGACGATCCGCCGCTCTACCGCGCGGAGATAATCCATCGTGCAATCGAGGCCGCAGGCGATTTCCTGACGAATCCCAAGCTTATTGATCAGATATTTGGCAATCAGGATTTTGAACCAGGGATCGCGCGCCCGGGCTTCACCGAACCGCTCGATCAGCTTTAAGTACCTCTCATGAATCTGTTTATATAATTGCTCGTTCATTGACTGCCTCCTTTCAAATTTCCGGCATCGGCGTTTAATTCGCGGCTCATGATTTCAAATACATCGGATAATATCCGGCGGGCATCGTCGTAAATCTTAGCCTCGTCGGTAATCCTCGCGATGCCGTTCTTTACCTGCTGAGCCTTTCTTGAAAAATATCTGCCAATTTCGTCGTTTGAAATCCGGCATTTATCCTTCATAAATTTAAATATCGAATATCTCACCATCCGAACTTCGCGCATGGAGCTTTTTGAACGTAGTGCCGAATATGTTATGCCGTAATACTTACCAGCTTCAGCTATTGCGCGGGGCAGCCGGGATTCGAGCGCATTGCCTTCTTTTATATACGCTTCCTCAGCTATCCGGATTTCGCGCTGAATATTATAAATTTTTGTCCTTGCATCAATTATCAATCGCTGCAGAGCGTCCGCGTCTCGTCTGGCTTTTTGAATTCGTCTGGCGTATTCGGTTCTGTCAATCATTTGACCCGCCCTCCTTTTCTATCA
>CAZEMR010000066.1:5883-16355 GCA_964513465.1 uncultured Hyphomicrobiales bacterium
TTCGTCTGGCGTATTCGGTTCTGTCAATCATTTGACCCGCCCTCCTTTTCTATCACATTTCCCCCACAAACGAGGCAGACACCCCAAACCAGCTTATCCGTCTCCCCGCAATCCTCACAGATACAGTAGTACTCTTCTTCGCAAATATGTTTATTTCCGAGCTGGTCTAATAGCTCCATGTTTTTATCTATTTCATTCATAATTGAACTCCTTCATTCGATATTTTTCCCACATTGGTTTGTATCCGGCCATTTGCCGGAACAGCTTGATGTCCTCGGGTTCGGGCTTGCCGAACTTTGCCAGGAATTTATACCAGGCCGCGCCGGGCTTAAAGCCGCGGGTTTTGGCGTCTCTGAGCGCATCGCGCATGAACCTGAGCCGCGCGCTGTCCTCGCTGATCTCGATCAGTTCGATGTCGTCGAGATGCCTGATCTCCGGAGCCTCCCGGACGTTCTCGTAAACCTTGCCGGTCTTTTTATCCCTGATCGCGATCTTTGTTTTCCGCTTCGATTTTTTGATCCCCTTCAGCGTCCAGTCGCGCTCGGATTCCGGGAACCCGTGATTGAATATACAGTCGGAATGATCGAGAATTACGGCGCGATCCTTGCCGTCGGCGGGACGCAGGCCGCGCCCGACCATTTGCAGGTATAAGCCCAGGGATTTGGTCGGGCGAACGAGCTGGACGCACTCGATTGCGGGCACGTCGAAGCCTTCGGTCACAATCCCGACATTTGAGAGTACAAGGGTTTCGCCTTCGCGGAATCTTCGCAGTGTGGCGGCGCGCTCCGCGCTTCCGGTTGCGCCGTCGAGATGCTCGGCGGGAATGCCGGCTTCCTGATAGGTTTTTACGATCTGCCGGGAATGCGCCAGATTGATCGCAAATACGACCGTCCGCTTGCCCTCGGCCTTCTGGCGCCAGGTTTCCAGCAGATCGCCGTAGGTGAATTTCTCTTCCATCGCTTCGTAGAGGGCTTTTTCGTTGTAATCGCCCGCGGTCTTTTTGACTTTGCTCAAATCAAATCTTAGCGGATTGGCAAATATCTGCGGCTTAACGAGATAGCCCAGTTCGATCAGCTCCCTGACGCTTGTGCCGACTACGAGATCGTCGAATAAATCCTCGAATCCCGCTCCGGATGTCCGAACCGGTGTGGCCGTTACGCCCAGGATTTTTGCCTCGGGGTAATTATCATAAATTGTGCGGTAGCTGTTGGCGCGGCTGTGATGCGCTTCGTCGCAGATCACCAGCCCGATGTCCGGCGGCATCTTCCGGCGCACCAGAGTCTGGACGCTGGCCACCTGAATATCCCGCATCGGGGTGTACGGATACTCCGGCTGGATTATCCCGTGCCGGAGTCCGTACCTGAATAATTTTTCCGAGGCCTGCTCGATCAGTTCTTTGCGATGGACAAGCACGAGCACCCGGGACTTGCGTTCGTAGGCGTCGCGGCAGATGTCGGTAAACAGCACCGTTTTGCCCGCGCCCGTCGGCAGAGTCAGCAATACCCGCCGATGCTCATGAAATGCCTGATATACCTTCCGTTTCGCTTCGATCTGATAAGGCCTAAGCTGCATCGGCATACTCCTTTGGCGTAAGGTATGCCTCGAGCTTGCGGAATTTTACCCACCCGACGAAGTGTCCCAGCAATAGCTTCAGATCGGTTTCCATTCCGGGATAACGCCACATGCTGAATATGTGCATATCCTTCAGCCGCAGATCCATTTTCGATTGATTCAATCTCGGGAATTCGAATACTTTGTAAATCACAATATCCGAACTAAAAAGGTCGCAGTAATACCGCCACTGATAGCTCTCGGCGTATCGGGCGCAGTCGAAGTTTCCGTAGGTGGTTTTGTGCTCGCAGGCGATGTTCCCGATCAATTGATCGGCCATGGCCACCACCCGGACGGCCTCGCCGTCAACTATGTAATCCTTCGTGGTCTTTACTTCGAATGGATAGCGGTATGAGATTTGGTCGTAGGCTTTGGTAATGGTTTCGAACGGGAAAACTATCCCGCCCGATTCGAAATAATGTATATCTTTTTTGTCGTCATATTTTACCCTCTCGTGGGGATGCTCGAGTATGTCGTGAAATGCCGTCCCGATTGCCATGTGGATCGAAGGCGGCTCCTCGCGCTTGATCTGCGAGATCAGCTTTTGCTCGCTTAGCCATTCTTCCTGCAGAAATCGCCGGAATGATTCGAGGGTGGTTACCGATATTCTAAGCATAGTCTTCCTTTCTGTTGCATAATTAATCAGTTTATGCTATATTCGTATTCAACAATATCTTTTTCATTTGGCCCTTGCAGGGAAGTCGCATTCCCCGCAAGGGCTTTTGTTTTACATAAAGTCCGGAACTTCTTCTTCCTCGACTTCCTTTTCGGGCGCGGCTTTTTTCTTCGGTTTGGGATCGACAAAAACCTTTGCGTCCTCGTCGAAATTTATCTTCAGCTTTTCCGCATGATTCTTAAGCATGTGCCACACCTGCTTTTTCATCCCGTTTTTCATTTCCTTCAGGTCATCAATCATCGCGTTGCACTGCTCGGCGTTTTTGATTGCATTGATTTTTTCGGAATAGTCGGCCACCTTGCCCGCCGCTTCGGACTGCGCCTTGACCGTCTTGCCGATCTTGTCTTTCATCGCTTTGATCATGTTTTGCATGTAGGAATTATTTTCGTTGAAATTCGGGATGCTCAGTAGCTCCAGCCCCGCGGAGTTTTTGCCGATCGTCGATTCGGTCGGATTAAAGTTAAGCGTCGTGATATTGCCATCGCGGGCCGTCCGCTTTTCCATATATCCGACAAAGTCCGCCAGCTTCAGCACTTCCGAAAGGCTTCCGCCAGGGATGTCGGGCCGCATTTTGTAATCATCGCCCGATTTGTCTTCTTTAAGGTGGGCAATCAGGATCACGTCCTTGCCGTAGGTCAGCAGCATCTTCATCCATGTCGAATACGTCGATTTGAGCGCGCCCCAGCCCTGCATCGTCAGCGATCCCGCGCGGGTGCCCATCTTGGCGTTCTCGTTGATTATGTCGGCGGTCATGTAGTCCAGCGCCCTGCCGACGGTGTCGATTACGATTGTGTCGAACGGTTTCAGATCCTTTTCCTTTAGCTGGCTAATGTCCATCCAGCTATCGATGCGGGCGACCGTTGCATTCGCGCGGAAGGCCGAGCGGTGAGCGCCCTTGTCGAAGTCCAGCACCAGCGGGTTTGACGCCGTGCAGCCGATCGAGGTTTTGCCCGTGCCCGGCTGCCCGTAGATCAGGATATTCAGGTTGTCGATATTGATGTCCTCGTCGCCTTTGATTAATTGTAAAGCCATGATTTTTCTCCTATTTAATAAAATGAATAATGATGATTAGAAATAATACTCCGATTGCAAGCTCAAGCCCGACCATTGCGAGCCGGTATATCCGATTCCGCAAACTGCGCGGATCGCTTCTGAGTTTGATTCTCAGCCGTTCCATTTTCGCTCCTCCAATTCATTCGGGTGATTCTTTCGTTCAGCATTTCTTCGGCAATCTCATAAGCCATTGCCGCAATTTGTTTGTAGGTAAACGTCGTAGTGATGTTCGTCAGCGACAGCAGGGTCTGCATTGCCCGGCCTGCGAACTCGTCGAGCAGGGTCATCGCCGGCGCCGCCTCGTATTTCCACGCCTGCGAGCGGTCAATCGATCGCGAAACAAGCGCCGGGAATACATTTGGGTTTTCATTGGGTTTGTTCATCAATCGCTCCTTTATTATATTTGTAAAGTGTGTTTAAGCATGTCCCGCTGTTTTTTGGGTCTCCTTCGTGGCAGCGGGACTTTTTTATGCCCTCTCAACTTTGCACCATATCGTGATAATATGGATGCAGACAATCCGTGATGAAAAATTTGGGCTTCAGTCTTTTCACCGGCTCACGCTTTTTCTGCGAGATCCCGTATTTTTTCATAATGCCGCAAGTCTGCGATTTGAAGTCCGGACGGGTCTGAAGTTTTTCTTTTGCGTAATAAGTCATTTTCGATACGGACTCCGGGTTAAGCCGCATGTGCCCGGCTATCTCGGTTTCCGATAGCTTGACCTGATACAAAATATAAACGGCGGCGTGGCGCGCGTCGGCATTCTGATACCTTAATCCGATTGTCCGAATCTTCTCCGGATCGCTCCCGAACGCCTCGGCTACGTAATCGATCAGATTTTGAATTTCCCTGGAATTCATATGTTAACCTCCATTAATATTCTTTTCTTTCAGGAAAATTCTGCAGAATCTTTTAGTATCATCTGGGAAGTCTGTTAATAGCATCCATTCGATATAGTTAGGTTTTTCCGAAACGGGCGCACCCTTGTATTTGCCAAAATTAAAGACAGGCACGCCTTCTTCGTTTTCGGTAAATCGCCCGGCAAGATCATAAAGCGATCTATCGTAGTTGCTTTTCCTTGCTAACTCGGAAATGCTGCAATTGGAAATTTCTCCGTATTGATTAAGCATTTTCGTAAATACGTCCGTCGTTGCTTTTGTGTCTGCCATGGCGCCATGAGCGCCGTCATGGTGGCGTTGCAGGTAAAATTCTACCGCTTTTTCAAGCGTTCGCGGCTCAAATATTTTGTATAGATTCCCAACGTCGATTATTGATACCTTTGAATAATCCCAATCATAACCGCAACGCCGAAGCTCATTGAGAAGTAGCGGAATATCAAAAGCAATGCAATTATAGCCGACAATGTCGCAGCCCTGAATAAATGTATATATGGACGTAGCAATTTTTGAAAAATGCGGGCTATCCTTTACGTCCTCATCGCTTATCCCATGCACGTTTGTAGCTTCGGCAGGAATTGTCATTCCCGGATTAACCCTTGCTTCGATTGTGTCTTCCTTGCCGTTCGGTAAGTGCTTTATCATTGCGATTTCGACAATCCGGTCAGATTCAACATTGAGTCCCGTAGTTTCTAAGTCTAAAAATATTATTGGTTTTTTGAGCTTTATTAATTTCATTACTTAGCCTCCCTTAATCTTCCAATACTTCTTCGTGGGCCGGAAGCGCCTTGTATTCGGCTTCCTCGATCTCTTCGTCGCGGCTGAACATCGAGTTCATGCCGTGCTGCTGGGGGATTTTCTCGCGCTTTAGCTCCTCGCCCGTCTCCGGGTCGTAATAAATTTTTTCGTTCGTTGCGTAATCGAAGCTGACGTCGCACTCCCGGGGCTCGGTGCGGTAGCCCAGCTTGATGTCCGAGCTAATTTCCGCGATCTCGGTTTCGGCCTCGCCGATACGCGATTTGAAATGGTCCGCTGCGTTCTTTTTGCCGCGATTCATGGCGTCGATCCGGTGAAGCCACTGCGATAGCTTTCTCGCTTTTTCGGCGATCTCCGCGTCGGTGAAATAAATATGCAGGTCAATTGTTTCGGTTGGCATTTTTTACCTCGTGATTAAGTGATAGTGATTTAAATTGTTTACATATCCTCTGATTCATTTTCCGGAACTTCTTCGACGCATTCATGCTCCATTAGCAAAGGGTCAATTTCGGCATCAAGGCCGTAGCCTTTTTCGAGCAGTGCGACTGCGTTATGCAATTGCGCCTGGGCAAGTGACAGGAAGAGTGGCGCCTTGTCTGCATTTTGTAAATTCATATCCGCATTTTGCAACGCTTCAAAGATTGTTGTTGACATTTTTTACCTCGTGATTAAGTGATTGTGATTTAAATTATTTACCCATTAGCACAACCGCGGCGACCAGGGCCGTCAATATGTGCACACCCAGAAATATGTAGCCAAGATTCGAGTTGAACAGGTTCTTCGTAAAATCGATCCGGGTGAATAGCATCGCCGCGAAATTGCTCGCCGCAAGCGCGATCAGCTCGATTACGCAGATCGTCACAACCGCCTCGAGCGTCGCGTTTTCGATCGGGAATTTCACCGCAATCGCCGCGATCGCAAGCCCGGCCAGCATCGCCGCCGCGCCCTTTAGCTGCGCCGATTTCAGGAACTCCACCGACGTGATTTTTTCCGAATTTTCAGACATTTCGATACCTTTCTTAAATGTGAATAAATTTAGTCTTTGTCGCTTTGCTCGTCGCCCTGCTCATCGCCGGGGGGCAGCATCTCGTCGAGGATTTCGTCGAGCTCCTCGCGCTCGCCAAGGGCGTCGGCTATCGATTCGACAAGCCGGCAGTCCACTCCGAACTCCCCGGCGATTTCGTCGAGCCGCTTCTCCCTGGGTTTTTTCTTTTTAGAATTTCTGGCCATTTTTGTTCTCCGAATTTGGTTTATAAAATATCCGGCCGGCCGGATTGATTTACATTGCCTTGATAACATCTTTATTTTCATTGATTTCGAACTCGTAATGCCATGTTTCCTCGGTGCCGCAGGATAGCCCGTAGCGGATCATGCCCGGAAGAATCGTAACGCCGGTTACGATGCGCTCCCGCTGCTCGGAATCCGTTCTGAGAAATACAGTCTGGCCAATCATAAATTTGATTTCCATATTGATTTTTTTTAACACCTGACTCCTCTGTCAAATTATTTTCAAAAAACCCGGCCGGCAGTGATCTATATAAAGGAGAGCCATGAAATTTTCCGCCGACCGGGCCATCTTCAACAATCAAAAATCTCCCTGATATTCAGCGGCGGCGGCTCGCCGATTTCGGCTAATCCGGAGCTGTCCTGGCTCTCTGCCGCGGCTGTGGCCCGCTTGTGCCATTCCTCTAAATGCAGTCTGTTTATGCGCTTATGCCGCCCGACGTTGGCGTGGGGCATAGTGCCGTCGTCGATCCACTTACGAACCGTTTCGTCCGATACCTTTAACATCCTGGCCACCTGCCGCGGTGAATAGAGAGCAAATTCATCCATAGTTAATCATCCTGCTGGACTAATGTTAAATATCTGGCTTCTTTCTGGATATGGTGTATTTTTTCCTCAACTTCGGCGGTCAGAAACGCTGATACAGGCGCCGATGAAGCTTTGTCTGCCTCGAGCGACAAACGCCTGAGCAAAAGTTCAATGCATTCGTCCCAGAGCTGAAAAGGTACTTCTCGGGCGATGTTTACGGCGGCTTGGTCTATTACCCGTATAATAGCAAGCGGTAAAGAAAATTTTTTCGCATTCATAACTATTTCCTTATATTTGTGTGTTGATGATGTTACTAAGCCCTTGGGTCGTTGCAGCGATCAAGGGCTTTTTTAGTTCAGAGTGTACATGAATCTGAATACTGCTGTAATCGATCTTTCGCGGAATATTTTGCGATATTTGTCTATCGAAAAATCAACTACACGGATGCGGCGTACTCCGCTATAAGCAGGCATTTTATAAAGCCTGATCATTGTGTATCCTCCATATTAAATTCAACCGAGTAATAAAGCAGGATCAAATCGCGTATCAGGGCAGTTTTATTTTTATAATTATACCGCTTCTGGATCGCTTCCAGTTTGCGCCGTTCGTCCTGACTGAGATCAACATTCAGGCGGTAAGGCTCGCTGTTTTTGGTAAGTTTTTTGTCGAATATTTTTAAAGGTGTCATATATTATTTTGCATTTGTGTAATAAATTGAGTAAATTTTTGAGTAAATTTTTACAGATTGTAAAGTGAAATTATGCTTGCCCTTCGGCGAGGATGCGAAAGTATTCTGCCGGATCGGATTTGAAAATGTAGTGCGCGACCTTCAGGTGGCTGCGAGCGACGCTCGAAATAGTTTCGTAACTGTATTTGTTTTTAAACTCTTCGAGCATATCCCGAAACTCGGGCTGGAATGTGACGACGGCCACTGCCGTGTTGTCTGTTTCTACTGTTGTGTCTGCCATGCTTTCTCCGCTAATGTGGTAATATAATTTCAATTTGCCGCTTGTTGTATGTTCGACTATCTTGTTACAAATGTAATAAATAGTATAACATAAAGCAAGCAAAATATTACAACTGTTACAAATTATTTTTTGCGATTTGTTAACTTGATGGAATATAGCGGGTTGCATGTGTCGAAAAATATTCCGATAATCAGATTGAAAGAGTTTGTCAACGCGTTGGGTATGACTTTCTCGACTTTCGCTCGCTCGATAGGGCTATCTGAGCAAGGTCTATCACCCTATATTTATGGCGCTCGAACAATCGGCAGGCAGACCTATGCCCGCCTTGAAAAAGCCGGCTTAAGCCCACAGTGGCTGCAGTATGGTACCGGACCGGTGTTCTCGGATAGCCAGCGCGGTCGCGAGCTGAAGGCTGAATACGGCGATGTTAAAAGCATCGCCGAGCTGAATAGAAAGCGAGAAGAAGAGATAGTGGACGTATCAGAATTCGATGAATACGAGCGGCTCTATATGGTCGCTAAGAGATATTTCGGGGGCCTTGGTGAATTAGCCAGAAAAATGGATAAACCGCGCCAAACATTTTACACCTACAAAGGCAAGCAGTTCGGACGCCGAATTCTGGACGAATTGAAAGATAGCTTGCAGATTAATCCGGATTTTATTAAATTCGGAGATAAGCCGATGTTATTAATTGATGAGGAATCCGAGGATTCGTCAATACAAGAATACGCATCCGGCACCAGCGGCGACAAAAAGATCGCCGAGCCCGGCGTCAGCGCAACCCACGGATTTCATCTCCCCGACATCCGCACGCTGACCATCGACGAAATGAAACAAGTCCTTGAATGGTGCAAGGAGAACATCCCTAAAATCGAGCGCATTCTCGAAGCGCTCGACGAAAAATAACTCATTATCAATCATTACGAAGGAATCTATGATGAAGCAATTCAAGATTATTTTGGTTTTGTTGCTTATTTCCATGCTCGCCGGATGCGGCACTACCGTTTACCAACTGCATAACGACAAGTGTCAGGAAACCACCGAGAATATCATCAAGAAAATCTCAATGCTATTGATTCAAAAGAACTTTAATATCGAGCAGGCCGACGCCGATCTGGGGCTATTGCGTGCATCGACTATACCGTCGCATACGTTTATGGTTGGAGACATTCAACGGGTTTGGACTATCCAGGTTATCGACACTGATGATCCTTTATCGCCTGTCAGAAAAGTTATTGCAAGCGCAAAGACAATTATTTATCAAAAAAACGGATTTGGTCAGACCACAGGATCATCTGAGACCTATTATGACGACGATGCTTCCCGCGACTGGGATTGGTATTGGGACATCCGTAATCAATTGGAAAAGATATGCGGTAGCAAGGTTATAATAAAAGAATCAAAAACCAATTAAAATGGAACAACATGGGGCGGCCCTGGTGACACAGAAGCAATAACCATATCCTGACACTCAATCATAGGGGCTGGCCGCGGCTGGCCCCGCTTTAATTATTTTGTTAATTATTTAAATAACTTAATCATGCATTCAGGCAGAAAGAGAACGCGCGAGCACTGGCCATCGCGCAAATATTCCGTGGGATATATTTACAATCGCGGCGGGGTGGCATACATCAATATCGCCGGCTATAAAAAGAGCACAGGCCTTCGGTTCGTCCCGCAAAATCGCAAGGCCGCGGTGGATTTACTCGACGCCGCCGTGGTGCAGTATTTCCAGCCAAAAGCAAAGAAAGCCTCGGGTGAAAATAAACGGGTCTCGGATTTGATCCAGGAATACTCGAAGGTGCATTTTCCGAACATCTCAAAATCCTGGCGCTATTCGATCAAGCGCGCCGTAAAGTATTGCATTACCCACGATTACCCGCTGTCGGACGTCGAAGCGATCCGGATCGAAATAGCTGAAAACCTCGCGGCGATGGACTACCACCCGAATTATATCCGGAAATGCGCTCAGTGCATTCGCCAGATATTTACTTATGCAATCGGGCAAGGTTATATGAGCATTAATCCGGTTACGGCGAATATGATCCCCCGCAAAGTGTCGATGAGCAAAAAGCAAGATACGCTGATGACGATCGGGGAAATTAACAAGATCATAAATCATTTGCGGACAAAAGGCAATATCGAGCTTGCCCGGCTTGTTGAATTTATAAGGATAACCGGTTGCCGGATCGGCGAAGTGCTGAAAATCAAGTGGTCTGATATTGGTTCGGAGAGTATAAAAATCGACGGCAAGGGCAGTCGGATCAGATATTTCCCGATCAGGCCATTCCCTGAATTAGAAAAATTATTATCGGAAATGCCACGCAGCCGGGAGGAACTATTCCCATGGAAGAATTATACGAAGCTCAGCGACGAAATACAATCGGCAAAAAAATATCTCGGGATAGAAAAATCAGGCGTGTTTCATTCGATAAGGGCGGCGCGGGAGAATGAATTGATCAATGATGAACGAATCGATATGAACATTGCAGCGGAATTATTGGGTCACACGCGCCGCGTACAGGAAGAGCATTATTTAGAGGCGCTCGGGCCGAAAAAATTAGCAGAATTGATAATGCGGAATCGATCGAAATAAGCCCCCCGAAAATTCGGCTTATGGTACAATTATGGTACAATCGCCATTCACAAAATAAAAAACCCGCTGCTGGAGCGGGTTTCGGGATATTGAGTTTTGATTTTCG
>CAZEMR010000067.1:0-13196 GCA_964513465.1 uncultured Hyphomicrobiales bacterium
GCGCCGCGCCGTCAACGAGGGATTCTCAGGCGGCGAGAAAAAGCGCAACGAGATATTCCAGATGGCAATGCTCGATCCAAAGCTCGGAGTGCTCGACGAGACCGACTCCGGACTCGACATAGACGCCCTGCGAACGGTAGCCGAAGGCGTCAATCGCATTAAATCCGACGACAACGCATTTGTGCTGATCACGCACTACCAGCGCCTGCTTGATTATATAATTCCCGACCAGGTGCATGTGCTGTTCGGCGGCCGCATCGTCAAATCAGGCGGCAAGGAACTGGCGCTCGAGCTCGAGGAAAAGGGCTACGACTGGATCAAAGAAGAGCTGCAGAATGTTTGATAAAAAATAATTGAGAAAACAATGGCTGAAAAATTCACTGATATAGTAAACAGGCAATTCCAGAAGCTGGAAGAGCGCATGAATGGCGAAAAAAACTCCGAGGTTCACGGCAGGCGCCGCACCGCAATGGAGCGTTTCCGCGAGACCGGCCTGCCCACACTGAAGCACGAGGAATGGAAATATACCAATCTGAGCTTCCTGTATTCGAAGGATTTCGCCTTCGAGCCGGACAAAATGCCTCGCCTGACCAAAGACTACATCGACCGCTTCGCAATTCCGCAGATGGATGCGGACATCGTAGCGATAATCAATGGGAAATTTTCTGAAGAATTATCCCAAATTAAAAAATCAAAAGGCGTGGTAATCACCAGTCTGGCCGATGCACTTCGCCATGGCGACGAGATTGCCACCGCGCATTTCGGACGCTATGCCGAAATTCAGTCCAATCCGCTGACTGCGATGAATACCGCGATTGCGACGGACGGAGCATTTATACGCGCGGATAAAGCCGCCGCCTCCGACCGGCCGATTCATATTATATATATAAACACCACGGATTCGGCGCCGGTATTTTCGCTGGCGCGCAATCTGGTAATAGCAGGCGAGGCCGCCTCGCTGAAAATTATTGAATCGCACCATTCGACCGGCAGAGAATTCTCGGCATTCAACGCCGTGACAGAGATACGGATCAATCAGGCCGCATCTGTCGATCATTACAAGGTGCAGGCGGATTCGGCCAATTCCCACTTCATCGGCCGCACCCAGGCGCATCAGGAGCGCGATTCGAACTTTGCGGATTATACATTTACCCTCGACGGGGATTTCGTGCGCAACGACACCAACGCAGTGCTCGACGGCGAAGGCTGCTCATCGAATTTCATCGGGCTTTATTATGCCGATAAAAAGAATTTAGTGGATAACCACACACTGGTCGACCACGCGCGACCGAATTCTCTCAGCAATGAGAATTATCGCGGTATACTCGGCGATCGCGGCACGGGGATATTCAACGGCAAGATAATGGTGCGCCAGGACGCCCAGAAGACCGAAGCATACCAGTCGAACCGCAATATCCTGCTGTCGGACACCGCGGCGATAAACACCAAGCCCCAGCTCGAGATATTCGCCGACGACGTGAAATGCTCGCACGGCGCGACTTCCGGTAGTATCGATCCGGAGCAGATATTTTATCTCAAATCCCGCGGCCTCAGCGGTGATCAGGCGCGCCGGCTGTTGCTCGAAGCTTTTGCGCTGGATATTGTCAATCGCGTGAAGCTGCCCGAGCTAAATGAATACCTGAAGCAATTAATCAGTAAACGATTGAATTATTAAATAATTACGGTCACGAAAATGAACGTGAAACAAGCTATCATGGACAAGTCGGCCATTGTGGATCGTGCAGCGAAAAAAATTAATATCGACAAAATCAGAAGTGATTTCCCCGTGCTGTCCCGCAAAATCCGCGGCAACAGCCTGGTTTATCTCGACAATGCGGCCACCACACAGAAGCCGCGCCAGGTGATCGACAAAATCAACAGATATTATTCCGAAATAAATAGCAATATTCACCGCGGCGTCCATACTCTGAGCCAGCAGGCCACCAATGAATACGAGGCCGCCCGAAATATTATTAAAGAGTTCATTAATGCCGACAACGAGAAAGAGATCGTATTCACGCGCGGCGCCACCGAGTCCATCAATCTTGTCGCTTCGTCATACGGACGGAAATATCTGAAGCCCGGCGACGAGGTGCTTATTACATATATGGAGCACCATTCGAATATCGTCCCGTGGCAGATACTGGCCGAGCAGACCGGCGTGAAGCTGCGCGTTGTCCCGATCAACGACGACGGCGAGATTATTATGGACGAATTCCGCAATATGCTCTCCGACAAAACAAAGCTGGTATCGGTGGTGCATGTTTCGAATTCGCTGGGTACGATCAATCCGATCGAAGAAATAATCGAACTCGCTCACAAAGCCGGCGCGCATGTGCTTATCGACGCTGCGCAATCAGTGCAGCATCTGCCGGTCGACGTAAAAAAGCTGGGCTGCGATTTCCTCGCGCTATCAGGTCATAAAATATACGGTCCGACTGGGATTGGCGTGCTATACGGGCGCCAGGAGCTGCTACATGCGATGCCGCCATATCAGGGCGGCGGGGATATGATCAGCACGGTCACCTTCGAGAAAACGCTTTATAACGACCTGCCGTATAAGTTCGAGGCCGGAACGCCGAACATCGCCGGAGCGATCGGACTCGGCGAGGCAATAAAATTTATTAATAAAATCGGCATTAATAATATTTATGAATATGAGCACGCTCTGCTCGATTATGCCACCCAAAAACTCAGCGAAATTGAAGAATTAACCATAATCGGCACTGCTTCGAAAAAATCCAGTGCCATCTCGTTCGTTCTGGATAATGTACATCCGCATGACGTCGGCACACTTGCTGATACCGATGGCGTGGCGATTCGCACCGGCCACCACTGCACCGAACCGGTGATGAAGCGATTCGGGGTGCCGGCTACCTCGCGCGCGTCCTTCTCGTTTTATAACACCCGCGACGACGTCGATCAGCTTGCGGAGACAATTAAAAATATTATCGTAATGTTCAGGTGACCTTATAAATATGGATGAAATAAAAGAATTATATCAGCAGGTCATACTCGACCACAACAAGAATCCCCGGAACTTCGGAGAGCTCGAGCACGCCAGCCACTGCGCAGTGGGGCACAATCCACTCTGCGGCGACCACATCGATCTATGCCTGAAAGTCGAGGACGGAATAATCCGCGACATTAAATTTTATGGCGCGGGCTGCGCAATCAGCAAGGCATCCGCATCGATAATGACTACAATACTCAAGGGCAAAACGGTCGAGGAAGCCAGAGAATTATTCAAAAAATTCCACGATGTTGTATCGACCGATTCCGGCTGCGAACCGGATATGATGAACCTGGGCAAGCTGGCTGTGTTCTGCGGTGTGCGGGAATTCCCTGCGAGGGTGAAGTGTGCCAGCCTCTCGTGGCATACCCTGATGAATGCGCTCGACAAGGAAATCGAAAAAGTATCATCAACCGAATAGGCAACAAAATGGACGAAGACAGAAAAAAAGTCAGAGAAATCGAAGAAAAGGCCAAAAATATACTGACCAAAGTATTCGACCCCGAAATCCCCGTAAATATATACGATCTCGGGCTGGTATATGAAGTGAAAGCCACCACCCGCGGCGAGGTCGCAGTGCTGATGACGCTTACTTCGCCCAATTGCCCCGAAGCCGAATCGCTGCCTCCCGAAATCGAGCGCCGGCTAAAGGAAGATCCCGAAATCACCGACGCAAAAGTCATCATCACATTCGATCCGCCCTGGGAGAGATCGATGATGAGCGAGGCCGCCCGGCTCGAGCTCGGAATGTTTTAATATTTAATTAATAAAATATTTGCATTTGACGTTCTTTACGATTATATTCTTAATGACACCCTTGAATAACCGAACCCCATAATTCCGGAATAAATTGAAAACGAAAGATTTTTTATGTCAGTCAGTTTTTATCCTTTAAAAGTGAAGGACATCAGGAAAGAAACGTCCGATTCGGCATCGATATTCTTCGAAGTGCCGGATGATATTAAAGAAAAATTTGAATATAAGCACGGCCAGTATCTCACCGTCATGCTCGAGCTCGAAGGCAGGGTCGAACGACGCGCTTTTTCTATTTCGACCAGCCCGAACGAGAACGGTCTGCTCGGCATTACCGTAAAGGCAACCGGCGACGGTTTTTTTTCGAGATATATGATCAGCGAGGTACGCGCTGGCGACGAGATCATGGTGATGCCCCCGATGGGCAATTTCACGATCGATCTTGATGAGCAAAACGAGCGTATATATATAATGCTGGGCGGCGGCAGCGGAATCACTCCGCTGATATCTATACTAAAGACCGTGATGGCAGCCGAACCCAAAAGCCGGATATACCTCTTTTACGCCAACCGCCGCGAAGAGGATATTATATTCCGCGAAAATCTTGATGAATTAATGAAAAAAAATCCCCACAGGCTCGAAGTGATTCACATACTTTCGCAGCCATCGACCGGATGGATAGGCCCGAAGGGCCGGCTCGACAGCCACCGGATAATCGAATTACTACGGAAATACGCCGGCGATGTAATCAACGCGGCGGAGTATTTCATATGCGGACCGCCCGGACTGATGAACCAGTTCGAACGCGCGCTCGACGAGCTGGCGGTGCCCGCTGCTCAGCGCCACAAGGAATCATTCAGCACACCCGTGGAGCGGATTATCGAAAAGGCCTCCGGCGAGGCAGGCATGGATGAGGATGAAGAGCTTAAAACGCGAAAAATTCGCATAAAAATTTATGGCGAGGAGCACGAACTGACGGTCGATCCGGACGAAACGGTGCTTACGGCCGCAATGCGCGAGGGATACGATCCGCCGTTCAGTTGCCAGATTGGGGCATGCGCCACCTGCCGCGCAAAGCTCGAGAGCGGCAAAGTACGCATGGACGCCGAGGACGCGCTGACCGACGAGGACAAGGCCGAAGGCTATGTGCTTACGTGCCAATCGCATCCGTTGACAGACGATACATATATAAATTACGACGAATCATGAATTTACGGAGATGAAAAGGATGGACGAAGAATTGCTTCATATAGAGTCCGGAGTAAGCGGCGCCGACGAATCCGACGACCTTTTATTCACCGACGCGGCCCTCGAAAAAATCCGCGAAATACGCCGCACAGGCAATGTTCCCGACGAATATTTCGTGCGGCTCGGCAGCAAAAGCTCAGGCTGCCTGGGCATGAGCTATACGATTAATTTTGATATGGAAAAAAATAAAGACGACCGCGAATTCGAACTCGGCGACCAGATCGTCGTCACCGATCACAAAAGCCTTTTTTATCTGATGGGGGTAAAAGTGGACTTCACCGACACCGAAAAAGGCTCGGGGTTCGTATTCCACAACCCCAACAATGCAAACGTTTGCGGTTGCAGCCACTAATCGCATCAATAAATCCTCTAATAAACCAATTTATCCATAAAAAGGAGAACTACTATGACTTTCCAGCTTCCGGAATTACCTTTCGACAAAAAAGCGCTCGCACCGGTGATCAGCGAGGAAACCCTCGAATATCACCACGGCAAACACCATCAGGCATACGTCAACAAACTCAACGACCTGATCAAAGGCAAAGAATTCGAGAATATGAAACTCGAAGAAATTATCAAAAACGCCGAGGGCGGGGTATTCAACAACGCTGCCCAGACCTATAACCACACATTCTTCTGGAACTGCCTGACTCCCGACGGCGGCGGTAAGCCCACCGGCAAAGCGCTCGAGGAAATCAACAAGGCATTCGGCTCCTTCGATCAGTTCAAGGAGCAATTCTCGAACGCCGCAGCAACTCTCTTCGGTTCGGGCTGGGCATGGCTCGCCCAAAGCGATGCGGGCGAACTCGAAATATTGCAGATGAGCAACGCCGGCACCCCGATCAAGATCAACAAACAGCCCGTGCTGACGCTCGACGTCTGGGAGCACGCCTACTATATCGACTATCGCAACGCGCGCCCGAAATTCATCGAGAAATTCTGGGACATTATCAACTGGGATTTCGTTAATAAGAATTTATAAGCGATAATCCATCGAATTATCAAAGGCCGCCGGCGCGTTTTTGCTGGCGGCTTTTTTGTTTTGAATCCCAAATTAGGAAGTGAGAATCCGTGGAATGAGATTGCTTCGGCGCTTCGCTCATCGCAATGAACTGCTCGCGGCGTTTTTCCTTCCCACTTACTTATGCTATTTTGTTTTCAGCTAATCAAACATTAACTTCACAATTAATATCATATTTCTTCTTTGTCTGGACTCTAATTACAACATACGATGACCAGGCAAACGACTAATATTCTTAAATTTACGATTGTCACTGCGGGCAACGCGAAGCAGTCTCTCTTTTTGGATGTTAGCTATTGGACATTAGATATTGGACAGAATTTTCATGGTTTTTCTGGCTAAAATCCAAAATCCAAAATCCTTTGTGCAGAGATTGCTTTGTTTCAAATAATTTTTTTATTTTTGTCCTGAGACATTTGTTTAAATATATATTAAAATAATGGAGAAAATCGGGCTATTTCCCCTCGCAATCGTTTTGTTTCCGGAGTCGATCTATCCGCTTCATATATATGAAGATCGGTATATCTCGCTGATTAATTCATGTATTGAGAGCGGCGAACAATTCGGTATCAATCTCTTTGCCGATACCCGGATGCAGGACGTCGGCTGCGCGGCAGAAGTGGCCGAAGTCGTCAATATATATAATACCGGCCGACTGGATATTCTGGCCAGAGGAGTTAAGCGATATCGGCTTGATAAATTCTCCGAGAGCCCCGATGGATTCTACATTGCCGACGTCGAATATTTCGACGACGAAGCCGCCGGATTTGATGACTCGATACTCGTCGAGTGTGTCGAGCTATTCAACAAAATCGCAGGTTCGATCGAGGTAGTAAATATTGAGCCGATCGATCTCGTGCAGCTCCGCACCGAGCGTCCGAGCTTTTATATTGCCCAGAAGGCCGGATTATCGATCATGGAGCGCCAGGAAGTGCTCGAGCTTCGCAACGAAAACGACCGCCTGATGAAAATACTCGATCATCTGAAATCGATAATGCCTGCTATCCGCAAAGCCGACACGATCTCCCGGCTGATTCGAAACGACGGCTATCAGCGACCAGATTTCCTCCGCCCGAAAGGATAGACCCTGCGATGAATAAACTTAAGATAATGGGAATACTTAATATTACGCCGGATTCGTTTTCCGATGGCGGATTGTTTTTCGATCGTGATGCCGCCGTGCGCCGCGCTATTTATATGCTCGAAGTCGGCGCCGACATTATTGACATCGGCGGCGAAAGCACACGCCCGGGGGCCGAACCCGTCAGCCCCGAATCCGAGATCGCGCGCGTATGCCCCATTATCGAAGAGATTATGCGCCGTCGGCCGGAGTGCATAATTTCTATTGATACCACAAAATACGAAACCGCCCGCGCCGCAATTGACGCAGGCGCGCAAATGATCAACGACGTCAGCGCCCTCGAATTCGACGAGCGACTCGGCGGGCTTGCCGCAAATCGAGGCGTTCCGATGGTGATGATGCATATGCGTGGTACCCCGCGAACGATGCAGCTTGCGCCGGAATATGACGACGTGGTTGGGGATATATACAGTTATCTCGAAAGCAGAATCTCCTTTGCGCGCAAAATTGGCGTCAAGGATATAATCGCCGACCCCGGCATCGGTTTCGGCAAAACCGTGCGCCACAATCTGGAGCTGCTGCGCAATCTCGATAAATTCCGCGGACTGGGAGTGCCGATTATGCTCGGAGTTTCCCGTAAATCTTTTCTGGGTAAGACTCTTGGCATACCAGTGGCGTCAGAGCGAGACTGCGCCACCGCAATGCTTAATTCAATGCTGGTTAATAAAAACATCGATATAATCCGCGTGCACAACGTGGGCCTGCACTCGCAGATGCGGCGGCTGGCCGGACTGCTCGATGATCCCGCGGAGTGGCAAGGCGCTTAATTCATGCGGCTTTTGCGCAGAAATTCGTCGATCTCCTCGTCTTCCTCGTCGTATTCCTCCCAATCCTCGTCATATTCTTCGGGAAAATACTCGTCGTCGTCGAATTCTTCGTCTTCCACGTCGTCGAATTCTTCGTCTTCGTATTCTTCATCTTCCTCGAATTCCTCGTCTTCGTCATCCTCATGCAGATTTTCTAACGATTCAGGTGAATCGAGCGCGGCATACATAAACATAAACTGGTCGAATTGTTCTTCGCTGCCGTCGGTGATAACTGAGAGCATCTCGCGGGTCAGCGTTTCGGGATCGGAATTGAGCTGCTGGCTGCGTTTTTGGAGCATATCCATCTGTTCCTCTGTAAGTTCGATTGTGAATTTCATTTTTGCCCCCGATTTGTATTTGAATAATCGAAATAATTCAAATTGGTTTCGATTTTAATAACAATTTATTTTGGGAAAATTTACACAAAAATCAAATAAATTCTCAAAAAAATCTTTCCAAATTTTCCGGATTGTACAAATCATTGATCCAGCGGGGTTTCTGCGTATATCACAACTGTGCGGCAATAGAACCGGCCCTCGGGCAGATCATTCGGAAATATCAGCTCGGATTCGCCCAGACCGCGGATTTGGCCGGATGGGTAGTTGATCGCCCGAGCGGCGCTCTCGGCGCGGCGCAGCGACAGCTCGTGATTGTGCTTCTCATCGCCAGTGCGGTCGGTATATCCGATAATTGATATTGCCGATTTTTCGGATAATTGCTCATTAATCATATCAATTATCCGCGCGTTAATGCCCTCGATTTCGGCGCGGTCGAAATCGAACAAAATCAAGCGGAAACGGTCGATCCGACGATCCTTGATTTTGCGAATCTTTTTCTCCTTAATAGTGTAAATCTCAATATCCAGCGCACCGGAATCCGACACATGCGTCTTATACGGCCCGAAAAGCGCTGCCTGATATTCAATCCGGCGGCTGCCCGGGTCTTCAAAGATTTTCACCCCCGGCAATTCCCAGTCGATCGTATCGGCGGGGGAGATGTCGAATGCGGTCTTCATTAAAGGCTGATTGCCGCCGGGCTGGCTGACGGTCAGAACGGAAGCCTTGATATGGCCGGCATCCTGCGTTTGAATATAAAAACGAGCGCGCGGCGGGGTTGCCCGGTATTCCGTATTTTCCGTATAAATCGGGGCGAGAATTTCGTAGGTGTCCGAATGCAGCTCTGCGCGGCGGTTCTCGGCGATCTTGTCGGGTTCGCCTATCGGAGTGGACGGCTGCGAAGGCAGATTACGCGATTCGACGGAAATTCGTGATCCGGCAATTTCCCATTTATTTATCAGATAATCCCGGACTGATTCCGCGCGGCGCATGGATAGCCCGGCGTCGTCCTTTTCTCCGCCGATCCCCGCATTGCAGCCTGTGATGGTCAGCTTCGCGGCGGGATGCTGCCGCATCCGGTAGCCGACGATATTGAGTATCTGGTAATATGTCTCGAGTGTGGATTTGTCAAATAAATCATTTGGCTCGAATTTCTCTATATAACTATCTTTCAATAATTTATAGCGATCCGGGATTTTGGCTGAGCCCTCTTCGAAAAATATGTAATTCAGCAAAGGTTCGAGGTGGCTGGCGGTGAATTCCTCGATACGGAATGTGGCATCGGGCATTTCCTCGCCGGATTCGGTCAGCCCGACTGCGCGAACGTCGATCGAGGCCATTTCGATAAATTTTTTAAGAGTATCCGTCCGGAAATAATTCTCCGTAATTATCATATAATTCTGTTGCTTAGTGGTATCGAGGCGGATCGTTGGCGCGCCTTCGAAGATTTCCCGAGCGTACTTCGCGAGGCGGCCGCCGGTGGGCACTTCGATTTCGACAGTATCTATATATATATTCTCGCGATATTCGATCTCCGGCCCGGGCTTTGGTGAGTATTTGATGGCCGCGCCGAATTTGAAGGCATTTGCCGTCCAGTCGCGCTCGGTCACAAGATTCGACAATCCATAAAAGTATGATATTTCGGGGTTTAGCGTTAACGTTCCTTCCGCATTCAGCGGCAGCGAATAGCTGACCATGCCCATCAGCGAAAAATTCATCGATGCCGCTTCGGGGAGCTCGCCGGAGGATTGGTTGCGTATGGCGCTGCGTGAGTCGCTGCCGTCCTCGTTGGCGAATGTGGCGCGCCCGGCAGGCTTGACGATTGTCTCGGACTGCTCGTAATCCGCTGATAATATTGAAGCTGCGCGAAATCCGAGCGTTACGCTGAAGCCTTCCGTTATACGGTACCCCGCGTGCTGCTCGACGCCGATGGTCGAAATCCGGCTGTCGATCACATGCTCGAATTCGCCGGTCGAGAGCATTTCGCCGAGGATGATCGAGGTCTCCTCAATTTTGCTAAGCCTAGCGTCGATAGAAGAATAGCCCGCGCGCCATCCGAGAAAAAAGCCGTCAGCAATCGGCAATTCGAAGAGTGTGCCAATCGAAAAGCCACCGCCTGAGCCGCTTTCGAAAGCGGGACAGCAATTCGGCACGCCCGGCAGCCGCCGGAAATTCGCCGAGTGGAGATTAGAATTGAAATCCGCATAAATGCCGTAATTGTTGCGGGTTGAGCTTGATTCCGCTGTCTGCGCAGAAGCATTATACGCGATAAATGCAATCAGAATTGCTAATAAAAGGATTCTCAACGGACAATCTCCAGCTTTTGTGTTTTAATTATCGAGGGAGTTTTCATTATAATATAATAAATTCCGGATGAAAATTCGGATGTCGAAATCGTGAATTCATAATCTCCTGCGCTTAATTCGCCCGAATGCACCACCCGTAGCGGGCTGCCGAATATATCGATTATTTCAATTTCGTGGCGGCCATCTTCAAGCGTGGTGATGTCGATATCAATGGAACCCGATGCCGGATTGGGACTTACCGCGCCGATGGCCGTTTCCTTGTCCGATATATTAATAAGCCGTGCGCCGCCGTCCTCGCAGATGCCGGTCAGCGTGAATTCCCCGCTGATTGTGTCCAGTTCGACCGGCCCGCCAACCGCTTCGTAATTGCCGAATCGCAGCTCGGTTGTCCGGGCGTTTCCAAGCGCCGCGCGGAAGCGTACCCGCCCGATCTCGCCGTTTTCGTCGGATGGCAGAGGCAGATTCTCGAGATGTATTGTGCGTAAGCCATTGTTTACCGGCGAGTTGCGGTAATCCACCGGATAGAGTAGAGTCGAATTGAACGTCAGATCGGTATTGATCGCATTCGCATAAGCGAAAATCCGGGCATCTGCATTTTTTAAATATATCGGGATTTCGACGAATTCGCCGGCAGCCGCGCTTGCCGAGCCAGCCTGCAATACAGCCGATCCGCCCTGTTCGATAATCCCCTCGCCGAATAGCTGAGCTGTCAGCGGATCGGTCAGGCTTTGCTCGCGGAATCCGAGCATACCGCTGGTGCGGCCAATGCGCTCCGGCGCAAATCGCAGTTTCATACGACGTTCCTCGCCGGGGGCAAGGACGAACGGGCCGCCGCCCTCGACGATTTCGAATTGCTCGCGGTCGGGCCCGAGCAGCTCTGTCGCCTCGATATTCGCCTCGGATTCGCTGATATTTTTGATTAAGAAAATTATCGAATCGCGCTGGCTGCCGACGTGGACTTTTTCGAAATCGATGAATCCCGTGGCGAGCGTTACCGCGCTGTCGATGCACATTCCGAATATCCGCGCGCTGAGCGTGTCATTGCCCAGGTCGATATTAACCATGCCTTCCTTCAGGCCGGGGGTTTGTGGTTTGAAGCGGAATTCTACCGGCCGCGAATCGCCGCCTTCGAGAGTGAATGCGCCGCCGCCGGATAGGATTTCGAAATTGCCGTCCGGATCGTTGCTTATATATATATTGTTGATGCGCGCCGGGCCGGTGCCGGTATTCCGCAGGCAGGCGGCAACGAGCGAATCGCGGATCTGGTGTGGGAACAGCCAGCCCATGTCCACCTCGTCCAGCGCAAGCTCGGGTTTGACGATAGCCCACAGGTCGTCGGATACGTCGCTCTGGGTATTGGTCGAATCGAGCACGCAGAAGAATATCTCGATGTCGTCGATCAATGCGCTGTTCTGCTGCTTTAGCGAGCCGCAGTAGAACTCGACGTAGCGGGTTTCCTCGTTGATCTCAATTTCCCTTTGAATAAAAACGGTGTCGGTTTCGCTGTCGTTTTTGGGCAGGCGGCCGAAGTACCGATCTGGCCGGGTGGTATGCACGGCTTCGGTATATATATATGTATCCAGGCTGCGCCAGAAGCCGAGTTCCGCGGTTCGGAGGCGGATTTTTTCGACGCACATCGGCTTGTGGAAATTGATAACGAGCGAGGTGCTGTTTGCCGGAGCCGAGAACGGACTGCCCCAGCGCCCGAAGAAGAAGTAGTTGTTATCGGAATTGCTGTATTTCCGCAGACCCGGCAGATCGCCGTATTGCGAGGCCTCCTCCTGGATGACCTCGACCGATTCGATGAAGGGGTGCGGCTGCTGGGGGTATGATGGGTCGAAATCGATAATAATATCCGGCGCCTGGGCGAATGCGGCAAAGGGCATGAGGAGCAATATAAAAATTTTGAATAATTTCATAATAATTTTCCGGAAGAAATTAATTTAATTAATTGATTTATTTAACCTGTATCCGAACCCTCCGAAGGTAATGTTCTGAACCCTTCGAAGGTTTCAAACCTTCGGAGGGATATATTTTGTTTCCAAATCCTTCGGAAGGTTTCACACCTTCCGAAGGTTATTTGCGGGTTTCACACCTTCCGAAGGTTAGTTTTTTAGTTTCAAATCCGAATTAGCGTATCCGTAAATTCTCTCAGCTCCTCTTTCTTAATCATCCCCAAAATCAAATCTTTGCTCGGCAACGTACCTTTTCTGATATCAATATAATCCTGATAGCTAGAAAACTTCCATTCCTCAGCTTTTTCTGTCAAACCGCTTCTCACCGGATTTTGATGAATATATGTAAGCAAAGTTATCAGGTAGCGGTCGGAGGGAACGGGTTTGGATTTGGTTTTTTGATTAAATAAATTGCCATGACGCGACCACATTTTATTATAAGCTTGAGAGTAAGAATTAAGCAGAGTCCCTACTTTTCTTGAGATTATAAGTGATTTAGAATCTTCCGAAGGTTTGAAACCTTCGGAAGATTTAATGGAATCCTGATTGCTATTGCTAAAATTCTTCACTCTTACCAGAAAATGGAAATGCGTTGGCATAAGGCAATAGCCGATTGTC
>CAZEMR010000067.1:13296-15843 GCA_964513465.1 uncultured Hyphomicrobiales bacterium
CTTCACTCTTACCAGAAAATGGAAATGCGTTGGCATAAGGCAATAGCCGATTGTCTCAAAATATTCATCAAGATAATAGCGGTATTTCTTTAAAAAATACAGATAATTCGCCTCCGAGCGGAACAGCGCTTCCTCATTGTTCGTCCTGTTATAAATGTGGTAATATGTATTCTTGTAGAATTTCATATTTTCTAAACCCCTCCGAAGATTTCTGAACCCTCCGAAGGTTTCAAACCTTCGGAAGGTTATTTGCGAATACTTCTAATGTTTTGCTTAACCCTTCGGAAGGTTTCAAACCTTCGGAAGGTTAGTTTCGAGTATCTAATCCCGGACGCAGCGGACGTAGTGACCAAATGCATTCAATGACCAATCTCGGGTAATTCCTGAAATAAATCTGGTAAGTGTCCTAAAGCATAATCGATTTTGCTCTCTGATGTTTTCTGTACTTGTCCAAAACGTAGCATGATCACCCATCCAGTTGAAGCCGGCGGAAGATCCCAGAATACCGCCGGGCAACGCATTGAATCCGGAGCTATTGGTGGCGCCTCCGGTCGATTCATTCCAGTATCCGTCGCCATTCTCAATTGTTCCGGTCGATTTCAGTTTATTGCCTTCATCCGTCCCCCTTACGCCAAATTTATCAACAACTTCTGCGCTCATCCCCAGGCATATCTCAAGCTCCATCCATTCCTCGTCCGACGGCACATGCCAGCCCTCCGGAGCTAAGCCACGCTTATCGTTTACTGCATACCCATTGTAAAGTTTGCCATATATTTTACCATTTTCCGGATCATTATCGTAATAACACCATGCGCCTTCCTGTTTGCTGCTTGCATCCTGCCATTCCTCCGGAGTCCGGGCGTGGCGTATCGAATCGCCATTGCGATAAACAGCTACATCCAGATTGCGCTTCATCCATACCTTATCACAGATTTTTACAGTGTCAATTTCCTTTTCAACTCCTATTGTCACCCGCGCGAGGCAGTCCTCGCTGGGGGTATCGGGGATATCCGTCCATTTATAATTAAATCCGCTTACTCCGCGGGCGATCTCGTTCCATGTGGCGCCGGCGTCAGTCGAGTACTCCAGCAGCACCGGCTCGCTGGGTACCACGCCAGTCCAGGTGATCACCGTATCAATGCCGACCATGAATCGCTCGCCGCCGTTGGGGTGCACCAGCCGCAGCGTTTTCTCCTTTGGCGGGATGCCCGGATATCCGCCTTTCGCCCAGAAAAAGCGGCCCTCGCAGGCGTCGCTTTCTACCTCGAAGCCGCTTGAGACCTCGCCGGAATCCGTCGCGAAGAACTCTATCTCCAGCGTCCGGCTCTGATCGATCCCCAGGGTAAACGGTGGCGCCGATCCGCCCCAGTCGGTTATCGTGAAATGCGAATTCGACGGGGTAATCCCGTTAATCGTAATTGCCCGTTTGCGCGCCGTGATCGTCACCGGCAGTGTTTTGGCGGTCATCGGCTCAATCCCGCCGAACAGCAGCTCCACCGGCTCGAATTCCAGTTGCGAAAGCTGCCCGATATCCAATAAATAATGCGCGCGGGCGGTTGTGTTATTCCTGTTTAATTTTAATTCGCAATTGCGGAATTTCATGCAGTCATAATCGCTCTGCCAGGCTATGGTGCAGGGCTCGGCCGATTTTGCGATCGACTGGATTTTGACGAATACCTCGCGGCAGTCTTCGGGCGTTACCTGCTCGAAGCATAGCCCGCCCGTGCCATTGCAAATATCAATCAGGCACTGCGGCGCCTGCATCAACAGCGTCACCACGTAAATCGTTATATCATTCTGATTTGCCTGAGAAATTATCGCATTCACGTCCGGCGTTTTATTCGGAGCGCCATCGCTGAGGAAGACCACGATCTTTTTATGCTTCCCGCGCGCGGCCACCGCCAGATTGCCTGTGTTCGGATCGAGGAAAGCCGGTTCGTAATTGGTGCCGCCGCCCGGAGTGAGTGAATTGATGCGGCTATTCAGCAGGTCGCGATCGACCGTGAAATCCTGCACGATATTGCTCGCATTCGAAAAGCTTGTCGCCGCGCACTCGAACTTGCCGGCGGGCAGACCGTCGATCCACGCCTCTGCGGCGGATTTGGCCACGTCAAGATTGCCGCCCGCCATCGATCCGCTCACATCAATCGTGAGCACAGTCGATAGCTTCGGCGGCTCCGGCGGGGGAGTGCACGAAACGTCGAGAATCTGGCGCGGCACGCCGCTCTCGGTAAGCTCGAAATCCCCCGGGGCGAGATCAGTGATTTGATTGAATTCGGAATCGAAGGCATAGAATTTGGCTTCGACCCGCGGGAAATTGTCGGTATTGAGATCGAAAAGGAAAACTTCCTGCGCCGGGGCTAAGGCCGGAAACAGCAGGCACATTGCGATCAGAAGGGATTTTCGCATGGCATATGTTAATATAAATGAATAAAATCGCAAATCAGAGGGAACCGGGATTAGTTTGCGACAACCGATTTAATTATATAACACAGCAAACGGCAAAATGTCTCAGAATTTATCGAAAAAAATATCCTGAAAAATCTT
>CAZEMR010000068.1:0-15802 GCA_964513465.1 uncultured Hyphomicrobiales bacterium
CGATTTGTTGCGCGGGGCCGCCCCGGAAAACGCTTTCGGAGAATTCGCCGATCCGCCAAATCCGCTCGATACATTCCGTTTTCGGATGAAGCAGTCCATTTTTATCATAAACATATTTATCCGCGTCGATCGGAGGCATATTGCCCGGCGGCTTGACCTCCACGGCTGCGACATCTCGGGCAATCGCCAGCGCAAAGTAGAGCATTTCGTGCGCGAATAAATGATAATTCACCGACGCCTCGAAGTTGGAGCCGTCCGAATTGAACTGATACATCGTCTCACGCATGAGCGAGGCGTACGAATATGCCCGCCAGCTACGGGATTCCGGGCAATCCGGCAGATATGACGCAATCACCAAAAGGGCAGCGATATTTGCCAGATAATGATTACCGCGCATTCCCTCGCCCCATTCGGGGTGATCGGCGATATGCCGCGCGTGAGCATAAATCAATGATTTGAATATATTTACAAATTCGGCATCGAATTTGGCACCTGACAGATTAAATATATCCCACGCCACGAGCAGGCTCACAGCCCGCAGCCCGACATCCATCGATGTCATCCACTGCGCGCCGAACCGCGGCGGATTGAGCGCAGAGAAATCGAGGATATGATTGACAAATTCGCGGCGCAATTCTTCGGCTTTTTCGGGCAGGCCGCGCCGTAAATATATTCCGGCGGCCAGCGCCAACTGTGGCAGATGCTGCATCCGGCCAAGCTCCCAGGGCATTTTGATGTCCGCCCCGCAGATATGGCCATAACGGATATCCGTGTGCCATTCGCAAGCGTCCCAGCGGTATCCCGAGCGGAAGTCGATCTGCCAGTCGAGAGGGATATAATCGTTATCGATCAGCCGGGCTAACTCTTTGGATTCCCGCCGGTTGGACTCTACTACATTCAGATCAATCCATTCATCTATGGATTGATATTCGTAATTATTTTCGAAATGGATGCCTTCGATTCCTGCGGCATTCATGCCCGGTCGGATATTCACAGGGCCGCTGCCGAGCAGATCGAATTCGTGCCGGAGAAATCGCTCCGCATTGCGCAACAGTTCGTTTTCGCACTCCTCCGCAAATCCATACTCGATATTAAGACATTGGCGGTATTCCCCCATTGTCCATTGCGGCGCTGCGCCGAATGTGCCATTGCGAATATCCTCCGCCCGGCGCTTTTTATCGCGACGAATCCGCGAAGCCTTTGCGGCCAGCTTGCGTAGGAGCACTCCCGGGGGCACTCGCCGCGCCTGATCGATTATGGATTTGAGCTTCATTGAATCCTGATTCTGTAAATAATTTCCCTCTAAATTCGCTTATTATTATCTGATTATCAAAAAAATGAGCAAATTATGCGAGTTTTTTCCGTAATTGATTTTTTAATTCTCAAAATTTAATAATTTTGAATTTTTTATGATAATTTATTTTGGAATATAAAATGGAGAATCAGCCCACAAGCACGAATCCTTCGGATTACGAAATCCTGATCCGCAAGCGCTCCGAGGTGGATTATGCCTCGTATTGTCCGCAGCTTAATATCATGTTCAAGGGCGATAAGCATGAGCTGGTGCGGCAGAAGCTGCAGGATTACATTGATCGCCACATCGAATCGCTAACCGGAGCCGACGACAAATCCGACACGGCCGATGAATAGCATTCATCGCATAATGGCGCGCTGGTGGGTGCGGCCGATCGCGTTCATCGCTCTTACACTGGCCTTCTATATGGCTTATATATTAATATATTACGACCATCCGGCATATATCGTGGCCGGGGGCACGCGCGACAATATCTTCCTTTTCATATCGCTGATGCTGGCCTCGGGAATCATCGAATCCCTCCGCGCCGAGAGTCGATTCTGGGCATTCGGCATCCGGATCGACTGCTGGATGGGGCGCGATCTTGGATTCGCAATTTCCCTGAATTTTATTATATATATATTTTTCATAATCGCATTTCTGATTGCCGGGGCGGAATTCGGTCACGACACGCGCTATGGCATGGATTCGCGCGAGCACCTCTGGTATTTCCTGAGCGGCGTGATATTCCTGCTGTTCGGCGCGGCCAACGAGGAGCTTATGTTCCGCGGGATAATATTCCAGTCAATCATGCAGCGATTCTCGCCCGGTGCGGCGGCGTTCGTAACGGCGGCGGCGTTCAGCGCATTGCACATGGGAAATCCGGACATCGGCGCGATTGCGTATATCAATATATTTCTCGCGGGGTTACTGCTTTCGGTAATGTATATCCAAACCCTTTCGCTTTGGCTGCCGATATTCTTCCATTTTTTCTGGAATATCTTCCAGCCCGTATTCCTGGGGATGCCGATCAGTGGTGTGTATTACGGCCGGGTGGAATGGAATGTGATGAATGACGCAAACAATCCCGCAATGCGTCTCATATTCGGCGGCGGATTCGGCATCGAGGGCGGTCTGATGTGCACATTCGTCCTGATCGCGCTTATATATATATCCGCCCGCTATGCGAAGCAATCCCCCTACATGGCGGCGCGCACATTCCGGCGGAATATTGCAGAGAGCCGCCTGATGTACCGCAGCTAAAAGTCTTTTCGGCTTAATTCGTCGGAAATATTCGTAGTTAAGTCTTTAAATATTCTTTTTAAATATGAAAAAATTAATATTTCTGCTCTTTCTGCTGCCATTGCCGATGATGGCGCAGTGGGCGATTATGAAATCCGACGCCGACAGCCTTGTCCGCGCCGGAGCCGATCATATATATAATGTCGAATTCGACAGCGCGAGGGCCTGCTTCAGCGAGGTCATCAAGCGCTATCCCGACCACCCGGCTGGCTATTTTCTCGACGCCATGGTCGAGTGGTGGAACGTCACTTTGTATCGATATACCGAGCAGTATGACGATGAATTTCTGCGCAAGATCGACCGGGTGCTAAATCTCTGCGACCGATTGCTCGAGGATAACCCTATGGACCTAAACGCGCTGTTTTTCAAGGGCGGGGCGCTGGGCTACCGCGGCCGCTATTACACAATCCGCGAGAGCTGGGTGCGCGCGGCAGCAGACGGCAAGGAGGCATTCGATATTCTGACCGAATGCCATAAAATTGCGCCCGGGAATCACGACATCATGCTTGGCACGGGTATATATAATTACTTCGCCGAAGCGCTGCCGGAGAAATATCCCCTGCTCAATCCGGCTCTATTGTTTTTGCCAAGCGGCGACAAAAAGCTCGGCATACTCCAGCTCCGGGCGGCGGCGCGTCGCGCACGCTATGCTTCAGTCGAGGCGCGCGTCGTATTAATGCAAATTTATTATACATTCGAGGATAATGCCTCCGAAGCTCTCAAAATTTCGCGCGAATTGCACGAGGAATATCCGAATAATCCCTATTTCCATCGCTATTACGGGCGCTGCCTCGTAAAGCGCGGCAGCACAGCCTCGATGGAGCAGGAATGGCGCGTAGTGGTCCGCCGCTGCCTCGATAAATGGCCGGGTTATGATAATTCGACCGCCCGCGAGGCGCTATACTACGTCGGCACGGCGCTGATGTGGCGCGGCCAGTACGAGGACGCTCTGAAATATCTATATAAATGCGACGAGGCCAGCCGCTATGTCGATCGCGACGGCCCCTCGGGATTCATGATCCGCACAAATCTGAAGATCGGGATGATACTCGACATACAGGGCAAGCGCAAATATGCAATCAAGCAATACAAAAAAGTACTCGACTGGGATGAATATCAGGATTCTCACGACCGCGCCCGGCAATATATCGAGCATCCCTACGGCCGCTGAGATATTTGGCACAATTTATGATTTTATTTGCGAAAAAATTTGTCCATTATCGAATGCCAATTCATGCGCAGAATATCATTCCCAATATTTATATTATTATTCTCGATAATTTTTTCTCCCGTAAAAATTGCTTCCGCAATCGGCAATCCCCCGCCGGTTAAGAATGGAATCGACGTAATGACCGACTCCGCCTTTGCGCAGATTCAGGGGATGCGGGTGGCGCTGCTGACCAATCACGCCGGCCGTACCGCCTCGGGCGATGCCACGCTCGACGTTTTCGCCGACCAGAAGAAATATATTGGCCGCGAGGTATGCAGCTTCGTAGGCGTATTCACCCCCGAGCACGGATATTACACATCGGTGCCCGCAGGCGAATTAGTCGACGACGGCACGATCGACGGGATACCCGTATTTTCTTTATATGGACGCGAGCGCAGCCCCCGGCGCCAGGACCTCGAGAAATTCGACGCACTCGTCATCGATATTCAGGACATCGGCATCCGCTCCTATACATATATAAGCACGGTGTTTTACGCAATCCGCGCCTGCGCAGAAAACGGCAAGAAGGTATTTGTACTCGATCGCCCCAACCCCATTGGCGGGATGGTGGTCGATGGCAACGTGATCGACGCCGGCCGCGAGAGCTTCGTATCGATAATACCCACGCCATATATCCACGGCTGCACCGTCGGCGAGCTGGCAATGATGATGAACGACGAAGGCTGGCTGGGCGCCCGCTGCGATCTCACGGTCATCCGGATGCAGGGCTGGCAGCGCTGGATGGCCTGGGAGGATACAGATCTGATGTGGCTGCCAACCTCGCCGCATATCCCCACGCCCGACGCAGTCCGCGGCGCGGCTATGCTGGGAATTTTCGGAGAGTTGGGAATAATCAGCATCGGAATCGGCACGACGTCGCCGTTTCAGTATATCGGCAGCCCCCAATTCGACATCGAGGCGGTCGATCGCGCGCTTTTAATAGAGGATTTTTTCGGAGTAAAATTAATCGAATCGCGGTTCCGGCCCTTTTATGGGATGTACTCCGGCAGTGACTGCACCGGCTGGCTGCTGCGATTCCCGCTTAGCAACCATTTCCGGCCATACACCACCGGCATCCGGCTGATGCTGGGCATCCGCAAGGTTCACCCGGAATTATTCAATGGCGCGAAAATCTCCGACCGCGGCAAGGAGATGTTCCGCAAAGTCACAGGCACCGACGCCATATTGGACGGATTCCTTAATCGCCGCAGCGATGAGGACATACTCCGCGCCGCCCGCAAAGGTTTGAACGAATTCCTCGATATTCGCGCAAAATATCTTTTGTATTAATTTATTTTTGGAAAAAATTTTTCAAATTCGGAGGATTGCGCAGAATCAGGCCGAGGCCCACCGATATGCTGCGCCCCGCGTCAGGTCTGAGCGGACTGGCCACATTTTTATTATCTATGACCATCGAAGTCGAACCGCCGCCATCCAGATTGATCGCATCATAAGCCCCGAGCGCGTGCATTATCCGCGCCATATCCGCCAGCGAGGCGCCGCGGGTCTGGCGGCTGCGGCTATTGCCCTCGACCGCGACGAGATATATCTTCGACCGCGCCCGATTTGCGCCGATTGCCGAGCGGGGCAGAGCATGCCTGATAAATCGCCGGCCGGTCGAGCCCTCGGTCTGTGCTTCGTGTTCCGCACGGCCATTGCGCACCAGCCGCGGAGTACCGCATACCGACTCGCGAAATTCGATATTCGATAATTCATTTGTGCGAAATTCCACAATAACCGTATCGCCTGGGGCTAACATCGCGGCGGGAAATCCCGACGCTCCCGCAGAGATCAGGCAGCCGCCCTCGGTCGAATGCGAGCCGGTATCAATTTTTGCGACCCGGCAGCGGATGCGTTTATTGACGCCCGGCCGGTCAATATATATAAGCCGAGCTTTGGCGTTTGCGAATTCGGCGGAGCTCTCGCGCTCAATTTTGATGATTTCATCGCGCAGAGCGGCGGTATCGAGCTCCATATCCGTAATATCGCGGTAGGATGTATCGGCCAGCGCCTCGGCGAGTTTATCGCGGATATCGCTCCCGCGGATGCGTGGTATCGTATCGCCCGCGAATCGGTTATACAGGCAGCGATCCGCTGTGTCGCGGCGGCGGTTGACCGAGGCCAGGTGCAGTGTGTCGCCGTTTTTGGCTATCACGAATCCCGTCATTTTAAAATTCGAGAAATATGGCCTGCTGAGAGTATCGAAGAATACCGCGCTCCACTCCTTATAGCTGCCCATCTCGATGACTTCGCCGCCGGCAACGGTCGGGCCGATTGGATAATTCCCGTAAGCCCGCCAGAAATTAGCATTTACCGCGGCCAGCACTTTATAATTATTCAGCGAATCGAAATATCGGACAATTTCGTGCAGTTTTGCCAGCGCGCGATTGCTCTCCCCCGCCTTAAGCACCCCGACCGACAGATAGGCATTGACGAGATCGATCTCGACCACATGCACCGCCCGCTTTTTCGAGCCCGGCCCCATGCGGTATTCCGTATAAGTGGCTCCGGGCGCGAGCTGCCGCTCGACGACGACTTTTTTGTAGTAAGATTTGGCAGCGGCATCCGGCGCCAGCCCGCACAAAATCAGGATTGTTATAAATATATATTTCATCTGTGAAAATTTTCCATGTACAAAAAATTGATTTTACAAAAATTAATAAATTATTTGCTATATGAAACGGAAATTTTTAAATTAAAAACACATACCTCCAAATACTTTCGTTCATTAAATTTCGGGAGATTTATGTCCTACTCAACTATTATTTTCACCCGCAAAGACGGTTATGCCGTCATTACTTTAAACCGCCCCGACAAACTCAATGCTCTCAACAATCAGATGTTCCACGACCTCGAAGACGCAATCGGATCGATCCAGCTCGACAGCTCCATCAAAGCGCTCATTCTGACCGGATCGGGCGATAAAGCTTTCGCCGCCGGCGCCGACATCAAAGAGCTTCACGAATCCGACGAGCTTTCCGGCAAAATATTCAGCGGCTACGGCAGCTACGTAATGAGGCGCCTTTCGCTATTGCAAAAGCCCACAATCGCCGCGGTAAACGGGTTCGCCTTTGGCGGCGGCTGTGAACTGGCGCTGGCCTGCCACATGCGCTTCGCCTCCGAAAAAGCCAAATTCAGCCAGCCGGAGGTCAATCTCGGCATCATCCCGGGATATGGCGCCACTCAGCGTCTGCCCCGGCTCGTTGGCGCGGCCCGCGCATTCGAGCTGATACTCTCGGCCAATATGATAGGCGCGGCGGAAGCCGAACGCATCGGACTGGTCAACCGCGTATATCCCCCCGACCAGTTGATGGACGAGACCGAGAAATTCGTAAAATTAATCCTGAGCAAGGGGCCGATCGCAGTCCAGGCGGCCATCAAGTGTATCAATGCCTCGATGTATATGTCGCCGATGGAAGGGCTTGAGTATGAATCAAATATATTCGGCGAAGTCTGCGGCACCGAGGATTTCAAGGAGGGCACCAAAGCATTTTTGGAAAAACGCCAGCCCGAATTCCGCGACAAATAATTTTTTTTAAAAATTTGCTAATCAATAATTAAATGAATGCTTTATCGGCGGCGGCCGAAGGAAAAGGATAAATTTTTTCAAAAATAGTGAAAAAATCCTGAGACCTTTTGGCAATTGATGTGTCATTGTAGTTGCTCATACTTCCTTCATCACCGCATTTAGCTGCAATCCGGCGGGGTTTTTACAATTTTTCCCCGCCGATTTTTTTTTCGCCTCCGCAGGAATTACTTTTTCGCCCAATTATTCTTAATTTGCAAATATTATTATTCAAATTTCCGGTGAATCGTGAATTTACTTTCGATTGTATATAATGCTCTGGGCATACCCGCGCTCGAGGTCGCCCGTTCAGTCGTCAAGCCATTCAACGCAAAGCTGCGCGAGCGGGAAAGCCTTTGGGAAGACACCGTCGAATCGCTCGAACATCTCCCCGCCGGACGTCCCCGGCTATGGGTACATGCCGCTTCGATGGGCGAATTCGAACAGGCCAAGCCGGTAATCGAGCGGGTTAAGAATCGAATGCCGGATTTGCTCGTTATCTGCTCATTTTATTCGCCGTCCGGGATGAACACCCAGCGGAATTATCCTCAGGCCGACGGGCTGGTTTATATGCCGTTCGACCGGCGCAGCGACGCGATGTTTTTTATTAAATCCATTGCCCCGGACGCAGCGGTTTTCGTGCGCTACGAGATATGGCGCAATCATCTGGAGCTTATGAAAAAGCTCGGCATCCCGTCGATGCTGATCGACGCCACGCGGCCGGGATCTGCTGCATTCGAGAGCTTTGCGCCGGCACGGGCCTTTTTGCGGTCGTCGCTCAATTTCTTTGACAATATATATACTGTCGGACCGGAGCATACGGCATATTTCGAACGGCTCGGCGTCCGATCGCCTGTCCAGACGCTTTCGGATACTCGGGCCGACCGGATTGCCGATAAGGTCGGCGAGGCGCGGAGCAATCCGCTCGTGCCTGAGTCGCTGTTCGCCGGAGAGTTCTGCCTGGTTGCCGGCAGCGTCTGGCCGCCGGATGAGGAAATTCTGATCCCCGCAATTAATAAAATCAATGTGGATAAATTAAAAATCCGCGCGATATTCGTGCCCCACGAACCGACAGAAAAGCATATCAAAGAGCTTCGGCAAAAGCTCGGCGGCGGCGTGCTGCTGAGTCAATTGATCGAACAGGCAGGGCTTGGCGAAAAGAATGCGGAAATACTTTTGGAAGATAATCATATAATCGTGGACAGCATCGGTAAGCTATTGAAATTATACGCACATGCGGATGCGGCATATATCGGCGGCGCATTCGGCGACGGTGTGCACAGCGTCACAGAGCCCGCGGGCTATGGCGTTCCGTTGGCGGCAGGGCCATCGATAGAAAACTCACCGGACGCCCCCGCGATCGAAAAGCTGGGCGCGCTGACACGGCTGCGTACGGCAGACGACGCATGGCGCTGGCTGAATGAAATGATTAATGATCGGGAAAAAGCGGAAACCCGCGGCCGGATTGCGGGCGAATACGTAACCGCCGCCCTCGGCGCAAGCGATATCATTGCTGAGAAAATACTTCGAATTTTAAATAAATAATTACTCTGCTTCGGATACCAGCAGATTGAGGAATACCGACGAGCGCCGGAATTCCGATTCGAGCTCGAAGGTAAACACCTCGACGTCGAGGTCCTTCAGATCGGGATAAGAATTAGTAAGCACATGCCAGGCAACTTCGTCCTCTACGTCGAGCGTTTTGATCCCCTCATAGAAATCAGCGCCCCACATTTCGCACATCAGGTCGGCCAGCCGCACGCAAGCGACCAGCTCTTTGTGATTCTCGGATTCATGCGGTTTATCGTGGTGCTGGATAATAGCGGTAAGCTCCGATGGCAGCTTCCACAGCCGGGCGATTTCCGAGCCTACCTCGACATGGGTAGCGCCGAATACTTCGCGCTCGGCCTCGTCGTCGAGCATTCCGTTGTTTTCGATTAATTCGACTACCTGCTTATATTTAACCGAATCGTACTGCAGCATTGCAAGCTTGCCGATGTCGTGAATCAGCCCGCCGATGAATTCATTCTCCTTGAAGTAGCGGTTGATTTTGCGGGCGACTGATTTGGCGACCATACCGGTGCAGGACGAATGCCACCAGAATTTCTCCATCAGATCGGCGGCCTGCTTCTGGCTGCTGAGCAGGAATTTCGAGAAAATCGACACCCCCAGCACAATATTGGTCAGTCGGCTGAGGCCGAGCGTAATAATCGCCTGGTGGATGGAATTAATCTCGGTGCGGGTGGCATAAAGCGGAGAATTGGCCACCCGGAGCAGCTTCAGAGTAAGCGAGGCATCCGCTTCGATCACCTTGGCGATATCGCGTATATTAATATTGTCGTCTTCCAGAAGTTTGAGCACCCGCGCCGCAATTGGCGGCAGAGTGGCAAATTCCTGAGTCTCTATTAGTGTTTCGATTAAATTCATAAATCAATCTGTTTTTATTCGGCTTATCGAAATAATTTAAAATCACATATAAATTTACGAACAATAAGCATAAATTAAAAGCCAATTTTCAATTAAGAAGCAATTATCGTTCCATAAGGGGCGTTCTATTGCATGTTGCCGACCACTCCGATGGCGCGTCCGCTCTCGCCGTCCATGTATACCGTAAGCCGCGATTCGGGCGATATATCGGTAGTACGTATCACTTTGATAGTGCTTTCGAATTTTTCGGAATCGGAAATTAATTCTTTCAGATAATTCCGATTATTTTTAAAAAATAATTCATTGAAAAAATTCCCTTTGCGCTCGGGATACATCGGCAGATATTTTATATTCGCCTCGACCAGGTCCTGGAAGAAATGGGTTCCGAATGATAATTCGGGCACATAGCCTTCCTTTTCTTCGGCAACTTCCATCAGCAGCGCGCAATTATTTATATCGCTGTAAATCACCGGCACTCCAAGCTTTATGTCGCCTTTGCTGCCCCAGCGTCCGGGGCCGATGAGTATGAATTTCCGGCGCGGCAGCTCGCGGTTGAGCCGCCCGACGATGCGGCCGGTTTCGTACATATCCTCGATGGTCGGGAATTCGGCGTATTTGGTGCCATCGACGTAAACGAGGTACTCGATGTCCTCGACAAGTCCATTGCTTACATATTTATCCGCCGAGAAAATTATGTCGTGCTGCAGAATATCGCCGGGGATTTCTACTCGCGAATCCTTGCCGTAGTGGCTCTGGGGACGGCATTGCAGCAGGTAGAGCCTCTGGCCGTCCGAGGCAAATTCGACATCGACCGGGCCGCCGAATGCATCGGTGAGCTCTTTGAGTATTTCGCGTAATTGTTTGATAAATGTAGTATTTTCGACCAGGGCATCGAATGTGACCACGAGGTCTTCCTTGCCGAATTCCGCAAGCGAGCTGACGGGATTGACCAGCATTCCGGTGCGATTGAAGGAGACAATTTTCTCCAGGCCGGGGAAATACCCGCCTGATTCGCGCATAAGCTCCTTGAATGTAATTGTTTCGAAATGCTGGGTATCGAGATTGATTACATCCACATAATGCTGCGAGTAATTGATCATGTCGTCCAGCGATGTATTCACCTTGAGGCCGGGCTGGCCGGGTGATACGAGCCGCGGATAGTCGTTGATTGTGCGGTCGACCGCGCGGGTGCCAAGCCCGCAGACCAGGCGAACGACTCCGTCATCCCGGCGGATGCGGCTAGACCATCTGAACTCGTTATTGCTGAAGGCTACTCCGGCATAGCTGGGCATGAAGTATTTGCCGATGCTATTGCCAACAACTTCCTGAATCAATATGGCCATTTCCTCGCGGAAGTCGATCAGGCCGCGTTCCTTGCGGTATTCGATCGGGTCGGGGCCGAATGTGGAGGCATAAACTTCGGCTATTGCATTGCAGAGCGCCGCCATTCGCTCCTCCTTGGTGCCTGTGTTGGCCAGAAAGAGGCTCTTGTATTTGCCGCTGAAGGATGCCTCGAAGCTGTCCTCGAGCAGACTTGACGAGCGGATTACGATCGGGTTGCCCTCGAGTTCGTCGAGTATCATGCTCAGCGAGCTGAGGGTTTCGATCGGGAAATGCGATGTCTTAAATATATATTCCACAAATGGATACTCGCTTGCAATTTCTTCCTGGCTTAGGTATTTGCTGAATACGAAATCCTCGATTGCGTTGTAGTGCACAAATTCGAGAAGCCCGTCGGAGGTCAGAAACCAGCTTTTCGGTGTATAGAAATTCTCGAGATATGGATTCTCCTGCTTGCGCTGCAGCAGTATCTGGGTGGCGAGTATCATGCCTGCTGATTTGCCGCCGAGCTTGCCGTTGCCGTTCGGCGGGCCGATAATGCGGTCGAGCAGCTGCTCTATCGAGGTCAGCGTTATAAAATTTTTGGCAATATTCAGATAGCTGAGGCTTTCCGAGAGGAATCGCTGAATCAGCGATACGCGCAGGCCGATCTTCTCGTTGTCCGACAGCAGCAGGTAGTGCCCCGACAGCCTGAAATATTTCTTGAGGGCCTCGATTACCTCGTAAAGCGGTGCGTGGCGTTTTTCGAGCACGTTGGAGATGGTGCTGAATTGCTCCTGGCGCTGCCAGCGATTCAGCAGATAAGTGATTTCGTCATCCGGTAGATACTGGTCGGCGATTGCGAAGACATCGGTGATGATATCCTGCGCCACGAAGGGCATACCGCGGGGCCGTGGCCGATTGGCATCGGTCAGCAGAGTCGCATCGGCATCGGCATAGCCGGGGTCGAGCTCTTCCATAAACACATGGATTTCCTCGACGTTCATTCGCCCGAGATGAATTATCATTTTGCGGCAGATACGATAAACCACTGTCTGGTCCTGGAACATCAGATTGCCCAGAATTATCTGCCACTCCGGTTTGCTGGGGTATCTCCTGTCTTTGCTTTTATCAATTTTCATGACGCATCCCCTTTCAGCACAACGCATTGCCCGGTCTGTCCGTCCACTTTTATTTCAATAGGATTTTCAGTACGCACCAGTTTCAGAAATTCCGATTCGTACTCGGTAGGCTGGCTGTTGATCCAGCGCCAGTCTATGTCTTTCTCGTGGTCGTAGCGCTCCATAGTTATATATGCAATTTTAAACGATGTCATATTATGAAAGAAATGCGACCCTTGCGAAGGATCGACCGACATATGCGGCATTTGGGTTTCGACAATTACCTGCGCTCCTGATATATACGAAAATTGCACGGGAATTCCCAGCCATGGATCCGATGACCCCCAGCGGCCTGGCCCGATCAGCAGATAATTCTTTTTTTCCTTTAGCAATTTTAAATTAATACGATTTATTTCTTCGCCAATCTGGCGGGTTTTGGCTGCATTGAAATTTTCGTATTTGACGAACAGTATATAATCCAGCTCGTACAATCCATTGCCCAGCGCTGATTTGGAATGTAGTATTATGCGGCCGTTTTCGAGCTGACCGAGGTCGATATCGATATTCGATTCGGGCTTGACCATTGGCCGCACCTGCAGGAAGCCGAACTTTGCCGGCAGCGGGCGGTCGCGGCCGAGTATTACGGCAAATTCGATTTCTGCGGGAGAATTCATTGCCACTTCGCTCATTTTCAGTAATAATTGCAGTATCTGATTGAGCGGAACGACGCCCGACTTTAGTATTGGTGCAAAGTTTAGTATGCGCGGGCCTTTGCGGGTAATCCCCTCGTAGATCATATCATTATCGGCGGAATATGTCGATGCCAGGAAATTCAGCATTTCGTGCTGCTCGGCTTTCTGGATGCTGAGCTGCTCGAGGTGCTGGTCTTCGTGTGGATTTTTGCGAATGATGTCCGACTGCATGTCCAGCGCCCAGAATTTTGTCTGCGATTTGTCGAACAGGTCTTTGCGGCTGCCGAATTGCGGATATACATTCGGATACTCGGGCGAGTACTGCAGGCTGACCCCGCCATCGACGATGGTTTTGCCCAGGCCCAGCGCGAGATTGACCACACCGTCCTTTGGCTTGGCCTTGCCGAATGGATAGTAATTATATGATTTGGCAACTCCGGAAAAATGCGGATAATAATAATTCCCGCGAAAAGCGCCGACGACCTCCTGCAGGATTACGCCCATTTTTTCCTCTTCGATGCGGTTGCCTGTGGCCTCGATATAATTTTTAGCATTCCGGAAAAATGTGGAGGCATATACGTATTTAATCGCCTGCACCAGATTATGGAACCGTACCTGCAGATTGTTGTTGCTATTGGGGATCATAACCGTTGCATAAATCCCCGCAAATGGCTGGTATACGGCATCTTCCAATAGACTGGAGCTGCGCACGGCAATCGGAAAACGAGCGTGGTTGAGTATCTCACGCAGATCGCCCAGCACCGTCGGCGGCAGATCGGCCCGCAGAAATTCGCGGACTATCTGTTCGTCGGGCATGTTCTGCACAGCGGTGCGATAGAGGTCATTATTTTCCATGAATTGGGTAAATACATCGGTGCCCAGCACAATTGTGCGCGGAATGCTTATCTCGACGCCGGGGAAGTGATCTCCCGATAAGTAATTCTTCAGAATTTTGTCGATAAACGCAAGGCCGCGGGCTTTTCCGCCGAGCGAGCCCTCGCCGATCATCTGGAATATATGGCTCGAATCGTACTCATTGCGCGAAAATACGGTAATTACGCCCCGCCGCTCCGATCTCATCTGCTCGGAGAGGGTGGCCACGAGATATTTGCGCAGCTCATCGGCATTGTCGAACTGGCTGATATGCACCGGGCGAATGCGATAGGCCAGCTCGAATTGCGTGCGGGCAATCAGCCAGTGCGAGAAATGATTCTGCCGGGCGTGATAGAGCAGCGATTCGACGGGGATATATTTAATATTATCGCGCAGCTCGCGAAGATTCTTCGCCGATTTGATCTTCCGGCCGTCTGGCATTCGAAAGATAAAATCGCCGAACCCGAAATTTTTCTTCATGAACTCGCGCAGTTCTATAAGCAGTGTGCGCGAATTTTTATCGAGAAATGCAACGTCGTATTTTTCGGCAATATCTTTCTGCTCGATCTGTGAAGTTTGCAGAAGGATTGGCAATTTGTCCAGATTGCGACGGGTTTCTTCGATCAGCCGGACTCCTGCTCTGGGGTCCTGACGTCCGCCGATGTCGAATTTCATATCGGTAATCACCCCAAGCAGCGAATCTCGGTAGGTTTCGATAAACTCTTTTGCTTCTTCGTAGTTGCGGGCATGAAGTATCTTCGGGCGGGCGCGCTGGCGCAGCAGCTTCTCGGCGGAATTGCGGCCCTCTTCGATAAGCTTCTGGGACTGCTTCATCACCTCCGTATATATTAGCGGCAGATATGCCGAGTAGAACGTAGGCGAATCCTCGACCAGCACGATGGTGGTAACTCCGTGGTCGAGGCAGTCGTGCGGGGCATTTCGGACGTCCTCGAACTGCTTGATTATTGCGAGAAATATCTTGCGGTCGCCGCTCCAGATGAATATCTTGTCGATTGCATCGAGTCGGCCATGGCGAATCTGAGTCTCGAGTTCGCGGCTGTGCGAGGCGAGCAGCACCAGCGGCAGTCCGGGGTATTCGGATTTGATTTCCTCAGCAAATTCCGGGAGCTCCATATCGCCGAGCCGGAGGGTGACGATTACGAGGTCGAATTCATCCTCTTCGAGCATTTTGCGGGCGCTCTCGCCCGAAAACGCGCGGGTTATGTGCGGCGCGTAATATAAATTGAGCTCGAGGTACTCGTTGAACAGCGCCTCCTGCAGATGGCCGTCGTCCACAATAGTATAGTAGTCATAAAAGCTGCAGACCAGCAAAATTTTTTCAATACGGAATTTCATCAGGTCTTTGAATTCCAGCCTGTTACCATTACCGCCGGCAGGCACAAAGCCATTGGATTCGAGCACTTCCAAAAGTTCGTCGTTGGGCAGGGTCTTCATATGGGTTTTGCTCAAAAAAAGAGAAATTCAGTCAGGAAATTATCGATATTAAGATAAACACTTATTTCAATAATAAAAAATAAATATTTCGGAATGAACCCGAAAAGCTGCGTTATGTGGGATATTTGTTAAATTTCCCATTGATTTATGAAAATATCACAATACAATATTATTTGCAATATACATTCTTTTTATATATATTACTCCGCATTCTCTTTTCAAATCATTTTTTCAGAACTACTCAGATGCCCCCATGAAACAGCTCTCTGCGTTTTTGACCATTTTTGCTGCGTTGCTCGCAGCAGCCTGCTCCGGCCCGACGGAACCAGAGGATTCGCTTGTGCTCAAAATTGATTCGTTTCAACCGGATTCGGCCAATTATGGCTATGAGGTCACCGTTTCGGGCAGATTTTTCCTCAGGGATTCAATATTTGGCTTGAAAGTGGGCGATTATCCTGTTAAACTCACCTCAATAACAAATTATTCTCTTAAATTCCTGACCCCGATAATCCCTCGCGGCGAATATGAATTGCAGGTAAAAAA
>CAZEMR010000069.1:0-8488 GCA_964513465.1 uncultured Hyphomicrobiales bacterium
CCGGTGCTTTTTATTGAATCGACAACAACCGAATATTCCTCGCGCGGGGTGATGAATCCCATAATTGTGCTGTCGCGCTGATCGCCGACAAGCACTTTGCCCATATCAATATCGTATGCCTGTTCATCCGGGGCGATTATTGTAAACAGACCGTCGGACTGGTCTTCGGAAGTGCCCGAGAATACATCCCACCGCCGCGCCGTAAAGTCCTCCGACGCTGATGCAAGCATGGTGCTCGCATAATTGAAATCCAGCGACTGGATAATATCCGTATGCGCTTTGAATTTATTTATAACACTATAGGTTACTGCGTTGTGGATCACTATCCGCAGGTCGCTGCCTGCTGAGGCTATCATGCTGCCGTCGGGCGACCACGCGACGTCCCGTACCTCCGAATTGTGGCATTTGCTTTCGAATATTTTTTCCTGGGTCATCAGGTCATATACATATAGCCGACCGTCATAGGCGCCTAATGCGAGCTTATCTCCCGCGGGGCTGATCGCGTGACTTATTGCGATAATGCCGCCCATCGGCAGCAGAGTCTCCTCGCCGGTCTGGGCATTTATCAGTCCCCGGCCGGTGACAATATATTGCCCGCTGGGGTCCATGCTTATTTCGAAAAATTCAGCGGAGCTTAGGGTTTTATTTCGCTGTCCGGTGGCTGCATCGTAAAAAATCAAATCACTGCTGCTGCCAAGCGCGATTATCTCCCTGCTATCAAGCATCCATGCAAGATCGATATACCAGATATTAATGCGTTCCGGCGTGCGCCATAAAAGCTGACGCGATTCGACGTCCCATACGCAGAGCCGGCCGTCATCGCCCACGCTGGCTATCATTTTGCCGTCGGGACTGAATTCAACGGCATTGATCCATGAGTATTCATGTCCGCCGGTGAGCGAATCGATTATCCGGCAATTCTCGGTATCCCATAGATATATAGTCGGCTTGCGTCCGTAGGGATGGTATCCGCCGCTGGCCACAATATTATCAAATGGATGAAAATCGACCGAATATACAAAATCGCTGTGGTCGGGAAATTCGCAGATCATATTGTCGTGAATTACTTTAATAAGGCATTCGCCGGACGGTTTGTTGGGGACTAACCAATCGTATTCGAACCCCGATTCGCGGCGGCTTACTATTTCCCAATAATTTCCGCCATCGGTCGAGAGTTCGATTGAGATTTCATCGTCCGGCAGAATGCCATCCCATGAGATTAATGTATCCACGCCGACCGGGTATATCTCGCCGCCGTTCGGAACGACCACCCGCAGCGTATCCCGCGGCTGAATATTCCCCGGAAATCCTCCTCCCATATATACTTTAGAGCCAACGCAGGCATCGGTAATAAGCTCGATGCTGCCCACCACCAGAAACGAATCCGCCGGAGTGTAGCGGCATGTAATCGTCCGCGATTCGCCCGCAGCGAGCGTGAATTCCGGCGGCGGCCCGCCCCAGTCGATTATCTCGAATTGCGGGACGGAGGGGATTGCGCCGCTTATTGTTATATCGTCTCCCTCGGCGGTAATCACAACCTGTTTATCGACTGGCACACCGATCTGCGAGGCAACCATCTTCAGCGAGCCTTCCGGATCTTTTGTAATATTAGGGAATTGCGAAAGGGTCAAATGATATTCCGCTTCGGCGGAAATCCCATGCAGGTCGTCCTCGAGCCGGAGCGTGCGCTTCTGTTCGCAGCCGCCGCTCCGCCATTCGATGGTGCATTTGGGGGTATTCAGCGCTAGCGCCATGATCTCCTTATACGACTCGATAAGCTGATCGACAGAAGTGATATATTCATAATACTGCCCGCCGGTATTGAGCGAGAGCTGCCTGAGGTCGGCGGGGCATTTCATACCCACATTCACGCAATAAATAGTCACACTATTTTGATGCGCCATATCCTGCGCTCTGGTAAGATTAAGCGTGCCCTCGCCGTCGGTCAGGAACACCACAATCCGGTGATAGCGCGCCTGCTCGCATAGCGGTATAGCGCCTTTGTCGAATATCAGCCCGGCGTTATGGTTGGTGCCGCCCTCCGCGCTTAGCGCATCGATTGCTTCATTGAGCAAATCCTTATTCTGGGTAAAGCTCTGATTTATAAATCCTTCCTGCGCGAAAGAGGTGATCGCGCATTCGGAGCTGTCGGTATTCAGCATTTCGATCCACTTTTTTGCAGCTGTCTTCGCCATGTTCAGCCCCCCGTTATTCATCGATCCGGAAATATCAATCGTCAGCACGGTCGATAACCGGCGCGGGGAGCGGGGGTTTTCGCAGCTTATCGAGAGAATGCCCTGCTCGACCCCGTCCTCATATAGCCGGAGGTCGTCGATAGTGGGGGGTACGTATGCCGAATCGGTGCCGAGCGTCAAAAAGTCGGCGCGCATGTCGGGATAATCGCGGCTGTCGATTCCGGTCAGGAACAGGCTCTGCGCCGCCAAAGGCAGCGCGGCAGCCGCATATAACAGGATGAAAATTATAGCGCGTAGCATTTTGGTCATATACCCCCGAATAGATTTGGGATTTAGTTATTTTTAATGACACATAAATGCCGATTTGGTCTCAGGAATTTTTATTATTTTTTGAAAATATTTTTGCATTTATAATGCATCTATATATATAGCAATGAATTACGAGTGCAAAATATATTTCCGGCGATTTCCGGTTTTATCCCTTCGCAGGCTTGAATTTTGAATGAATAATTATTTTTTACAAAATTTTTAATCCCCCTCCGATTATGCTTGCAGCTTGTGCGCCGAATTCATATATTATTGAAATTCTTATATTTAATCCTTCGCAGAATTCACCCGCAATTATTTATATATTGCCAAAATAATACATGGCCATAGCCGATATTTACGTAATTTTGCATACGTTTTATAAGCAGATTTTTTTGATTAATATAAACAGACCGGAGACGCAATGAACAAAAAAGAAATCGGCAAATTCCTTTCGGAAATTGCGCTGTTCAAAGACCTGAACGAAGACGAACTCAAGCAGCTCACCGAGCATTCCGAGCTGAAGACCTACAAAAAAGGCGAACGACTATTCGAGGAAAACACACACCGAACCGAGGTATTTATAATTTACAGCGGCAAGGTGATGCTATACAAACTGCCCTCCTTCGGCAAGGAAAAGGTGCTGACTTATTTCGCCAAATTCGACTTCCTGGGCGAAGGCGCGCTGATGGACGACTATCCGCATTCGACCTCGGCCAAGGCCACCGAGGACACAGTCTGCGTTACGATCCACCGCGACGGATTCCACGAGCTGATGGAGGAAAACCCCAATCTTGTGGTCAAAATACTTTCGCAGGTGTCGCGCGTTATCTCGCGGCGGATGCGCCAGACTACCAACCAGGTGGTGGACGCAGCCGCGCAGTATATCTCCGGCCGCACCCGCCAGGAGCACGACCTTTTGGGCTATCGCGAGGTACCCGACGAATTTTACTACGGCATTCAGACCCTGCGCGCGCTGGAGAATTTCAACATCAGCGGGGTGGCTATCAGTCACTATCCATCGCTGATCGTATCGCTGGCGCAGGTAAAGATGGCCGCCGCCAAGGCGAACTACGACCTCGGGCTGCTGCCGCCGAATATTTCCAATGCCATCAATGCCGCATGCCAGGAAATCATCGACGGCAAATGGCATACCCACTTCGTGGTGGACGTAGTGCAGGGCGGAGCGGGCACTTCGACCAATATGAACGCCAACGAGGTAATCGCCAACCGCGCACTCGAGATTATGGGCCACAAAAAAGGCGAGTATCAATACTGCCACCCGAATAATCACGTGAATCTTTCGCAATCGACGAACGACGCCTATCCGACCGCGCTGAATATCGCATTTATATACAAAAATCAGATGCTGGTGAGCATCCTGAAGGAAATGATCGAATCCTTCCGCAATAAGGCCGAGGAATTCGCACATGTGATCAAAATGGGGCGCACCCAGCTTCAGGACGCCGTACCGATGACACTCGGCCAGGAGTTCGAAAGCTATGCCGATACGCTCGCCGAGGAAATCCAGCGCCTCGAGGCCAACGCTCGCCTGCTGCTCGAAGTCAATATGGGCGGCACCGCCATCGGCACCGGCATTAACGCCGACCCGGGCTACCAGGAGCGGGTGATATATTATCTGTGGGAAATCACCGGGCTGCCAATCAAGCTGGCCGGCAACCTCGTCGAAGCCACCCAGGACACCGGCGCATTCGTGATATTCTCTTCGGCGATCAAGCGGCTGGCGATCAAATTATCCAAAATATGCAATGATCTCCGCCTGCTCAGCTCGGGGCCGCGCGCCGGACTGAACGAGATCAATCTGCCTAAAATGCAGCCTGGCTCCTCGATTATGCCGGGCAAGGTCAATCCCGTTATCCCCGAGGTAGTCAACCAGATAGCATTCAAGGTAATCGGCAACGATCTGACGGTGGCGCTCGCCGCCGAGGCAGGCCAGCTGCAGCTCAACGTAATGGAACCCATAATTGCCCAGAGCATTTTCGAATCGATCGATATGCTCAAGAACGGCATCGCCACCCTGAAATACCGCTGCGTGGACGGAATCACAGCCAACGAACAGCGCTGCCGCGAGATGGTCGAAAACAGCATCGGCCTTATCACCGCGCTCAATCCCGAGCTGGGCTACGAGGCATGCAGCGCGCTGGCCAAGCAGGCGCTCGAGGAAAACCGCGGAGTTTATGAGTTGGTGCTCGAAAAGAAATTGCTGACCAAAGAGAAGCTCGACGAATTGCTTTCGCCGGAGAATATGATCCAGAGCCAGGCGAAGTAAATATATATATTAATTCAAAATACTGATTCCAAAAAATAAACGGCCGGAAGCTTTTTGCAACCGGCCGTTCGTTTCGGGGGCATATGTCTCATATTGCGATGAGCCGTGTTTAGATTTTTCTCTGATTATCTGACGATAATCTTATCAGTAATAACCCGATTTCCAGAAAAAAGTTTCACATAATATACGCCCGGAGAAACTTTTTCTCCATTTTTGTCGATTGCGTGCCAGTGAAACCGCTTTTCTCCGGCGCCGAGCCAGCCTTCGTAGATCGAAACCACTTCGTTGCCGAGCATGTCGTAGATTCTAACGCTGCCTGCACCCGGGTTATCAATATCAAAGCTGATCGTGGCGTCGCCTTCAGCCGGATTCGGGAATATACTGATTTCGCGATTGCCATAGTTTTCTTCGACCGAATTGATGGGCGATGCCGTCATCAGTTTGATATCGTCGATAAGTGCTTCGGCGATAACCATGCCGCCCATGCCGGATACATTCTTATTGACTGCATAAAACCGTAACCGGAAATCCGCTGTCAGGGCCTGTTCGGGTATCGGTACCATACGCAGCATCCAGCTTCCGCCGCCGCCGGGTATGCTGTCCACCGTAATCCAGTTCTCGCCGTCGCCGGATACCTGAGCGAGTGTATAAATCGGCTGGGAAACATTAGCATTCAGAGCCATTGCCATTGTGTATGAATAGTATTTAAGTACTACCGTATTATAAAGGCTCATATCCATTGATTCGGACGTTGCCGTGGTGGCTCCGGCAATAAGCGCATGCTGGATAAATCCTGTTCCGGGTGCGGTTTTTCCATCGGTAACCAGGCATTTCGTGCCGTCGGCGCTGTGGTCCTCGCCAGGCTGGATTATCTCTCCGAGTCCGAATTGCGAAAGATCAACCAACTGAGGTTCTGCCACTTCGAATTCGCCTGCGCTGAACATTCCGCCGCCCTGGAAGTCGAATTCCCAGTATCCGAGATGTTCGTCAAAGTCCTGAACATAGAGTTCATTATAACCCACAAGGAACACATAGGGTATGGGATTCCTGACGTTTTCCACGAATTCAAGATCGTGGCCGCTGACCGATTCGGTGCCGACCATATAGTATTTGACCATCGTGCCGCGCGGCTGCGGCGGGATATATGCGGTGAATTCATTTTCGCCGGTGCGTTCGGCTTCTACTCTGTTCAGCGTTTCGCCATTGTCGAGCGTATACATCACAGCGACGTCTTCGACCTTCGAATCGCCAATGCCGGCGGTTTCCGATAGAGTGAATACCACGGGATAGGGATTCTCGGTGTCGCGCGTATCGTCGAGCTCCTGATGAGCAAGGCTGAGCAAGTAGAAAAGGTTGAACCCGATCTTGTGGCGATTGAAGCATGTGATAATTTCTTCCGAATGCGGAGTGCCGTTCGAGAGGTCGCCGTCGTCGTCGTCTGCTATCAGAGTTTCGAGGAAAAATTCCTTGAACGCAACGCCAATATTTATATCGTCGGGCATTCCGTATTTCACGAAATGAGTCAGATGGCGCGCATATTCCAGATCGCCGGTCATTTCGTAAAGATCCCAGTATGCGCCGCCGAGTATAAGGCCATTGTGGTGGCTGTCCGCCGCCAGGCTGTCCGGATAGATCATATCATTCTTCAGATTGCGGATCACCTTTGTGCTGTCTGTTGCAAATGCGCCCTCTCCGATCAGGTGAGAATCGATAATCAGCGCCGAGAAAATATCGGCTGTGGCTTCCTGGCACGTCAGATTTTCCATACCGAGCTGGGTCGGGGCGCCAAGGTCCTGATAAAGCAGCATATTGATGCTATGGCCGTATTCGTGATATAAAATACTGGGCGTTTCGGCGAATACATAGTCCGGATTGGATACCGCCATGAAGCGGATAGTGCGTCCCTGCGAGCCTGCGTTCGGCGACTGGCCATTGAATTCAATCTTTACATCCATCGGAAAGTCCATACATGTCATGTCCGGATCGATCGTTTTGGCATAATCATGCACATAATTTGTATAATAATAAAGGTAGCGCTCGAATCGGTGGCTGTTTTCGTCGTCCCACACCAGATTGATTTCCTCGCCGGACGCAAAAGTATTCGAATAATCCGCGTTTTCTTCGTCTGTCGATACATTTGCATAAAGCCCGTTCATTCCTGCGGTTACTGTGGCGCTGCCGTTTAGGTCAACGTCCACCATACCGTTTTCGTCCGTCGTATATTCCTGGCCATTTACTTTGACTGTCATATGGCGGAAAGGCAGTGATTCTTCCTGGTCGAATGAATACACCGGCTTTACCCCGCCGGTAGCGGTCAGAGTTTCGGTTGCGCGCGGAATTTCATTGCGGCGGCGAACCAGTTTGCCCGAGCGTGCATCAACATATGCCGACCAGCGCTGCATTTTCCGCGGCTGATTCACATTTACTTCGTATACTAATTTATAATCAACCGAATATCCCTTTTTGACCGGCAGAATGAATTTCTTGCCTGCGGCTAAGGTCTTGTCGGATTTAGGATTATAATTAATTCCGTCGATAGCCGAGGCGATCGCTTCCGATTCGGAAATAGTTGCCACTACCGGAACATCTATATCATCATAATAATCCGCTCCGAAGGCCATCACATTGCCATTTTCGAATATGCGCAGCTCGATCTCGCTATGGAGCACTTCGACTCCGCGATACATCTGGCGATAAGTCACATACCAGCGGCGATTTACGTGGGTCTTGCGCACCAGCTTCAGATTTTCCGTCTCTATTCCCATAAGCGAAGCGTATTTGCGAAGAAACCGCATCGACGCAGCTTCGATATTTTCCTCGGTGATTCTATCGTATCCTTCGATCTTGATAGCCTTTCCGACTGCGCGGTGCGGAGTGCCCGTGGCTTCGTCGAAATCGATTGTCCATACGCCGTTGTTTTTCATAAATTCCAGCCACTCGCCGCGTTTGGGATGGCTTTCCAATGTAAGTTCGTCCACGTGATAGCCGAGCTGTTCGGCCGGGAGCAATACCTCCGGATTATCAGGCATCTGCGGAGCGCTTCCGCTGTCCTGTGCCATTGCGCTGCCTGCGATAAAAAACGCGCTGATGGCTAAAATCAATTGTTTAATTCTGAGATTCATTTTTTTCCCATTCATTGCGATTAACATAATTTGCTTAATGCCTCTGATCTCTTTTTCCCACTCTTGAAATCGCGATTTCTAACAATAACTACACAACAAATCAGAAAAGGTTTCAGATATTTTTAAAAAAAATAAAAAAAGGGCCGCCGCAAATCTTGCAGCAGCCCTGTGGTTTACTTAATTAAACCAGTCTGGCAATTTTTATCTTGTGATGATCACATGCCGGCTAATTGTCTGGCCGCCGGCGCGGATCAGAATGAAGTACGATCCCGGCGCAAGGTCTGAGCCGTCAACATCCATCGTGTGGGTGCCGGCAGTCAGCGCGCCGCTGAATATCTCCTGCACCAGATCGCCGTTGCCGCGATAAAGCTCGACTGTTACCTGGCTGTCCTCGTCGATTTCGAAGCTGAAGCTGGTCGAGCCGATGATCGGATTCTGGCCGCCGTTGCGCATATGCAGCATCCTGCGAATCTCTTTAATCTGCTGACGATAATCGCGCATTGCCTGGCGGTTGCAGTGGTCGCATTCGCCATCGCCGTCCTCGTCGATGAAGTTATCGCAGACGCCGTCGCCGT
>CAZEMR010000069.1:8588-15686 GCA_964513465.1 uncultured Hyphomicrobiales bacterium
CGCCATCGCCGTCCTCGTCGATGAAGTTATCGCAGACGCCGTCGCCGTCTTCGTCAGTGAAGCCCATGCCGTTGTGTCCATTGCCCATGCCCCATCTGTGGCCGTTACCAATTTCCCAGCCACGGCCTTTGCGGTGTCCCTCGCCATTGGCGCAACGATCGCATTCGCCATCGCCGTCCTCGTCGATGAAGTTATCGCAGACGCCGTCGCCGTCTTCGTCTACGAAGTTGTGATGCTGTTCGGTGTTTCCTTTACGGTCGCCATTATTCCCGCGGTGGCGATTATTATCGCCGCCCTGTGCAGCGAGATCAGCCGATGCGTAGAAGCCAAGCATCAGCGCCACGATTGTCAAATAGAATAAGCGTTTCATAATTTTACCCTGTTTGTTTATTCAAAAAATATTGCATTCTGTTTTGATTAATTACAATGCCTGTGCCAGAAATTCAAAATCGCCGATTACGGCCAAATTCCGCCGTATTCTGAATATGAATTATTTATTTTCTCGTCAAAAGTGTCGAACCCGGGAAAAAATTGTCGCAATAGTCGAACCCTGAACTCTTCATTTTTCGTCAACATATTAAAATATTTTCATAATCATAAATATTTTATTAAATCCCTTCAATTTGCCGCCTAAAGTATTATTTTTGTAATAATTTGTATGAATAATCCCGCTGAATTAAGCCGATGAATCCGAATAATAAATGGACACAATATCTGCTGGTCGCGCTGATAGGCGCCATATTTTTTCTGCCGTATCTCGGTGCGGTACACCTCTTCGACTGGGACGAGATCAACTTCGCCGAGGCAGCCCGCGAGATGATCGTCACCGGCGACTACCTGACCGTGCGCATCAACTACGAGCCGTTCCACGAGAAGCCTCCGCTGTTTATCTGGATGCAGGCCGCCTCGATGCATGCCTTTGGCATCAACGAGTTCGCCGCACGGCTGCCTAATGCGATTATCGGAATTATGTCGCTGCTGGCGGTCTTCACCATAGGGCGCCGGTTATTCGACTACAAATTCGGATTCCTGTGGGTACTGGCATGGCTTGGCTCATTTCTGCCGCATTTCTATTTCAAATCGGGTATAATCGACCCGACGTTCAATCTCTTCATTTTCGGCGGTATTTATTACCTATATAAATATTACGACGCCCGGCTGAACCACCCCGCGGCGGATAAACGCATCTACCGCAGCCTGATATGGGGCGGAGTGATGTGCTCGCTGGCGATACTAACCAAAGGGCCGGTGGGGTATCTGCTTACCTTCATCGCGTGGATGATATTCTGGTTTATGAATCGCAAGCGCGTCAAATTCCCCTTCATGGAGCTGGCGATATTCACCGCCATCGCCGTGCTGCTGCCGCTCGTGTGGTATGGCGTCAATATGGCGCGGCTGGGTTCCGATCTGGTAACCCTGTTTATCGATTACCACATGCGGCTGCTGACCACCGGCGACGCCGGCCACAGCGGCCCGATATATTATCATTTCGTGGTGCTGCTCTTCGGGTGTTTCCCGGCCTCTGTGATCGCACTTCGAGGATTCCGGCTCCAGCCCGAGGATATATATTCCCAGCGGGATTTCAAGCGCTGGATGGTAATTCTGCTCTCGGTCGTCCTGATTATTTTCTCTGTGGTCGAAACCAAGATTGTGCATTATTCCTCGCTGGCATATTTCCCGATCACCTTCCTGGCTGCCTATGCGATGTATGGGCTGGCTTTCCGGTCGGTGCGATGGAAGGCGTCGACAGCATGGCTGCTGGGGATAATCGGCTTTTTGATGGGCGCGGCCCTGGCGCTGCTGCCGCTGGTGCTGATGAATGTCGAAATGATATTGCCAAAGGTTACTGATAAATTTACCAACGCGCTGCTCCGCACCGATGCCGGATGGCTGGGCTTCGAATATATGATCGGCATTGTATATATTATCGCTCTGGCAATCGCGCTGCTCCTGTTTTATAAACGGATGCCTTTGCGCGGATTTTTCGTTATGTTCGGCGCCTCGGCGATTGTGCTGTTCACCTTCCTGCCGCTGATCGCCCCGCGGATAGAGGCATATACCCAGCGCGCCAATATCGAATTCTACCGGAACTTGCAGGGCTGCGACTGCTACGTGATGGCGCTCGACCACAAGAGCTATGCACAGTATTTCTATACACGCCGGCCGCCCGAGCTGAGCGAAAACAATCTGCCCATCCCAAAGGACGAATTCAAAGACTGGCTGCTCGAGGGAGATATCGACCGCCCGGCTTATTTTATCGTTCGCAATAAAGGATATGAGAAATATCTGGAATTTCCCGGGGTGGAGGAGATGTATTCCAAAAACGGCTTCGTATTTCTGATGCGGCCCGCAGTGGAAAATAATCCCGCGGAATAAACTTCTTTGTAACCTAATAATGTTTTTTATGTTAATATCATAATTCCGAAATCAAAAAATTGTAGAATAAACTAAGTGAATCCGATGAAAAGATTTTTGCCCATTATTTTCGCTTTTTCAATACTCGCTCTGATGGCATTCCAGGAGCAGCGAACTGATGAAAAATCGCCGGCTCCTCCGGTAAGATATACCGACACCGTCCCTGATGACCTGAAAATCGTCTTCGGTATGGGCGGCCCCTACGGCAACTGGGAGGGCTATACCCTGTTTTCCGATGGCACATTTCTGCACTGGAAGGGCAAGGGCATCGAGGTCAACAAGGATATGGGGCCCGAAACCGACTCTGCCGGAGTGAAACATATCTGGAATATTCTGCATAACCACGATTATTTTTCGATGGACAGCATTCCTCATAACCAATATGGAATGATGAATATAATCAATATTCACGCCACCGGATACGACAAAAAATTCATGTGGAATCCTGCTATTCGGGATAGCAATGTTGCCAAAATGGAATTTCTTTTCGGCGAACTTCATACCGTACTCAAAAAAGCGACATATGAAGAGGAATAATTCCACTTTTCGACAAATATTTAAAACTTCTTCTCGCAAATCGGGGAGAAGTTTTTTATTTTTATATAATTATGTTCGGTGAAATATATACTAAATGGCGCTCACGCCCGCGGATAGTCGCCGGAGTCATGACCGGCACCTCCGTCGATGCGCTCGATGTCGCTATTGCCCGCTTCGAAGCTAAAAAGCGCCCGAAGATGGACATCCTCGCCCTGAAGGAATACCCAATCCCTTCGAACACCCGCGACAGGATATTCCACATAATCGATGGCCGGGGCAATGCGCGCGACATTTCGCATGTCTCGTTTGCACTGGCTGATATATTCGCCCGGGCAATCGCACAGGCGGCCGATTGCGCCGGAATCGTCATCCGCCAGATAGATGCCGCGGGCATACACGGCCAGACCATATGGCACGAACCCTCGGGCGCGCCACCCAACTCGCTTCAGATATTCTCAGGCCCCGCGCTCGCAGCAAAGCTCCGCATCCCGATTGTTTACGACTTCCGCGCCGCCGACATCGCGCTCGGCGGCCAGGGCGCGCCGCTATCGCCAGCGTTCGACCGGGATTTTCTTTTAAGGCCGGAGCGCACCACGATTGTGATCAATATCGGCGGAATTGCGAATATCACAATATTGCCCGCCGGGGGAGAGGTCGCCGCTTTCGATACCGGCCCGGGCAACTGCCTGATCGACGCTCTGGCAATGGATCATTTCAAAAAAAAATATGACCAAAATGGCGAAATTGCGGGCAGCGGAAATATTATTCCCGAATTATTTCAAATTCTTAAAAATGATGAATATTTAAATATAACACCGCCCAAATCCACCGGCCGCGAACGTTACAACCGCAATTTCATCAGCTCCGCAATCGCAGAAGCAAATATCACCGATCCTCAGCCGGCCGACCTTATCCGCACATTCACCGAATTCACCGCATGGAGCATTGCCGAAGCCATCCGCCTCTATTCGCCGGATCGCATCTACGCAGCCGGCGGCGGCCTGCGCAATGGCTTCATGACTGAACTGCTCGAAGGAAATTTATCGATCCCCGTGCGCTCCACCGCCGAGGCAGGCCTACCCCCGGATTCGCGGGAAGCCCTCTGCTTTGCATGGCTGGCATGGCTGCGCATGGCCGGTCGCCCTGGGAATATCCCATCGGTCACCGGGGCCTCGCGCGAGGCATTGCTGGGCGCAATCGCCGTCTGATGCTCGCACTTTCCCCTGGCTTTATTCGTTTCTATTCTTTTATTTATACGAATTTAGAACTATGCCCAATATATATATAGAAACCTACGGCTGCCAGATGAATCTGAACGACAGCGAGATCGTCTCGGCCATCCTCACCGACGAGGGCCACGAGATCACCGCCGATATCGACGCAGCCGACGTGATTTTTCTGAACACCTGCAGCGTCCGCGAGAACGCCGAAGACCGAATACTGAAGCGCCTCGAAAACCTTAACCACTACCGCAAGCGCAACCGCCGGCTTGTGGTCGGGGTGCTTGGCTGCATGGCCGAACGCCTCCGCCAGCGCCTGATCGGTATGCGCGACATCGTCAGCATCGTCGTCGGCCCCGACGAATACCGCCGACTGCCCGAGCTGATCGAATCCGCCGCCGCTGGCGAACCCGGCATTGCGGTAAAGCTCAGCCGGACGGAGACTTACGAGGACATCCTGCCGCTGCGCACCGACGGCGTCAGCGCATGGCTCTCGATTATGCGCGGATGCAACAATTTCTGCTCCTACTGCGTGGTGCCATATACCCGCGGGCGGGAGCGTTCCCGGCCGGCCGAATCGCTGCTCGACGAAGTGCGCCTTCTGGCCGAAAAAGATTATCGCGAATTCACCCTGCTGGGTCAGAACGTGAACAGCTATAATTGTCCCGCATCGAGCATGGACTTTGCCGATCTGCTCGACCGCGCCGCAGGCATTGCGCCATCGACCCGCTTCCGGTATACCACATCGCATCCGCGGGATATGAGCGACCGCCTGATCGAAACCATGGCCGCCCGTGACAATATCTGCAATCATATCCACCTGCCCGTGCAGTCCGGCTCCGACCATATGCTCGACGCCATGAACCGCGGCTATTCCGCAGGGCACTACCTCGGCCGGATCGACAAAATCCGCGAATTTATGCCAAAAGCGGCGATTTCGACGGACATTATTGCAGGCTATCCGGGCGAGACCGAAGCCGACCACCAGGCAACCCTCGACCTTATCCGCAGCGTCCGATACGACGGCGCGTTTATGTTCAAATACTCCCCTCGCGAGGGCACCCGCGCTTATAAACTCGAGGACGACGTCCCCGACGAGGTCAAGCTGCGCCGCCTGAACGAGATAATCGATATTCAGAACAAAATTGCCGCCGAAATAAACAAAAGCGAAAAGGGCCGCCGCCACGAAATACTCGTCGAAGGCCCCAGCAAGCGCAATCCCGACGAATGGTCCGGCCGCACCATGACCAACAAGGTCGTGATATTCCCCAATCCCGCGCGGGAATACAGCCGGGGCGACCTCGTCCGAGTGGAGATAGCTCGTTCGACCTCGGCCACCTTATTCGGAAAAATCATCTGAATTGCGGAAATTTCCTGATTATTTCGTATTATTTTCCTGATTATTTCGTATTATATAAATAAATTATTCCGGGGAATTCAGAAATAAGCAAGCGAAACGAAATAAGCCACAAAGCCAAACGATTCGACGCCCTGATCTGCCTGAACAGCGATCTGCCGAACGACGATTTCTTTGCGCAGATGCGCGATCTGCCCGTGTTCGCAGCCGACGGCGCCGGCATCCGCCTGATGAAGCGCGGCATTACGGCCGATTATATCGTCGGCGACCTCGACTCATTCTACGAAAGCGATCTGCACCGCCATTACCCCGGCGAGCGCGTGGTTCACGACCCCGATCAGGAAACCAACGATTTCGAGAAAATCCTAAAATTCGTCGCAGAGCGCGACTACGAATCGCCGCTGATCATCGGCTTCAACGGCGGAATAATCGAGCACACGCTGAACAACTGGAGCGTGCTCATCCGCTACGCCCGGCGCATGAGGCTGGCGATATTCGACCGCGGCCGCATCGGACTCCCGCTCTTCGATTCATTTATATTTAATTGCCAAAAGGGCGAGATACTTTCGCTGATCCCACAGCCGGAATGCCGCATCACCACGCGCAATCTGCACTGGGAGCTACGCGGCGAATGGCTCGCGCTCGGCCGGCGCGAGGGGATGCACAACATCGCCGAAACCACCCGCATCGAGGTCGATATCCACGAGGGAGGGCTGCTTCTGTTCTACGACGCCCGGCTGCCCTTCGCCCCGGAATTCCGGTAGGGGAGGTGAAGACATATATATAAGTCCATAACATCGAGGATGAGATATTGAGCCGATTTGCTTAATTAAATTGTTTATTTTTACGGATTTGTTATATTTGACTATGCAACCAGGCAATGCAGCATATTACCAAAAGATTCTTCGGGATAATCTTGCGATGCTCCGAAAGAAATACCTGCTGACCTCCATTGCTATATTCGGTTCGGTGGCCCGCGGCGAAAACTCATCCGAAAGCGATGTCGACCTTCTGGTGGATTTTGAAAAACCAATCGGACTCGCCATCGTGGATCTCAAAGACGAATTGGAGGAGTTGCTCTGCGCCAGAGTCGATATTATCCCGATTAATGCAATGCGCCGCAGACCACGCCTGTATGAATTAATCAAAAGCGACCTGATCCATGTCTGATCGAAGCGACCCCATAATCCTCGACGAAATAATCGACTCGGTCGGGAGAATTTTTGAATACTGTAGCGGAATGGAATTCAAAGAATTTGTCGAAGACCGAAAAACAATCGATGCAGTAGCCCGCAATTTCGAAATCATTGGCGAAGCTTCGCGACAGCTAAGCATTGAGTTCAGAAACAGGCATTCCGCAATACCCTGGCGAAAGATAATTGGATTGCGAAATGTGATCATCAACGAATACTTCGATATTGATGTGGAAAATGTATGGTTTATCATTAAAAATGAACTGCCCGATTTCCATTCTGCGGTAATAAGGCTACGGGATAAATCCCTGTAATCGCTTCTCTGCGGCGCGGGCGTCGTGCTGCGCCCGAAATACTACGCCTGGTCGCCGTATGC
>CAZEMR010000070.1:0-15683 GCA_964513465.1 uncultured Hyphomicrobiales bacterium
GGGCTTTAGCCCGTTGCAGCGCAACAGCTAATTAAATACGAAGAGAGATTGCTTCGCTGCGCTTGCAGTGACGGGGTGCGGCGTGGAGAGACTGCTTCGTCGCTGGCGCTACTCGCAGTGACGAGGGGATGTTTGCCTGATAGCTGCGCTCGCAGTGACATTTCTTTGCCCGATATTTTCACCAAAATCCAAATCCCCAAAAATAGAACAGGGGTGCGGAATTAATCCGCTCCCCTGCCGTTATAAATATATTTACCAATGCTTTACTGCTTCATCTCGTAGGTGCCTTTGCACCCCGGACAGCGCAAATATTTCTCGTAGCCGTTCTCGTTCTTGCGGAATCGGACTTCGAGGTAAGCGTGGCCGCAGCTTGCGCATTTTTTATCGACTGGTTCGTAGTTGGTGATATAATCACATTTGGGGAAGTTCGAGCAGCCGTAGAATTTCTTGCGAGATTTCTTGCTGTAGCGCTCCACGATCTCGCCTTCGCCGCATTTGGGGCACTTCACCGGAATTGTGAAAGGCTTGGTGCCCTTGCACTTAGGATAATCCTGGCAGCCGTAGAATTTGCCGTAGCGGCTTTCGCGCAGCAGCATCGGCTTGCCGCATTCGTCGCACTTGACGTCTTCGACCAGCACCGGCTCTGGCTTTGGTTTGTCCTTCTCGCCCTTAGGCAGCGGCTTGGTAAACGTGCAGTCGGGATATTTCGAGCAGCCGAGGAATCTGCCGCGTCGGCTGACCCGGATAACCATCGGGGCGTCGCACTCTTCGCATAGGATTTCGGGGATGTCGGCGTGCTCTTCGGCGTGTTGAAGAGATTTCGAAAATGGCTCATAGAATCCGTCCATTACGTCGATATAGCTTTTGCTGCCCTCGGCGACGGTATCGAGATTTTCCTCCATTTTCGCTGTGAAATCAATCGTAAACAGCGCCGGGAAGTTTTTGATCAATACATCATTCACATCGCGGCCAAGCTCTGTGGGCTCGAACGATTTGCTTTTAAGCTCAACATAATTTCTGTCCAGCAGAGTCGAGACAATCTGCGCATATGTGCTCGGACGGCCGATGCCCTTTTCGTCGAGCTCTTTGACCAGACTGGATTCGGTGTATCGCGATGGCGGTTTGGTAAAGCTCTGGCTGCCACCGGCGTTTTGCAGTGCCATTTTCTGCGATTCCTTAAGCCCGGAGGGCAGGTTGGAGGGTTCGTCCGATCCATTGGACTTTTCATCCTTAATGTCCTCATACGCGATCAGGAAGCCCTTAAATGCGATCACCGAACCGCTGACGCGGAATACGAATTCGCCGCCGCTGATTTCGACCGTTGTCTGGTCGATCACCGCCGGGGCCATCTGCGAAGCAAGGAATCGATTGAAAATTAATTCATAAAGACGGGTTTCGTCGCGGCCGAGATATTTGCGGACTTCTTTGGGGGTAAACTCCATACTTGTCGGGCGGATAGCCTCGTGAGCATCCTGCACATTCGATGATTTCGATTTATACACATTGGGCTTATCCGGAAGGAAAACATCCGAATAATTATTTTTAATAAAATCTTTTGCCTGGTCCATCGCCTGAGGGCTGATGCGCATCGAGTCGGTTCGCATATATGTAATCAGACCGACAGCGCCCTCGTCGCCCATAGTAACGCCCTCGTATAGGCGCTGGGCGAGCATCATAGTCTTTTTATTGGAATATCCCAGCCGGCGGGATGCCTCCTGCTGCAGCAAGCTAGTGGTAAACGGCGGCTGCGGACGGCGTTTGACTTTTTTGCGATTAATCGACGAAATTGCGAATTCCTGCTTCTCGATTCGCGAAATCAGGTCATTCGCTTCCTTTTCGTTGCGGATATAATGCAGCGATTCGAGCTTTTTGCGAATCTTCTCGCGTTCCTTTTCGTCGGGAGAATCGCCCGAGCCTTCGGGATTTTTGATATTATCGCCGTCGAATGCGACCAGCCGGGCCTTGAGCTCGCCCTGCTCGCCGGAGAAATCGCCAGCTATATTCCAGTATTCGATAGCGCTGAATGCGGCTATTTCGGAGTCGCGCTCGCAAATAAGGCGCAGCGCCACCGACTGCACGCGTCCGGCCGAGAGCGCCTCGGTGGTCTTTTCGATCATCGCACGAGACAGAAAGGGCGACACCTTATATCCGATAAGCCGGTCCATCACTCGCCGGGCCTGCTGAGACATAAATAGGTTTTTGTCGATCTCCTGAGGATTGGCAATACCCTCCTTTACGCCGTTTTTAGTGATTTCGTTGAACAGCACTCGTTTTACGTTTTCGTTTTTTTCGAGTACTTCCTGATATATATGCCATGCAATTGCCTCGCCCTCGCGGTCGGGGTCAGTCGCTATCAGCACTTCGTTGCTGGATCCGGCCAATTGTTTGAGCTTTTTGATTACAGGCGCTTTGCCGCGGATTGTAATATATTTTGGTTCGTATCCGTTATCGATATCCACTCCGAGGCGGAATTTCACAAGATCCTTTATATGCCCGACAGATGCTTCGACCACAAAATTTTTCCCGAGATATTTATTAATGGTCTTGGCCTTGGCGGGTGATTCGACTACTACTAATTTCTTGTTCGCCATTATTGTTCCACTTTTTGAATTATCAAACTCTCATTTTCGAAATGTCAATATTATATATACGAAATTAATTAAAATGATTGCAATAAAACAAATATTGAAATTCAGAGATTTTTGGCAACACTAAGTTTTCTCTAGTTTCGTTTCTGATTACATAATCAGACAATTTTAGTACGATTTTTTTCTTATTCAGACAATCAGGAGGTTTTAATGGGTTTATTAGTTGGTCAGAAAGCACCCAATTTCAAAGGTACGGCAGTCATCGGCGGAAATGCCGAAAAGCTCGGCCCCGACAACGCATTCGAGGAAATTTCGCTCGATAAATACAAGGGCCGCTGGGTCGTGCTATTCTTCTATCCACTCGATTTCACTTTCGTATGCCCCACCGAAATCGAAGGCTTCGGCAAAAACTACGACAAATTCAAAAAAAGTAATTGCGAAGTAATTGCATGCTCCACCGATAGTCAATTTTCGCATCTGGCATGGCGCCAAAACCACGAAGGCCTCAAAGACCTTCCCTACCCCATGCTTGCGGACTTCACGCGCGAGAACGCCCGCAAATACGAAATACTCAAAGAAGACACCGGCTACGCTCTGCGCGGTCTCTACATCATCGATCCCGACGGAGTGCTGCAGTATTCCGTTATCCATCCCGAAGCGGTCGGCCGCAATCCCGAGGAAGTGCTCCGCGTAATCCAGGCGCTGCAGACCGGCGAACTCACGCCCTGCAACTGGCACCCCGGCGAAAAAACTCTAAGCTGATAATTAAATCCGTTTCCCGCCGATTAAGCAAGCCGGGCCTTCGCGGTCCGGCTTTTTTATTTATTAATTTTGTTAAATTTATTATATTTATATATTATAAATAAGTCAACTCTCCGGGAAATTCTATGAAATTAATCCTCGCTTTGTTCGCAATTTCTTGTATCACCCTGCTGGGCAAAGAGCCCGAAGGCAAGCTGATAGTCAATATGGCCGGCTTTGCGCACGACCGCGGGGTCGTTCGGGTCCATCTGCACAATAATCCGGAGTATTTTCCGACAAAGTCAAGGAAAGCATTCATGCGCGACACAACTTTCGTCCGGGGCACCAACGCAAAAGTAGTATTCGAAAGCGTTCCCTACGGCGATTATGCGCTATCGGTGCACCACGACGAGGACGGCAACCGGCGGATGAACACGAACTTTTTGGGCATACCCAACGAAGACTATGGCGTTTCGAACAATGTGAAATCCACATTCGGACCGCCGGACTTCGAGGAAGCCAAATTCGCAATCAATAAAAAAATAACAGAGATAAATATCGAAATTCAAAAGTAAGGCAGGCAATAATGAGAAAATGGAGAATAGAGGATTCTGCGGAATTATATAATATTAATCGCTGGGGCGGGGCATATTTCTCTGTCAATAAAAACGGCAATGTGATCGTTACCCCGACTCCAGATTCCCAGCCGATCGATCTGAAGGAAGTCATCGAAGAGCTGCAACTGCGGGACGTTTCGACCCCTGTGCTGCTCCGATTCCCGCAGATACTGAGCGACCGCATCGAGACGCTATCTCATTGCTTCGCAAAGGCCGCAGAGGAATATGAATATGACGGCCAGAATTTTCTGATATATCCCATCAAGGTCAACCAGGTACGGCCGGTGGTAGAGGAACTCATGCGCTACGGGCGCAAAATCAATATCGGGCTCGAGGCCGGATCGAAACCAGAACTCCATGCGGTGCTTGCCTTTACGAGCAATCCGGACGCGCTGATTATATGCAATGGATATAAAGACGAGGACTTCATAGAGCTGGCGCTGCTGGCGCAAAAAATGGGAAAAAAAATATTCCTCGTCGTCGAAAAACTCAACGAACTCAAACAGATCGTCCACATCGCCAACCGGCTGAATGTGCGCCCGAATATCGGCATACGCATAAAAATTGCAAGCGCTGGCAGCGGCAAATGGGAGGAATCCGGCGGCGACCGCAGCAAATTCGGACTCAACGCCAGCGAACTGATCGAAGCTATCGAAATAGCCGAAAAGGAAGGCATCAAAGACTGCATCCGGCTGCTGCATTTTCATATCGGCAGCCAGATTACTAATATCCGCCGCATCAAAACCGCGCTTCGCGAGGCTTCGCAATTCTATGTCCAGATGATGAAAATGGGCTGCAACGTCGAATTCGTCGATATCGGCGGCGGGCTTGGCGTGGACTACGACGGCTCGCGATCGGCATCAAGCCCCAGCAGCATCAACTATTCGATTCAGGAATATGCCAACGACGCAGTAGCAACTCTGGTGGACGCCAGCAACAAAAACGAGCTGCCCCACCCGAATATTATCACCGAATCCGGACGCTCCGTGGCCGCCCATCACTCCATACTCGTATTCGACGTACTCGAAAAAACCATGCTCCCCTATTGGGACGACTCCGTCGAAGTCGGCGAAGACAACCACGAGCTGGTACAGGAATTATTCAAGCTATGGGACGGACTCACAAGCACACGAATGCTCGAAACCTGGCACGACTCCCAGGCCATTCGCGAGGAAGCGCTCGACCTGTTCAGCCTTGGAATCATCCCGCTGCGAACCCGCGCGCTGACCGAGCGGCTATTCTGGACTATCGCCCGCGAAGTATATAAAATGAGCAAAGAACTAAAGCACCCGCCAGAGGAATTCCGCGAGCTGCCACGCATGCTCGGCGATAAATATTTCTGCAATTTCTCGCTCTTCCAGTCATTGCCGGATTCGTGGGCAATCGATCAGATATTCCCGATTATCCCGATCCATAAGCTCGACGAGGAGCCGCGCCGGGTAGCCACGCTGCAGGACATCACCTGCGATTCCGATGGCAAAATCGACCACTTCATAGCCACACGCAATTTTTCGTACAATCTGCCCGTGCACGATTTCAAAAAAAATGAGCCATACTACCTCGGCGTATTCTTAGTAGGCGCATATCAGGAAATCCTCGGCGATCTGCATAATTTATTCGGCGATACCAACGCGGTGCACATCGTCGCCGGCGAGGAAGGATACGAGATCCGCCAGATAATTCACGGCGAAACAGTCGCAGAAGTGCTTGATTATGTGCAATATAATTCCAAAAAACTTGTCAGAACAATGGAGACCTGGGTGACCTCCAGCGTCAAAGCCGGACGGATTTCCGCCAAAGAAGGAAAGGAATTTATGTCGAACTACCGCTCCGGCCTTTATGGATACACATATCTCGAATAAAGGGAATTTTGATGGCAAAAAAAACATATAAATACGAGAAATGGCCGCTGACTACTTCGCGTCCGCCGGAGCGCAGCGTTGCGCCCGTACGCAAAAGCAAGGAAGTAAACAACTTAGTGCTATCGGCGCTTCAGAAGCAGCGGTTCAATTATACCCAGGGCAGCAAACGGCTTGAGCAGCTTATAATCGAATTCAACAAGCGGCTCCGCAAAAAGCCCGACCGCGTAATCAAAAAGACGCTGAGCCTGTGGATTCACGGAGAATAATCACAACAAAATAAATTTATTTTAATTTTTAACGAAAAATTTATATCTTAAAGCAAAAGAGTGCTTTAATATAAGTAATTTTATCACAGCTATTTCGAAATATTAAAGTCGGGTTGAGGTTAGAATGAAATCACTGACAATACATAATATTGATACCGACCTTTATGAGGCAATTTGTTTGAGTGCCCGAAAAAATCGCCGGAGCCTTGACCAGGAAATCAAGGACAAATTAGAGAAGCAATATCTCGCGAAGGGTAAAAAAACAGACTTAAAAAAATTCCTTAATCTATGGGACGAAAGTGATTATCAGGAATTCAAGGACAATACGAAAGACACGGCAAGTATTGATAAAGAGGACTGGGTTTGAATTTTATTCTTCCCGACACTAATGCATATACAAATTTGTTGCGAGGCGATAAGATTGTATTAAGTGCATTCGAGAATGCCGATATTATTTTTTATCGGTTATTGGGATCGGAGAATTACTATCAGGATTTAAAGGTGGCAACAAAGAAAAGAAAAATTTGGACATCTTAGAAGATTTCTTAAATAAGGATCATGTGGAAAGTGTTGAAGTATCTTTGAAAACAGCATCAATATTTGCCAAAATAAAAAATTTTCTAAAGACATCCGGAAAACCAATTCCTATCAATGACGTGTGGATAGCATCACATTGTTTTGAATTGGATGCTTCCTTGATAACTTATGACACCCATTTCCTCAATATTCCTGAACTAAAAATCTGGGATGAAGTCACTTGATAATCCCTAAACAAAATAAATTTATTTTAATTTTTAACGAAAAATTTATATCTTATATCACAAGAAAGAAATATATAACGCTGCGGGAATATAAATGAACAAAAGCCTACGCAAAGGCGGTAAAGGGAGCCTCAAATCAGGCGATAAAACGCCGTCGGATTATAACAAGATCATCAATGGACTTCGCGAAAAGCTGAAAGGCTCGCCCGCCAGTGAGGAAGATCTCGAAAAGCTCATCCGCGAATTCAATGAAATGCTCAAAACCAAATCCTCGCGTGAGATTCATGCTGTGCTGAACAAAATCATACTCCGCAACGAAGACGACGAATAACGCCTATTCGTTGCACGAAGAGCAATTTCCGCACCCCACCTTTGCTTCCGCTCCGAAATACCTTAATATAAAATTGCGCTTGCATTCATGCGTGACGGCGTATTCGATCGCCGTTTCGAGCTTCGATTCCGAATGGCTGCGGCGTTTTTCGAGCTCCTTCCATTCGATCGGCAGCCGATTGACAGGCCCGGCGAATTCCAGACTCAGCGATCCCGCCGGAGGCGGCAGCTCATAATCGATAAGCCCGGCGAATCGGAAAGCCTTCAGCGCTTTGCGGAATTCCTCCGGGTTCAGCATATGGTCGCGGGTTATCCGCCCGGGGTCGAAGCTTATCCAGTTGCTGAACGCGCTTGACGGCACGCTGCGCAACAACCCCTCGAGCGCATTGCGGCGATAATCATTCACATTCGAATAATACTCCCTTACCCGCTCGCGGTCTGATGTAAATCGTATACGCCCCGACGTACCGCCGCCCGAGCGCCTTAATATCCCGCTTTTCTCGAATATTCTCAATGCGGAGCTGCACACTCCGCGCGGCACTTCGGCGTAGTCGGCGATCAGATCCTCGGCGCGCGCATCGGTACGGGCGCCAGGAGTGGCAGTGAATTGCTTCAGCGCATCGTATACCCTGAGAATATCCTGTCGTTCGGGATGAGTCATCCGCAGAAAAAATTCCTGCAGCCGGCGGTCGGCCGAATTATAAAGCAGTATGCAATCGGCCGGGAGTCCGTCGCGGCCGGCGCGGCCGGCTTCCTGATAATACTGCTCGAGTGTTTGAGTATAATCCACATGGATTACCTTGCGGACATCGCGCTTGTCGATACCCATGCCAAACGCAGAGGTCGCCGCAATTATCGCGGTATCGCCGGAGATGAAGCGCTCCTGGGCACGCTTTCGGACAAGCGGCGCAAGGCCTGCGTGGTAAATTTCGCATTTGATCTTTTCGGCGTTAAGCTCCGCGGCAAATTGCTCGACTCGGCGGCGGCTGCCGCAATATATAATTATACTCTGGCCCGGCGACCTGCGACAGATTTCGGCCAGCCGCGCGGATTTATCCTGCGTATATTCCGTAACAAATCGCAAATTCGGGCGATCGAATCCGCTGAGGAATATCTCCATATCGTCCATCCCAAGCTGGCGGGCGATATCCCGGCGCACCTCGGGCGTGGCGGTGGCGGTCAGCGCAATCACCGGCATATCGGGCTTAATTTGCAGCGCCTGGCGGATTTTGAGATATGCAGGCCGGAAGTCGTGTCCCCATTCGGATATGCAGTGCGCCTCGTCTATTGCCATAAACGATACGTCAATCTCGCTGAGAATTCGCCGGAACAGATTGCTTTCGAGCCGCTCCGGCGCTATGTATATTAATTTATAGCGGCCATCGACTGCATTGCGCATACGCTCGGAAATCTCCTGCCAGGGCAGCGCGCTGTTGATGAATGTTGCCGGAATATTCCTCGCCGCCAGCGCGTCGATCTGGTCTTTCATCAGCGATATCAGCGGCGAAATAACCAGCGCCGAGCCGGGCATCATCAGCGCCGGCAATTGATAGCAAAGCGATTTGCCGCCGCCTGTGGGCAATACGGCCATCACATTCCGCCGCCGAAGCACTGAATTAATTATGCGGTCCTGCCCCAGCCGAAAGGACTCGAATCCGAAATACCGCCGGAGCGATTGATTTATTTTGGAATCATTATTCATATAGCTCACAAAAATAAAAAAGGCTGCTTATTAAAACAGCCTTTTGATAAAATTTTTTCAATTAATTCTATTCGAATGAGGATTGCGCGTCGCTTCTCGCAGCTTTCTTGCGGGATTTTACGATCCTGACGATTATAAACGCAATTCCTCCGATTATCAGCAGTGTGAACAATAGCTTCCCGAATGAAAACGTAGGCGGATATACGCCCATTGTGCCATCGGGATTGGTCACATAATATGGCTTGCTGTAGTAAAATGCCGGGTGGAATGGCATCATCCACATCCAGCTTGTCGTACCCATCATGTATCCGGTCATTAGTCCGCTTCCGTATCCGCCATAGCTGTGCATGACGTACTTCTGCTGCTGGCCAGCGGCATTTCTGCCAGTAACTGTCTCGGTTTTGCGCGGGGTGCCGTATTTCTGCGTATACGCCTTTCCTGTACTGAGCCGGTTTCCGCCGAAGCTTGTGCGCTTGGCCGGGTTTGTGCTCTTACGCATTGTGGGCACCGATTTTTGGGTTCTGCTTTTAGATGGCGTGCGCTTCTGAGTCGAGAAGCTGCGTTTGCTGCGGCTGCCGCCAAAGCTGCGTCCGCGGCGGGCTTCAACCAGCTCGGGAGCAAGGAAAATCAGTGCTACCACGATAGCTATAAATACCCCAAGCAAGCGCCGCCAGTTATTTTTATTGCGCATTAGAAAATGTCCTCCGTCTCGATTGATTCATCTTCATTTCTGAATGTAATTTCCGCGCGGAATTCCACTTCGTCCGGAACCTCGCGTCTGGTAGAAAAGAGCGACTTAATGCCGTTTTTATTTTGAGAACCTTTTATATGCACAAACAGGCTTGTGATTCCCTCGAGCGGCTCGTCGTTCAGAAACACCATCGTCTCCTCGATGTCGCCGTTGCTTTCGACTACCAGAAGCTGCAAATCGGCGGCCTCATCTTCGGTAAACGAGGGCGCAACGAATTTCGCTCCGGCGAGGAAATCGTCGAATATCTGTTTCGTATGGATTTCCTTATTGACATCCTCGTACTGGATAATTGCGTCGAAGGTGCCGTCTTCGTCAAGGTTGAGGAATATCTCCTTCACCCCGCCGAACTGTTCGCCGTTGTAGTAGATAGCGGTTTTCTCGAGCCGCCCGTTGCTTTCGATTCCTAATGTCGCCATATTATATTTTTGAAATATTTAATAATTCATTGAAATTAACGAATAAAATATTATAACGATTAATACTTGTCGACATTTTGTTTATTACGGACTTTTTTCGTATGCCCCTCGAGCTGGCGTCGATTGCGGTCGTTGCCGCCGTCCAGCCTGCGTTCGGAATACCTTTCTTCGGCAAATCCCTCGTCTAATTCATAATCGCTTATTTCATCGATTTTGAAGCGCGCGATCATCTGATTCAGGTTCGAGGACTGTCCCGAAAGTTCTTCGGCTGCCGAGGCGCTTTCCTCTGCGCTGGCGGTGTTCGTCTGCGTTACCTTGTCGATCTGCGTCAGCCCTTCGTTGATCTGAGCAATCGCCTGGGCCTGCTCATTAGACAGAGTGGCAATCTCGCTTACTATATCTGCCGATTTGACGCTGCCCTTGCCGATTTCCTCGAGCACTTCCGCAGTGCGATTGGCAAGCTGGATGCCGTTCTCAACCGTCTTCAGGCTGTTTTCGATCAGATCGGCGGTTTCCTTGGCGGCCTTTGCGCTGCGGGCGGCCAGATTGCGGACTTCCTCGGCGACTACTGCGAATCCCTTCCCGTGGCGGCCTGCGCGAGCGGCTTCGACCGCCGCGTTGAGTGCCAGCAGATTGGTCTGGAATGCGATCTCGTCGATCACCTTCATAATCCGCGAAATATCCTGGCTGGAGTGGCTGATTTCGTTCATCGCGTCGTTCAGCTCCTTCATCTCCTTATTGCCGCGCTCGGCGGAATCGCGCGCGTCCCTGGTCAACGTATTCGCCAAATTGGCATTTTCGGCCGTATGGCGCGTTTGCGAACCGATCTGGGTCATCGAGCTGGTTATCTCCTCGAGCGAGGCTGCCTGCTCGGTGGCGCCCTGCGAGAGCGATGTGCTGGCGTCGGATACCTGCATTGCGCCGCGCGTGACTTCGTCGACCGTCAGCTTCACCTGAGCAAGTATTTCATTTATCGAATTGATCGTGTCGTTGAGTGCTTCTTTCATCTTCAGGCTGTCGCCCTTATATTCGCCGGTCATGTGGATTGTCAGATCGCCGTCGGCGAATTTCTCGAGCACGCGGATCGCTTCCTTGAACGGCATCAGATCGATTGTCTGGTTCAGCGCATTTTTGATAATCGCGTGGTCGCCCTTATAATCGCCCTCGACCTTGACCGAAAGATTGCCCTCGGACATCTGCTTGAGTACCTCGACCGCCTCGCCGATAGGATCGAGAATTGCGTCGAGCGTTTTATTCACTCCGGAAATGATTTTGCGGTATTCGCCAAGCTGGCCTGCGTCGTCGGCGCGCTTATCCAGATTGCCCTCGAGCGCGGCTTCGACAAGCGTGTTGACTTCGTCTGCCAGCCCTCGGATAGCGCCTCGGCTGCGGTTGACAGCATCGTTAATTTTGCTGAATATTTCGGCTGCTTCGCGTGTGTCTTCGTCGCCCGATTCGGATTCGAGATCGAACGAGAGATCGCCCTCGGCCATTTTGCTGAGAGCGGCGGTAAGTTGTTCGGACTGCTCCTCCTGGAATCGCGAGACCTTCTCGATTGAGCGCATTGCCTGCTTGATTTTGGTCTGGTCGATCACAATTTCGATAGCGCCAGCGATATTGCCCTCCTCGTCGAACACCGGATTGGCCGTGTATTCGATTTCCAGATCGTAATTGCCCGGATGCGCATCGGTCGCACTGGCAGCGTTTTTTTGCGTCTTAATTGATTTATAGCAAGCGCAATTTTCGGTCTGGCAATCGCTGGTTTTGAAATGATCGAAGCATTTGGTATTGCGTAGCTGCTCGGCGGTTTTGTTGTCCAGTCCGGCGCCGGCAGTATTTATAAATTTGATATTAAAATCTTTATCGATTATCATAATCGGCGCGGGCACCTGGTCGAGAATATTGCGGACGGCGTCCTGCAGCGAATTAATACCCGATACAAGTGTTTTGTAATCGCCGTTGTGGCGGTCGGTTTCGATTCGTTTAAGTATATCGCCTTCGACCGAGGCGCGGGTCAGATCGCGCACATCGTCGAGCATTAGCTGGATAGAATCAATGCATTGATTCAGATTATTTTTAATTTCGTTGAAATCTCCATGATATTCATCGGTGATTCTCTCCGGCAGATCACCTTTCGAGATACGGTCGATATATTCCGCCGAAAGATTAAACGGCTGAATAATCTTATCCAGAGTGCCATTGAATCCCTCGACTATATCTTTATATTCTCCGCTGAATTTCGAAGCCTCGCCGCGGACATCCAGATTCCCGCGCGACGCAGCATCCGTCAGTCTGCCGATCTCTGATGTCAGATTGTCCAGTTCGTTGACTACCTTGCCGTATTCCTGCTCGACAATTCCGAACTCTGTATTATTATCTTTATTAATCTGAATATCAAAATTGCCTGCACCGATTTTTCGCGAAATTTCGATCAGGCGATTTGTGGCCGTAGAGAATGTTTTCGAAAATATTATAGAAATGCCAATAACCAGCAAAATAATAATTCCGGCCACGATCAATATGATCATCTGCATTGAAGCTACCGAAACGAGCGCCTCTTTGTCAGCCTTTTTAGCAATCATATACCAGTCCAGGCCCTCGATCTTGAGCGGAGTATAGCTATAAAGCATTTTCTCGCCCAACACTCCTGTGGCCATCATTTCGCCGGTTTTGCCGGATACAGCAGCCTGGATTGCCTCATTTTCGAGCTTCAGATTCAGTATAGTCGTATTCTGGCGGCGGATACGCTCCACAGTTGCCGGATCGATGCCTTCGGACTTCATATTTTCATAATATCCCTTGCGCTTTTCGAGCAATGAGCGGTCGTCGCTGCGCATATACATATCCTTGCCGACGATGAATGCCTCGCCGGTCTCGCCGAGTCCGATGCCCTCCCAGTTAAAATTGGCGCTGAGCATTCGGTTGAGCCCGTCCGGTTTGATCTGGAAAATGATTGTACCAATATTCCGGCCGCCACGAAAGATCGGCGATGCGATAAACGAAGCCGGCAGCGAATAGGATGGCAGATACGGCCCAAAATCTGTCAGAATTACATCGTCGGGGTTTTCGCTCTCGCGGGCGGAACGAAACGCCTCTCCGAGCTTGCTCGATGCATAAGGGCCTTCGAGCAGATTGGTCGCAAAATCTATCTCTTTATAAACGGAATAAATGATATTTCCGGATTGATTATCGACAAGAAAAATGTCGTAATAACCAAATGTCTCCAGATAATTCGTCAGCTCGGTGTGATATTTCGCATGAACATCGGAATACATGCTTTCGTCGGAGGCACGCATCAGCTTATGCTTTTCGCCGGTGGGATGCTGATTCAGAATTATATAATTATATTGCAGATACGAGGCCAGATAATTATCCGGCAGAAAGTCCTGCAACTGGTACTGCCGCTCGGAATTCTTATCCAGCGAAGGCATAAAATCCGATTTGTAATACTCGAGCAGCCCCTGGCGAAATGCCGCAATCTGCTCTTCGCTGGCCGCTGTGTTCCCGGCAATCTGGCGAGCGGATTCGGAAAACTCCGTCATTGCCGATATCACAGTGGTATTTTGCGAGAATGTGGTGATCTGTTTCTTCAGATTACTGAAATAATTTTCGGTCTGTGCTTTTTTGGTGTCGGTGACTGTAGTCAATTGCCTGAATACCGCCTCCTCGATACCCTCGGTGCTGGAAGTAATTGCAGTATAGCCGGTAGCGCCGACGGATATTACTGCAACCGTAACAAGGATGATCAAAATTCTCCACCTGTACTTCAAATTTTTTAGCATAAGAACCCCTGAATATTATAGTGATAATTAAATTTCGTTTACAATATGCAACAATAATCCATATAAACAATTTAATTTTGTTCATTTTTAATATTTTAAAAAAGCCCGCCAGGATTACCCCGCGGGCCTTAATTATATAGCATTAATATTTACCGAAATCTTCCTCGTCGAGGTTTATTATATCCTCGGGATTTGCTTCGTATTCGTCCGCCGGAAATTCCTCGTCGTCGAATTCAATTTCCTTGTGTTTACTTTCGGGCAGGCTCTTGGCTTTTTTGCCCAAATATCGCTGGGAGCGCTCGCCGGATGAGTATTCATCATCATCTTCCATTTCGAGCATCTTGCTCTGCATAGCTTTTTTGTATTCTTCGGAAATTCTGAATCGACCGATAAGCTCCTTAAGCTGGCTTGCCTGGCCGGAGAGCTCTTCGGCGGCGGAGGCGCTTTCTTCGGCGCTGGCGGTATTTGTCTGCGTTACCCGGTCGATCTGGCCCAGGCCCTCGTTTATCTGAGAGATGCCCTGCGCCTGCTCATTGCTCGATGTGGCAATTTCTGCCACGATGTCGGCGGCTTTGATTGCTCCATTGGTGATTTCCTCGAGCGCTTCGCCGGTGCGCACAGCAAGCGACGAACCATTTTCAACAGTCTTGATACTATTTTCGATCAATTCGGAGGTTTCCTTGGCCGCAGATGCGCTTCGGGCGGCCAGATTGCGGACTTCCTCGGCGACTACTGCGAATCCCTTCCCGTGGCGGCCTGCGCGGGCGGCCTCGACCGCTGCGTTGAGCGCAAGCAGATTGGTCTGGAATGCAATCTCGTCGATCACCTTGATTATCTTCGATATATTCCTGCTCGATTCGGTAATTTCGCTCATCGCTGTGTTCAGCTCGCCCATCTCGTTATTACCGCGTTCTGCAGCGCTCTTGGCGTCATTGGTAAGCACATTAGCGGTATTGGCGTTTTCTGCGTTGAGCTTGGTCTGCGAACCGATCTGGGCCATAGAGCTGGTAATTTCCTCCAGAGAGGCAGCCTGCTCGGTGGCACCCTGCGAGAGCGATGTGCTGGCGTCGGATACCTGCATCGAGCCGCGGGTGACTTCGTCCACTGTAACTTTTACCTGAGAAAGTATTTGGTTCATCGAGTCGATTGTCTCGTTGACTGCGTTTTTCATTGCGAGCGCGTCGCCTTTATAATTGCGCTTCATTTTGTGCGTTAGGTCGCCGTCAGCCATTGCGCGGAGCACTTCCATCGCTTCTTTGAACGGCATAAGGTCGACTGTGGTGTTGATTGTGTTTTTCAGTACTGCATGTTCGCCCTTGTATTCGCCCTTGACCTTGACTGAAAGATTGCCCTCGGACATCTTCTTGAGCACTTCGACAGCTTCCTGGATAGGATTGAGCAGCGCGTCGATTAGTTCGTTGACGCCCTTGACCAATTCGGCCCAGTCGCCTTTGAAATTGCCGGCATTGCCGCGTTTGGAAAGCTGGCCATCTTTGGAATACTTAATTAATCCATCAAGTTCCTTATTGAAGTTAAGCAGATTTGCCCGAAGCTGATCGAGACTTTCGTTGATAAACTTCTTCTTGCCGGGCAATGGCTCCATGACTTTGTCGAAGTCGCCTTCGCCATAGGCCTTGACTATGCCCATAGCGCGCTTTTTGACGTCGATATGGCCGAATACCATCGTATTGACGCCTTTGGCCATTTCGCGGTATGCGCCGGCGAATTTGTCCTCGTCCATCCGTACGTCGATATCGCCTGCGTCATGCTCGGTGGACATATGATTCATATCGCCGATCAGCGAATTAAGCGAATCGATGCACTGATTCAGATTATTTTTAATTTCGTTAAAATCGCCTTTGTATTC
>CAZEMR010000071.1:0-8329 GCA_964513465.1 uncultured Hyphomicrobiales bacterium
GACTACGGAGCGGATTCGCTGCGCGTATTCGAGATGTTCCTCGGGCCGCTCGAGCAGTCCAAGCCCTGGTAGACCACCGGCATCGAGGGCGTCCACCGCTTCCTCGGGCGCGTCTGGCGATTGATAATCGACGACAGCGGCAATGTATCCAAAGAAATTCAGGACGCCGGACTCAATCAGGAGCAGGAATTCGCGCTGCACAGCACCATCAAAAAAGTCGGCGAAGACATCGAGAATCTTCGATTCAACACCGCAATCTCGCAGATGATGATATTCGTAAATGAATTCAACAAGGCAAAGGTCAAGCCCCGCGCGGCAATGGAGAAATTCCTGCTGTGCCTGGCCCCGTTCGCGCCGCATATCGCCGAGGAGCTCTGGCAGCGGCTCGGCCACGAGGAATCGATCACGCTTCAGGCATTCCCCGATTACGACGAATCCAAAATAGTAAAGCACTCCATCGAATTCGTAGTGCAGGTGAACGGCAAAATCCGCGCAAAAATCGAGGCTCAGCCCGATCTCGAAGCCGGCGCATACGAGGAAATGGCCAAATCCGACGAAAAAGTGCGGAAATATATCGAGGGCAAAGAGATTAAGAAAATCATCTATGTGCCAAACAAATTATTAAATCTAATTGCTAAATAAATCAGGGACTTAATTAATTCATAATGCCGGGAAAAAAATATATAAAGGATTATACGCTGGAGGAATTGCGCGGTATTTTCGAACGCCAGGCCAAGCCGGCATTCCGCGCAAATCAGATATTCGAGAATATTTACCGCGGACGGAGGAATGATTTCCGCGAGATCACGAATCTGCCGAAAGACCTCCGCGCCGAACTCGAGGATACATATATAATCGACGCGCTCGAACCCATCGAAGCGCGGCGCTCGCTCGATGGCTCTGTCAAATTCCTTTTCCGGATGGCCGGCGGCGATATGATCGAATCCGTGCTGATGCCATACCACAGCGACGAGGACAGCCTCGCACCCGAGCGCAGCACGCTCTGCGTATCGACCCAGGCCGGATGTCCGCTGCGCTGCCGATTCTGCGCGACCGGCACTCTGGGATTCCGGCGCAACCTCTCCCCCGCGGAGATCGTCGATCAATACCTGAAGGCCGAGGCCGCCACCGACCGCCGCATCACCAACGTGGTGCTGATGGGTATGGGCGAGCCGCTGCTGAATTTCGACAATGTGGCGCGCGCGCTCGATATCTTTACAAATCCCCGCGCCGATCTTGTTTCGCGCAAAAAGATCACTCTATCGACCGTCGGGATTATTCCGAAAATCTATGATCTGGCCGAAATAGCAAATCCGGTGAAGCTGGCTGTTTCGCTGCATTCGGCGATTCAGGAGAAGCGCGAGAAGTTGATGCCGATTGCGCGGAAATTCCCCCTCGGCGAGCTTGGCAACGCCGTCGAGAATTATTACCGCAAAACCGGCCTGTCGATTACTTATGAATATATTTTATTCGATGGAATAAACGATGGCCAGCGCGACGCCGACCGCCTGATTAAATTCGCGCGGCGGGTGAATTCTATCGTCAACATTATCCCCTTCAACGATGTTTCGTTTGCGCTCGAAAGCGGCGCAGAGCTTCGGCCCGCGCCTGTCGAATCGGTCGATCGCTTCGTCGAATACATCCGCGCTTCGGGGGTGGTCGTTAAAATCCGCAAATCATTCGGGCCGGACATCGAAGCCGCCTGCGGACAACTCGCGCTCAGCCGCAGCAAACAATAATTTGGCGGTTGTCCCGATTTTTTAATAAATAAACTAATTCAATCCGGGCAGAATTCATGCGATATTTCCTCATTTTTCTGATAATATTTATTCCGATTTCGGTTTTTGCAGATGATATTGATCCGGACGACCTCGAAATCGGCAAGAAACACGAATACATCATTCGCCTGAAAAACGGCGACATACTGACCGGCTACGTCACCGGTACTGCGCCCGGCGAGGAAGGCGGCCCGGCAATCCGATTCCGCACCGAGCTTGGCACCGCGCTTATATATATAAGCCAGATCGAGGAAATCCGCCCGAAAGAAGTCGCATACCGCCATTCGCACCGGGTATTTCTGCTGCCCACCGCCGAACCTATCGGCGGCGACCACTTCATCGGGATGTTCGAGATGCTCTTCCTTTACGGCGGGGCGGGCATCGGCGATATCGTTTCGATCACTGCCGGACGCTCGATCGTCCCGGGCATCGATTCACGCCAGCAATTGACCGAACTCAACGTAAAAGCAACCGTTTACAACACCGACTTCGAATCAATGGAGGGGGGCATGAGCTTCGCCGTAGGCGGGAATATGGCATGGGCCAACCACAACAACCGCCTGGTGCATTACTACGGTGTGGCCACCTTCCGCGGCTTCAAATCGCTGATCACCAGCGCAATATTCTACAAAGCCGGCAGCGAGGATTACTACCGTCTGAACTTCGGCCAGAACGCCGTCGATATGACCTACGCGGACGGCTCGTTCGGTATCGGCCTGGGCCTCGATACGCGATTCACCCGCTGGCATGGCCTGCATTTCATCGGCGAATTATGGAACAGCGACATCACGCGCCCGACCAACACCGGCGTTTTGCTGGGCTTCCGCTTGTCGAACAGCTCATTTTCGGCGGACTTCGGGCTGTCGTTTTTCACTCAGCCGCTTGTAGCGCCATTCGCGAGTTTTGTTTGGACTCCGTTTTGATTTTCCGGAAAATTTTTCTAATATCCAATATGACCAATCACGAAAAAATCCTGAAGACCGCCCGGCTGGCCGCTTTGGAATTCAATTCCGACGAAATCGACCAGTTCGCCCGGGAATTCGATGAATTAATCGAATTCGTATCAAAGCTCGACGAAGCGGATGTTTCCGGCATCGAGCCAATGATATTGCCTATCGACGGAATTGATAAACTGCGAGACGACATTCCGCGCGCAGGACAGGATTCGGTCAATCCCGCTGCGATTTCCGAAAATTTCGATAATAATTATATTAAAATTAAAAAGGAGAAATAGTCATCAGAACAGTAGCAATAATCCCCGCAAGATACGAATCGAGCCGCTTCCCCGGCAAAGTGCTGGCCGATCTCTGCGGCAAACCGATGATCCGCCACGTGTGGGAGGCTGCCTCACTCGCCAATTTCGACGATGTGATAATCGCCACCGACGACATGCGAATCAAAGAAGCCTGCCGCGAATTCACCAACCGAATCGAGCTGACCCCGCCCAATCTCCTGTCCGGCAGCGACCGTTGCGCAGTGGCAGCAGGCCGCCTCGACGAAAAGCCCGACATCGTTTTCAATATCCAGTGCGACGAGCCGATGCTCGAACCTGGCAATCTGACGCGCCTCTTGGGTCAATTCGCCGAAAGCGATTTCCATGTGGGCACGATGATCCGCAAGATCGACAATCCGAATGAGCTTTTTAATCCGAATAACGTAAAGGTAATCGTCGGCACGGACGGCCGGGGGCTATATTTTTCGCGGAATGCAATCCCATTTATTCGGGACATCAAGCCAATCGAATGGATAAATTATCACCAATACTGGCGGCATATCGGGGTATATGCATATAAATACGACGTGCTCGCGAAATTCCACGAGCTGGATCAATCGGCCACCGAAATCGCCGAAAAGCTCGAGCAGCTCCGGCTTCTCGAAAACGGCGCGCTGTTTTATTGCATGGAAACTGAAATGGAATTAATCGCAATCGACACCGAGGACGACCTGAAGGAAGCCCGGCGCGTTATGGGCTGCGTTTAAACCAGAAGGCGGCTGGCTGCGGCTGCGACATCTTTCGGCCTGATCTGCGACATATCGTCCGGGTCGGCGGCATCCGGCGGCGGACAGATTGTGACCGCGCGCGCGCCGAGCGGCCCCCAGCGCCGCACGCCGATATGCGATGTGTTGGGGTATAACCCTGCGACCGGCCGATTCATTGCCGAGGCGATATGCAGCACCCCGGTCGAATTGGCGGCCAGCATCCGCGCCTCGGATATCAGCGCGATCATTTCGTATAAATCAAATCTGCCGCAGAGATTAATCGCCGCGGGGTTTTCCGCTGTGGCGGCAGCGCACTGCGCGGCCTCGTCCGCCGTGCCGGTGATTATCGTATTAATCTGATGAAGCGTAAACATCAGATGTGAGAATTTCCCGAAATTCTCCGCGCTCCAGTCCCGCGCCGATCCACGGCTGCCGGGATGCACGATTATATACCCATTCGTAAGATTATATTCCGAAATTGTTTTGCGGACTCTCTCGAGCGATTCGGGATTGACAACGGGCGCGACTACCTCCAGCGGCAAATCGTCATCGCCGGCAGCAACCCGCACCAGCCGGACATTATACTCGGCCTCGTGCAGCAAGCCCTTTTTTCGGTGGTCATAAACCCGCTTATTCAGCATCACCGAATACCAGCGGAAGCCCGACCCCACCCGAAGAGGCACCCCTGCCGAAAACGCCGATCGTATCTCGTCGAATCGTGGACGCGGGAAAAATGCGGCATCGAATTTGTTCCCCTCGAAAATTCCCCGGACACCATTTTCGTAATCATCTGTATATATAATTTCATCTGCGGCTGGTGTTTTGTACAAAAGCGGCGCGACGTAGCGGCGGGCGATTATTGCGATATGCGCATCGGGCCGGGCGCGGCGGATTGCTGCGCACATTGGCAGCGTCAGCACCATATCGCCGATAGCATCGGTGCGCACGACCGCAATTCGCTTTGCGCGGCGGAATATTTCTGATTTTCTACTCATTTATGCAAAAATAATGCTAAGCGGGGAATAATAAAAATGCGCTATTTTCGGCGACCCGTTTCGAGCTCGCTTCTGATAAGCCCTTTGGGTATGCGATATGCATTGCCGGGCACCTCGGTCGAGGGCGGCTGGTGGACTTCATCCGGGGACGATTCGGGACGTTCGGCTGCGGCCTCGCGGCCATTTTTGTCGATCCTCACCGGTCGAAGAATATCCATTGCGCGGGTCAGATGACCGCCCACTCGGATGAACGCGTCGCGGAATGGACTACCCTCGGACGCTGCTCGTGCGGTCGGCGCATCTTTACGATTAGTATACTCGCCCGCGATTGGGGGCAGACCGGGAGCTGCCTCTTCGTGAATTTTGATTTTGATTAAATTTTTTGAAATATTAATATCAATTCCGGAGGCAATCCGAAGAGAATTAAAAAATGAATAAACCGGCAGGTATAGCTGCCCCCCGATTGCGATAACGGGGCGCGGTAGCTGGAGCACCACCCGGCCATGGCCCGATATGTCCGCCGCTACGAAGAATGAGGCCTGAGCCGCAGTCAGAGTTGTCTGGCCGTCAAACGACCTTTCAATTTCGCTGAGCCGGGCATATTCGAGGCCGCCGTATTCGCGGGTGGCCACCGAATTGCGGCTCTGATCGGGGCCGATAATTGCCACCTTTCCGGCCGTCAGCGACTTGCCTGCGACGGAAAGAATAATCAATATGAAAATTACTGCTTTCATGTTATTATATATATCGACAGGTGGCAGACAATTCTTAATATATGAAAAAAGCCGGACGCCTCGGCATCCGGCCCTTCCGTAGGTTTAAATCGATTAATTTCCGCGGCGCTGAGGCTGCTGCTGCATTTGTTGTTGCATCTGCTGCTGCATTTGCTGTTGCTGCTCTTTTTTGGCTTCCTCTGTGACGATGTCGATAAGCTCTACGTCGAAGATAAGCGCGGTGTTCGGCGGAATCGTGGGCGGTGCGCCCTGCTTGCCGTATGCGAGTTCCGCGGGAACGAAGAGGCGCCATTTTGCGCCGACTTTCATCATCGGAATAGCTTCCTGCCAGCCTGGGATCGATCTGTCGATCTGCAGGGTCGGAGCCTCGCGGTTGCCTTCGTAAGTGTTGTCGAATTCCTCGCCGCTGAAGTATTTGCCAATCAGGTGGACTTTGACGAAGTCATCGCGTGTGGGCGATTTGCCTTTGCCCTCTTCGAGCACTTTGTACTGCAGGCCGCTGGGTGTAACTTTCACTCCGGGTTTGGTCTTGTTTTCCTCGAGGAATTTTTTGGAAAGCTCCTCGTTCTTTTCGCCGAGTTCTTCCATTTTCTTTTTCTCGTTGGCCTGACGATCCTGCTGTTTCTGCATCATTTCCTGCTGGAATTGCTGCATTACCTGCTGGAATTCGTCCGGTGAAAGCATAACTTTCGAGGTATCGCCGCTCATGCCGTCTTTGATTCCTTTTACATAGTAATCGAACATCAGTTTCAGCGAATCCTGGTGCATACGGTTGCCCATCTGATAGCCAAGCGCGTAGCTGTACTTGTCTTCGTATTTTTCGGGTTTGGACATTTTGTCTGTCGGGGTGGTTGCATCGTCGGATTTCTGGTTGCAGCCGCCCAGCAAAACAGCCAGTGTAATAATTGAGATAAGTAATCTCATGTGGATTCCTCCATTTGTTCTGAAAAAAATTCTGCCATGAATTGCATTCGAAATCAATTTCCGAAATTACAAAAGAATTCGGATTTATAATAACAATTATCCACAAAAGCGGTTGTATTCATTAGGATGAAGCGTATTGGAATGTTTACGCAGCAAAAGGATAATTATTATTAATTCAGAAATATTTAAATAAATAAAAGGCTGCGCCACGCAGATTTGCGAAGCAGACAGCCTATATTTATATCAGAATGCGCGCGATCAGCCAATTTTCCTGAGCTGTTCGGCGACTACTTCTTTGATGGTCGGTTTGCCGATTTCCGCCAGTTCGTAATAAACGCGGGTGTTCGGTTTTTTGATATCAATAAAGCGGCCCAGGTTGATCGGGGTGCCGATTACCACGGATTCGCATTCCGTTTTGTTGATTGTGGTTTCGAGGTCTTTCATCTGCTGCTGGCCATATCCCATTGCGGGCAGAAGCGCGCCGATTTCGGGGTATTTCTCGAATGTCTCGCTGATTTTGCCAACTGTCCACGGACGGGGATCGACGAGAGCGGCTGCGCCAAAGCGGCGGGCTGCCACTGTGCCTGCTCCTATGTCCATTTCGCCGTGTGTCAGGGTCGGGCCGTCTTCTACCACGAGGACTTCCTTATCGCGGATAACGGATGCGTCGTCCACTGCGATCGAGGAGGCTGCCATTATGATCTGCGCTGTGGGATTATATTCGCGGATATTGTCGAGTACTTCCTCGACATCTTCCGGATATGCCGAATCGACTTTGTTCATGACGACTACGTCGGCCATGCGCAGGTTGACTTCGCCGGGATAGTAGCTGATTTCGTGACCCGGACGCAGCGGATCGACCACTACGATCGAGAGGTCTGGCTTGTAGAAGGGCATATCATTGTTGCCGCCGTCCCACACGATGATGTCGGCTTCTTTTTCGGCTTCGCGGACGATTGCTTCGTAGTCCACTCCGGCATAAATCACGCTGCCCATAGCGATATGGGGTTCGTACTCTTCCATCTCTTCGATAGTGCAATCGTGTTTTTTAAGATCTTCGAGCTCTGCAAAGCGCTGCACTTTTTGTTTTTCGAGATCGCCATAAGGCATGGGGTGGCGAATAGATGCCACTTTTTTGCCTTCGTCGAGGAGTGCGCGAACCACCGCGCGGGTGGTCTGGCTCTTGCCGCAGCCTGTGCGGATAGCGGTGATCGAGATCACCGGCCTGGTCGATTTGATCATGGTCGGCCACGAGCCCAGCATCGAGAATTTTGCGCCGGCTGCCATAACGCGCGAGCCCAGATGCATCACTGTTTCGTAGGGAAGATCGGAATATGAAAGGACGCATTCGTCCACTTTGTATTCTTCTATCAGCTGCTCGAGCTCTTCTTCGGGGCGGATCGGAATGCCCTGCGGATACAGATCGCCTGCGAGCGCTGCCGGGTATTTACGGTCGTCGATGTCGGGAATCTGCGCTGCTGTGAACGCCACCACCTCGAAGTCCTCATTGCCACGGAAAACCACATTGAAATTGTGGAAGTCGCGCCCCGCGGCGCCGATGATAATTACTTTAGTCTTTGCCATTGCTTAATCTCCTTTAAAAAAAAATATTTGGGGATAAATATTCAATCAAAATATATTTGATTTTTATAAAAATAATATTCATCACACAGAAAATTCATATTTGGATGGCTTTTTTTAGATCATTTGCTTCTTTGGTTAAATTCGGGCTTAAATATTTACATTTTCTTGTTTCTGCCAGGCATTTCAAAGGATACGGATTGCATTCGCCTTTTATTTTTCAGCTTTACAGGAAAGTTATATTAAAAAAGGATGATAAGGTACTGGAGGGTATTAAAAAGTTCCGGAAATATCTGTTAAAGAGCAAAACTTGGGTAGATTGTAGTGAATTTGAAGC
>CAZEMR010000071.1:8339-15394 GCA_964513465.1 uncultured Hyphomicrobiales bacterium
CCTTCAGCAGGCGCTCGGTGTAGGGCCGCGCTTTGGTATCGAGCACAAAACCGATCCAGAGGCCGCGGCCGCGAACGTTTGCGATGTGCGGGCTGTCGATCTTGCGAAGCTTGTCCATGAAATACTGACCGAGTTCGTGGGAGCGTTCTACCAGCTTGTCTTCCTCGATTACTTCGAGCGCGCGGATGGATACCGCTGCGCCGAGCGGATTGCCGCCATAGGTCGAGCCATGCTCGCCGGGCTTGAATACGCCAAGGATGTCGCGGCTCGAGAGCACTGCCGATACGGGATAGTAACCGCCGCTGAGCGCTTTGCCGATGATGACCATATCCGGGCGGGCGTCTTCCCATTCGTATGCGAAGAGTTTGCCGGTGCGGCCAAGGCCGGACTGGATTTCGTCCAGCACGAATAGGATATTGTGCTTTTTGCAAAGCTCTTTGACCTCTTTCAGGTAGCCGTCCGGAGGTATCACGATGCCGCCCTCGCCCTGGATGGGTTCGAGCATGATGCCCGCGGTGTTTTCGTTGATATTTGCTTTAATATCTTCGATATCGCCATATTTCACAATTTTGAATCCTGGGGTAAAGGGGCCATAATCTTTATAAGCCACCGGATCGGTCGAGAAGCTTACGATTGTCGTAGTGCGGCCATGGAAATTGCCGTCGGCCACGATGATTTCGGCCTTATTCCCGGCGATGCCTTTTTTCTGGTATCCCCATTTGCGGATTGTTTTGATTGCGGTTTCGACAGCTTCGGCGCCGGTGTTCATCGGCAGCGTGGTCTCGAATCCTGTCATTTCGCTGAGCTTCTGATAAAGCAGCGGGAGCTGGTCGTTGCGGAAAGCGCGGCTGGTAAGCGTCACTCTCTCGGCCTGCTCGAAAAATGCCTTGCGGATCTTCGGATTGCAATGCCCCTGGTTCACTGCGGAATATGCGGCCAGACAGTCCATATATTTATTGCCCTCGACGTCGTAAACCCAGACGCCCTCGGCTTTGTGGATAACCACATCCAGCGGATGGTAGTTATGAGCGCCGAGTTTTTCTTCTATTGCAATATAATCCTGTGTATTCATTAATTCACTCCTTTGAGAATATTTCTAAAAATTTATTCCATCTCGTCTTCGAAAAGCATTGTCAGAAGCGCCATCCGGACGTAAAGTCCGTTATGCGCCTGGCGGAAATACGCAGCCCTCGGGTCGGCGTCCACCGCATGTGATATTTCAACCGAACGCGGCAGCGGATGCATAATTATGGAATTATATTTCATTTTCTGCATCTTCTGCGGATCTATATTATAAATGGACAGGTCCATATCCTTATCCGCAAGGCGTTCGCGGTCGATCCGCGTCTGGTAGACCACATCGACTCGGTTGATGATATCCCTGGTATTCGGCGCCAGATGATACCATATATTGTTCTCGTCGAGATGCTCCAGTATATCCTGCCGGATCTGCATCTCCTCCGGCGCGATGAAGTATAGCTTCACCCGGTCGTACTTGCTGAGCAGATACGCCAGCGATCGCACCGTGCGTCCATGGTCGAGCGCGCCGATGAATGCCACAGAAATCCCGTCGAGCGTCTTGCACTCGTGATATATGGTATATAAATCGAGCAGTGCCTGCGTCGGGTGCTGTCCGCCGGAGCCGTCGCCGGCGTTAATCACCGGCACTTCGGATACCGCTGCGGCGCGCTTTGCTCCGCCCTCTTCTGAGTGGCGCAGCACTATTGCATCGCAATAATTCGAGATAATCTGGATCGTATCCTCGAGCATCTCGCCCGAAACCTCGGACGAAAACATCTCGGCCTGCTCCGTCGAGAGCACCTTCCCGCCCAGCCGATACATCGCCGATTCGAACGAAAACCGTGTGCGGGTGGACGGCCGGTAGAACAATGTGGCCATAATTTTATCCGAATAATCGCGGGTGCCGCCGCGCGCGACGATTTTCTTCATCTGCTCGGTGCGTTCGAACAGCTCCTTCAGCTTGGGTACGGTGAACTGCTGCGATTCTATTATGTGGTTGAAACTCATAGCAACCTCGATATATTTATATATAATTTATGCGGTAATATGCGTGCCGGCCTCGCCGTCGAGTGCTTCCATCAGGTATTCATACGATGTAATGATCGCCGGATTGCCGCTCTCGCGAGCGAATTTTACGACCGATTCCACCTTCGGGCCCATGCTTCCGGGCGGGAACTGCCCATCGGCGGCGTATTGCTCAAGCTCGCCGGCGGTTACATTCCGCAGCCCCTGCTGGTCCTCTTTTTTATAATTTATATAAACCTGATCCGTGTCGGTGCTGATTATAAATAAATCAACATCGAGCTCGCGCGCCAGCAGCGCCGAGGAGCGGTCTTTGTCGATCACAGCCTCGCTGCCGGTGATTTGGCCGTCGCCCTGGCGAATAACCGGGATGCCGCCGCCGCCAAGTGCAATAGTCACAATTCCCAGATCGATCACCTTTTTGATCACCTCGAGCTGGAGCACCTCCTTAGGCAATGGCGAAGCCACCACCCGGCGGTATCCGCGGGAAGCGTCCTCGACTATATCCCAGCCGAGCTGCTCTTTTTTCTGCATCGCCACATCCCTTGTATAAAACGGGCCTATCGGCTTGCTCGGGTTTTCGTATGCCGGATCGGCCGGATCGACCTCGACCATGGTGGGCACCGTGGTGACCAGCTTGCCGATGCCGGACTGCCGGAGCTCGTATTCGAGAGCCCGCTCGAGCAAATAGCCGATCTCGCTCTGGGTGGTTGCCACACACATATCGAGCGTATGAGTATAAACCTCGCCTGCTGCGCGTTCGCTCCGCAATAGCGCCGCTCCGGCCTGGGGGCCATTGCCGTGGGTGACCACGACATCCCAGCCGCGGCCGATCATTCCGGCGATTGCCCGGGCGGTGGCGTGGGCGTTGGCGAGCTGCTCGTCGAGCGTGCCGCGTTCGCCTGCGCGTATAAGCGAATTTCCTCCTACTGCTATCAATGCTTTTTTAGGCACAATAACCTCTTATTTTTTCATTAATTTATACATGATCGCCTTCTGCGCGTGCAGACGGTTTTCGGCTTCCTGGAATACCACCGACTGATCCGAATCGATAACGCCGTCGGTTACTTCGTCGCCGCGGTGTGCGGGCAGGCAGTGCATGAATAATGCATCATCCTTTGCGTGGCTCATCAGCTCTTCGTTCACCTGATAAGGCATAAATATGCGGCGGCGTTCGGCTGCTTCGGCTTCCTGGCCCATCGATGCCCATACGTCGGTATAAACCGCGTCGGCATTCTTCACGCCCTCTGCCGGGTCGTGGACGACTTCGATCTTTGCACCGGTTTTTTTGGCGTCCTCGGCCGCCTGGTTGTATGCAATCATGTTAGGTTCGTATCCGCGCGGACAAGTTACGGTCACACTCACGCCCAGGCGGGCGCCTGCGAACATCAGCGAATGAGCAACATTATTGCCATCGCCTACGTAGGTCAGCTTAAGGCCTTCCAGATTGCCCTTAATTTCGTTAATCGTAAGGAAATCGGCCATCGCCTGGCAGGGATGCGTATAGTCGGTCAGACCATTGATAACGGGAATAGATGCCCATTTTGCAAAATTTTCGACAATGTCGTGGCCGAATGTGCGGATCATAACGCCCTGCACCATGCGCTCCAGGTTTTTCGCAACGTCATGCACCGACTCGCGTTTGCCCAGATTGATTTCCGCGGGCGAAAGATAGATCGAATATCCGCCAAGCTGCTGGATACCAACATCAAAGCTGGTGCGGGTGCGCAGCGAGGGTTTTTCGAATATAAGCGCAAGGGTTTCGCCTTTGAGCGATTCGCCGTATTTGGCACGGTCTTTTTTCATATCTTTAGCAATTTCAAATGCTTCGAGGATTTCTTCTTTTGTGAAATCTCTGACTGTCAGAAAGTCTCTTTTCATTATTAATCTCCGTTAAATTAAGATACTACAAACATTTATTTAAACATTTGAGAAATATTCATTCGCAATGCCCGCCCCCTCGGGCGGCGCTGATATATATAATTTCATCAAAAATGGATTCCGGAGGAAAAGCGCCGCATCAGATGGGCGCATCTGTCTGGTAATGCTGGAATAAAAGGATTTTGCTCGCGCGGGTTTTGGGCGTATTTATGCAGATATCAAGCGCGGTATTCACCCGTGCCGATACGAAAAATTCATACTGATAAAACTGCTTTTTCATATTCGCGAACCAATTATGGGAATTAATGGCAATAATACATATAACCATTATAGAAAAAGCAAGTTAAGAAAATTTTCAGGAAAAGAAAAATAGAATCGGTAAAAATTTTTCAGGACTTAAGCCCCCGCTCTTTGGGCAGGAATTCCGGGAATTTGAATTCCACATATCCCCGGTCGTTTGCCTCGGGGTAGGCAAGGCCGCGCGCAACCATTCTCTCGAGCTCGTTGCGGACTTCTTCGACCGATAGATCTGAATTCGCAGCGATTCCTGCTGCGGTGAGCACTCCTTTTTCACGCCGGGCAATCGTGAGTATTTCGCGTTCGAGGCTGCGATTGCGTGATTCTTCAAGCTTTTTGCCAATGTCGCGCCGCAGCTTATACCCAATCACAAGCGGAGCGGCGCCGATTATCAGAAACCCTGTCATCAGGCTCGGAAGGCGGTCGGCGGGCTCGGTCAATAGCGCCAGCACTCCGAATCCGGTGAATATTGCTCCCCACCAGAATAGGAAATTAGCAAAGCCTTTTTTGGCCTTGATTTTAGTAACATCCTGATTTTTCGCAGTTAACGCCATGCCCGCCTCTCTCAATATATATAACCCATCAGTAATATATGTAAAAATATCGAATTTACATAAAACATTTCTTTTCCGCGCGGCATTCCGATTTTTCATGGAAAAACATTATAAATTCATTATATTGTTACGCATTTTGCAGACTTATTAATTATTCTTATATAAATATTTTTTGAATTCTAATCACAGGAGTAAACGAATCATGGCTCAGGCAAATGAGTATTTCGCTCTGACAAATCCGATACGGAAAATAACAGGCAAGTCGCCCGATGAACTCACGCGCGAAGACCTTGTAAATATCATAATCGATCAAGGGATAGAACGCATCACTTTCCACTATACCGCGCTCGACGGCAAGGTCAAAGAGCTGCGGATTCCGGTTTGCAATCGCGCCCAGGTAGAGACTATTCTCGCCGAAGGCGAACGTGTCGACGGCTCCTCGCTGTTCAAAGGAATCGTGGACGCAGGCAAAAGCGATCTCTACGTAATCCCGGTTTATAAATCAGCATTTTTCAATCCGTTCGACGAAGCCAGCATCGACTTTATGTGTCGCTTTATCGATAAGGACGGCAATCTGGCAGAATTCGCACCGGACAACGTCCTGCTGAAGGCCGCACGCCTTCTGAACGAAAAAACCGGATTTGAACTCTACGCGCTCGGCGAGCTGGAATTCTACCTGCTCGGCCATCCCGAAGACGAACTTTTCCCGCCCGAAAAGCAAAAAGGCTATCACTCCGGTGCGCCCTTCGTCAAAAACGGCGAAGCGCTCAACGAAATGCTCCGCTATATCACACAGATCTGCGGGAATGTAAAATATGCCCACAACGAAGTCGGCTCGATGGAAGTAGTCGTCAGCGACCTCCCGGAACTCGACGGCAAACGCGCCGAACAGGTCGAAATCGAATTCCTGCCCGTCCCGATCGAGGACGCCGCCGACCACCTCGTGCTCGCAAAATGGATAATCCGCAATGTGGCATATAATTACGGCTATGCCGTCACCTTCGTGCCCAAACTCGAAACCGGCCACGCCGGCAACGGAATGCACGTACATATGATGCTCCGAAAAGACGGCCGCAACGCTCTCGTCGATGGCGGCGAACTCAACGAAAACGCCAAAAAACTCATCGGCGGGCTAAGCCATTACGCGCCCAGCCTGACCGCCTTCGGCAATACAGTCGCCGGATCGTACCTGCGGCTGGTGCCCCATCAGGAGGCCCCGACCAATGTATGCTGGAGCGCAATGAACCGCAGCGCGCTAATCCGCGTGCCGCTCGGCTGGAGCAACGTCGAAAACCTGGCCGACATAGTCAACCCCGGCCGCTCCGAGAAAATCGAGAACCCTGACAGCCGCCAGACCGTAGAGCTGCGCAGCCCCGACGGCAGCGCGCATACACACTTCCTGCTCGCAGGCATCACAATGGCCGCCGAATGGGGACTGGCCAATCCAGACTTCGCGCTCGAAATCGCCGATCGCTGCCACGTCGAAGGTAACATCCACGACCACGGCACCGAGAACCTCGATCAGCTTGCTACAAGCTGCGCCGAATCCGCCGAAAAGCTGATCAAAGACCGCAGCCTCTACGTCCGCGACGGAATCTTCACCGACCGGATGATCGACCACATGGCCGAACTGCTGCGCAAGGAAAACGACAAAGAGCTGAACAAACGCCTGATGTCGCTCCCCGAAGCCGAAAAGCTCGACGAATCGCGCCGCATAATGCACCGCGATCTTCACAAGCACTAAGCCACTGATATATATATACGAAAGCCCCGCTGAGAATCACTCCGGCGGGGCTTTTTTAATAATTATGGCTTTAAAATGAAGCGCGATTATGCGGGACGCTGCACCTCGACCTCCCAGGTCACCTTGCAGCCGGCCAGCTTGAACATAGCCGACGCTCCGCAATACTTATCCTGCGAAAGCTCTACCGCGCGGTGCAGGTCTTCCTCCTCGGCATCCGGGCTGATGAGCACATACTTCAGATGCACCTCGGTCAGCACTTGCGGATGCTCCTCGGCGCGTGTAGCGTCGGCGAAAATCTTCAGATTATCCACTTCCTTACGCTTCTTGCGCAGAATGCTGATCGTATCCATAAACGAGCAGGCGGCCATAGCCTGGAGCATCACCTCCATCGGCTTGGCTGCGGTATCCTCACCGCCGACCTCGGCCGCGGTATCGAAAATCGTTTCGTGGCCCCGCGGCGTCGAGCCAATAATCCGCATCTTACGATCGAGTTCGAGTTCGACCTTCATAAAAACCTCCTGAATCTGGTAAAAAAA
>CAZEMR010000072.1:0-8782 GCA_964513465.1 uncultured Hyphomicrobiales bacterium
AGGCCGCATGATTACTTATATATTACCCGTGGGTAATGTATTCGGATGCGTTTTCACCGCTTCAGCCCTCTGACACAATCGGGGAATTCAAGCGTTTACGACGTCACTGCGAGAGGAGCGATGCAGTCTATATCAATCCATAATCCTGGAAATAAAAAACCGCGACTAAATTCTCAGCCGCGGTTAGAAAAATGTTTATATATATGAATCAGAATGACTTGATCGCATTTGTTACCACGCCCCAGATGTCGAATCGGTCGTCCTCGCCGATGCGGATTGGCGGGTAGGTGTCGTTCTCCGAAAATAGGTAGGTGTCGGCGTCGATAAAGCGCAGCCGCTTGACCAGCAGTTCGTTGTTGATGGCGGCGACGACGATGCGGCCGTTTTCGGGCTCGATGGAGCGATCGACCACGAGGATGTCGCCGGAGTTGATGCCGGCGCGGATCATCGAATTGCCGGTTACGCGGATAAGGAATGTTTTCGACGGGTTTTTGACCAGATAGTCGTTAAGGTCGAGCTTGCCTTCGCGGACGCGCGGCCTCTGCGATTCGACCGGCACATGCGCGGGATTGACAAACATCGGCAGCTTATGTACTTTGCCGCGCTGCGGCTGATACATAGACTCGGCGCGTGCCGGAGCGCAGAACGGAGCCATTTCCGAAATCCTTCTATGAGCCTGCTTTGCTGGTGCTAACATATTTCTATCCTCCCAAAGATTCAATAAAAATTATAATCATAACTGATGGAGGAGAAGCATTTTTTGTGCCAAAATCGAATCTCTGGGTTTTGGTTTATGAAGAGAGGCTGCTTGGCTGGGCTCGCAGTGACATGCGAAGGTGCAAGAATAAGAATCATATGCGCGTTCATTTCGCGAGGCGTAGCGACGAATCTCTGGCCTATGACTAAAGAGAGACTACTTCGCTGGGCTCGCAGTGACGGCGGCGCGGCGTGGAGAGACTGCTTCGTCACTCCGTTCCTCGCAGTGACATCGAGGGGATGCGCGTCTATGATTCGCAGAGGGCTGAAGCCTCTGTTGCGTACGTCAATACCAAGTCAGCAACGAGCTAAGTCCGTTGCGGGGCATACGTTTGCCGCGTCTTTGAGCGAGGCGTAGCGACGAAGTAATCCCAATCCGAACTCCGGAATAAAAATGTGGCAGGTCGGGGAAGACCTGCCACATTGGTATAATTAAAATATTTAATCCAAAATCCAATTTCTAAAATCGAAATCAATTTACTTAATTATGCTGAATTTCGATGTCCTGACATGTCCGCCCTCGGCGACTCGCAGGTAGTATACGCCCGGGGCAAGGCCGCTGGTTGGTATGCCAAGCTCGAAGCTGCCGGGGCCGGCAATGCCTGAGAATACGCTGCGTACGGGGGCGCCGAGCTGGTCGTAGACCATAGCATCGATTGCGCCGCCGCGGCTGGTGATGCCTGCGTGCAGCTCTGCGCCGCTGATTGCGGGATTGGGATATATATTCATTTCGCTTGTGATTGCCTCGACCGGCCGCACTGAGAGATTGATCGATTCGACTTCGCATAGCACAAATGTCTCGTCGATTTTGATCGAATCGGGTACGAATGGCATATTGAATACGCCTTCCTGTTCGCGCTGGGTGACGATCAGGGTGTCGAGTACCATTGCGCTGTCGGAGCCAAAGAATTTAAGCACGACGGGGGTATGGAATACCTCGGCGACGTTCTCGTGGCTTTGGTTCTGGGCGATGTTTACGTAAATATCGTATCCGCCCAGCGCGGGATTGACCTTCGAATATGCATTTAGGCTGAATACGGGGTGTCCCTGTTTATAAAGCCACTGATCGAAGAATTTATCCAGCGATACGGGTGGATTGGGGATATCTTCTTTGAATGATTCGAGGAATTGCTCGGTTGTGAGCGATGAATAGGCGTATTTTTCCATAAGTGATTGAAGCGCGCCGAAGAATTGCTCGTCGCCGAGCGTTTTATTTAGCATATGATAGAACCAAGCGGATTTGCAATAGGTTATGGCGTAGTCGAATAGCTCATTTGTTTCGGTCGAGGGGCCATAGATGGGGCGCTTGTCCATTGCGTCGCCGCGTAAATATATCTTTTTTGTCGAAGTAAGGAATTTGTCATAATACATCTGATCGTAAAAATACGTTGCCCAGAGCATCTCGCCCCAGGTGGCCCCACCCTCATTAATCCAGATGTCGTTCCATGTGGCGCAGGTGATGTAGTCCCCCAGCCAGTGGTGCATAAGCTCATGGAATACAGTGAAATCGGCGTTGCCCAGCAGCAGTGTGCGGTTCATCATTGTCATAGTCTGGTGCTCCATCGCGCCGAAGTAGTAGGGCTGCACCGATACCGAGCCGTATTTGTCGAAAGGATACTCGGTCAGCAGTTCCGACAGATAAGTCAGCATTGCCGGCATATTCTTATAAATTTCTTTTCCATGGAACTGGAATGCCGCATTCGTATCCGGTTCGGTATCGTTTTCCCACATATAATATTTAATTTCGATCGAATCCTGGGGATTGCTTACGCGATGGTACCAATCCGAGTATTCGTAGAATATCGAGGACGTCACCGAGATCAGATAGGTGGCAATCGGATCGTGCTCGCGCCAGCGGTAGATCACCCCATCGCCCTGATTTGCGAAGTCTTCCAGCAGGCCGTTGGTGGCCACCGAGTATCCCTCGGGCACGCGGACGCTGATTGTGGCCAGCGCCTTGTCGTGCGGATGGTCATTGCAGGGCATCCAGTATCGGGCGTCGTTGGGCTCGTTCATCGTATATGCGAGCCGCTCCTCGACATACATGGTGTCGTGCGGCGGATAATAATCCACATATCCGGGATGGCCCTTTTTATATAAATAAAAGCCTTTGTTAGAGCTGCGCACGTATTGGTAGTCGATCCGGCAGACCACTTCCTGGCCGGTGGTAATTCCCGCGGGCAGAGGGATAGTCAGCTCGCCGCCAATCTGCTGGGGCGTGGGATCGACGGGATTTCCGTCGACCGAGACATTGATAATCGAAAGCCCGGCGCAGTCGAAAGTCACGCTCTCGGGATTATCCTCAAGCGGCGCAAAAGTGATCGTGTTCTGGCCAACCCAGTAGCGGTCTTCGCCCTCGGCGCCATCGCGGAGCAGCATGTCATACCAGTCCAGGTAAATATCATATTTCAGAACGTCGTAAGGGCGCTGAACGATTTCGGCCTGCAAATGGTCTTTATATTTTTTATTATATGAATCAATTTCGCATTGGATATGTTTAGGCACCGACCATCGGAGATCATCCGGGATCATCGCGTCGGGAATATCCTGCGAAAATAGAAAATTCGGTAAAAATAAAGATATTGCAATAATAATAGAAACAATAGGAGCTGTGAATCTCATAGTTTTCCCATAAAATTTTTAAATTGACAAATAAACTTATTAAGTAATACACATTCAATCCGAGAAAGTTACTCAATATACTAAAAACGCCGGACAACACAGTCATGTCGCCCGGCTGATGAATCATGTATGTCAATTATCAAGGACGATTTTTGTACACAAATGATGTATCGCGCACCACGGACGCCGAGCCGAAGCAGCCGATGCCGTCGCCCTCGACGCTGCCGAGCATATCGTTATAAGGTTCGCCCTGCATATTCTGGTACTGCAAAAACCACCGGAGCATATTATAATCCGGGCGGAAGATTGCTATCTCGTGCGGGCCGAACCACTTGAAGGCATTCCAGACGGTTGCGGTGCGGTTGTTGCCCATGATTGTCCAGTAGGCGGGCTCGTCGTAAAAGTTGTCCATATTCCGGAAAATCGTATAAGCGCGGCGATTCATCTCGGCGGTGGGCGGATCGAGATATTTGCCGTATTCGAGCGTATCGAGGCATTTGACGGTCAGCAGATAGAAATTGAAATGCTGGGCCGGCTCCCATTCGATTGCGACCGAATCCACTTCTGGCATTTTGAGAGTATCCTGCGGGAAGTGCATGTATTTCTTCGGCGGAACTACCCAGTTGAAAGTAGTCGGGGTAAGCGTCCGGCCGGTGATACGCTTGCCGTCGGCCAGATTGATCTCGAGGCGGTATTCGGCGCCTGCTTCGACTGCGCGGCCCTGGGGATCGTAATACTCCGGCATGCCTTCGTTGCGATAGCTGAGCGCGATTTCTTCTTCGCCTTTGATTAATCGGACATCGGCGTCGTGGATGAATGCGTTTTCGAGCGAGTATTCGACATCGAGCGGCTGGCTGCGGACGACGCGGATATTACCGATTGGCTCGCCGACTATGAGGAATGCCTCGACATAGGTGTGCTCGACGTATTCCGTGGGCGGCAGATCTTCGCAGCCTGCTGCGAATGTGGCCATCAATGCGGCAACGAGAATGAATTTCAGATTCGATTTAAATATATTTTTCATAATTATTTCCTCCTTTATTTAGAATTTGATTTCCCATGAAACAGACGGAATTATCGGCAGCAGGCGGAGGTCGTCCACCTTGGTTTTGGCTTCGCGGGTGTCGTAGAATCGCATCAGAATATCGCGTCGGGAATATACATTATATATATCCAGCGCGATTACCGAGGGCAGCCCGAAAACGGTTGTGTTATAATTCACATTGATATTCATCTGGTGCGATGGCGGCAGCCTGAGGCCATAGCGCTGGGTGCCGGTGACGAGTCCTGCGCCGTGCTCCATGCCGGGCATCATCATCTGGATGCGCGAGTTTGCGCCGGTATAGGACTGCCCGGACTGGAACTGGAATGTTGCGCCGAACTGCCATGTTTCGTCAAGCTCGTATTGGAGCACAATTTTGAAATCGTGCCTGCGGTCGTATTTCGGACGGAACTCCGCGCCGCCGTTGATGCTGTCGAAGCGGGCGTTGACCCAGCCAAGGCCATAGCCGACCCATCCGGCCAGCCGGCCGATCTTTTTCTGGAGGAAGAGTTCGATACCGTATGCCTCGCCGTTACCCGAATAGAAGAGGTCGGAGACCTTTTTGCCTTCGAGCACATTCATATTGACTTCGCTGATATTCAGAAGCGATTTATAATATGCATCGAAATTCAGTTCATAATCATCGAATACGCGCGACTCGGCGCTGAATATATAATGTATTGCCTTGCTTGGATCGACCGAATTATCCGTTGGCAGCCATGTGTCGAATATGCTGATGTTTTCGTCGCCGGCAAGCCGCAGATACTGGTGGAATATGCCCCACGAGAGCTTCAGCGCCAGATTGTCGAACATCTGATAGCGGATCGACATGCGCGGGTCGATATTCGTTTTGCGGCTCATATCCCAGTGGCTGACGCGAAGCCCCGCCTGCAGCGAGAGGAGTGCGGTGGCGCGGTAGTTGGTCTGCGCATAAGCGGCATAGACGTAGTCGCGGATTTTCAGGTTCATGCGGCTGCCTTCGCTGGTGCCCTCTTCGGTGTCGCCTTTTTCGCCGGACCAGTTCTGGTCATAGCCGAAGTCGTAGTGGGTGGCGTGGATACCGCTTTTAAAAGTGAATTCATTCGAAACGAACCACTCCATATTGGCTTTGAGAGTATAATCGGTAATTGAATTTTCGATTTTCATTTCCCAGCCGGACATGCTGTTTTCCATGCCATTGCTGTAGTTGCTGGCGGTGAAGTTGACGTCGGAGAATAAATTATCGCCGAAAATATGAGTCCAGCGCAGCGAGCCGGTGCGGTTGCCCATGTGCATACCCACATTCATGCCGGTCTGCTCGATGCCGAAATTGTCGCGGCTGAGGAATCCGCTCATGTAGAGGCGGTCGTTGGGGCCGAGATTCTGCGATACTTTTGCATTAATATCATAAAATCCGAAATCGGGAAAGGGGTTTTCCTTGTCCTCGGGCAGCAGACCAGCAACCAGGTCGATATACGTCCGGCGTCCGCTCACGAAAAAGGCGCCATTGCCAAGCGGGCCCTCTGCGGATGCCTTCGAGGTAAGCATACCCAGCGAGACGAGGCCCTCGTATTTCTCGCGGTTGCCGTCTTTCTGGGTGATATTCAGCACCGAGCTGAGCCGTCCGCCGAATTCCGCCGGATAGCCGCCCTTGATCAGATCGACATCCTTGATTGCGTTCGAATTGAATGCCGAGACGAATCCGAACAGGTGCGATGGGTTATAAACCGTCGAGCCGTCGATCAGCACCAGGTTCTGGTCGGGCGAGCCGCCGCGAATATATAATCCGCTGGAAATCTGCGAGCTGGTCAGAACGCCCGGCAGCATCTGTATAGCGCGGAACACGTCAGATTCGCCGCCGATGCGGATTTGTTTTATCTGCGAGACGGGGACATTGACCTTGCTGATGGATATTTCGCGTTTCTCGACTTCGCGGTCGGCGAATACCGAGACGCCCTCGCTCTCGACGGCTGCGGGCGACAGCTTAAAATCGCGGCGGATGCGTTCGTTTTCGCCGAATGTGATTTTCTGCTCGAATTCGTCGTAGCCAACGTATTTAATGCGCACGGTGCGGGCGCCCTCGGGGATTCCGTTAACCGAGAAGAAGCCGCTTTTGTTGGTGAATGCGCCGCGGTCGGTGCCGACAATAAATATACTCGCGCCTACGAGCGTTTCGCCGGATTCCTTGTCGAGGACGTATCCGCTCAGGCTGGGCCCGAAGAGCGCTTCGGGCGCCGCCGCATAGGCATTGGGCGCGGCGAGAGCTGCCAGCGCCATGATCAGAAATTTCAGGATCGATGATTTGAATTGTTGCATTTGAATACTTTATAAATGTTATACAAATAGATATTGTCGATTTAATAAGCCGAAAAATTAATATATTTGTGTTAAGTCCGTATTAATTCTAAGTTTGAATGCTTTTGTTACAATTATCACAAACGGGATAGCGTTTTCATACGGACTGTTCTAATACGACGTTGCGTTGATTAAGTTTCGGAATTCAGTGAAAATTTATTTTTTTGAAATAAATTTGAAAATAGGTGAAACAAATCCGATCCGGCGATACTTAATAAGTGAAAGCAAAAGCAAAGACGGAAAAACGATAGTTCAGGGGCCGGAAAGACTGCAGGACAAAAACCACAAGGCAAAGACGACAAGAGATTCGACAAAATGAATGGATGAATAAAAAGCGGGCAATGATTGCTGCACTCTCAGGCTAAGCCCGCCGGATGGAAGACTAAGACAAAAGCGATGGCCCCTGAAATTTGCAATTGAAAATGAAACTATAGCGCGGAAAAAACGAATTAAAGATGAGTTCTTTGAAATCGGGCAGGAAAGCTAACTGAATCTTAAGTGACGAATGCTGCAAGCCCCGCGGCATTTGGGGCAATCAAGGCATAATGGCAATGCTTCCGGGGATTTGGATTTTTGCTCCACAGCCAACGGGCTTAGCGGCCTGCCCGATATTGAAATCTATCGCTGCGAATGGCGAGACTTCGCGGTTGATATATATAATTTAAAAAACAGGGCAATTAATTTTGAGTAGTTACTAATGTTGCGGGATTTTTCGAAATATGACAGCACTGGTCTGATGAGGATGCTGGGCGACCCCAAAGCGAAGGAGGGAGCCTTCCGCGAACTCTACGCCCGCTACGGTAAGAAGATTTATTATTTCTGCCGAAGATTTCTGGGCAACGAGGAGCAGGCCAACGACATATTTCAGGAGACGTTCCTTAGCATATTGAATCGCGACCACGCGAATGAAACGATCGAAAATGTACAGGCATTTTTGTTCAGGATTGCTAAGAATCTCTGCCTGAATACGCGGCGGGATCAGAAGTATAACTTCGTCCCGATTGACAAATTGCAGCTTTTCGAGGAAACGGCCGAGCCGAAAGACCGGGAGCTTACCCAAATTGCGGTGGCCGCGCTCGATTTATTGCCGGACGAACACCGCGAGGCGATGCTGTTGCAGATTTACAACGATCTTTCTTATAAAGATATTGCGGAAATCATGGAAGTGCCGGTATCTACCGTGCGCAACTGGATTGTCCGCGGCAAGAAGAAACTTGCGGAAATCATCCGGCCATACCTCGACCGGAAAACCGCTCATTGAGGAAAATATTTTAATTATGGAACATAGCCATGAAATCGACTAATTTTACACCGCAGGATCTGATCCACCTCTTCATAGACGGGGAGGCATCCGACGCACAGCAGAAGGCGCTCTTCGAGGAGCTTGCCGCCAGCGATAATCTGCAGGCGGAATTCCAGCAGGCCCTGGATATCAAAAAATCAATGGCTGCGGATTTCGAATCGATGACTCCGCCGCCGGCTGTCGAAGCCTCGCTGTTTGCCCGCGCCGGGTTCGATCCGCCCGCCGATCCTCCGGCGAGTGATCCCGATCCGGCTCCTGCTCCCGTAGCTGCTGCAAAGCCGGGATGGTTTACAAAGATCGGTATGCCGCTCTTGGCCGCAGCCGCTGGTTCGCTGGCCACTCTGATTCTGATGCTCTCGCTCGGCGACGAGCCGCAGGCAGCAGTGCAGGCGCAGACCGCACCGGCGCCGGTGGTGGAAAGCTACGCAGCCGACACCCCGAAGATCGAAGAAAATTCAGACAGAAATGATTATATATATAAAGATAATTCCGGGCGGAATATTGCTTCTGCAAATGCGATGAATCAGCGCGGCAATCGCGCTTCAGCAGTCCGGGAGAATATATCCGGCGCTGATAATTCCGGAATTATTAATGAAAATCCCGAAAATATTGATCAAAATATTTACGATAAAGAAATTCACACGATAGACGCATCGATATACGTGCCGGCAGCGGCTGACGGCGATCTGGCGGCGGGATTCACCGGCCGCGCTTTCTCGCCCGCC
>CAZEMR010000072.1:8792-15261 GCA_964513465.1 uncultured Hyphomicrobiales bacterium
CCTTATATTCCCATCCCGATTGGCCGGGACTACGGCAAGAGCTTCTATGAGATGGAGCTGCGCGGGATATCGGCGCTGGGATTCTTCCCCAACCGCGAGATGCAGTCCACCGACAAGATGGTGTTCAATAATTTAGTGCTGGCGCTCAAATACAAGCTTGGCGGCGGCCATAGCCTGGGCCTGATTGGCGGACGCGAATCGTTCCAGATGTACCGGGTGGACGTAATCGACGGCGAATACTTATTCTCGCCTGAGCCGGTGCTCGAATGGCTGGGCGGCGTATACCGATTTACATACGATGGCCTGTTCGACCAGTTCGCACCCTTCGGCGAAGTGGTTGCGGCGGGATCGCGCTCGGGGCTTATCGGCCGGGCGGCGCTGGGAGTGACCTATAACCCCACCGGCATGCTTAGCTTCTCGGCCGGAGTCGAAGGCACCACGCTAATGTATAAATTGCAGAACGAGCTTAAAACCACGGGCAAAGCCGGAATGTTTTACGGAATGAGTATTCATTTTTAAAGAAATTTATATAATCGGAGAATATATCATGAAAACGGGAATTTTCAATATCGCAGTTATACTGATCGCGCTTACTTTAGCCGGATGCCAGGAATCGAGTGTATTTCCATACCTCGAGGGCGAAGGCCCCGGCAATAACGAGCCGCCCCAAAAGTCATATTTCCCGGAAACCATCGGCAGCCGCTGGGTTTACCAGCTAAAGACAACCGGCAGCAATCCGGTGATAGTCGAGGATAAATTATCCGAAAGATGGGACAGCGAAGATGGCTACGAAGGCCGATTGCTCGAGACCAGATTCTATTTCGAGGACCCGCCTATGGAGACCGGCGTTTATCAGAAAGGCGACACGATTAAATATTTTAGCATGGAGGATGAAATAGTGCAGAATTGCCTGGTGGTGCCGCTCGAAATGGGCAAAAGCTGGCCATTGGTCACCGAAGGTCCGGCGGCCGGCAGCGGTCAGGGAATGTTTACATGCGAAGTGACGGATTATCTGGAGATCGAAGTCCCCGCCGGGAAATTCCAGGCATGGCGAATAGATACATTTACTCCCGATCCGCCGAAACTATTGATGACCAGAATGTATTTCGTACCCGAAATCGGATTTGTGCAAATAGAAAGAGACCCGGATAATATTCAGGGAAACAAGGAAGTTTACGAATTAATCAGCTATGAGATAAAATAGACCATACCCCGGGCGGCGTATCCCCGGCCGCCCCGACATAAACCGGACATTGCCATAACTTTCTAAGTAATTTAATTTTATTAATTTAATGGAGGTGTGCTATGAAAGCCACATTTATTAAAGGTATCATCGGTGCGCTTAATCTGATCATAATGCTTACCCTCGTCAGCGCACCAACTATGGAGCTTAAGGCTCAGTCCGACGGGGATATCAATTTCCTTAACAAACGCTGGGAAGAAATTATCGCCTGGGTTGGCGAAGACTTCAACTACGATTTTGTTGCAAAAATTAATCCCGATTCGGGACTCGACACCAATCTGGCCATTCGCTACGAGCTGATCGACCATCCGGCCACTCCGGAGGATCTGACGCTCGACCCGGTGACGGGCAGCATAAGCTGGATTCCCGATCAGCGTGGAATTGCCGGTGTATTCTGCAAAGCATATATTATGACAATGCCCGAAGTCGAAACTATGGTGGATATTTACATCCAGGTGCGCGACCGCAGCAACTATGACGTTTGCGCTGCCGTATCGGGCCGCATTACTACCATGGACGGCGAGCCGCTGGCGGATGCGAACGTCGAAATGGTCAATTTCGATTCGCATTACGAAGACGGTATGACGCTGCCGGACGAGCCGTATGGCGGAACTACCGATGCCGACGGCAATTATTCTATCGAAGTGCCCGAGGGCCGTTATGTTTATCGCGTCAGCAAACAGTCGCCGGCGGGTTCGATGATGCCGTATATATATATGTACGAAATGCGCAAGCCGGTAGCAGTGGAATGCGACGAGACAATCGAGCATAACCTCGAGGTTCGCAGATATAACGAAATCCAGATTTATCGTAACAATAGCCAGATTGTTCTGCATCCGGGCGATCAGTATGCCTGCGTAGTGGAAGCAAGCGACTGGTACAACAGCAAGATAGACCTCGAGCTGATGGAATCCCCCCAGGGTATGCAGTTCAATGGGAATACCGGCGAAATAAGCTGGACTCCTTCGCAAACCGGCCGCTATCAGTATATCATCCGCGGCTCGATCGAGGGCCAGGAAGATTATCAGGACGTAGTGTTCGAATTGGCAGTAGTCGAGGAAGACCCGGATTTCTGTGCGGAGATCAACGGCCGTATTACCGATATGGACGGCAATCCGATATCCGGTGCAATGATTTCGGCCATGAGCTATGATTTTTATGGTCTGGTCGGCGGCGAGGAGCTTTATGACGATCCGCTGGCTGGCTATACCAACGACAACGGCTATTACACAATCAGCGTGCCCGAAGACGATTATATAGTATATGTCGGCGCCAGCAATCACAATGGCGAATTTTATCCGAATACATATTACTTCGAGGACGCCGAACCGGTTGCAGCAGAATGCGGCACTCCCGGCACAGCGAACTTCGAGCTGTATCATTTTCCGGACAATCCGACCCACCAGGTCACCGGCCGCGTTGTCTCGTCGGTGGATGGAACGCCGGTGCCGGCATATGTGGAATTCATATTTGCCGATCGCGATGCGCATCCCGAACTGACGCCCTATCAGATGATCGGCGGAGCGGGCCGCACTGATATGAACGGCAACTATACCGCAATGGCTATGGAAGGCTATGAATTCAAAATAGTCGCCAAACCCGAAGTGCCCGGATTTATGAATGAATACTACAATGAAACCATGAACTGGGAAGACGCCCAGGTGGTAACTGTCGACAGCGACATGTCCGGCATTGACTTTACGGTATCCCCGCGCGGCGATTTCGAAAATTCGTTCGGCGGCAAAGTAATCGACGAGAATGGCGACCCCGTATTCGCCAGCCTGCTGCTCTTCCGTCACGACGGTAACGGCGACTTTGTGGAAAACGAAATCACCACCACCGATCTGGATAGCGGCAAATACGAATTCAGCAATGTTGTGCCCGGCAAATACGCTGTAATGGCAATGCCTCATAACGGCCGCCATTTCTATGGATTTTATAACGAGTCCGGAATTTGCGAGAATCTGTTCAAGGCCAATATCATAACAATCGACGAGGACGACGTGCTGCTCAATGACCACATTATAACGCTCCGAGTTGTTGGATATAACGACGGCAAGGGCCTCTTCTGGGGCAATGTGGCAGACGAATCCGACCTTTCGGCTCTGAAGCATGTCCGGGTGGACGCATACATCGACGGCCAGCCCGCTGCTTATGACTTCTCTTCTAAAGAGGGTATGTTCAAATTGCAGAATCTTCCCGAAGGCGACTACCGCGTCGTATTCTCAAAGCCGGGTTATGAAAACGCCGAAGTCGAAGTAACAATCGACGAAGACGGCCAGATCGAAACCCGCCGCGATGTGACGCTCCGCCCGACCGCGATCAACAGCGTCGAAGACGGCAATGCGATTGCGCCGCAGTATGTATATCCTAATCCTGCGCAGAGCGTGACCACAGCGATATTCAATGCTTCGGCAGGCCGCGCGGATCTGACGGTATACTCGATAGAAGGCAGAGTAAAAATCAGCCGCACGGTAGAGCTCGGCGAGGGCACCAACAGCCTTTCGGTCGATCTCGATGGACTGGAGCCCGGAGCATACTTCCTGCGCATCGCCGGCAGCAAGGTGTTTATGAACGCAAAATTCGAAGTTGTAAAATAATTCGGTTAAGCGATTGTAATTTGCTTTACATATAACAGAGTTAGCCCACTCGGCCGGCTTCCCCATCGGGGAGGCCGGCTTTTGTATTGCGGGTGTGATTATCGTGTCGTTTACGCATTAATATATTTAAATACCGGATTAGTAATATATTTATTCGAAAAAAATTTCTACAAGTTTTAATAACTCTTGGGATTTTGCTAAATTTACCGTTTACAATCTGGTAAAAACCAGCATGGAATTTGAATAGAATTAATAAAAATAAATTTGTACAACCAATTAATCGGTAATTAATCAATGAACACAAAATTGATTCACAGAATATTCGGGGCAGCGTCGTTTCTGCTTGCCATGGTGGTGTATTTGCTAACTGTACAGCCGTCGGTGCCATTCTGGGATTGCGGCGAATTTGCTTCGGCTGCAATCTGGCAGCAGGTGCCGCATCCTCCCGGAACCCCACTGTTTATGCTGATCGGCAAGATTTTCCATCTGTTGATTCCATTTGGCGATCCGGCGTGGCGGATCAATCTGGTCTCGGTGGTTTCGAGCGCCGCGACCGTATTTCTGCTCTATCTTATTGCAGTAAAGGTAATTAATAATCTTCGCAAGAATCCCGTCGAAGACCTCCGCGATGCGCTGGCTGTTTATGGTTCGGCTTTTATCGGCGCAGCGGCGCTTACTTTCAGCGATACCTTCTGGTTCAACGCTGTCGAATCCGAGGTCTATGCGATGTCGGCACTTATGGTGGCTCTGGTGGTTTATCTTATGATGAAATGGAACGAAAAAGCCGACGAGCCCGGCCACGAGCGCTATCTGCTCTTGATTGCCTATTTGATCGGCCTCTCGACCGGAATCCACCTTTTGAGCATTCTGGCGATATTTTCGATCGTGTATGTGGTATATTTCCGTAAATATGAATTCAGCGTCAAATCATTCCTTGTCACAGGATTGATTGCCGTGGTGATATTCTTTGTGATTTATCCCGGCATAGTCAAATGGATACCCGCGCTGCTGGCGGGGCACTCGCCCAGCCGCAACGAGGTAAGGGAATATCCGATAAGCGACTCCACCGCGCTGATTGTGGTGACGATCGCGTTTATCGGACTGGTGATCTACGGGCTTTATTGGGGATATAAAAACCGGAAATCGACTCTTACTCTGGTATGCGGGTCGTTTTTGCTGGTGCTGCTCGGCTATACAACTCATACCCAGATACTACTGCGCTCGAATGCCAATCCTCCTTTGAACGAAAACGAACCAAAGAATTTTGCGAGGATGTCTTCGTATATCGGCCGCGAGCAGTACGGTGATTCGCCGATGTGGCCGCGCCGCTTCCAGAATGATGACTATTTTATTCGTAATTATAACAAGAAAAACGATCGCGGAGAATATGTCTATGGTGAATGGATTCCGCCGCAGCGCACGCAGATGCAGCGCAGCGACGGACAGATGCTCTCGGTGCCAGAATTCACCGAAACCAACGTCAGCGGCGAACTGGCATATTTGTGGAAATATCAGATTGATCATATGTATCTGAGGTATTTCTTCTGGAATTATGTCGGGCGAACCAGCGATGTGCAGGACGCACCGGCCATACTCGCCCAGCATCCCGACGTAGAAAAGCTTAATTATAATTCGGGCTATGCCGACGAATTCCCGGTCAGGTTTTTCGCATTGCCGCTTTTGTTCGGGCTGATCGGTCTGGTATATCAATTCCGTAAGGACCCCAAGATGGGCTTTATTTATCTGATAATGTTTCTGCTGATGGGAGTGCTGGCAGCAATTTCGCAGAACCAGCAGGAACCCCAGCCACGCGAAAGGGACTATTTTTATGCGGGATCATTCTTAGTGTTCTGCATGTGGATCGGAATGGGAGTATACGGCCTTATCGACGAGATTTCGAAGAAAAAGCTGGGAATCGCCGCGACTTCAATTATTCTGATTGCTTCGATGGTGCTGGTGCCGGTCAATATGGCCGCCGGCGGGTGGACTATCCACTCCCGCGCCGGGAACTACGTGCCTTTCGATTATTCATATAATATTTTGCAAAGTACAAAAGAAAATGCGATAATATTCACAAATGGCGACAACGACACTTTCCCGCTGTGGTATCTGCAGGATGTGGCAGGCGTGCGCCGCGACGTCCGCGTGGTCAACCTCAGCCTCGGTAATACGCTCTGGTATATAGACCAGCTAAAAAATCGCGAGCCCTGGGGCGCCGAAAAGATTCCGCTCTCTTTCTCCAACGACAGCATTCGGGTGGACGACGATCTGGCGACTAATGCGCTCAGCTACGACTTCTCGCCGGCGGTAGAGCTTAATATACCTGTCCGAAAGGAAATCCTCGCGCAATATACGGACAATCCGGCAGTAATAAATTCCGGTGTGTTCCGTGCCCAGTTCCTCGGCAAGCCTTACGGTTCGCGCGACAACCAGACAGTATATATGTATCGCGTTCAGGACAAATTGATCCGGAATATTCTCGAGAATGTCCGGTTCGAGCGCCCGGTGTATTTCTCGACCACAGTCGGGCCGGACGCGTTCTGCGGACTCGAGCGATTCTTCCGCTACGAGGGTATGGCAATGCTGGTCTGCCCGGTGCCGCAGCGAATGGGTCAGGAAGAAGCCA
>CAZEMR010000073.1:0-1404 GCA_964513465.1 uncultured Hyphomicrobiales bacterium
GCGAAGGTATCTGCGAAACCGGCCCGTCGCCAATGGTCAGAGTGGTATAGGTCGAGACCGCCTCGGTAAACGACATATCCATTTGCAGAAGGCCGATGGCAAATCCGCCGATTATATTAATTGCGGCAATAACAAGGCCCGCAATGGCATCACCCCGGATAAATTTAGCGGCGCCATCCATAGCGCCGAAAAAGTCCGATTCCTTGGTTAATGCTTCGCGCCTTCTGCGGGCCTCTGTTTCGTCTATATATCCTGCGTTAAGGTCGGCATCGATGCTCATCTGCTTGCCGGGCAAAGCGTCCAGAGTGAACCGCGCAGTCACCTCGGCTATTCGGGTTGAACCCTTGATAACAACCACAAAGTTGATAATCAGCAGAATGAGGAATATAATTATGCCGACTACATAATTGCCCTTAATCACGAATGTTCCGAATGCGTCGATAATGCTGCCTGCGTCGGCTTCGCCCAGTATCAGCCGGGTGGAAGCCACATTCAGCCCCAGCCGGTAGAGCGTGGTCATCAGAAGCACCGTCGGGAACGACGAGAACTCCAGCGGAGTCTTGAGGTAAATCGCCACCAGCAGCACCAGCACCGAAATCGCTATATTTATGGCAAGGAAAAAGTCGAGCATTAGCGGCGGGATCGGCACTATCAGCAATCCCAGCATTAATATTATACCGAATGCAAGCGCCAGATCGGGATTGTTCTGCGCAAACGGCAGCACCCGGTCGCGCGCGCGGGCGAGCGGTCCGGACTGGAATAATGCGAGCTGTCGACTTTTAGCCATAGTGTTTATTTTTTAGGATAATTTTCTACTTTGTAATCAAAAATTTAAAATTTATATCACCTTAATTTATTTATATACATGGAATTAACCCATATGTAATCTTTGTGATTCAAGTCTTCTCATTACTATTTTGCAATTACTTTGCCAAATTTATGCCGGCTTCATTTTTTTAAGCTGATATACATACGCAAGCACCTGCGCTACCGCCTTGAACATATTCTCGGGAATTTCCTGATCGACTTCGACGGTATAGAACAGAGTCCGCGCGAGCGGTTTGTTTTCGACTATCGGCACTCCGTTTTCGCGAGCAATCTCTTTAATCTGCGCAGCAAGATAATCCGCACCCTTGGCGATCACCTTCGGGGCGGTCATCTGCCCCTGTTTGTATTGCAATGCAATCGCAAAATGCGTCGGGTTGGTGATCACCACGTCGGCGGCGGGCACATTCCCCATCATCAGTTTGCGGATGCGGCCACGCATTAGCTGGCGGATACGCGCGCGCACCTTGGGGTCGCCCTCGGCCTGTTTGGTTTCTTCCTTTACCTCGTGCTTAGTCATCTTCAGATCTTCTTTGAATCTGTATTTCTGATAGAAATGATCCGCTATCGCAATCAATA
>CAZEMR010000073.1:1414-15198 GCA_964513465.1 uncultured Hyphomicrobiales bacterium
GGGCGAGTTCGACCATAAAATCCGCAGTTGCCATATAGGGCTTTCCGCTAAGGGCGCCGACCTCGTCTTCGCGGCCCGAAGGCACCCACCCGGCTACGACGCAGCGTATCCCGAGTTTGAACATGCTTTTGACCAGTTCGAAAGAAGCCCGGCGGGAGAAAAATATCTACTTAGGTCCGCTGAATGGATTGAATACCCGCTTGCCCTGCAGGCCTTCTGTGAATTTTTTCGAGGCGATTTTGAATCCCACCTGCGAAATCTCTGCTGCAAGCACGATTGCAAACATTATTAATAATATTGGCAGAAGAGAAGTGGCAAAGAATCCGGCCAGATTATTCAGGTGGTGCACAATATTCGAATCGGTGAGCGCGATATGCGAGGAATTCATGAATATATGCCGCATCAGCCCGCGATACTCTGTGAACAGCGGCGCTCCGAACACAAATGCCATAAGCCCCCCAAAGAGCATAACCGCCGAAGTGGTTACGTCCTGAGACTTTGCGACCTGACCTTTTTCACGAGCTTCACGAAATCGTTTCGCACTCGCCGGCTCGGTCTTTTCCATGCCGTCTTTGTTCTCGGCCACGCCTGTCCTCTGTTTGTGCTACAACTAATTAAATGATTCGCCGCATTTTTCAAATTTTAAATAATTCAGACCCTTCCGGGATTGAGGCTCATTAATATTTTCATCGTTTCGGTTTCCATCTCTCCCAGCGCCCATTTCGCAACCATTACGAACAGCGGCACAGTTGCCATCAACACGAGCAATCCGACGAAAATCTTGGTCTGGAAGCTGAGTATAAATATATTAGTCTGCGGCGATACGCGGGCCATCAGCGCCAGAGCAAGATTGGTCAGAAATATCGCCACCAGGAGCGGCGCCGACATCTTGACGCCGATTATCATTACGCTGGTGACCATCCGGATTAATAGCTGGATGGTCGATTCGCTGATTTCGAATACCGTGAGCGGCACCACCTGGACGCTGGCGTAGAGCGCCTCGATCAGAAAATGGTGGCCGTTCAGTATCAGAAACAGCATCAATACGCCAAGCTCTTTGAGCTCGCCGACCAGCGTCGGCGAACCGACGTCGCGGTTGAACATCAGCGCGGTGTGATAGCCCATGTCGAAGTCGATTATCCCACCTGCAAAACGCGCAGCATAAAACACCAGATTGGCCGAAAATCCTAGTAATGCCCCAACGGAGAACTCCTTGATCACCAGCAACACCATATACCAAAGATGGAAGTCCAGCGGCGGCTGATCCTGCCAGTAAATAGATGTAATCGATACGGTTAAGATAAATGTCAGAATTACTTTGACGTGTGGGATGACCATAGAATTATTGAAAAACGGGCCGAATGCCACCAGCCCGCTTACCCTTGCGAATATGAGCAATCCGGTTAGGAATTTCCCCATCAATAAATATAGTGTTTCCGAATCTACCATAATCGCGCAAAATTTGAATATATATTTATAATGTTTCTATCATTTCGAAAATTCGTAGCGTGAAGGCCTTCATCGTGCTTATCATAAACGGCATAAGCAGCACGGTGAGTATAAACACTGCGATTACCTTCGGCACAAACGTCAGAGTCTGCTCCGAAATCGAGGTAGCCGCCTGGAATATCGATATAATCAGACCGATAATCAGCGAAGCCAGCAATAGCGGCCCGCAGATAAGCATAACATAATAAAAAGCGTCGCGAATGACGTTGATGACCATTTCCTCGGTCATAATTCCCCCCTTTCAAGGGCTATGGTGACATAATTCCGTTCATTAATGATTCGATTATCAGATACCAGCCGTCCACCAGTATGAACAGAAGTATCTTCACAGGCAGCGATATAAGCTGTGGCGGCAAGAGAAACATTCCCAGAGACATCAGGGTGCTGGCCACTATCATGTCCAGTATCAGAAAAGGTATGAACAGCAGAAATCCGATCTGGAACGCCACCCGAAGCTCGCTGATAGAATACGCCGGTATCAGCGCCCAGGTCGATACCTCGCTGACGTCGTACGGCTTATCCCCGCCGCTAAGCTTGATGAACAGCCCGAGGTCGCCCTCGTCCACATGGCGCAGCATAAATTCCCGGAATGGCTGAATGATATTATCCATCGCCTGCTCCTGCGTGATCTCCTCACGCATGTATGGCTGAATGCCCTTCGTATTCGCCTGGTCGAGCACGGGCTGCATCACGAAAAACGTAAGGAACAGCGCCAGCCCGGCCAATAGCTGATTCGGCGGCTGAGTCTGGGTGCCAAGCGCCTGCTTCAAAAAATGGAACACGACAATGATCCGCGTGAAGCAGGTCATCATCACCAGAATTGATGGCGCAAGGGTCAGCACCGTGATCACGCCGAGAATCTGCAGCGTAAGCACGAGGTCGTCCTGATTGTCGGCCTCATCCACATTAATAGACAGTTTCGGGATTGGCAGACTGCCACCGCCGGGCTGCTGCGCGGCAAGCTGGGCCGGCGCGCCCGAAGCGAAAAATATCGCCAAGACGATAAGGAATTTGAGTAAAACGGATTTTATAGCGTTCATATAATTTTCTACTATTAATTATTCGAATTACCGGAGCTATATTCAAACCATATGCCAAAGCGGAAGCAGGAGCGCAAATACGGCGATTTTTGCAATTTTCGGGCGATTATTAAATATTCTGTGAATAGTCCGAATAATTTTTCCAAAATAATTTGTCGAATATCGTTCAGTATGGATATTATCCTGCAATCTTTGCCAGGGATGGACGTTAATTTTCGAACCGACATGATAATTGATTTGGATTCAATTATTTAATAAAATTAATTCTCTTCTGCGAAAATAATTTGCATATATAATTAATTCCTCTTATCTTTGTAGCTCGTGAATTTACGGAGGGAACAAAATGAATAAAATTGATTTAGTAAACCAGATGGCTATTGAGCGCGCAATCAACGCCAAAAAATCAAAAGATGGCGATAATTACGTCGAATTGCCCGCTTTCAAGCCCGGAGACACAGTAAACGTTGCCGTTAGAGTTGTGGAAGGCGAAAAAGAACGCATCCAGAATTTCAAAGGCATCGTAATTGCCAGACGCGGCAGCGACATCAACCAGACTTTTCTGGTTCGCAAAGTTTCCAACGGAGTCGGGGTGGAAAGAATTTTCCCGCTCTATTCGCCGATGATTCAGAGCATCAAGGTACTCCGCCACGGACGAGTCCGCCGCAGCAAGCTTTATTATCTGCGCGGTATGTCCGAGCGTAAGATCAGAGCGAAACTCAGCTAATTCAAAAAGATACAGCACAAAGGACGGCGGCAATTTATTTTTGTGCGCCGTTTTTTGTTTGTATATTCAATCATTACGGAGCGCCGATGCCCGGGAAACTCCCCCTTTCGATTTCTATGATCGCTTTCGATGAGGAGCGCAATATCGCGCGCACCCTCGACTCCATTGCGCCGCTTGCAGCGCAGATCGTAGTCGTCGATTCGCATTCGTCCGATCGCACTCGCGAAATCGCAGCCAGCTTCGGCGCAGAGGTATATGAGGAGGACTGGAAGGGACACGTCCGTCAGAAAAATTCAGCGCTCGCGAAATGCAACCAGCCCTGGATATTATTTCTCGACGCCGACGAGGAAGTCACCCCACACCTTTCGCAAAGCATATCCGAAGCCGTAACCAGCGGCATCGCAGCGGGTTACGCAATCAACCGCAAAACGCATTATCTGGGTAAATTGCTCCGTCACGCATGGCAGCCCGACTGGAATCTCCGGCTCGTCCGCCGCGAAAGTAATCCCCGCTGGGAGGGACTCGATCCGCACGACCGCCTCGCAATAGACGGCGATACCGAAAAGCTCAGCGGCGACCTCATCCATTATTCATACCGCGATCTGAAGCACCATTTCAGCAAAACAATTGATTATGCGCAAATTTCCGCAAAATCTTATTACGAAAAAGGCCGCAAATTCAGTATATTTAATCTGCTTTTGAATCCCGCAGTCAATTTTCTGCGCATATATATAATCAATCGCGGATTTCTCGATGGCATCCGCGGCCTGACCGCAGGACTCAGCGGATATATTTACACATTTCTAAAGTACATGTTTCTATGGGAGTTCCACAATCGCAAAGACGACCGATGAAGCGCCCCATCCGGGTTGCCTACGTCAGCCATTTCGATCATTACCGCATGGGCGGCCAGCAGAGTATGCTCGCTTTGATCGAGAATCTCGACCGCGAGCGATTTATACCAATGGTGATATGTCCCGGTCCGGGCGAGCTTTCCGAGCGGCTGAAGGCTCTTGACTGCCCGGCATATTTCGTCGAACTGGGCCCCATCAAGCCGAAACATATTTATAAATTTTTCAAAAATATCAGCGCAATAAAACGAATCCTGAAATACGACAAAATCGACATCATCCACCCCGACCACGAACGCGACGCCCTGGTCTGCGGCCTTGCTCAGCGAAATCTGCAGGCTAAAATGGTATGGCATCTGAGACTTACCCGACCGAATAATCTTGACAAAATCAACTCCTCATTTGCGGATAAAATTATCGGAATTTCCGAGGGAACCCGTCGCCGCGTTCCGGAAAATCAGTCCGATAAATTCGTAAAAATATATAACGGAGTGGATTGCGATAAATTTCGTCCGACCGACCGCACAGGCATCCGCCAAAAGCTCGGACTGCCGCCGACACGCTTTATAATTACATTCGTCGGACAGATCACCCCGGGCAAGGGCGTATTCGATCTGCTCTCCGCCGCCAAAATCATGAAAGGCCGGCTCGAGGACGACCGCCTGCCGCTGATGCTGTTTATCGGCACTGAACGCGACGAAGAGACGATGCAGCTATTCTGCGATCGCATACGCAGCTTCGGCATCGGCGACGTCGTCCGTCATATTCCTCAGCAGACGAATATCCACGAATGGATGCAGGCAAGCGAGGCGCTCACCCTCCCCTCCCACGAAGGAGTCGAGGGCATGGGCCGCGTAATTTTCGAGGCAATGGCCACCGGTGCCACCGCTGTTGGCACCGATATATCAGGCGTCCGCGAGGCGATTTCGCAGGAGACGGGATTCCTCGTGCCGGAGCAGTCCCCCGACCGGCTCGCCACCGCATTCATGAAACTGATCAACGATCCTGCGCTGCTGGATTCGATGCAGCATTCCGCACGCCGACGCGCTTGCGAAACATTCGACATAAAAAAACACGCCCGTGAGGTCGAGCGTGTTTATCTTAATTTAATTCAATAATTTATCTATAATTTAATTTCCCCTGCGGCAATCCTCTGAATAGTTGCCGGGTATATCTTATGCTCCTCACTGAGTACGCGGGCGGCAAGCGTTTCGACAGTATCGTCCGGCAGCACCGGCACTTCGGTCTGCGCCAGAATGCGGCCGCGGTCGTAGTCCTCATTGACCACGTGCACCGTCGGGCCGGAGACCTTCTCGCCGGCCTCGAGCACCGCCTGATGGACATATTTGCCGTACATCCCCTGACCGCCGAATTTGGGCAGCAGCGCCGGGTGTATATTTAATATCCGGCCGCCGAATTCGTGCAGCGTCACCGGGCCGAGCTTTTTCATGTATCCCGCCAGTATTACGAGATTTACGTCGTTTTCTGCGAGTATACGGGCGATTGCTTCGTCCTCGCCGTCTGGATGTGTCTTGCCGCTGATGTGATAATGCGGGATGCCTTCGCGGGCGGCGCGCTCCATCGCCCCGGATGACGAATTATTCGAAATCACCACCGCCGGAATTGCTTCGAGTCGTCCGGCATTGCAGGCATCGATAATTGACTGCATATTCGATCCGCCGTGCGAGGCGAGAAATCCTAATCTGATTTTTTCCATAATAATTACTGAATTCTCTGAATATTTCCACTTCCGTCAATTTTTGCGTCCAAATGCTCGGGGTCGCCCTTATAAAATATATTGCCGCTGCCGTCGATTCGTGCGAAGAGGTATTCCATCGCCCAGGCGCGGATGTCGCCGGAGCCGTCGAGGATATACCGCGCGGCACGCGTCTGGTGATCGTCAAGCCAAAGATTGCCACTGCCGCCCATCCATGCGTAGCACGAGTCGGATTTACCAGCGGAGCGGATTGTGCCGCTGCCGCCCATGTGCATCGCAAGCGTTCCGCTGATTTCACAATTCATATTAAATCCGCCGGAGCCGTCAATGCGCAGATCGGCGGAATTAGCTATAATATCTGATGAAGTAATATCTCCCGATCCATCGATGGATGCTTCAATACTGCCGGCATTGCCCCCGATTTTGATATCGCCGCTGCCGCCCATACGCAGGTCGGCGTTGATATTGCCTGCAAAAAGCATATCGATCCAGCCGGAGCCATCAAGGATTGCCTGAAATCCATCCGCGAGAACTCTGCCCCCGCTTCTGATTGTACCCGACCCGGCCATGTGTATTTTTTTGAGCAGCGGAGCATTGCAATAAATATTAACTTCGCTGGGGCAAAGGTCGTCCTGAGTCTGTATATATAAAACGCTGTCGATCACACGGAATGTGAATTTGTCGATCAGATTGTCGTCGGTTTCCAGCCGCAGATAGGGCGTTTCGGCGTAATCAGCGAGAACAAATCCCGAGCGGTCGTACATGACCGTATGGAATCCGTCAATTTCCGGCTCCACTGCGGTCAGATGTTCCGAGCCGTCGATGCAGTTCCAGTTTGTTCCTTCGCAGCCGGCAAGCACTACAAGCGCTATAAAAAACAAAAGAATCTTTTTCATAATTTTCCTGAATAATTTATTTCCAAAAATAATCAATCAAGTCTGATAACTTCTCCGGTGCCGGTGACCACCGCATCGAGCCGCACCGGATTGCCACGGTAATATATATTCCCCGTACCGTAAACCCGCGCCCGCAGAGTATCGGTTGCCCATGCATAAATATCCCCGCTGCCGGATAAGGAATAAAAGCAGACCCGCGTCTTCAGGCTATCCAGCCGGATTTCGCCCGAGCCTTCGATCCGGACATCCGCCGAATCCGCCGCGCCCTTCATCGCGACCTGGCCGGTGCCGGTAATCCGTGCGGACATCACGCCTGCATCGAACGAATCGAAGCTGATATTCCCCGAGCCGCTCGTTGCGAATGCGACGGTATCCGCGCTGAAATTGCCGGCGCCGCGGATGTCGCCTGCGCCATCGAGCCGAAATGACCGCGGATCGGGCAGCGTTACGTGCGAATTCAGTGTCACATTGCACAAGTCGCTGCCGCTGCCGATATATAGCTCGCCGTCGGAGACGCTGGTTCTGACGAGGCCGATAATATTTTCGTGCGCCTCGATTTCGATTTTGTATTCAGCGCCGCTGGATAAGGTCATCACGCCCGGCAGATCCTGTGCAACCGAGGTAAAGCCTTCGCCCGGCCTCGATTCGCGGACTAATTTCCCGCTCGGATTAATGCAATCCGGATCGGAGCACCCCGCCAGCGTCAGTATTACTATTACGAAAAAAATGCCAAGCTGTTTCATATATCATCCCGGATGATGAATAATCGCATTATTTTAAGATCAGTTACTCAATTTAGCAAAATTCGGGCGGATTATAAAGCTGGCGCAACTATATAAATAGAAATGGCGGACATCGCTGCCCGCCATTTGTACGCTTTGCCGTTTTATTTTGCCAGCATTATTATTCCGCTCATGTAGCGGCCGCCTACACGCAGGCGGTAGTAATATGCGCCCGAGGGCAGATCGCCGCTGTCGAATCTCAGGGTGTTCATTCCGGAGCTGATGTTCTCTTTATTTATTTTCCCGACTAATTCGCCGACCGGGGAATATACCGAAAGCTCCGCAGAGCCGGACGATTCGCCGGGGAAGCGGAACATTACGAACTGTGAAAATGGATTGGGATATGCCGTGCATTCGGTTTCCGTCAGGGTTTCCGCGACCGATACGGAACTGAATGTGGTGAAGTCCCAGGCGTCCGACCACTCGGTCTCGCCAGCGATTTCCGTTCCTATTCGCCAGAAATATTGCTTGCCTTCCTCCAGGCCGGAAGCATCGAATGAAGTACCGCTTATTCCCGATTCGTCGATAATTGGTTCTGAAAAATCGGCGTTTGCGGAGACTTGCAGCCGATATTCCGCCGCACTAGGATATTCGCGCCATGCGAGCCTTGCGTTAACCGGCACATCGACCGAATTATCGTAAGGACTTAGCAGCGCAGGCCTTGCGGGATCGACGCTGCCATCCATCAAATCGAATTTCGCGCTGATGTGTTCACAGATATTCGCGACCGCGCTGTTTCGGATTATCAGATAATATTTATCCGCGCCGGGTAGATTGGCTTCGATGCGGCCGCTATTTGCATATTCCGTATAATTATATGCGCTGAATTCTTCGCCTGCTGCAAATTTCGAATAATTATCGGCATCGCAGAGGAATATCGAGACGATGCCGCGCTCAGGCGAATTCCATTTATAAAAGCGGCTCTTCTGGCTGTTGTCGTGCTCGCTGATACCGGTGATTATCTCCTGCGAATCGAATTCCAGCGCGAAGGAATAATCGCCAGCGTTTGGCAGACTCATTCCCAGCGGCAGCGGATTTTCGATCGTTAGCTCCTGAAACGGCACATTTACGTTATACTCGCGGCCGGCCATCGTATTGCTCTGCGCCAGAAAAAATGCGCGATCGGGATCCTCCGGGCTGTGACCATATACCGGATGATAGAGATTAATCAGATAGCGCTTTTTCTCTCCAGCCATGAACGACACCTTGCCCTCGCGGTCGGTATATTGATAGCTGCATGTGGCGAATCCATTACCATAAGGAGCGAAAATTTTGGCCATTACTCCTTCGATCGGCGTGCCTTTCGAATCGACCACAGTTACGTTAAAGGTACAGGTATTGGCGTAATCCTCTGTCAGATCGAGAATATAGCCATCGGGGCGGAATCCCTGTACCATCGAGGTTTCCCATCCATAGCCTCCGCCGGGGAGCATGTTCGTTATTCCATAGAAATCATTGCCGGGCACCTGAAGTCCGCCGCGGAAAAATTCGAAGTGGTGCCAGCCTTTGTCCCAGATTGCGCCATAGACGTGATCCTCGGCGCTCGAGCTTAAATATATGATCGGGATCAGCGCGGTGCGGCAGGCTCCGGCTACCAGGAATGCGTCCTCGTTGCAGTTGCCGTTGTGTTTCATCAGTATCTGGTTCGGCTGGAATGCGCGCGGCAGCTTAACGTCCACCGGCAGCGCCCGCGAAGCCCAGTTGCCCAGTACGTCGAGCGCTGTATTGCCCGCATCGAAATCGCGGCCGAATTGCAAATATTTCGGCGTCCTGTCCCAGAGCACCGTAGGCATCTGCATTATTTCGCCGAACACCGGAATACTCTCGACCGAGCCCTTCTGGGTGGTAATATTCACCGGCGTGTAGTCGTGATCCGGATCGGGGTTATCCCATATATACTCTCTCCATGCATAGCCATAAGTCCGCTGACCGGAATTATCGCTGCCGTTATCGGCCGTATAAACACCCTCCTGGTCCATCTTCGGGTGGACGATATACCAGTAATAAATCTCGCGCGGAATCTCCGACCACACAGTGTCCTGAGCCTCGGTGTCATAAATGCGGTATTTCGTTGTTGTGTAATAATCGCGATTTTCGATGGAGCCATATTCGACGAGATCGACATAATTCAGCAGCGGATCGGTCTGGTAAATCAGCTCGGCGTTACGGATTATCATATTAATATTCTTCATAAAACGGGAATCGGTCAGCGACTGGAAGCTCATATTCGCCACGCAGAACGCGACCTCGTCCTTATATTTATCCTCCGCATCGATAATTAGTTTGGCGAAATCGTCGTCGCGGCCGATTTTCATAAGGTCGCGGAATTTGATTATCAATTGGTCATAAAGCCAAATCGGGGCTACGTCGAGCGCCTCGATCGCCTCGGGTGAAAGCCCGATCTCCGGCTGGATTATATTTATATTATTCGCTGCCGGATCGATTTCGAAAGCGATATATTCTTTTGCGAAAAGCGTGATCCTGCTCTCCGCAGCATTGAGTATCCCGTTGTCCGCGGCAGACTTATCGTGTTTATACTTTGATTTGAAAATTTGCGGTTCGATAGTCCTTGCCGCTGGCACATCATGCGGCAGCAGCACTGGAGTGACCGAAACACTTCCCGGATTTATCGCGGCGGGGTCTGATAATTCCGACTCCGCTTTTATAATTTTCGGAAGATCATCTTTTGCCGAAATATTTTGATTAATTAAAATTATTGAAAAAAGTAATGTTGTAATGAGTAATCTTTTCATTGCATTTTGCCCCTGAATAAGTCAACATTAATCTATGGCTCGTTTGAAAGCCGGCAACAAATATAATTAAATTTCATATATATATGGAAAATCCTGATACATTTTCTCTTCCCAAAAAAATGCTTTGCGGCTGAATTCCACACACGGATTTATAAAATGAATTTTTTTTTTGCATATAACTATTTTTTTTTGGAATTTAGTGACCTTTAAGTAAAATGATCAGCGGCGGTCTGCAAAAATTGCAAACCGGATATTTTTATGAAATTTACTTTGCCAATTAGATAGATTATTAACTCTATGAACAGGACGAATAATGAGCCTAAGTTTAATCGGAAGAGAAATCAGCGAATCTCCCACGCTGAAATTAAATGAAATAGCCGCCATTCTCAAGGCAAAAGGCGAGCCCCTTATTCACCTCGGCGGCGGTGAGCCCAAGACAAAAGCTCCGCTCGACGCTATACTTGCGGCGTCCGCGCTGCTCGACTCCGGCGAGGTTCGCTACACCCCGGCCGACGGCATCCGCCAGCTCAAACAGGCAATCATCCGCTACACCGAGGAATGGTACGGACGCAAGGTAGAGCCCGAGCACGTAATCGCATCCAGCGGCGCAAAGCAGGCCATCATGGTCGCGCTGCAGGCAATACTCAATCCCCAGGAAGAGGTCATCTTCCCCGCACCGTACTGGGTCAGCTATCCCGAAATGGTCAAGCTTTGCGGAGCAATCCCGGTGCCGGTATATCCCGAGGACGGTTCGTTCTATCCGCGGATTAAGGACATCGAAGACCACACCACGAGCTACACCAAAGCAGTGATTATCAACAGCCCGAACAACCCCTCCGGCGCGATGTATTCCGAGCAGTTCATCGCCGATGTGGTGGACTTCTGCGAAAAACGCGATATATATTTAATTATGGATGATATTTATCATCGCCTGATATTCGACGGTAAAAAGCCGCTCAATGTTTTTGATTATGCAAAAGATATTTCCGAAAATTCCAAGATCATCGTAATCAATGGCGTATCCAAGGCTTATGCGATGACCGGATTTCGTATCGGCTGGGCAGTCGGCAATAAAAAGCTGATCGAGTGTATGAGTAATATCCAGTCGCACCAGACAAGCGGCCCCTCGGCGGTGGTGCAGCACGCGGCTGTCGGCGCTCTCAACGGAGTGCAGTCCCACGTAGAAAGCCTTCGCCTGACGCTCGAGAACAACCGCAATATCATGATGAAACGCCTGAAGGCATTCGAAGGCGTCCGCCCCTATAAGCCCGACGGCACATTCTATTGCTTTGCGGATTTCAGCCACTACAGCAAGGATTCGAACAAGCTGGCATTCGACCTGCTCGAGAAAGTACGCGTCGCGGTCGTCCCCGGCAAGGATTTCGGTATGGAAGGCTTCCTGCGGCTTTCGACCTGCGGCTCGGTCAAGGACATCACCGAGGGCATCGAGCGCATCAAATGGATGCTCGATCCGAATTCGCCAAACGAACTCTATATTGGTGAACGCAAATTAGTGAGGGATTGGTTATGACAAAATATTTGAAAATAAAAACGCCGGCAGCAGGCCACGCAGCCGAGCTGGCATCCGATTATAAACTAAAGAACCACGGCCTGGTTTTTCTGGAGACCGCCTTCTGGAATCTGCCCACTCCGGCGCTGATCGAAGAAGCAATCTTCCGCGGCGAAGGCCACATGGTTCATGGCGGGCCCTTTCTGGTGCGCACAGGAAAATGGACCGCACGCGCAGCAAACGACAAATACGTCGTTCGCGAGCAGACCACCGAGGACAGAATATGGTGGGGCGAATACAACCGCCCGATGAGCCCTGCGAAATTCGAAGGCGTATTCGCGCGGCTTCAGGCATATCTGCAGGGCGAGGAGCTATTCGTTCAGGATTGCTACGTCGGCGCCGATAAGAACTACCGCATGCCTATCCGCATTATCACCGATCTTGCGTGGCAGAGCCACTTTGCGCGGAATATGTTCATCCCGATCGAGAATCGCGACGAACTCAAAAATCACGTGCCTCAGTTCACTCTGATCGCTTCGCCTTCGTTCAAATGCGACCCGCGAATCGACGGCACTCGCAGCGAAACCGCTATGATCATCAATTTTGCGCAGCGCATCGCAATAGTTGCCGGTTCGATGTACGGCGGCGAAATCAAGAAAACTATTTTCACCGTGATGAATTTCCTCAAACCGCTCGAAAACGTGATGGCCATGCACTGCTCGGCCAACGTCGGCAAAAAGCGTAACGACGCCGCTCTGTTCTTCGGACTCAGCGGCACCGGAAAAACCACGCTTTCGGCGGACCCCACGCGCAAGCTCATCGGCGACGACGAACACGGCTGGAGCGAGGACGGCATTTTCAACTTCGAGGGCGGCTGCTACGCAAAAGTGATCCGACTCTCGGCCGAGAACGAGCCCGAAATCTACGCTACCACGCGCAAATACGGCACAATTCTCGAAAACGTCGTTTACGATCCGGCAAGCCGCCGCATCGATCTCGACGACGACCGCAACACCGAGAACACCCGCGCGTCGTATCCGATGGATTTCATCGACAACGCTGTCGCAGCCAAAAAAGTGGACGCGCACCCCGAGAACGTGATATTCCTTACCTGCGACGCCCAGGGCGTCATGCCGCCAATCGCGCGGCTCAACGACGAGCAGGCCATGTATCACTTCATCAGCGGCTATACGTCTAAGATCGCCGGCACCGAGATCGGCCTCGGCATCGAACCCGAGATCGCATTCAGCGCATGTTTCGGCGCGCCATTCATGGTGCACCATCCTTATGTATATGCAAAAATGCTTATGGAAAAAATGCGCGCGCATAACTCCCGCTGCTGGCTGATCAACACCGGCTGGGTAGGCGGCAAATTCGGCGTCGGCAAGCGCATCAGCATCCGCCACACACGCAATATGCTCAACGCCGCGCTCGACGGAAAGCTCGACGATGTGGAATACCGCACTGATAAGCTCTTCGGATTCAAATGCCCGCTAACGTGTCCGGACGTCCCCGCCGACGTGCTCGAACCATCGAACGCATGGGGCGACAAAAAGGAATACTGGAAAAAATACGACGCACTCGCAGCGCGGTATATCGAGAACTTCAAGCTATACAAAGAGGACGTGCCGCCGGAAGTCTATGCCGCCGGTCCGCGCCGCATGAAGGACATCGAAGACTAAGATTACATATATTTATATATGCACTGGCAGGCCAATCGCGGCCTGCCTTTTTTTTGGTTGGGCAATGATTGTGGCAACGGGCTAAAGCCCGTTGTTGCCGTGGAGTATCGGAGTACGCAACCGCAACAGAGGGCTTCAGCCCTCTGCGATTCTGGTAGGCTAACGCGCCACAGCCGCGTCACTGCGAGGAACGTAGCGACGAAGCAGTCTCTCTCACATCTTCACAAACTTCAGCGCCCTGCCGCCCACGCGGACGAAGTAGAATCCCGGCGCCAGATGCGACACATCCACCCGCGGCCCCTCGGCGCTCATGATATTCA
>CAZEMR010000074.1:0-14919 GCA_964513465.1 uncultured Hyphomicrobiales bacterium
CGCTTAGAAGCTATCACTCCCGCACCACCTTCCAGATGTATTCCCGGCCCGCGATGGAAATTTTTCCGCTATTGACTTGATTATGCCCTTCGAGCCGTCGCTGACGATCAGCAGCGGCTGCCGGAGGCCGCGATCGAGCATATCCTGAAAAAAGCCGCTCCAGCAGTGGATCGCTACCTCGGCTTTTTGAAGGCGGGCAACAGCGACTACGCGATCAACATACTCCGCAATGCAGGCGTGGACATGACTTCGCCCGACCCGGTGCTCGCAGTTGTCAAAAAAGCAAACGAGCTGATGGACGAAATGGAAGAATTACTGAAAAAATAATTCCGCGAATATTATATAATCCCCATCCCCGGTCGGCTAAAAATCGTCCGGGGATTTTTTTTGCAAAAATTCTGAGACCTTTTCGGGTTGGATGTGTCATTACAGAATAATATCCCCAACCACCCCGGAGAAATTCATGAAATATCTGATCGCAATTATCATGCTAATCGCCGCCAATGCCGCAATGGCGCAGTACGACGCCGAAGCCTGGCGCCAGAGCGAGGGCTACATCGAATCGCGCGATACGCTGCACCGGACCTACCAGTTAATTGTCCACGACGGCTTCGAAACCTTTGTGACGGCCCAAGGGCCGTATAGTAATAATGGATCAAGGGATATTATAGTAAGAGGATATTCATTAAGCGATTTAAGTACGAATACAAGCAATACCATTAATGGCTCTGAATTACCAGGGAAAATCGTCGTGGCGAGGTAATGGTTTAATTATTAAACTGACGAATTTTAGGATTTTTTCAGGATGATAATCTCGTCGTCCATTTGTTGGACAGAGAGATCGAAATGATCTGCGATATAGCGGAAAGTCTTTGCGGTATATATAAATACGTGCGTCTGGTCGTTTCTATAGCGCCACGTGCCGAAGTCAATTTCATCCTGATACAAGCTCGTCATTATAAGCAAAAGGCCGCCGGGTTTTAATAATTCGATAAGTTTTTCAATCTCTTGTTTGGGGTTGTGAAAATGCTCGAATACTTCGCAGCAATAAATATAATCATAGAGGTGGCGCCGGTATTCGCCATCCGGTCGAAAAAACGGGTCGTATAGTTTTACATTATAACCCTTATCGATGAGCATTTTCGAAATGACGGGGCCGGTGCCGCAGCCATAATCCAGCCCGAAATCGGTCGGCCGGAAATAATTCAGAACGGCATTGGTAATGGGGGATACAAAATTCTGGTAATTAATATCATTGACATCATTATTATGCTCTTCATATCGATTTTTCTCGTTTTCGGGAGTCGGATAAAACTGCTTATCTTTTACTAAAGCGCCGCAGGTATTGCAGATAAAATAGAATTCATCAATATTTTGGGTTAATCCCGTTTGGCAAAGTGTACATTTCATATTGGTTTTGGAGTACTTAGTCGGTATTGTTTATACAAAAAATCGCGGGTGGTTTCCGGCAAACAAGTAATTATTCTTCAATTCGGATTCCGAATAATAATAAATTTTCGCATAAGTCAAAATCACTGACGATTCAATCAGCTTCCTGATTCATTTTCGAAGTTCTATCCCAAAATTCTTGAGCTTTTATTGTTTTTAATAATTAATTAAGATATTCATAAACCTGCCGCAATCGCGCTGAATAGATTCCAATGGCAAGATAAGGCATTTTTTCGTAATTTTGATTTTTTGAAATAATGAATAAATGAATTTGGATAAATCTCAAAAATCACAGGAATATTACGCGCAGGAGCGCCGGGATGTGATTGAAGCTATCTCGCGGGCGCCGCGCTGCGTACTCGAACCAGGCTGCGGCCAGGGCGCCACCCTTGCGCGGATCAAGGAATTATACGGTGCGGAAGTCTTTGGAGTCGAGCTGGACGAATCCGCCGCCAGCCGCGCCGCAGAGCGTCTCGACCGAGTTGAAACCGCCGATCTAAACCGCTGGCAGCCGGATTATCCCGCAGGGTATTTCGATCTGATCATATGCGCGGATGTGCTGGAGCATCTCGTGCGGCCGGAGGAGCTGCTTGCTAAATTGCGGCCATTGCTCGCGCCCGATGGAGAGCTTATCGCCAGCATCCCCAATATAAGCTATCTGCCGGTGGTGCTGCGGATTATCGGCGACCGATTCGAATATTCCGAGAGCGGCGTGCTCGACAGCACCCACCTGCGATTCTATACTCCGCGCACGATGCGGCGCCTGTTCGAATCCGCGGGCTATGAAGTAACGTATATAAATAAGCTGCGCGCGGGCGGCCTGAAGGCTAATCTGGCGAATATAGTTTCGCTGGGATTGCTTGGGCGCTTTCTTTCGCCGCAGTACCTGATTAAAGCTAAATTGCCCTGATTACTTGCATACTGCCTTCGATATTTTCTCCTGTCGAAAATTTTCCGGCAGGGGTTTTTATATTTTCAAATCTTTTCGCATAATGTTAAATTGTTTTTCTTAATTTTTTACATTCTGCGAAAATCGAAATGGCTGATTCAATAAAACGAAATAAACTCGAAATCGAAGACTACGTCCGGGGCGTGCTCGACCATAACCGGATGATTCTCGGGCGGGCGATAACGCTGGCCGAGAGCAATTCCCGCCGCCACCAGGATATGGCCCAGGAGCTGCTGAAGCGGCTGCTCCCCCACACCGGCAATTCGGTGCGCATCGGAATCACCGGACCGCCCGGCGCTGGCAAAAGCACACTCATCGAATCTTTGGGTGTATTCCTCTGCGGCCTTGGATATAAGGTCGCTGTGCTGGCTATCGACCCGTCGAGCAGCGTCAGCCGGGGCTCGATCCTCGGTGATAAAACCCGCATGGAGCGGCTTACCCAACTCGATAATTCATTCATCCGGCCGTCGCCATCGGGCGGAACGCTCGGCGGTGTGGCTCGAAAAACCCGCGAGAGTATGCTGATATGCGAGGCTGCGGGGTATGATATATTATTAATCGAGACAATCGGTGTCGGCCAGAGCGAGGTCACCGTGCGCTCGATGGTGGATTACTTTATGCTCGTGCTACTGCCCGGCAGCGGCGACGAGCTGCAGGGCATCAAAAAGGGCGTGGTCGAACTCGCCGACGCGCTGGTGGTCAATAAGGCCGACGGCGACGCCAAAAACCGCGCTCGAATCACTCAGATGGATTACCAGAAGGCGCTCAATCTGCTGCAATCCCCCACCGAGGGCTGGACTCCGCAGGTATTCACCGCCTCGGCGGTGCGGGAGCGGGGTATTGCTGATATATGGCAGAATATAGTCGAATTCCGCGATTATACGCAGGAGCGAAGCATTTTCGAAAGCCGGCGGAAAAATCAGATGCTGGAGTGGATGGAGTCGCTGATAGGCGAATCACTGCGGCAGATGTTCTACGAGAATGAATATATAAATGAGGCATTGCCGGAATTCCGCGAAAAGGTTGCCAGCGGGGAACTCCCCCCGACGCTGGCCGTGGAGCGGCTTATGCGGAAATTCCTCGGCGAATAATAAAACCCCGTTTCCCCAATATAAATCAGCGAAGAAACAGGGCCTTGCGTGCAGATAGAACATCTCTGAATATAATAACAACTGAAACGCTGTTTTGTCTCAGAATTTCTTCGATTTTTTTGTATTATTAATCTTTTTTTAATATTCGGTTGAGAAAATCCGGCTAAGTCCATATAAAAACAGGATGCCCTATTGCAAGGCATCCCGATTTTAGTATAAATATTTTTGAAATATTATTCTGCGATGTGGAGCTTCGAAGTCCAGCTACCGTAGCCGCCAACCACGTACTGATCGACGAGAAAATCGATTGTGCTCTCGGGCCATATCGTAGCCAGCACTCCGGCATCTTTGCCCAGCCAGTTGATTGTCCGGATTTCGAAAGTTATGTCGCTATTTCCGAGACCGGTTTTCACGGTGCCGACAAATTTATAAACAAAAATAAACTCCTGTGCCTCGTAGCTGACGCCATCGACCGTCATATTTTTCGTATCGCCTTTGGCGCCGGTGACGTAAAGGTTACCGTCAAGAGTTGCAACACCAAGTGAATCAAGCTGGAAATTCTCGATTGGCTTCTCGAACGTAGTCCAGGTTGCCTGGTTGAAATCGGCCCACAAAAGCCAGCGGTCGCCAATGCGGAACGGCAGTTCCATTTTGAGTTCGGCTTCGAGCGAGTCTATCATGCGATCGATAATATCGGAATATACATATATTTTGCTGCCCTCGGCGGCGTAAACCTGCTGGGTATATACGTCGCCGTCCTCGTCATAATACGAGAAAACATGGGCGGTTTTGCCGTCGATCGTCAGCTCCTGAGTGATTGCCACCGAGTCGGTCTGAATGATCGAACCGGTTTTGTTATTATTCGCGTCGATGTCGTAAGCGTCAGAAATCCACCAGCTGCCTATGGTTGTGGGGAAATAAGTGCCTGCGTCGGGTGCGGCGGGGCTGTCGTCCGAGCAGGAATAAAGCATAAGGCTCGCCGTGGCAAGAAATGCGATCATCAAAAATTTTTTCATAAAGGGTCTCCGAATTAAAGATATAGATAATATATATATTCCAAATATATGAAAAATCCAGCGAAATGTGCCTTTAATATTATTCGGTCAGAATGTTTAAATATTGTTTCCGGATGATTCGCGAATATTCTGCGTGCATATTTCAACTATGGGATCATAATCATTTTTTGGGAAAATATCAAAAAATATTTGTTTATTAGTGAAAACTTATGTTAATTTGCATTTAAGCATATAAAACACGACTTTACTCCCTGAACCGGCAAATAAATAACATCGATATATATTCATCTGATCACATTGCTTCTGTTCCGCATTCATAATTAATTGCATAGTAAACTGCTATCCGCATTTTTGAGAATGACGAATAAGTAAATATTTCGCATCAATTAAATCCGAAAAAAATATTGTCGGTATTTTTTTAAAATTGTCATTCAGAAGAAAAAAGTCTGCCCGACTGATATATCCGGAGTGCGCAAATCGCCATTCAATAGATAACACATTATAATCAGTTCAGGATTGAAAACACGAGCAATACCTAACTTACTTTTATCAAAGATAGTTCGATATAATGAATTATATTTTTGTTTTTTTTAACAAAGTTTTTGTATATTACGCACGGGTAATATTCCCGATAAAAATTAAATGTCATTTTTTGAAAAATGAATCGTAATGTATATATAGATTAATTTTGATTAATCAGTTTCATAATTTTGATATTTTAGTTATTTTTTAATCGTAATTATTTTTTCAATTATATAACTCAATTTGTTTTACTAATAATTGAGAGAGTGCAGTGCAGGTAAAAAAAGAGAACATCAGAAGAAGCATCCTCAACACCGCGAGGGATGAGTTCATGAAGAACGGTTTCAGCGCCTGTTCGATCAGAACTATTGCAAAAAATGCCGGTGTGACTACAGGGAATATCTACAATTATTTCCAGTCGAAAGACGAAATTTTCGTAGAAATTCTCAGACCTACAGTATTTTTCATCGATTCGGCAATTTCGGCCGATTCGTCATTCCTGATGGTAGAGCAGCAGGAGGAAAAAACTATCGAATGGTATCGCGACCGCATGAAGATGATTGTCAGCTTCATCGATCAGAATCGTGACGACCTCGATCTATTGCTGTTCAAATCAAAGGGATCGTCGCTTTATGCCTATAAAGATCTGGCGGTTGAGAAATATACCGAACTGATTACCAAACACCTTAAGGCGCTTCAGAAGGGCAAGCCCGAAGTAAAGGTCAACATCACTCCTTACTTCTGGCACAGCATAGCCAAATACTTTATGAATGTGGTCAACGAGGTTATCGGCAAGAAAATGAGCGGCGCAGAATTCGAAAAATTCTCGGAGGAAATTATCCACCTTATGTACCACGGATTTGAAAGTCTGTATAAATCCAACGTGGAAAAAGGCAAATAATCCCGCCGGATACGGACTAAAACTAAAAAATCCCGCGCATGAATCATGTGCGGGATTTTTGTATATATAGACCATTTGGTTTATCTGTTTCTGTCGGGGCGTCTTCCGCCTCTGCCGCCACGGTCGCGGTCGCGGCCGGACGGGCCGCCTCTGCGGTCGTCTCTGCGCGGCGGGCGTTCACGGCGTTCTTCGACGTAGCCTTCGGGCGTGGGAAGTAATGCTCGTCTGCTCAGGCGATATTTGCCGTCGCGGGTTACTTCGAGCAGTTTCACTTCGATTATATCGCCGACGCTGAGCACATCCGATACGTTGCGGATATGTTCGTGGGCTACTTCGGAGATATGAAGCAGTCCCTGGCGTTTGGGCATGAATTCGACGAATGCGCCGAGGCCTTCGCGGATGTCGGCCACACGGCCTTCGTATACCTTGCCCTCTTCGGGTTTGGCAACGAGCGCCTCGATCTTGGTGCGGGCCATTTCGGCTTTATCGCGGTCGTTCGAGGAGATAATCACTTTGCCGTCGTCTTCGATATTGATTTCGGTATCGGTTTCGGCGCAGAGTCCGCGTATGGTCTCGCCGCCCGGGCCGATTACGGTGCCGATCATATCCTGCGGGATCATGATAACGGTGAAGCGCGGGGCGTATTTTGATATATCGCTTCTGGGCTCGCTGATTGCTGCGTCCATGACGCCGAGAAGATGATCGCGGCCGGCTTTGGCCTGGCTGAGCGCTTTCTTCATGATCTCGATCGGGAGTCCTTCAATTTTAATATCCATCTGGTATGCGGTGATACCGTCGCGGGTGCCCGCCAGCTTGAAGTCCATATCGCCCAGGAAGTCCTCGTCGCCGAGAATATCGCTGAGGATTGCGACGTCGTCGTCTTCTTTGATTAGTCCCATCGCGATGCCGGCGACTGATTTTTCCATCGGCACACCTGCGTCGAACATGCAGAGCGAGCCTGCGCAGACGGTGGCCATAGAGGACGAGCCGTTCGATTCGAGAATGTCGGATACGACGCGAATGGTGTAAGGGAATTCATCCTGATTGGGAAGAATATTCTTAAGCGCGCGCCATGCGAGATGTCCGTGGCCGATTTCGCGGCGGCCGAGCATCAGGCGGCCGGTTTCGCCCGTACAGAAGGGCGGAAAATTATAATGCAGCATAAAATGCTCGGTAAACGTCGGCAGCAGGCCGTCGATCATTTGCTCGTCCTGTTTGGTGCCGAGCGTGGTGGTCGAAAGGCTCTGGGTTTCGCCGCGTGTGAAGAGCGCCGATCCGTGTGAGCGGGGCAGCAGCCCGACTTCGCAGCTGACGGGACGAATCTCGTCGAGCTTGCGGCCATCGAGTCTTTTGCTTTCGCTCAGGATCATTTTGCGCATTTCCTTTTTCTCGAGATCGCCGAGCACTTCTTTGACGTGCATTTTCAGTCGATTGGGATTATCCAGATATTCAAATTCTTCGTTTTCGCTATATTTTTCTTCGGCGGCAGTCTGTGCTTTTTCGGAGATTCTTCCGCGCCATTCGCTGCGTTCGCTTTTGGAGGTAATTGTGTGGACATATTCCATCAGATCGTCCATAATGAGATCTTTGATGAAGTCGCGCAATTCTTCCGGAGCTTTATTTTCAACGAATTCGCGTTTTGCGGGGGTAATCTCTTCGGCGAGCATTTTCTGAAGTTTATTCAGCTGTTTGATATGCTCATGCGCAAAATCGAGAGCGCCGAGGAAGTCGTCCTCGCTGATTTCGCGGCTTTCGCCTTCGACCATAACGATGGCGGTCTCTGTGCCGCCGACTGTCATGTCGATGTCTGATTCCTCGAGCATTTCGTGGGACGGATTGATGACAAATTCGCCATTGACGCGTCCGACGCGGACTTCCGACATGGGCCCTGCGAAAGGAATATCGGAAATCATCAGCGCAGCCGATGCGCCGACTGAAGCAAGGGTATCGGGATTAACCTCCGGATCTGAGGAATATACGGTTGCCAGTATTTGGGTTTCGAAACGCCAGCTTTTGGGAAGCATGGGCCGGATCGGTCTGTCGATCAGGCGCGAGGCGAGCACTTCATGGTTGGAAGGGCGGCCTTCGCGTTTGAAAAATCCGCCGGGAATTTTACCGGCAGAAGCGATTTTTTCGCGGTATTCCACCTGGAGCGGCAGAAAATCAATTTCTTTTCTTTCATCTTGTGAAGCTACGGCAGTGACGAGCACCATGGATTCGCCGCAACGAACCATGACCGCGCCGCTTGCGAACTTGGCGAAGCGACCGGTTTCGAGTGAATACTCTTTGCCTGCAAAATCAATGCTAACAGTTTTAGGTTGCATAAAGTTAATCTACAATTCATCAATAAAAACAACAACAATTAAATATAGCACGCCCGTTCGAGGCGTGCGGAAGGCCAGCGAAATCATTCCCAATAATTCTAAGACGCAACCGGCTATGGTATATTATTTACGTAGCGAAAGCGCGGCCAATACTGCGCGGTAGCGCTGGATATCGGTGCGGATAAGGAAATCAAGCAGTCTGCGGCGTTTGCTGACAAGCTTGATCAGGCCGCGACGGCTGGCGTTATCTTTCTTGTGGCCTTCGAGATGGCCGGTCAGATCGTTAATGCGTGCGGTCAGTAGCGCAATCTGAACTTCGGCTTTGCCGGAGTCCTGTTCATTTTCGCCAAACTTTTTGATCAATTCAGCTTTCTGGTCTTTGGATATCATTTCCATTTCTCCTGATTTAAACAAGTTACAATATAATAATATTTTGGTTAATTATAAAATTTTTCAATCAATTCTAAAGATTTTTCGCGGTCGGAATCGAGCTGCCCGATCAGGTCGTCAACGCTGTCGAATTTCCGTTCGGGGCGCAGATAATTGAGGAATTCCAGAGTTATCCGCTCGCCGTATAATTCCTGCTCGAGTCCGAAGAAATGGGCCTCGATCGTGCGCTCGTCGCTGTTTTTAAACGTCGGGCGCGTGCCGATATTGGCCATGCCATAGCGCCGCTGCCCATCGACCAGCCCGCGGATCAGGTAGACGCCGTTGCCGGGCACGAGCTTATTTGGCTCGATCGGGCGGATGTTCGCCGTTGGGTAGCCGATCGATGCGCCGCGTCCGTCGCCGCGCACCACTTCACCATTGAGCAGGTACTCGTAGCCGAGCAGTCGGTTGGCCATCTCGATTTCGCTGTCCGCCACCGCGGGGCGTATCTTGGTGCTCGATACGGATATGCTCCCCCCCCCGAGCTTGTCTCTCCGCTCGACGTCGAAGTTCAGCTTTGCGCTTAGCTGGCGCAATAGCGTGAGGTCGCCGCGGCGGTTTTTGCCGAACATATGGTCGTAGCCGACGAGGATTTTCCTCAAGCCGACATATTTATATAAAATGTTCTCGATAAAATCTTTTGGTTTGGTCTGCGAAAATTCATAATCGAACGGGATTACGAGAACGTTTTCGACGCCGAAGCGCTCGAGCAGCGCGATGCGTTCCTCGATCGAAGTCAGCAGGCAGACGGGTTGCATCCCTTTTTTGCGCAGCACTATCTGAGGGTGCGGATGGAATGAGACCAATACTGCGCGGAGGCTGCATTTGCGCGATATTTCCAGCAGCCGGTCGATAATCAGCCTGTGGCCGCGGTGGATGCCGTCGAATGTGCCTACTGTGAGCACGGTCTCCGGATCGCGCGGGATTTCGGAAAAATTTCTATATACATTTATACTGCTCAATTTCGTATCTTTTCCAGTTGTTCAATAATCCGGTCGATGGTTAACGCCTGCGCGACAGTATATTCGCCGATTGCGGTACGCCTGAGCGCGCTCAGATAGCCGCCGGTGCCCAGCTCGCGGCCTATGTCGTCGGCCAGGGTTCGGATATATGTGCCCTTCGAACACAAAACGTCGATTTCGACAAATGGTAAGTCGATTTTGACCACATCAATATTGTAAATCGTCACCGGGTGGGGCTTTCGTTCGATTTCGCGGTCTTTGCGTGCAAGCTGATATAATTTGCGGCCTTTTACTTTTTTTGCGGAATACATTGGGGGAATCTGCTCGATATCTCCGGTGAATTTATCAATTGCCGTCCGGATGTCTTTTTCGTCGATATCGCCCAGCGGCCGGATGTTTTCCTCGGGGGCTTCGGCGTCGAGCGTTTTGGTGGTGGCGCCGAGCCTGATTGTTCCGCTGTATTTTTTGTTCATACCGGCGAATTGATCGATGGTTTTGGTGGCTCGTCCGAAGCAGAGTATAAGCAGCCCGGTGGCCAATGGGTCGAGCGTTCCCGCATGGCCGACCTTTTTGATGCGAAAGGCGTTGCGCAATTTGGCGACCACATCGAAAGATGTCCAACCGGACGGTTTGTCGATAAGCGCAGTGGCGCCTGTTTCGGGTGCGGCGCCGAGCCATTCGTCAATTTTATAGATTGTATCCTGAGTGAGCAGCATTCAAATTTATTTAAAATATCAGATTATTCATCGTCTCTCTTTTTTTTGGAAACCTGGTCCAGCAGATTTTGTATATGCTCCATCTGGTTGAGTGTGTCGTCCAGATAGAATCGCAGCTCGGGAGTATACCTAAGCCGCATTTTCTGCCCGACGATGCGTCGCAGATCGCCGGAATTATTTTCCAGATACTGCAGGAATTTGCCGGGCGAGTTTTTTTCGCCGAATACGCTGAGGTATACCTTGGCAATCTGCAGATCGGGCGAAACGCGCACACTGGTCACCGTTACCATGCCCGCATCGTGTTCGCGTGCGAGCTGGGAAATCGGTTCTGCGATAATTCGCTTAATCGTGCTGGCTACTTTTTCTGCTCTGAGTGACATTGTATATATTTATTCAAATTAATTGATAATTACGAAAATGTTCTTTTTACTTCGACGAGTTTGAAGCATTCCAGAATATCACCTTCCTCGAAGTCCGGGAATCCGTCGATCATAATACCGCATTCATAGCCCTGCTCGACTTCTTTGGTGTCTTCTTTGCCACGCTTGAGCGATGATACGGAGCCGGTATAGACAGGCAGTCCGTCGCGAAGCACGCGGACTTTGTCGTTGCGGGTGACTTTGCCGTTGAGCACATAGCATCCGGCAATTACTCCAAGTCGGCTTATTCTGAATATCTGGCGTACTTCGACAGTTGCGATTATGTTTTCTTTAATTTCCGGCGAAAGCAGTCCCTCGAGCGCAAGCTGCACTTCGTTGATGCAATCATAGATAATATCATAGAGCCGGATATCGACTTTTTCGTTTTCGGCAAGTCGGCGGGCCTGCGCAGTGGTCGATACGTGGAATCCGACGATAACCGCTCCGGATGCGACTGCGAGCATCACGTCCGATTCGCTGATATTTCCGACGCCTTTATGCAGGATCGATACGCGGACTTCATCGCGCGACAGCTTGAGCAGCGAATCGCTGAGCGCTTCGACCGAGCCGCTCACGTCGCCTTTTATAATTAAATGCAGGTCCTTTACTCCGCCGAGCTGTATCTGCTTGGATATTTCGTCGAGCGTCAGGTGGCGCACCTGTCTGAGCTCTTGTTCGCGTTTTAGCTGCTGGCGCTGGGTGGCAATATTCCGTGCCTCCTGGTCGCTGTCGACAGCCACAAAGTTGTCGCCTGCCTCGGGGAGTCCGTCGAATCCGATCACGCGGACTGGTGTTGTTGGTCCGGCTTCTTCGACTTTGTTTCCGCGTTCGTCGAACATAACTCTTACGCGGCCGTAATGAACGCCGCATACAAATGCGTCGCCGATCTTAAGTGTGCCCTTCTGGACGATTATCGTCGCTACTGCGCCGAGTCCGCGGTCCATATGGGCTTCGACCACTACGCCTTTGGAGTTGCGGTCGGGATTGGCCTTTAGGTCGAGCATTTCGGATTCGAGCAGAATTTTGTCTAGTAATGTATCTACATTCATACCCGTTTTGGCGGAAATCTCTACGGTCTGATATTTGCCGCCCCATTCCTCGACTAATATCTGATGGTCGGCGAGCTGCTGTTTGATTCGCTCGGAGCGTGCGTCGGGTTTGTCCATTTTATTTATAGCAACCACAATCGGCACATTTGCTGCGCGTGCGTGGCTGATTGCCTCGATTGTCTGGGGCATGACGCTGTCGTCGGCGGCAACTACAAGAATGACGATGTCGGTTGCCTGGGCTCCGCGAGCACGCATTGCTGTGAATGCTTCGTGGCCGGGAGTATCGAGGAATGTGATAGAACTGCCCTCGAGTTCCACTTTATATGCGCCGATATGCTGGGTGATGCCGCCGGCCTCGCCGGCCACCACGTTTGAATTGCGGATATAATCCAGCAGCGAGGTCTTGCCGTGATCGACATGGCCCATGATGGTAACGATCGGCGAGCGCGGAAGCAGGTACTCTTCGTTGTCTTCATCCTCGATTTCGACTCCGACGGCTTCTTCGTCGTAGAATTCAACTTCGAAGCCATAGTCGTCTGCAATCAGGGTGATGGTATCTTTATCCAGGCGCTGGTTGATGGTTACCATTAGTCCCAGCTCCATACATTTAAGTATGACGTCGTTGGGATTGATACTCATCAGGTTCGCCAGATCGCTGGTAGTGACGAATTCGGTCAAACGCAGAGTATGGGATTCCTGTTCTTTCTGCTCTTTCTTTTTGGTTTCTTTTTCTTCGCGTTCGAGACGTTTTTTCTGTCGCATTTTGGCACGCTGTCCGCCGCCGCCGTGCTCGCCCATGCCCTGGAGGGTTTCCTTAATGGCGCGTTCGACGTCTTCCTGGCTGATCTGCTCGCGGATAGACTTTTTGCGTTTGCGGCGCTTTTTCTCTTTTTCCGGTTTGAAAGCTTTTTCTTTGAATTCTTCTTTGGTGATTTCAACTTCTTTCCCGGTTTCCTTGCGTGGCTTGCGTTTTTTGCCCGGCTTGGATTTCGCTTTGGCTTTTTCGGCTTCTTCCTCGGCCTTGGTTTTATTTTTGCGACGAATTTTTTCGCGTTTTTCGGCTTCGGCTTCGAGATCGATTTTGCCTACGATAGTCAGACCGCGCAGCTGATGGCCGTTTGCTTCTTCTTCCTCCCGTACTTTTTTCGGTTTCTTGCCTTTGCTGCCTTTTTTGGGTTTCTGACGTCTCTCAATTTCTTTGGATTCGGGTTCCGATTCTTCCGATTTTGCTTCAGGCGCTTTTTCGGTCTTTACCTCGGCTGCGGGGGATTTTTGTTGCCTGGCAGCGGGTTTTTCAACCGCCGGAGCGGTTTCTTTTGTTTGCTCATCTGCGGGGGGTTCGGCTTCTTTTTCGGGCTTGGGCTGTGGCTCGGCTGTGGTTTCGGCGCGGGGGCGCTCGGCTTCGGAATTATCTTCTGCCCGGACTTCGTCTGCATTTATGCGGGCGCGGTGTCCCGTATCCATGTGTGCCGGATCTAATTCTTCTTTAGCGGTTTCTTCGGCAGCCAAATGCCCGGCGATTTCTTTGTCGACGCCTTCGGCGGCTATTTCGCGTGCAGCGTCCTGTTCGCCCTTCGATTTTTCGATTTTTTCTTCGGCCGGTGCTTCCTCGATTTCTTCGACCTGGCCAATTGTTTCTTTGTCCATTTCCTTGACTTCGGGAATCTCGGGGGTATAGTCCGGCTCTACGGCTGCAGCTTGTTTTTCATCGGCCGGCGCCTCTTCTTCCTCTTTGTCGGATTTGGATTTGGTTTCGGTAGCGCGGCGCGCATCCTTATGTTTCTGAATTTTTTCGCGCTGTTTTTCAGCGGCGCGTTTTTCGCGTTTGAATTTTTCGTAAACGAGCTCCACCATCTCCTCTGTAAGATTGGCAGTGGGCTTGTTTTCAATTTCGAATCCTTTATGATTCAGAAAATTGACAATTGCATCTTTTCCAATATTTATTTCAGATGCTATTTTGAATAATCTTGTTTTCTTTGCAGCCATAAACCTGTTTCGTTATAGATCGAAAAATCGTTATATATTTATAATGCTTTGATATTTTAATTAATTAGCTCTCTTTTTCGGATTCTTCCGCCTCTTCCGGTTCGGGAAGTTGGGGAGTTTCTTTGGGAGCGTTTTGCGCTGGACCGAATTTTGCGGAGAATCCTCCGCCCTCTTCTTCGATCGATTCCATTTCGTCTTCCTCTTCGAATAATTCTTCGGATTCGCCGGTTTCTTCTTCTTCGGCTGTTTGCTCGATGGATTCGTCTTCTTCGTCTTCTTCGGATTCTTCGGATTCTTCGGATTCCTCGTATTCGCCGATTCTGCGGAGCGATTCGTCTATGCGCTGTTCGATGTCTTCGTCCTCTTCTTCGTCGAATTCGGTGAGAATTATTTCGCGCATTTCCATCAGAAAGTCTTTGGTCATGCCCTCGATGGAGAGCAGGCCTGCAAGATCGGCATCGAGGAATTCGCGGGCGGTTTCGATGTCGCTGTCGAGCACTTGCTCGTATATCGCGACGCCGAGTTCTTCTTTGAATTCGCTGATGTCGATGTCCTCTCCGCCCTCTTTGATGAGGGTAATCGAGAATCCTGTCAGTTTGGAGGCCAGGCGTACGTTCTGGCCGTTTTTGCCGATAGCGAGCGACACCTGATCGTCTGGCACGACGACGTCGGCGGTGCGGGTTTCGTTCGATATTTTGATTTCATTTATTTTCGCGGGCGAAAGCGCGCGGGTGATGAATATCTCCATATTCTCGGCGTATTCGATAAGGTCGATGTTTTCGTTGTTCAGCTCGCGTACGATGGAGTGAATGCGGATGCCCTTCATTCCGACGCATGCGCCTACGGGGTCGACTCTGTCGTCGAAGCTTTGCACTGCGACTTTGGAGCGTTCGCCGGGGTCGCGTGCTATTGCTTTGATCTGAATAATTCCGTCATAAATTTCGGGTATTTCGATTTCGAACAGCCGCGAGAGGAATTCCTCGGAAGCGCGCGAGAGCACGATTTCGGGCTGACCGCCGGGGCCGGAGCGCCGGACTTCTTTTATGATAGCTTTGATTGTCTGGTTTTTCTTGAATCTATAAGGCTCGTTGGGTATCTGCTCTTCG
>CAZEMR010000075.1:0-13994 GCA_964513465.1 uncultured Hyphomicrobiales bacterium
GGATTTTTTCATAATGAACCGTAATTAATTATTTGGAAATAATAAGCGGCTCAATATAATTATTTTTTGCTGTATTAACCAAAATGAAATACATCCCCGCCGGAATGCCTGATATTTGCAAATGCGCTTCCGATCCCGATACGTAGCTTTGCTCGATAATTACTTCGCCCAGTGAATTAATTAATTTAATTTTCCCGGAAATTATTATTTCAGGTAAATTGATTTTGACAAATTCCCGTGCTGGATTGGGATATATATATATATCATCCCGGGAATTGCCGCCGACAGACTGGATTATCCCGCGGCTGCGATAGACCTTGCCGGGCGTGGCGGCCCAGAGATAGCCGTCGCCGTCGAGCATCAGGTCGAGTACGCGGCGCAAGCCGAGGCCATCATTCAGCGGCTCCCATGATTCGCCGTAATCATAGCTGCGGTAGACTCCGTTGAGTGTGGCGGCATAAACGAGTCCCCAATGCGTGGCTTCGACCGATGTGACATAAGTATTCGCAAACCCCTTGTCGATGCGCTGCCAGCGCAAGGAATCGCGATCAAGTTTGTATAATCCGGCGCCGTCGGTGGCCGCATAAATATTATTCTCCGGGTCGGCCTCCAGATCGATAATAGATGTTGCGCCGCCCCCGAGTCCGACCAGCAGCCGCTGCCAGAAGTCACCTCCATTGGTGCTGAAATATGCGCCATAATGCTGCACGCCGATATATAAATCATCATTGTTATCAGCAATAATATCGTAAACCTCGAGCGGGTGGTAAAGTATGCCATCGCGGATATGCTCCCATGAATCGCTGCCCGAGAGCCGCCGCATAACGCCGAGATTGCTTCCGACATAAAGATTGCCGCGGGCGTCGGCTGTGACGCAGTTCTTCGGGCGGGTGTCGATATTGATTTCGCGCCATCTGTAATCCAGAACCGAGTCGGGCGCCTCTTTGTAAATATCATCATCGGCGCAAATATAAATATCCCCCTGAGGCGTCAGCGTCATGTCATTGACCGAGGATGCCAGCCATAGCGAATTATTATGCCACTCCCAGCTCTCGCCGCGGTCGGAGGAGGCATAAACGCCCAGCGCATCGAATCCGGCGTAGATAATGCCATCGCCTGCGTCGAGCAGCGAGAGCACGGTTACCGACGGCAGATTCTCGCTCAGATAATGCCACTCCGAGCAGGTATCCGCCGAGCCCCATAGCCCCTCCGGATGGCCCGAATAAAGCATCCGGCCAGTAGAGTCGGTCTCAATATCGTTGATAATGGTCAGATTTAAATAGGACTGTTCCGGAGTTTCCGCATGGGTCCACGATTCGCCGCGGTCAGTAGAATAAAATATGCCCGGATTGCCCGCCATATATATATTCCCTTCGGTGTCTGCGCCCAGCGAGAATGGGTAGAACTGGACAATATCGGGATTATATGTCACAAATGAAGCCCCTGCGTCGTCGGTATAGATCAGCCCGCCCTCCGGAGCTGCTATATAAAGTCGGCCATCGCGCCAGAGCAGATCCCTTACGCGGCGTCCGATAATCGCTTTGCCGATCTCCTTCCAGTTGACTCCGAGATCGTTTGATTTATACAAAGCTCCTTCGGTCGCAAGGTATAGATTGCCCTCGTCGTCGCCCTCGATCGTGTTGCAGTGCGGGAAATACGATGGCAGGCTTTCGCCCAGGTCTGTCCAGTTTTCTCCGTCGTCCTCGCTGGCGTAAACCGCGCCCTCGGTGGTCAGATAGAGCCGGCCGCCGATTTCGTTGAAGTCGGTAATCGCAAAATAAATCTCGATATCATCGAAATTGAATGAGGGATATGTCCACGACTGGCCGGCGTCCGTCGATACGAAAACGCCATTATCGAAGGTACCTGCGAACATCTTCCCGGATTGCGATATATATATAGCCGAAACATTCCAGTCGAGCAGGCCGTTATTCATGCGCTGCCAGCTCTGGCCGGCGTCCGTGCTGCGAAATACCCCCGAGCCGTTGCCTGCAATCCAGATGTCGCCATTTTGGGCAACCGCCGCGTCGTTGATCCGGCCGCCCGTAAAGGTGCCCGCTTCCTGCCAGAAGTCCTGTGATTTCAGTGGGATAACGATAATCGAGAGTATTAAAATGATTAAGGAGAGATATTTCATGATTCCGCCGAAATTTTCCAAAAATGATTTGAATATTAATATATAAACAGATGAAATTGAGAAATTATTTCAAATTATTGAAAAAATATTAAAAGATTTGCTCAAAAGATGCTTTTCTGCGTCTCAAATCAGTGTATTTATATTTTTGAAATTAAATTCGTAATTTATAAGTAAAATTTTTAAATTTCTCAATCAATGTCTCAATAATCCGGAGAACCAATGAAAAAACTTCTACTGTCGCTCTTTGCGATTTCTCTGATGCTCACCGCATGCGGACGCAAGCAGGAGCAGGATATGACCCCAATCGCGAAAGGAGAATCCGAAATGCAGTTTATCGACAATTCAACAGCTAAGCAAATCGCCGAAGACCTCGTCAAACAGCATGGCGAAGAATTCCGATTCCGCGCCGAACGCGGAGTCGGCCAGGCAGCAATCCTGTGGCGCGAATCCGACGGCGACGAAGCCGAATTCCGCAAATTCTGTTCGGATAATTTTATCACCGACGAAGCTCTTATGGACAAAACCTTCGAGCGCATCCAGCAGAATATGGAATCTATCAGCGGCAATTACAATACGATCATTCTCGACCTCAAAAAACCGCTGCACCTGACCGGCTACGAGATGCTCCCGATCGATAATATGTTCGGCAGCTGGGACCCCAGCTCGCATCTGGCCGAGGATTTCTACAGCAATCGTCTGGCTTTTTATATCGCGCTTAATTTCCCCGCATATACGCTCGACGAAAAGGCCGAGCTGGGCACCAACTGGAGCCGCAAAGAATGGGCATCTGCGCGAATAGGCGATCTGTTCACTGCCCGAATCCCCGCCGAAGTGCAGCAGAATATTGCTCGTGTTATGACCGAGGGCGATATTTATATTTCGAATTATAATATCTATGTGGGCTTTCTGGTCGACGACGACGGAAATACATACTTCCCGAAAGATCTGCGGCTTATAACCCACTGGAATCTCCGCGACGAGCTGAAATCCCAGTACGGCCAGGAGGGCGGGCTTAAGCGCCAGGAAATGATCTACGAAGTGATGCTGCGCATTATCGAGCAGACCATCCCTCAGGAAGTCATCGACAAGCCGGATTTTACATGGAATCCTTATAAAAATAAAATTTATAAAAACGATGTCGAGCAGACAGGCACCCCCGAACCCGACACCCGCTATGATTTCCTGCTCAAAAATTTCCACGCCCGCCGCGCTGTGGATAAATACAACCCGCAGTATCCGACATATATCCAGCGGAAATTCTCAGAAGAGATGGAAATCCCGCAGGAAAAAGTCGAGCAATTATTCCGCGAATACTGCGGATCGGAGACCGTCAAAAAAGTTGCCGCTCTGATCAAAGAGCGTCTGGGGCGCGACCTTAAGCCGTTCGATATCTGGTACGACGGATTCAAAGCACGCAGCGGAATCAACGAGGACAAGCTGAATCAGATCACCCGCAAAAAATATCCGACCACCACGGCATTCAAAAAAGATATTCCGAATCTATTAACTAAGCTCGGATTCAGCCACACAAAGGCGACCGAAATCGCCAGCCATATCTCGGTGGACGCATCCGCCGGAGCAGGCCATGCATGGGGCGCCCAAATGAAGGGGCAGGACTCTCGCCTGCGCAGCCGCATCGGCGATAACGGAATGGATTACAAAGGATATAATATCGGAATCCACGAGCTTGGCCACAACGTCGAGCAGACCATAACCCTTTATGATGTAGATTATTACGCAATGCACGGAGTGCCCAACACCGCATTCACCGAGGCCTGGGCATTCGCATTCCAGAAGCGCGATCTCGAGCTGCTCGGAATGAAGGAAAGCAATCCGAACAAAGACGACCTCTACGCACTGGATAATTTCTGGTCGACATACGAAATCATGGGCGTATCGCTCGTCGATATGGAAGTCTGGAAATGGCTCTATGCAAATCCCGACGCCACCCCCGCCGAACTGAAGCAGGCCGTCATCCGCATCGGCAAAGAGGTATGGAACCAGTACTTTGCGCCTGCATTCGGAGTAAAGGATTCGCCGATACTCGGCATCTATTCTCACATGATCGACTATCCGCTCTATCTCTCGGCCTATCCGATCGGCCACCTGATCGAGTTGCAAATAGACCAATATATCAAGGACAAAAACCTCGGCGACGAAATGCAGCGCATGTGCCGCCAGGGCAGACTCATCCCATCGCTCTGGATGAAGGGCGCAGTCGGAAGCGACATATCGATTCAGCCCACGATAGACGCAGCAGAAAAAGCGCTCACGAATATTAAATAATTCGAAAACGCACAAAGCTCAACCGGCCCGCTTCGTCATTCAACGCGAAGCGGGTTTTTTATTTAAATATTCTGACTAAACATGAATAAATATAAGCCGGCAGGGAGGATGAGGCCGGAACAGCCTCATAAAATCGTCTAACCGGAGTTCTTGCCCCATCCTCGGGTAATTGCCAACTTCCATGTTGTAACGGTCAGAAAAATTCACGCTGTGCGGCATATTATTCGCCGGAGAATAAATAAAGCACGTCCTCGCCGGAGAGATTAGCCTGAGCTCCGGCCGCTTCTTCCTGATAAGTCGGAGAATTCAGCATGCTCGCCTCGATCAGAGCTTCGTCGAGCGTCTCGATCGGAGTATTGCCTTCGCGGTCGAGGGGGTGACTATCATCCAATTGGAGAGTATTCTCCAGATCGTTGATGGCGGTCAGGAGGATATCCTTCTGCCAGTCGGTGGTCGGCGCGGTGGACTCCGTAGTGGAGCTGGTGGTAGCAGTCTGCTGCTCGACCGTAGGATAAGTCATTGGCTCGTAAGCAGTTGTGCCGTAGCTGCCGATTGATGTAACATTCATGATCTTCCCTTGAATTAGTTGGAATAAAATGAAAATAGAAAGATAAAGTTCGATCTTTATCCGGATAAAAACACTTACATGGCAATATTTTGCAATTCGCATACCAGTTTTTTTAAAAAGGAAGAATCACGGGTATAAATATGGGCGAAAAATGAACCGGATTCACTGAAGCATGATTCAATAATGGCGGAAAACCGCCTGGAAATACGCCGCGAAATCTCAAAATTATTTGGATTGTCGAATAATTTTTGTATATATATAAACATATGATAAATAGTGGGTTAAGTGACGGCATTGCGGGCAGAACAAACTTGCCTGAAAATAATTTTTTGTTTTGATTTGTTTTTTTGAGTATAATTGCCAAAAGCAACATAATTTCCATACCAATCACTTAAGATTCGGATTAACCACATTTTACGGAGAGCCTATGAAAAAATTATTGTTACCACTAATATTAATATTTATATTTTACGGATGCGAACCCGAACCTGAGTTTCTTACTGCCGAGCAGATCGAAAAAGAAAAACAGGCCGTTGTCGACGTAATGAAGGACTATAATAAAGCCAACGAAGAAAAAAACTTCTCTGCAATGGTCGAAACACTGGCAGACGAAGTAACATTTTTCGGCACCGACTCGGCCGAAGTAATTAAAACATTCGCCGAATTCAAAAAGGCAATGATGGACCAGTGGCAGCACTACGATGTAATGAAATACGGCGAAATGTCCGATGTTTCCATCAAGATGGATGCCAATGCTACATTTGCATCTGTGATATTCGGAATGCCGCTGCATATTCAGAAAGGCGACCGCTCGGCCAATGTATTTCTGAGGGTGGCCCGCACGCTCGAAAAGCAAAAGGGTAAATGGGTAATCACCGGCGGAATAGTCGGCATCGCACGCTCGAGCGAAACAAATGGCATTTTTCATGCCGAGCAGGGCATCGAAGAAAAAGCCGATGAAGAAAACGAACAAGCATCCGGGCAATAGGATTTATTTTCAATCGACAGGCGCATGATTTTGCATGCGCCTTTTTTATTGCTTTTTTCTATTGCGAATAGTAATTATATTATATAAGGCAGGAACCAATTTTACAAATCAAATAATTATCATGCGTTATGAAAGATCTGTTCAAATTTATCGAAAACGAAAACGGTCGCTATCTCGACGAACTCATTGAATTTCTTAAGATTCCGACTATCAGCAGTAATCCCGAATATAATACCCAAATCGAAGAGGGCGCCAAATGGGTATCGCGCAGCCTTAAGAAGGCAGGCCTCGAAATGGTCGATATTATGCCCACCGGAGGCCACCCGATCGTCTATGGCGAATGGAGCGGCGCTGGCCCCGAGGCCCCCACAGTGCTTATCTATGGCCATTACGACGTCCAGCCGGTCGATCCGCTCGAGGAATGGATATCCGAACCATTCGACCCCGTAATCCGCGACGGAAAGCTGTTCGCACGCGGCACCTCCGACGACAAAGGCCAGATTTTCGCTCTCATAAAGGGAGTCGAAGCCCACTTGAAATCGCGCAACACAATTCCGGTCAACGTCAAATTCCTGGTCGAGGGCGAGGAGGAATGCGGCAGCGACCACACCGACAAATTTATCTACGACAACGCCAGTCTGCTCGAATGCGACACCGCGCTGATCGCCGACACAGAGTGGCTGGCCGAAGACCTTCCCTCGATCTGCTACGGGCTGCGTGGCATCTCCTTTATCGAAGTACTCGTAAAAGGGCCCAATCGCGACCTCCATTCAGGCACATACGGCGGCGCGGTGGACAACCCGCTCAACGTGCTCTGCTGGATGATTGCACAGCTAAAAGACCGCTATGGCCGTATCGCCATACCCGGATTCTACGACGATGTGCTCGATCTCACCCAGGAGGAACGCAACGGATTCGCAGAGCTGCCGTTCTACGAGGACGAATACTGCCGCGAACTCGGCATCCGCGAAGTCTCTGGCGAAGTCGGCTATACCACGCTCGAGCGTACCTGGGCGCGTCCCTCGCTAGATCTGAACGGAATCAACGGCGGATATACGGGCCGCGGAGCAAAGACAATTCTGCCCAGCAAAGCTATGGCGAAAATCTCGATGAGGCTGGTGCCTCATCAGCGCGCAAGCGACATCGCCGCAAAGGTCGAGAAATTCCTCCGCTCGATAGCCCCGCCGACCGTATCGGTGGATATCCGAATATTACACGGCGCCAACCCGGTGCTGGTGCCTCGCGACAGCGCAGGCGTAAAAGCCGCCAAAGTAGCGCTCAAAAAGGCATTTGGCAAGGACCCCGTATTCATGCGCGAGGGCGGTTCGATACCGATAGTCGAACTTTTCCAGAATGTATTGCGGGCGCCGACCGTGCTTATGGGACTCGGGCTGCCGACCGACAATATACATTCGCCGAACGAGAATATCGATCTGAATAATTTCTATGGCGGAATAACCGCAGCGGCGATATTCTTCGAGGAATTCGCCAATTATTGATCGACGAAGCTGCTTAATCCGGCGGCGCGGCGTTTATCTGAATGCCGCGCCGCTTTTTGTATTATCCATAAAAATATGCATAAAATTGATTTCATTATATATAAGAGATTAATTTAAATAATTTGTTTAAATTGTTGTAATTAATTGATTTGCTCGAATCAAAACAAGGATTTTCCGTTATTTTGTTTCGAGTTTTTAATATGATTTGGTATATTTGCGGATTGCCAATTTTGATTAAACATATTATTTAAAAGAAGATATTTCGCGTCGCCGGGTATGGCTGCAAGGCGGGGCGATTTCTTCAATCGAAGGTAAATGATTGCTATATGGCGAGATAATCCATCATTTTGTGAATTATATTAATCACTTAATTAAAAACAGGAGATGTAAATGGCAGAAGAGAAAAAATTCGTACCATTCGTATCGGCAGACTCCAATATGGCGGAGTTCACGATCAGGGCGCTTTTGCTCGGACTCGTGCTGGCTGTCGTGCTTGGTGCGGCCAACGCTTATCTGGGCCTGAAGGCAGGTATGACCATCGCCGCCACCTATCCCGCGGCGGTCATAGGTATGGCCATATTGAAAATTATGAAAGGCTCGATCCTTGAAGAAAACATGACCAGAACGGTCGGCTCAATCGGCGAATCGGTCGCCGCAGGAGCAATTTTTACATTGCCGGCATTCTTTATTGCCGGAATATGGGACCCCTTCCTTACAACGGGTAACTACATCACCGCCTCGCTGATTTTGCTCTTTGGCGGTATCCTTGGTATTATGTTCGTTGCGCTTTTGCGCCGCGTTATGGTCGAAGACCGCGACCTTCCGTTCCCGGAATCGCTCGCCGCGGCGGAAATTCACAAAACCGGCCGCACCGGCGGCGGCGGATCGAAGTTCCTCTTTGGCGCAATGGGCCTCGGAGCGCTCATCAAAACCCTTGGCGAGTTCAAAGTATTTCCAGTGCTCTGGGAAAAATTCATCACATTCGGCCATCAGACCATCACCGGCACTACGCTTTCGGGCAAGGGCGGCATACTGCTCAGCTCGCCTGCGGTCAGCCCGGCATATATGGGCGTTGGCTATATCATCGGACCCAGGCTGGCCGCGCTGAACTTTAGCGGCGGCATCATAGCATGGGGACTGCTCTCGCCGATTATCCTTTATTTTATCAGCCCCACCCTCGATTTCCAGGCATGGGCGGAATTCCTCGTGGCAACCAACGTAGCCGCGGACATCAACTCTGGTCTGGAAAAAGTCAACGACCCCGGATTCCAGATCCTTCAGGTATGGAAATACATCGTCCGCCCGATAGCTATCGGCGGTATGCTTGTTGGCTCCGGTTATACTCTGTTCATGATGAGAAAAAGCCTTACAGCGGGAATCGTTCGCTCGGTCAGCGACGTCAAAAAAGCAGCCTCCGGCACTCCCGTCGATATCGACCGCACCGAAAAAGACATCAGCTTCACATGGATAATGGTCGGCATCGTAATCGTTGCCATTGCCACATTCGCCATTACTTTTTATATATTCAATACATCGCTGCTCGTGGCCATTGTGGCCTCCACCGTGATGATTGTGCTCGCATTCTTCTTTGCGGCAGTCTCCGGCTATCTGGTCGGTATCATGGGCTCGAGCAATAACCCGATCAGCGGCCTTACTCTAACCGCACTCGTCGTAACCGCTCTCATACTCGTGGCGCTCGGCGTCACCGGCAATACCGGCGGAGTGGCGGCAGTGCTCGGAGTGGCGGCAATCGTCTGCGTATCGGCAGCCGTTGCCGGCGAAATGCTCCAGGACCTCAAGGCCGGACACATCCTCGGCGGTACGCCCTGGAAAATGCAGATCGGCGATATCATCGGCGTGCTCGCAGCAGCCGTGGTTATGTTCTTTGTGCTCGCATTCCTGAACCAGGGCGACATCGCAAGCGGAGCGATCGAAGGCTACGAAGGCGGCTTCGGCAGCCGTACCCTATCGGCACCGCAGGCCTCGCTGATGGCTATACTCTCGCAGGGTATCGTCGGCGGGCAGATGGCATGGCCGCTCATCATCGTCGGTATGCTCATGGGCGTCGGCTTTATCCTTATGCAGGTTAAAAGCCCGATGCTGGTCAGCGTCGGTATGTACCTGCCGATCGAGACCACCTTCGCAATCTTCGTCGGCGGCCTGGTCAAGGGCGCAGTCGATATGAGCAAACGCAAACGCGACTTCAACGCAGTGCAGGGCGCGCGCATCGAAAACGTCGGAGTGCTGCTCGCATCCGGCCTCATCGCGGGCGAAGCGCTAATGGGATTGGTGTTTGCCGTATTCGCGGTGTTCGACATCTTCCCGGCAGCGATATGGCCCGGCTCGCCGTTCCTGATCAGCCTGGCGGTCATCGGATTCATCGCATGGGTATTGATCAAACTTCCGATCAATAACGCTGGCGATCCCAACGAACCCGTACCCCCGGCAACCATGTAAGTGATATAAATATATATCATATATCGGCCCGACCGGACACGCTCCGGCCGGGCTTTTATTATATAACGCCTCAGCAAACCGCGCCGAGAAAGATGAACACAGGGTTTTTATGTTTACAAATGAAAGAAATCAAAAATACCTGAAAATTTCGCTTGCAAAAATCGTTTTTTATTTTTACTTTCGGTGCACCAAACAGTCTTTCTAATTTATTCAGGAGTCCTTCCTATGAAAACAATTCTTATTTCTCTGGCAATTATTATTTTGGCTTCCCCATTGTATTCGCAGAATATGGACTATATAGATGAATTAAAGCAGGTTATTAATATCGACACTGCATCCCACGCCATAGCGATGGGACATAATGTGACCGCTTATGGCGAGGACGCCGTTTGTATGGGATACGCCTCCGAAGCTATCGGGCCCTATACCTATGCCCATGGCATCGCTGCAAAAGTGCAGGGAAACTTCGGCAATTCAATGGCGCTGGGCAATTATGTAAGCACAAACCGGAATCATGCGTTTGCGTTCGGAAATTTCGTGGGAACGTCCACATACGAAGGCTCCATGATCTTTGGCGATTACAGCGTTACCGATCCCGGAAGTAAAGCATATTCCACGGCCAAAAATCAGGTTACTTTCCGTTTCTATGGTGATTCATATAATCCATTAAACGGAGCCGTAAGATTTATAACAGGTAAAGACCAGAATAGTAATGATGTTGGTGTTTTACTATATCCTGAAGCAACTCAATGGGAAGTTTTGAGCGATCGAAACAGGAAAGATTCTATCAGGCATGTTGATCTGGACAAAATGTATGCATTTTTTGATACGGTTGGAATATATACATTTAAATTGAAAGGTGGAACGGTCGATCGAACTATGATGGGAATGATGGCCCAGGATTTCTGGAATACTTTTCATTTAGGTCTGGATAGCTGCTCATACGGTACGGCTGACGGAATCGGGGCCGCTATGGGCGGAATCAAAGCTGTAATCCACCGATTCAAAGACCTGAAACAGGAAAACGAAGAATTGAAGCAAAGAATTGAGGACATCGAACAAAAGCTGGAGGAAGTATCGGTATTCGAAGGCGCTCCGAACGAATCGAAAATATTTATCGATGTGCGGCCGAATCCATCCGATGGCATAGCAGTGGTCAGCTATCAAATACCCGTCGGGCTGTCGGGTGAGATCGAATTTTATATGGCCGACCTGACCGGCCGCTTTGTCTATCGCAAGCGATTGCAGCCATTTTCAAATGACGAGTTTTCGTTCAATTCAAATGAATATCCGCAGGGAATATATTTATATGGCGTAATCCTGAATGGCGAAATAAAAACCTCTAAAAAATTCATAATCCGATAAATTCCGCGGCCTGCTCTGATAATTAATTCAGGGCAGGCAGTTTTGTTTTTGCCAAAAACGGTATTATATTTTGAACTTTACAAATACCGACCGCCTGCACTCCAATTTGTGAATAAAATAATCCGGATATTGATATGAAAATCATACATATAATTCTGTTTGCTTTTGCGGGCATGATTATTATTTCGGCGGCTTCTGCGAAGTGGACATTTTACGAAATGGATATGGAGAAAGACTGGTTCCGCGGCTGCAACCAAATTGCATTCGACAGCTCGGGGAATGTATATGTGGCCACAAACTATGGCGTAATGGCATACGAGGGCGGCGAATGGAAACGATATTCTCCTGTAATTTTCAATAACAGCGAGCATTATCCGAGGCAATATAAACTATTGTCTTCATATAAAATTAAAATCGACGGCAAAAATAATATATGGGTCGGCACCGACCGCGGGATAGTCAAATACAACAGGGAAAATTGGTTTTATTATGATACTGCTTCGAGCAATATCAAATATCCAATTATGATGACTGGTCTATGCGCAATGAAAGACGGGGTCTTATATAAACAAGACCCTTACCATTGGGGCCGGTTTACCGAGAATGGCGACACTGTATTTGATATGCGTGAGTATGGGGATCATCTGATGTCGGAGCCCGATATATTTTATTACGAAGGCGGTCCATGGTTTTATAATTGTGATTCGGTTTTCCAGATTAAAAATAACAATGTTTATAGCTTTAATTCAATTTTTGCGGAATCAAGAGAATGTTTTGTAGGTGGATTCATAGCCGCCGGCGACGAAGGATTCTGGATCAAGTCATACGGATTCGGATATTATAAATACAGCAAGGGCAGGTGGACGCCGTTTGTTTTTCCCGATACCGGAAGGTTCAGCAGCGGCAACTGGAGTATGGAGGAGCTTGCCGAAGGGAAAGACGGCACGATCTGGCTGACAGCATACAAACATCTCTCCGAGTTCAACAGAGAATGCTATTTGTTCAAAATAACGCCCGACGGAAAATGGAGCGAAGTCGAATGCCACAGTTGCTTTTACTGGGGTCCGGCTGTCGATTCGGGCGGTCGGCTGTGGCTGCTCAAATATGACGCAATACATATATACGAGGAGGAGCCAGCCTCTGCCCAGGACCCCGCCGCGGAATCCGCCGGGCTGAGGGTATGGCCCAATCCTTCGCAAAATATAATAGAAATAAGCGCCGAAGAACCAAAGAAGGGTGTTTATCAAGTTCAAATTCTTTCCTCAACTGGGGAAGTTATGATTACACAACTGGTCAAATGTGAAAATCAGAAGTGCGACGAGCAGATTAATATTAGCTCTCTTGGTTCTGGTTCTTATATAGTCAAAATAATTGACGAAAAAGGAATCAGTAAGTCTTTGAAATTCGTAAAAACGAGATAAATATGAAAACATTAATAATAATATTATTTTTGCTTCCGCTTGCCGCCCTGTCAAAGGGCGGCGAGTGGGTAATGGTCGATACCGGAGAGGGACTGCCTAAGTTAGTTGTTAGTTATCGCGGGATTGAATCAAATGGCTATAATGCTTGTGCAATGGGAAGATCGGGAAATTACCCTGTTAGCCGGGCAACAAGTGATGGTGGAAAAACTTGGTACACAACGCTTTATGATTCAAGCTGGTCTGCACCGCAAATTGAAGATATTACATTTCCATATGCAGGATTATGTATAATAACATGTGATACTGGATATTATTATATTTCCCGGGATCGTTGTATGTCGTGGGAAAAGAAGCAGTTAGAAACTTACGGGTGTCTGGGTGCAGATGTTTCATTTAATAAAAATAATTTTGGATGCATCGCAACTTGCCGATATTATCATATTTCATTTGATGGAGGAGAAACATTTATTACTAAATATCTTGATCCGGATGAAGATGAATTTATTATTGGAATCGACGATGTCCAGGTATTAGATGATGATACGATTTTATTAGCTGTTTATAAAGCTGAGGGATTTCAAATAATTAATGCTTATTTATATATTTCGCACGATTATGGCGAAACCTGGATAAAAAGAGAAACCAATACCAAAAGACCTACTATATTATGCTTCCTAAACTCACAGGAAGGCTGGATAGCCGGAAGATACAAGGCTCAGTCACATACTTGGGCCAATTATATCATCCACACCACCGACGGCGGGCAAACATGGGAGGAGCAGTTAGATACAATCACATCCGCAAAAAAAGGCTTGGGATCGATTAAATTTGTCAACGATTCGGTCGGATACGCTACGGAATATTGGTATCAGACATGGAGAACCACGAATGGGGGCAAGAACTGGGATATCATTATCGATTCCCAATCCGGCGAAATCGAAGATTTCTTTATCGACATGGCCTGCCTTCCGGACGGCTCGATAATTGCGCCGACCTATACCGGCTACAAATATATATATAAGTATATTCCGAGTGGCACCCCCGTCAACGACCCCGCCGCCACAACCGGGCTAAATATCTTCCCCAATCCCGCCACGGAAACGGCGCGGGTGGAGTTTACTCTCGAGGGGTTCGGCAATGTGCGCATGGAGCTTTCCGACGCGCTGGGGCGCCGCGTATTGGCCATAGATGATATGTATTACCCCGCGGGCCGCAGCTCGGCCGAGCTTGACGTAAGCGGCTTTGCGCCGGGAGTCTATTACCTGCGCATATC